>JAEVYU010000034.1 GCA_023392595.1 Bacillota bacterium | reverse complement strand
CTTTTCCGGGGGAATTACCCCTGGAAACAGTAAATATGTGCATATTAGCCTTTAAATGTTTCAAAAACAAGAAATTTAATCAAGAAAAAACGCTGTAAGGTTAATTAATCAGTGGTTCCCTAGGTTTCTGCTTGAACGTGATGGGGTTAACAGTCAAAGACAAAGACTACGACCGTGATAGTAGGGCACTTCAGAAGGCGATTTTGTCTTGGACAAAGAAAAACTATGCCTGGCTGCATGTTTATAATAGACGCGTGGCTGAGGCGTGTTTGGTTGACGATATGTCATACGATACGAAACGGCTAAAATTAGTCAAAACCTATCCGGCCAATGGGTTGAGGAACAAACCACATTACGTCGACTTCATCATAGACCCATTACCAACGGAATAATTTGAATCGAACCCAACTAAAAAACCATGTATGGCGCTTTCTTCGTCATCATAAAAAAACTCTATTAATTCAATGCTCCAATAGTTGGTCGTAACAATGCTCCTGATTCTTGAGCAAGATTATCTAAACTAGACTATACATTCCCAAACATAATTCTTTCCCTTTCGCTAACAATAAACCAATAACTGCAGAAAGATCTGTTCGGGGAAATATATCATTAAACTGTTGTATCATTTCATCAATTATGTTAAAACCCTCAGAAATAGTATCTCCTTCTTCTTTTAAAATGGTTTTAAGTGCTTGTACAGATTCTTTTCTTACAGTCCACATTGAATTTTCATCCTCAATTTTTATGTAGCTGCACGATGATGCCGCTATCGGCCTAAAGTTAGCAAAATGACGTGTAATGTTTTCGTGTTGCAGACACCACAAAACTTAGTGATACTTTGACTTAGTTTTGAGAATGTGGCCGCGCCTGCTTGTAATCAGCTTTGTTGAAATAGCACCATAATTTAGCCTTCTTTTCTAAACGATATCATTAAAAACCGCGGCCCGCCAGCTACAACATGTTGTTGTGTAACCGTAGTGCACGCAATTCAATAGGATCAAGGAGGGCGACCTTTCCTATTATCGAAAATAGGCTTTAAGTTGCTCCTTTTTTTCTCTGAATTTTTTATATAAGACAATTGTAAGTAATATTATTTTGAACAATTCTATTTATGAAAAATTAATAAACCGAGTTGGAGTATATATCCATCATTTATGAACAATCTGAGTTTATTAGATAATTCGGCCGAGTAAAAGGTGTTTCGATGATCGATGCCGGGGTAAATGACGGGGATCTTTTAGTGATTGATAAATCTTTGAGTTACAAGAGTGGGGCTTTGGCGGTTTGTTTTGTAAATGGAGAATTTACATTAAAGGGAATCAAGATGGAGGGCAATACAATATATCTGATGCCGGCAAACAAAGATTATCAACCGATCATTATTAAAGAAGATGATGATTTTTCCGTGTGGGGGATTGTCACTTATATCATCAAAAAAAAGGTGTTCTAACAATGTTTGCTTTAGTTGATTGTAATAATTTCTATGTTTTTTTAACCAAAGTTTTTGTTGGATTTAACTTGAACGAAAAGAAGGTGAGCGAGAATTTATGCATTAGTAGATTGTAACAGCTTTTACGTATCGTGCGAACGTGCGTTCAGACCTGATCTTAACGATAAACCGGTAGTTGTACTTTCAAACAATGATGGATGCGTGATTGCACGGTCAGCAGAAGCTAAAGCCATCGGCATTCCAATGGGAGCACCGGCATTTAAAATAAAGGATATCGTTGAAAAAAATAATGTTATATTATTTTCTTCTAATTATATGAATTACGGAGACTTATCTTCCAGGGTTATGAGTACTCTGAGAAAATTCGCAGTAGAGATGGAAATTTATAGTATTGATGAAGCTTTTCTAAATTTAGCAGGATTACTGGTCGAACTAGAGGACTATGCCCAGACAATCCAAAAAACTACATTGAAAAATGTCGGAATTCCAGTAAGCGTTGGAGTGGGTCCTACAAAAGTACTAGCCAAAGTAGCCAATCATATCGCCAAAAAAGTTTCTGAAAAACAGGGAATATGTGTGCTAAATACCCAGGATAAAATTCAAGAAGCACTGATGAAACTTGAGATAGAATCCGTGTGGGGGATCGGCCAACAATATGCCAATCTGTTAAAATCAGTGAATGTGAAGACCGCATGGGATTTTACCCAAATGTGTGATGATTGGGTCCGGAAGCGAATGACGGTGGTCGGACTTAGGGTGAAAAAAGAGTTGGAAGGAATCTCATGTTTGGAGATGGAATTAGTACCGCAAGCAAAAAAGATGATCTGTACCTCCCGCTCTTTCGGGGAATCCCAAACGGAGCTAGAACCTATCCAGGAGGCCGTCGCCACTTTCGCCGCCCGGTGCGCGTCCAAACTTCGAAAACAACGATCCTGTGCCGGGAGATTGATGGTGTTTATCCATACCAATGGATTTAAACCCGACGAACCCCAATATGAAAAAAAATTTGTCTGCAAATTGCCGGTGGAAACCAATAGTACCATGGAAATCACCCGCTATGCCCTAGCTGCTCTCAATGCAATTTACATCAAAGGATATCGTTACAAAAAAGCGGGCGTGGTGCTATTTGACATAGTGCCGGAGACCAGTATCCAAGGAAGTCTTTTTGATAATGTAAACCGGCCCAAACACGATCAAATCATGAAAACTTTGGATCAAATAAATTCTAAATACGGACGGGACACGTTGAAACTGGCAGTCCAAGGCTCAGGTAAAAAGTGGGGACTTAGGCAAGAAAAACTTTCACCATGTTATACTACGAGATGGGAAGATATTTTAACTATTAAGGTTTAGGATGGTGTTTCGAATGTGCTTCTTTTACGCACTTAGTAAGACAGTCCAAGTTAGGTGCGGGTCCCTTATTAAAACCTTAAATTTCAACAAATATACATTTTTACTAGTTTGTGGATACGAATGCGTCCTCTTTCATCATTAAATCCAAATATCTTACCATAGCATCTATTGGAACGGATTCGGAATTTCTGAGCCACCAGCTTATCATTGAAAGCAAAGCCCCAGCATAAAAGTTGGCAATAATCTCAAGAGGAATAAGATGCTTGATCCCTCTTTTTTCATTGTCGTTTAATTTACCCATAATATCCTCAACCACCAATTTAGAAAACATTGACAATACTGAATCCGTTTCATTCCTGGCTAACACTAATGAATACATTTTTTGATTCGCCGATATATATTTTAAAACATGCTCAAATATATCCAGATAATATTGTTTTGGATTGTCAAAATTTTCATTGGTAATGCTTTTCTCGCTAAAATCGTTCTGCAATTCTTTGATACCGTACATCAGAAGGTGATATTTATCCTCGAAATGCTTATAAAAAGTAGTACGGTGGACCATGGCCTTATCACAAATATCAGTTACACTAATTCTTTCAAAAGGTTGTTGCTCCAGTAAAGCAAGAAGGGCCTCAAATAAAAGTTTATAAGTTCTTCGGATTCGCAAATCCTCTTTTTTTTCTAACTGCTCTGTAGCCATAATTTTCTCCTTTAAAAGTTAAACTACGATTGAAAAGATTTGTAGATTAACTTACCAAAAATCACAATCTGCTTCTTGAACAGGATTTATTTTAAGTATAAATTATAAGCATACAAATGTAAAGATAATATACACTTGTTTCAATTGATTAAAAACGGAGGTAGAGATATGAAAAATCATTCAAAAAGATTTCTTCTCAAATGTAAGGGAAATGAACGGCTCAAAATCGATGTCCATGTTCACTTTTTACCCGATTCCTATAAAAAGGCCCTTTTAGAAAATGGCATTGTTAATCCCGATAGATTTCCGGTTCCGGATTGGGATCTAAAGACCCATTTAGAAACGATGACAACTTTGGGGATTGCAACTTCAATGTTATCCATTACTTCTCCCGGGATCAATTTCGGCGATAATCATGCGGCAAAGATATTGGCACATAAAGTCAATGAGGAAGGAGCCGAGCTTGTTCGGGAGTATCCCTGCTGTTTTGGATTGCTTGCTTCTTTACCGTTGCCGGATCTTGAAGCCAGTTTGGCCGAAATCGAATATGCTATGGACGCTTTGGACGTTGATGGATTCACGCTTCTTACCAACTCGCAAGGTGTCTATTTGGGTGATCCCCGATTGGACCCGGTTATGGAAGAACTAAACCGGCGTAAAGCGGTAGTGGCCATTCATCCGACAGAACCAAGCAGTTTGCCCGATAATGTAGCCGAAAACCTACCGATTCCCGCCATGGAATACTTCTTTGATACGACCCGGACGATAACGAACATGATTTTAAACCGGACGATGAAACGTTTTCCGGATATTAAGTTTGTTGTTCCCCATGCCGGAGCTTTTTTGCCGATACTTGCCGATCGGTTAAGTGCTTTTGTAATGTATAACACTAATAAAAGCAAGGTTAGTTCCAATTTTTATCTGCCCTATAAGGGTTCATTTTTACCGAAAATGGTGTACAAAGCAGTTCCTTTACTCCAGGCGATGATGGTTAAAAAAGAGGTTGATGCTCCGGATGTATTTGGAGATTTAAGAAGTTTGTATTATGATGTGGCTGGATTTTGCATACCGAAACAACTAAGCACTCTTTTGCAAATCGTTAGCATTGATCACCTTTTTTATGGAAGTGACTACCCCCATACTCCGGAAATTGGCTGTTTCAGTTTAGTAGGAGCCTTGGAAGATACCGACCTGTTAACGGATAGAGAGCGTCAGGCTGTTTGCCGCGATAATGCGCTTAAGCTATTCCCCCGCTTAAAGTAAATACTACATATTGTAATATATCAAGATTTAAAGCCCTATGCAAATATTCTTTGTGTAGGGTCTTTTAAATTGTTTGAGTATGGATTTTTACCGGTTTCCAAGTTATTCAATAAGAATAGATTTTTTGTAAATTAATCTATAAGTACTGCCATATTGTAGCTTAATATACATCCATCGAAGTTCTGTTTCTTGACTGTAAGTCATTGCCGCGATAAATTATAAGTATACTGTTGTATATTTAATTTACATATGTAGTTCCCAGAATGGATTTGAAGAGGAGCGCAGCCATGAGCATACCGATTTAACTTAATTTTACTAAACATTATGTATATGGTAAAGGAGTAAATACTATGAGGCTCAACCCGCGACACTGGTATGAATTTAAATGGATGATATTCGCATTTTTATTCTTAGGCGTAAACACTATTTGCTGGGCAGACCAGTCTGTACAACAAAAGCTCACGGTTGATCAGGTTATTCGGATTGCGATGGAAAATAGCTTGCAACGCCAAATAGCGCTAGGCGATGTAAAAATAGCCCGGGATAAATTGGCTCAGGCCTTTTCAGCCTATGGCCCTAAATTAACAATTGAAGGCGGCTATACTCGTTACAATGAACAGCCAAGTAGTGTACAGCTCGCTCAGAAGTTAGTTGATTTGAATAATGCCCTATCGGCGATGACATATGGGCAGGTTCCACTACAGCAGAATATGGATGATAGTTTAAACTATTATGGATATCATCTTCAATTGAGTCAGCCGCTCTATACCGGCCATAAACTTACCGGCACTAAAAATGCGGCGAGAGCCAATCAACAAGGTGCCAAGGCCAATCTAACCGCTGCCAATAACGATTTGGTACTGTCGGTAAAAAAGGCCTATTATACGGTTCTGCTCTGCCAACGGATGGAAGTGACAATGAATGAAGCGGTTTCCAGCATGGAAGATCATCTTAGGGAAGCTAACGCTTATTACAAAGTAGACTTAGTTCCTAAACTCGATGTGTTGCGAGCAGAAGAGAAATTGGCCGACTTAAAGCAGAAACAGGTATTGGCACAGAATAATCTGACTTTGGCTAAAAAATCATTGAATTATGTTTTGGGCGTTGATTTGAATACGGTATATTCTTTTGAAGACAAAATGGAATCCGGTCAAATACCGCAAGATTTACAAGCCTGTCAGAATGAAGCTCTAACGCAGCGGCCGGAACTTGAGGGTATCAACGCTAAAATTGAAATGGTCAAGCAGGCCGTGTTAATTGCTAAAAGCGGTCTTAAGCCGACGGTAGCATTGGTGGCCGACCATTATCATTACGAACCTATTAATGAAGCACCATCAACGTCGGTGGGAGTGGTCGGGACCATGAAACTATTTGAAAGCGGCATGGTGCTTCACCAGATCGCTGAAGCTGAAGATACCTTGAAACAGGCACGGATAGGTAAAGAGCTATTACAACGCGGAATCAAACTGGAAGTGGAGCAGGCTTACAGAAATTCTGAGGCAGCCCTTAAAACCATTGAAGTGGCTCAAAAAAGTTTGGATACAGCCCAGGAGGCATTAGAAGTAGCCAATACCCGCTATAAAGTAGGATTGAGCTCTTCACTGGAACAGCTTGATGCTGAAGTCAGTTTAACGCAAGCCAAAACCAATTACACCCAGGCTTTGAGTATGTATAATATTGCCTTGGCTGAACTGGATCGGGCGATGGGGCGCGCACGCGCGTAGACAATAAAATTTACGATAAAGTTATTTTTGAGTACGGACATTAAATTTCAGGGAGTGAATAACAATGCGAAAATTGATTCAGACCCAATATTACTGGGGTGCGGCTGTAGGAATCATCTTGGTGCTTATATTAACTGGATGGTTTATTAAGTCTAAAGCTGAGCTAAAGAAAGTAACGGAGGATATTCCTCTGGTAGAAACTCAAACCGTAGGTCTAAATGATTCATCAGTTCAAAGTTATAGTTATTCCGGTGAAGTACGGGGTCGCTATGAAAGCCAATTGGCATTTCTAGTAAATGGAAAAATTATCCGGCGCAATGTCGAGCTGGGAAGCATTGTAAAGAAAGGAGAAGCCTTAATTCAAATTGACCCGATCGATTTGCAACAAGGGAGCAATGCAAACAAAGCTCAGTTATTTGGGGCAGAGTCCCAGTATAAGATGGCTAAGGATAATTTGGAACGTTTTCAAGAGGTATACAATAAAAAATTAATGAGTAAAGCGGAGTTTGATCGCTACCAGACCTTGTATGACGCAGCCGATGCCCAGTTGCGTCAAGCGAAGGCTCAATATAACGCAAGCACCAACCAACTGAATTATTGTAATCTATATGCCGACCAAAGCGGAGTTGTAGCCAGAATTAATGCTGAAACCGGGCAAGTTGTGCAAGCCGGCCAACCGGTAGTGGTTGTAGTAAGCGGTAATGAGCGTGAGGTGGAGATTAATGTTCCGGAAAACCGGATCGAAGATTTAAATAAACAGCAAAAGTGCCAAGTTACCTTTTGGGCTTTATCGAGTGTTTCAGTAAAGGGTAAAGTGCGGGAAATTTCGCCGATGGCTGATGCAGTCACCCGTACCTATAAAGTGCGGATTAGTCTGGTTAACCCACTGTCAACTATCAAGCTGGGCATGACTGCGACGGTAAGGATTACCGACCCAAACGGCCTATTGGATACATATATACCTTTATCAGCCATTTACCAAACGGATCAGACTCCTGCAGTTTGGGTGGTCAATCAAGGCGTTGTTCGTTTGAAACCAGTAAAATTAGGCACTTATGGCGATGGGGATCAAGTTCAGGTTTTAGAAGGAATCCATAGCGGTGATCGCATTGTTACAGCCGGGGTCCATAAATTACGGGAAGGGGAAAAGGTACGTATAGGAGATGATAACCTATGAGTTTCAATTTGACGGAGTGGTCTCTAAACCATAAAGGGCTTGTTTACTTTTTTATCATCTTAATTGCGCTTGCCGGAATTTATGCTTATCAAAATTTAGGCAGGATGGAAGATCCCGATTTTGAGATGCGCCAAATGGTGGTCTCGGTGGGATGGCCCGGAGCTACGGCGCGTCAAATCGAGGAACAAGTCACCGATAAAATCGAGAAACGATTGCAAGACACACCGGGATTGGATTATGTAAAAAGTTGTTCTCAGCCCGGGCAATCGGTGATCTTTGTCTATTTAAAAGAGGATATAAATGATGCCGATATACGGCCAACCTATTTGGAAATTCGTAATATGGTGAATGATATCAAAAGTACTTTGCCTGAGGGAGTGGTCGGGCCGTTTTATAACGACCGGTTCGATGATGTTTTCGGTAGTATTTACGCGTTGACATCAGATGGCTTTTCTTATGAAGCAATGCGGTCCCATGCCGAGAAGATCCGGCGGATGCTGTTGGGAGTAAAAAACGTTAAAAAAGTTGAGTTAACCGGGGTTCAACCCGAAAAAATTTATATTGAAATGGATAGTAGTAAATTGGCAGGGTATGGGATTGATCCCCTGGCAATTGTGACGACCTTAAAGGCCCAGAACACTATGGTGCCATCCGGGATGGTTGCTACAAAAACCGATAATGTTTACGTGCGCGTTACCGGAATGTTCGATGATATTGAAGCCATCCGCAATCTGCCGATCCGGGTCATGGACAAAACGTTTCGTTTGAGGGATATTGCAACCGTTAAACGGGGCTATGTCGATCCGCCTGAACCCAAAATGTATTTTAATGGGAAACCAGCGATGGGAATCAGCGTTTCCATGGAAAAAGGCGGTAATGTACTGACATTAGGTAAAGATTTAAATAAACTTTTGGCACAGATCAAAAAAGAGCTGCCACTGGGACTTACGATAAGTCAGGTTTCCGATCAACCGGAAGTTGTGAAGGATTCCGTGAACGAATTTGTCAAGACACTATTAGAGGCGATTGCGATTGTATTGTTGATCAGTTTTTTAAGTCTCGGCGTCCGTACCGGGGTCGTTGTGGCGCTTTGTATTCCCTTAGTGATAGCAGGGACTTTCTTGGGAATGCAGATCACTGGCATCGATCTTCATAAAGTTTCATTGGGGACTTTAATCATTGCTTTAGGTTTGTTGGTGGATGACGCTATTATTGCAGTGGAAATGATGTCCGTCAAATTGGAACAGGGATGGGAACACAAGAAAGCTGCCTGTTTTGCGTATACTGTAACCGCTTTTCCCATGTTAACCGGTACATTAATCACTTGCGCCGGATTTATTCCCGTCGGGCTCGCCAAAGGAATGGCTTCGGAATTTTGTAGAAGTTTGTTTCCGGTGCTTACGATATCCTTACTACTATCCTGGTTGATTTCGGTCATGGTAACACCGTTATTGGGATTTGAATTGATCAAGGTAAAACCGGCCGCCCAGGAAGAGCACAAAGATATTTATGATAACCGTTTTTATAATACCTTTAAAAAAATGTTGTATGGGTGCTTGAATCACCGCAAGCTGGTGTTAAGTATCACTATCGCCTGTTTTTTATTAGCAGTTTTTTCATTTAAATTTCTAAAAAAAGAGTTCTTTCCCAGTTCGCTTCGGCCGGAGCTTATCGTGGAGATGAGACTTCCGGAAGGAGCCTCATTCCAAGCGACAGAGCATGAAGCGAACCGGTTTGCCAAGTACATCAGTAAAGATCCGAATATTGCCAGTTATTCCTATTATGTAGGAAGTGGAGCGCCCCGGTTTGTCCTGACTTTTGAACCGGTGATACCGGCTCCCAATTATACTCAATTTGTGATTGTCACCAAGGGAATTAAGGAACGGAATGCGTTGGAGCAGAAGATCAACCGTTTGTTTGATTCGCGCTTTCCCAATGTCCAAGGGCACATCAAAGTCATTCAGATCGGCCCTCCGGACCCGTATCCGGTGATGTTGCGCGTCA
Organism: Bacillota bacterium; assembly: GCA_023392595.1. GTDB lineage: Bacteria > Bacillota > UBA4882 > UBA8346 > UBA8346 > UBA8346. Next base: position 201,349 of record JAEVYU010000034.1, on the reverse strand, counting down.
CAGGATATAATCACGACAAAGTGCGGAAAATCGCCGAACAAGTCCGTGATATCATGGCCAATAATCCCAATCTGGTTGGCGTGAATTGTGACTGGTATGAAAAAAGTAAGGTATTGCAGTTGATGGTTGACCAGGATAAGGCCCGGATGCTTGGAATTGATAGTTGGCGCATGGCTTTGAACCTGCAGGCGCAAATTTCCGGATTTCCGATTAGTGAATTTCGGGAGAACGATAAAACCATTGCAATTCTTTTCCGGATGGATGCCCAAAACCGGAGAAGCCTGGCGGATATAAAAGATTTAAATATTCCGCTTGGAAATGGCCGTTCCGTGCCACTGGGGCAAATCGCCAAAATCAGTTATGGCGCGGAAGAAGGTACTATTTGGCGGCGCAACTTAAAACCGACCATTACCGTGCAGGCTGAGACGGTTACCGGAGTTACCGGCGATTTTGCAAGTAAGCAAGTGTACGCCAGTCTCGAGGAATTAAGGGATTCTTTACCCTTTGGTTATCATATTGATATTGGCGGATCGAGCGAACGAAGCTTTATAGCAACAGGTTATTTGCTTCAAATGACACCCATTATGTTAATTATCATTATGGTATTATTGATGTTTCAATTACAGAGCTTTTCGAAAATGTTTATAACTTTGCTTACGGCACCGCTCGGGATTATTGGGATTGTCATTGGTTTACTGGTTTTTGATCGGCCTTTAGGTTTCGTGGCAATTGCGGGCATCTTGGCTTTGTTTGGTATCATTATTCGTAATTCCGTTATTTTGATGGATCAGATTCAAAGGCAGCTTGACGAGGGAGAATCGACCTGGAATGCGATTATTAATGCAACAGTGCTACGTTTTAGACCCATTATGCTTACAGCGGCTGCGGCAATCATGGGGATGATTCCTTTGATCATGGATCAATTCTGGGGGCCCATGGCAGTGACGATTGCCAGTGGTTTATTTGGGGCGACGCTTTTAACTCTATTTGTTCTTCCTACAATGTATGCTGCCTGGTTTAAAGTAACACCGGAGCAGGAAACAAGGCAAGACCCAATATATCCACCTCTCCATTTACATTAAATAATATATAGTACTGCCTCAAGAAATTTTTACCTTTTGGGGCGGTACTTTAATTCCTTTTGTAAAGAAGTTAATGAGATGAGATAGACAATAATTAGGTTTGGAAGTGATTCGGGATGAGTGTAACTAAAAGGCGTTTACGGGTGCAAATGATGCGGCGGGATTTGATTTTGGATGCTGCCGGAAAACTTTTTCAGGAAAAAGGATATGAGACAACAACCATTTACGAGATCGCCGCTTTGGCCGAATTAGGCAAGGGAACGATTTACAGTTACTTTAAAAGCAAAGAAGAAGTATATATCGCCTCATTTTTCGGTGCGACCGGGCAAGGTCGTGTAATTTAACGGGAGAAAACCCCGTCTGGTAAGAATCAGCCAATTCAACCAGTAGCGAGTCATGGACATATTAGAGGTAACTCAGTATGTTAAGCGTTGACAGTTAGGCAGTAGGCCTGAAGGTGATTGAGCCTCGAAATGAGTAAACTTGAGAGGTCGACGGTGTCGAAACGGCCGGAAGGCAATATGATGATATCCAATAGGGCGAGGGTATTATCACTTCTCCGGGGTCGGAGAGCCAGGCATGCTGTACAATGATTACACGGTAACCCGGGAGGCTCTGTATATCCTTAGTAGTAACGAAGTATGGTAAACAACTCTAACAAAGAAGGATGCCAAATGGTAGGCAGGGATTCGGATGGCTGAATAGTACCGATGAAATCGGGTAATGCCGAAGGAGGGAAGGCAGCCACATACAACCGTTCTTATTAGGGACACACTAACTACGCACAGGAGTAGACAACGGTGGAAACAAAATTAGTAAGAATAGCAGAAATGGCAGGAACGAATAAGGTTATCTGAAATTGATATTCTCATGTTTTCCTGATTTGAACACTATGGATGGAATGCTCTCAAACTGGCGGTCCGGGGCGTGGATCCCAATTGGAAGTTGCGGCAGGATATGCTTTCACAACGGCACACGGCGAGATTGGATGAAATCATGACCATCAGGGATTAAAGAGTCAAGGTAATATTGGGGTTAACAGCGAATAGCAGATGATAATTTTACCCAAATGTAACCTTTTTTTAGAATTCAAACCGTCAAAAATCAATTACAATAGAGGAAAGTAAATTGGAATTAAATTTAGGGGATGGAAATCCGGTGAAAAAGAAATTTGGCAGTCACATCATTTATCCCGTCGGATGGATATGGGATCATCGGTATAAAAAAGATGAAGCTTTTGATCATCCGATAATCTCCCACCTTCAGTATGGGCGTTTAAAGAATATTTACCTCAATATGGACGGGGAACTTTTGGGTGATTTAATGAACCCGAATATCCCCTGGATTATGAAGGCCATTATGACCGGAAAATTTGTTGTGCGGAGACGTTATTTGAAACAGGGGCCTTTTTTTAGACCCGGGAGTTTACGATAAAAAATGAAATATTGCGATAACCTCTTTATTTTTCTGAAATTTTTGCCGATAGGAAAACAAGGAGGCGGTCGTCGATGTGGAAATGTCCGGATTGCGAATATCCGGTAGGCAAAGTTTTTGCTTCTTTCTCATATACCAACAAAAATATTCATTTTAGCGAAGCGAAGGTATGTGAAAACTATGGGGCAAACGGTAAATGCAGAATAAGCGGCATTGCATGTTATAAGGGCGGAAAGAATAAATTGGTTGAAATCAAGGAGGAAGCTTGAACGGTTTGCCTTCATCGATCAGGGGATCCAATATCCAAAAACCGAAACGATAACCGTAAGAAAATCCGTTTCAATTTGAGCATTGAAAAAGCCCTTTTACCTTCCGTGGGTAAAAGGGCTTTTGGTTTGCCGGGACCTTTGAAATTCCTCTACCGGATTTCAATGAATGTTCTTGAGATTTTTCCTGTGCTTCAAGATATATAGATTCGCTCCGCATTTTTGGCAGTACTCGACAAAGTTCCGGTTATATGAAGAGCAATCGGGACAAATCATGGGTTTCCTCCTTTCGGGCGAGTGTTTCAATAGGGTGTTGGAAACAACACTTGATCAGTATATAATTTTCCGGTAGTTTGTATTCCATCACGGATTGATTACAGTTTACAATCGTGTAAATCATTCATTAAAAAGATAGTCTTTATTCCAGCAAACCAATCCACATATCCATAGCCAGTAACTTAAAGACGTCATAGGCCATGGTGAAATAGCCCTGTTTGCCCCAGGAGGACCCCCAGCTATTCCGGACGATTAGTTTACCGCCCAGCAGAGTATCTTCGTATCCTACGGCGATGACCGCGTGGCCGCCCAAGAGATGTTCATTTTTTTTCGGTTTCGGGCAAACCCCGGTCCGCGCTACCGTTTCCGATTCAAAGGACTCATAAACATAGAAACCGAAAATGACCGGATTCCCTTCGGCCAGGGCCGCTTTGAGATGATCCAAATCCAGTACCCTAAAGTAAGACGAAATTTTGAAGCCGGCTGCGTCATGATTGGCTTTTTCACTGGGAGGCTCCGTGAATTTTGTTATATCATACGGAAAGTCGGCCTCGGGACAGATGCCGGTGTTTTTCATAACTTTCATACAGTCATCCAGCGAGGCCCCGCTGTCTTCATTTACGGTGCCTTCCAAATTGCGGATATGCCAATAAAGAAACAGTCTGGATAGGGGAACATATTTTGTTTCAAACCAGCTCCGTAAATTATTCAAGTAGTTCAAACACTCCAGGGCTTCCATTTGGGAGAAGGGATAATATTGAACCGGAGCGGGTCCTATACCTGAAGGGATCGCTAAATATTCCCGGAGCCCGACGCCGGCATTGGCCACACAGGAACCCAATTGTCCCTGATCATAAACACCGGGAAATTGAGGCCGTAAATCAACCCGGTTGGGCAGCCGGGTTATCAGCGGTTTATAAACAAAATCTCGCAGATCTTTCCGGTCGGGTTTCAGACCGTATTTGTAACTGGAAGTTATCATGTTTTTTTTCCTTTCCTATTTTTTAAGGGGGCGGATAGAAATCAAAGGGAATGTTCTCGCCTTCCGGCGGTATTTTGGGGAGAATCACCGTCAGGCAATTATCTTTGTATACGGCCGAGGCGCCCGTGGGTGTAACCTCGGATGGCAGCCGGATTTTCCGGTCGAAAGAACCTTCATTTTCACCAATCCCTTTGGTTGTCGCCATAATATGAAGGGTATTTGCCGCCAGTTTCATCTGTAAGCCATGGGGATCCACAATCCCGGGGATTTGGATTTGAATTTGAACGGACTCCTTTTGCTCCGAAATATCGATATTGTAATGATTCTCGTGAGAAGGGGAATCCGTTTTGCCTTCGAAAGGTTCATTTCTTGGAAAACCGCCGGATTGGAAATTTTGTTCCCATGGAAAACCGGAGATTCCCCATTGTCCTAAGACTGATCGGACCAAACTTTGAATTTCATCGGCGGAATTTTTATTCTGGGCCGTTTCGGCGGCTTTTTTTTGCAGTTCCATCAGGTCCGAGAGCCATGATTCGTTGAACATCATTCCGGATTCATCCTCCTTGGAAATTGATTTCCGACCATACCGCTCTTATCCCACATGTCGATGGAGTCCCTATCGGATACTATATTAATGCAACCATGGCTAATATTCGTTCCTCCCAAGCTGAGCCCGGTATTGGCTTTGTCCATAACCGACCACCCGGCATGGGAATTTTCACCGCTAAATATTCCGGAGCTTGCTCTGATTTCATTGACAGTAAGGTTATCGATTTGAATATGAAAGTCCAAATTGTTCACCCTTTCATGGAGGAGCGAAAAGGAAAAACCGTTATTTTATTGAGAATTGTTGAAACGTGAAAAAGGGTTTTTCTGTTGGGCGATATTTTCGATTTTTTCTTTGGGTGTATCCCAGCACATATCGATATTATCGGGATCGTGAACATAATTGGTGCTGGATGGCAGGGAATTATGGCTTCCTGAAATCGTACCGATACCGGCGTTGGTTTTACTCATGTTTTTGAATTCACGCAGGAAATTCCGGCCGATGTTAAAGGAAGAAGCATTTTGGATATTGCCGATGGTGATGGAATGGATGGACAGCTGAAAATTCAATTCTTTCATGTCTTTTCCCCATTCTAGGTCCAGAGTCTCCACGCAAGAGCGATAATGCACAGAAGAAACTTTGATTACGTATGATGTGATATACTTTATGTCTATTCCGGTTGAGGTGTTCCATGGCGGTATTTATTAATTTTGGGGTTATGGTGATCAATAATTTAACCAATGCTACCGGAGTGTTTTTTGGTGAGAATGTGCAACAAGGCTGGAATTCTCCGTCTAAAAGCAATCAAGGCCAGAGAATTTACGGTATTGGGTGTGTCAGTATTAATAATATCAACATTAACAATGATCCTGATGGTGTCGATACTCCGACCATCGATAACAACTTGGATTTGACGACAGCGCCTGTTATTCTCAAAGCCACCTGATAAGACGATGGTGGTTACAGTTCCCTTTTTGATTGTCGTGGGAATTAAACGAGAGGTGAGATCCATCGCTGATAAAATAAGCAATCTCAACGAATTCAGGGTACCCGGCCCTGACTTGTACTCAAAAATAGCTCAGTTGGAAGCGGAAATTATGGAACTGAAGGCCCAACAAATCGAGTTATTGGCTGCCAGAAATATTGTCATTGAAAAGTTGTATGTCCGGAAGGTTGATGTGAAAGAACTCCAATTTAAACTCGATAAAATCACAGTGGATGACCTCAGCGGCATGCTGAATGTAGGGGTTAACAGTGACGGAAAGATGAAGAAGGAGGAAAAATAGGCAAAATCCTCCTTCCGCCGTTTATATTTCAAAGAGCGCTTCCCGGATGATTTCAGAGACCGTAGGGTGGGGGAATATTATTTTTTTTAAGTCCGGCAACGGCAGGTTTTGTTCGACCATCAAACCGGCTCCATAAATGATCTCGGAAGCATAATTGCCCAGGAGGTGGACTCCCAGGAGCCGCTGGTCTTTTTTACCGACCAGTAACTTGCAAATGCCGTCTTCCCCTTCATTTTCAGCCAGAAATCTGCCGCTATAGCGCATGGAAATTTTGGCAGTCTCGTATTCCAGGCCTTTTTGAAGCGCCGACTTTTCAGTCAATCCGACCGAGGCCACCTCGGGGTTGGTATAAATTACATTGGGGATTGCGCTATAGTTAATCCGGTCGGATCCGCCCAAAATGTTGTTGATAACCACCTCGGCCTCGCGATAGGCGGTATGGGCCAGCATGGACAGGCCATTGACATCTCCGGCCGCAAAAATCCCGGGAATATTGGTCGCGCCCTTTTCATCGGTGACGATCCGCCCTTTATCCATGAGGACACCGGTGTTTTCCAGTCCGAAGCCTTCGGTCACGGGCTTGCGGCCTATGGAGAGGAGAACTTTTTCCACCGGTAGTGTGGTGGTTTCTTCGTTTTGAGTGAAAGACACTCCCTGTTCTTGAATTTCAGTGACCCCTGCGCCGAGCTTAAACTGAACCCCTTTTTTCTGAAGGGTTTTCTGAAAAAATTGGGCAATATCGGGGTCGCTTTCGCCCGCAATATGGTCCAGCATTTCCACGACCGTTACCTTTGAACCGGCCGAATTGAAATAAGAGGCCATTTCCAGACCGATCACGCCGCCGCCGATGATCGCCAGGGATGAAGGAACCGTTGTCAGGTCGAGGATTTCCCGGTTGGTCAGCACAAAGCCTTTTTCAAGCCCTTCCGGGAGGCCGGGAAGGGAGGGAATGAACGGAGCTGAACCGGTGGCAATCAAGAGCCGTTTGCCGGTATGAACCTCACCATTCACCCGGACAAGAAAACTTTGGGAATCCCCTCCGGTGATTTCGGCAAAGCCGTCAACCACAGTGACTCCGCTGCTGCGTAACTTGCTTTGAATGCCGGTTACCAGGGTTTTAACAACTTTATTTTTCCGCTTAAGAACCAATTCCTGTTCCAGAGAAGCTTTTTCAATTGACACCCCATACTTGGAGCTGTTTTTGGCGGAATCGAATACTTTGGCCGAATAGAGCAAAGTTTTCGACGGGATACAGCCTTCATTGAGGCATACTCCGCCAATATGCTTTTTTTCAATCAGTAAGGTTGCCAGTCCGCCCCGGGCAGCTCTTTGGGCCGCTAAATATCCGGCGGGACCTCCGCCGATGACGATTAAATCCCAAATCATGTTTTCACCTACCTGGAAAATATTTTCAGCCCAAAGGCTTCTACCCTTTCCCCACTCGGAAAATGGCTAACAAGAAAGTAAAACCATAATTATAACCACGAAGAACACGAAGGTCACGAAGAAAATCTTTTTTTAAACTTCGTGTTCTTCGTGGCCTTGGTGGTGAAAAATTCTGAAATGTATCTTCGTTCATTTTCAATTGCCCGGTAAATGCCGGGGTGGATGACTTGGTCATTATTTTGCTCTCCGTGTCTCTGTGTCTCCGTGGCAAAACCAATTGGCCACAGGGGCGCAGAGGGCACAGAGTTCATTTCAGATATGTTTTAAGCGGCGTCAGGTCCAATTGGCCGTATTGGGTAAGAAAAGGCAATAAAGCTGTTGCAATGCGCTTTATACCGCCGCTTGAATTGGATTCAATGTTTAACGGCATCAGCGGGTCATGGAGGGACATTCTTAACAGAAACCAGCCGTCGCCATCTTCTTTTCCAAAGGATACTCGGATTCCCTCATAATTATTCGGCTCAACCTTCCAGCCGGGGAGGGTTGCCGCATGGTTTTGCAGGTCCTGTAAAACTTTTTCCCCGTAAGGTTTGAAGTCGTCCGTGAGGATATTGAAACGGAATTCCTTGCTCTCCAGGGGCTCCTCCAGCGACTGGATGAGATGATCGAGGGTGAGGTTGTTTTTTAATTGAAGACCAGCCATCTTGATGATGATCTTGGCCACCAAATAGGCGCCGTCGTCCAAAAAGAAGTTTTCTCTCAAAGCGCCGTGCCCCGACGTTTCGATGGCCAATTCCGATGCGGTCCCTTGAGAGTTGAGGCGGATGGCTTCATTGATGACGTTTTTATATCCCCGTTTGAAACGGTGGTGGACACCACCTAAGGTTTCAATAAACGTTTTCAGCCCGCCGGAAGTGACCGAGTCCGTTACAATGGCCGAACCGGGATGTTCTTCAAGGACAATAGCGGCCATTAATGCGATCAGCCGGTTGCGGTTGATTTCCTTGCCGTTTTGATCGACGGCGCTGGCCCGGTCGACATCGGTATCGAAGATAATCCCCAAATCAGCCTTGCTTTTGAGCACCGCCTGACTGATGGATTCCATGGCGGCGGAGTCCTCCGGATTGGGAATATGATTGGGGAAAGAGCCGTCCGGTTCCAAAAACTGACTGCCGGCCGTATCCGCGCCCAAAGGCTTGAGGACTTTATCGGCAAAAAAGCCTCCGGCGCCGTTTCCGGCATCGACAATGATTTTAAAACCTTTCAAGGGTTGCCGGTAATCCCGGGGATGATTCACGGAGCGGCGGATTTTTTCCACCAGAATATTGGCGTAAACCGAGATAAAGTCGACTTCCTGAACTTCTCTCGACTTTTCGGAAATGGGAAAGCCGCCTTGTTCGGCAAGGGTCAATATGGCAGTAATATCTTTTTTCTCCAGGCCGCCATCCTTGGTGAAAAATTTGAGCCCGTTCCGGTTGAACGGAAGATGGCTGGCTGTGATCATGATGCTGCCGTCGTATTCATATCCCGGGGTCACGGTGGTCATGAACATCGCCGGGGTGGAAGCCAAAGAACAGTCGTAGACCCGGCAGCCGGTTTCACTCAAAGCCCGGATAACCTCTCTTTTGAGAGCCGGGGCCGAGAGCCTGGAGTCATGGCCGACGGCGATGGTCAATTGATCGGCAGGCTTGTTTTTAAGCTTGCCCAGCCACGCTCCGAAAGCCAGGGCGATGGTGTGGGCCGTATCTCCGGTCAGGTTGACTTTTTCTCCGGTGACGCCTTCCAGGGCGATTCCTCGGATATCACTGCCGTTTTGCAATTTTTGCCACTCTGATGATAACATGATGCCTCCGATAAAATAATTCTAGTGAGTGACTATTTCTGTAAGGGACCCCAATCTTCCTGGTGAGTTTGGGATATTTTTGGCGCAGGATTTTTTTCTTTCGATAATTTTCTATCCGTAAGCATTTCCCCGGTATAGGTTGAACCCAATATCAAAATCCCGCCGATAATCTGAGGGAGCGCCAATGTCTCTCCGACAAAGAGCACACTGAATAAAATACCGAATAAAGGTTCCAGAAAACTATAGGACACTATTTCAACGGATTTCATATGGGCATAAAGGGAAAAGAACAGGGTATAGGCCACACCGGTATGGAATACACCCAATAGAACGGTATAGGTAACCGCCCTGGCATCCAGGTGGACAAAGGTAAAAACATTTCCGTCCATCAATACAAATGGCAGCAAGACAATCATCGCCGCGAGTATTTGCACAAAGGTGGCCGTTTGATTATCCACCCTCACTTTGATGCTGCGGTTTATAAGCACGATGGCTGCATACATCATTCCTGAAACGGCGCTTAGCGCCAGCCCCATGTTTCCGTAACCTTCGGACAGGTTATGGCCGACAATCAGCAAGAGGCCGAGAAATGAAACGGCAATCACGGCAATTTGAATCTTGGAGATACTCTCCTTTAATATCAGGGGCGCCAATAACATCACATATACCGGACACATATTGTAGATGATGACAGCGGAGGAGATACTGGTGTGCTTGAAGCCATAGAACAAAGTCAACCAGCCAAAACCCAGTAATACCCCTGAAATAAGATAGGGTATTAAAAGTTGCCATTTCACCGTGGCGGTTTTTTTCATTTTCATGACCATAAAAAGGACCGGCAGGGCAATGAAGGCCCTCAGAAAAGCCAGACTTAAAGCGGACAATGGAATGGCTCTGGTAAATACGCCCAGGCTCCCCCAAATAATCATCACCAGCACTATTTTGATTTTATTCATAACAGACTCCTTATCTTTGCTAAGTCCATATTAGCTGAAGCATCAGGATCTGTATTGTATAAAATTGACCTATCCCTTGAATTACTCTCGATGGTGGCTATTATCATTTGAACCTTTGGACCATGCTTGGTCAGGCTCAAAATATTTATTATTTCATCTTATATAAGCGGTGTGAAAAATCAAATCGTACCTTGACAAATATAAAGTTAAAAATTGATTTAAAACAGATCGCCCCAGCTAATTTATTGGCACGAGGTTTCGACCTTCTTAAATAACTAACTAACCGTTTGATATTCTGAACGGTAGCTGTCATCCTAGCTTGAATTCTCAAAGATTCTAAACCATAGCCACGCGCACGATCGAGCCCATGCCATTCTTTAGCTTCAGCAAACTTATGTTCAATTTTTATTCTTAGTCGATAAGTCGGTTTAAATATCAATTTCCGATTTAGTAATCGAGCATAATTACGGGCTTTACTCTCTTCTACAAGTTTATGACGCCTGCGTTGAAGGTCTAATTTATATGTACGTTGTTTCCATCTTAGCAATAATTCGAATTTTACATTTTTCATTGGGATTAAAAGGCTTTAACCCTAACCGGCAAGCTTGAACTAAAAGCCCTTTGTTACGGTATTTCTTATCCATTAAAACAATAGCATTCTTTTTTAATCGTTTGAAAAATTTTACAGCTGTTTCCGGTTCAGCATATCCAGTCGCTTGGGTACCTTCAGTTTCAATAATTACACCTGATTTAACATTTAAGGCATTATGTACTATATGAGTTGAATTAAATTATTGAAATAGACACGGGTTAAAGCCGAAGATGCCTATCTCGACCTAACCCCCGGCCCCTTCCCGAATCTGGAAGGGGTGTCGGAGTAAAAAACTGTGTCCAAAAGCATTGCTTCCTGACATCGGGTTACTCTCCCCGTGGCGGGGAGAGCGAGAGAGAGGTCTAGCTTACTTTTCAACATCATCAAAAAACTTATTTCAACTTATATAGATAGCTTAATTTAACTTCTTGACGGTCACTTTTTCGAAATAGCTGCGCTTCAGGATCTGTTTTTGACCGATGTGTTTGATTGGAAAACTGTTCTCCCTTAAAATTAGGGTCGCCCCCTTTACGAGGTGTTTTGGCGGCTTTTTAGAAGACGGTCCATCTTAAATTGGTCCAGATATTCATCAATGTTAATTACTGGTTCAATGGCTTCCAGACTGTTTATCGCCGCACGGGCTTGGACTTGGGTCCCATCAATTGCTACTAAGTTACCTTTAACTAAACCGCATGATATGCATTGGGCAACTATATGTCGAAATATTTGGTCAAATATCTCAATTCCCCAACGTTGCCTGACTTTTATTAATGTGGTCCGGTCAGGGGGTTGAACGTTAAAATCAAGTTTACAAAACCAACGATATCCTGCATGCATTTGAATTTCACGTGATCGCAGGTCTGATAGGTTTTCAAGGTATCCGATTAATAGCATTCTCATGATTAGTTCGGGATCTACTGATGGTCTGCCATTGTTTTCACAATATTTGGGGGCTACCATTTCCCTGATAAATTTAAAATCAATTATTCGGTTGACTTTTCGATAAAAATAGTCCTCTGGGACTAAGTCTTCCATTGTTACCATTTGAAAAATCGTACTTTGATTGCCCGTTTCTCCCAACATGACTATCACTCCAAGTTTTTGTAATAGTCATTTATTTTGATCTTTGTTTATCTATTTCCTGCTAATTTATTGCGTTTTTCACACCGCTTATATAGGGTGAAAAAAGTATTTTGAATGCCTAACTACGACTCGCCCCTTACGATAAATTTTGCATAATTACAACTTATATATAGAAGTTTTTTGTCTTTTTTACGAGGGAAAAGAGGGGCATGGGGTTCAAGAGGTTCAAAAAATAAATCAAAATGAAAAGGATTTGTTTTTACGGATAACGATAATGTTTGGAGAAATGAAATCATCCAAGGGAGAAATGAAAAAAATGTTTGATGAAATGAAATCATCCAAGGGAGAAATGAAAAAAATGTTTGATGAAATGAAATCACCCAAGGGAGAAATGAAAAAAATGTTTGGAGAAATGAAATCATCCAAGGGAGAAATGAAAAAAATGTTTGGAGAAATGAAATCACCCAAGGGAGAAACGGAAAAAATGTTTGATGAAATGAAATCAGAAATCGCTGGAGCTGCGGAAATTGTTTCAGTATAGCCCAAAGAACTGATTTCAGAGGTCGCGAGAAATGTTAGACGACCAGAAAATGCCGGTCATTGAGTCGTAACCTATTTTTAGGGCGGAAAGCATCCCCCAAATCGTTTCGGCAAGGAAACGTTTATTTCTAAACGCCTCGCCCAAGGGTGGCCCCACGGTTTAGAACCTGACGGAGATTGGGTTTAGGGGTGATGTGGGGCAGAGGGGGGTTATAGAAAGATATATATATTTCTTTGTTTGGATTGAATAGTAGTATTTTCTTTATGAATGTCATTGTAATAATTCTTTCCGGATTTTTCAATATCATCAGGAATAATATTTTGAAGGACACGGATTGCGGCGGCGGGTTACTTTATTCATTGGTACCTATAATGAGTGTCCAGTGTTATGGTCCACGGATTTCACCGGCTGAGTTCCTGAGCGGTCAGATGCCTACGCTCGCAAGCGAGCGGCAGAGCCGCCGGGACCTCATGGTTCCGGTCTCTCCTTTATCCCCAGCCATCCGTGGCCGGGGTTATAAAAAACGTTTTTAGGGAAATCTTCGTCCTCCATGCAGGGTTTTTGCTTTCGGGCCGACGCGCGGCGGCTTGAAAACAAGCCGAGTTTTCTTCCATGAATAGAGGCGGCGCTTTTCGACATCGTGTCTCAAATGGCGGGGAAGGGTGATTGGGTCAAAAATCATAAAAAGTGGAAGAAAAGTCAGGAGGCTCATGAGGGGGAGGAGGGCATTTGAAAATGAAAGGCAATGCGGATTGATTTGTAACAAAGATTGATGCGATGGGATACCGGTTGATGAGGGAAAGTTATTTTGCCTTTCTTTACGTTACTGAGGCAGCGCCTTTTTGGCTGGGTTAATGGCTTTATAGAGAAGACTAACAGGAATTGGGAGAAAAATATGGAACTAATATTCGGTATTGCAATAATTTTGTATGCATTATTAACTATGATATTTACTGGAGTAGCGAAATAAAAGGAGAAATAGATGAAGCAAGGTAATAATGCCGGGAAGTCCTTTCTCGGGGCGTTTCTTGCACTTTTTTTAGTGGTTGTCTTTTTTTCAATTGGTATTGAAAAGTTAATTTGTTCATTTCAGAGTTTTCTTTTTGATAAGAATGGCAGTCTTGTTTTTACAACAAGACTGGGTTTATGGATTGCGTTGCCAATGATTATGTTGTTTTTTATGTTGTTGATTTTGGTATTTTTGATTTTAACGCGATATATGAAAAATTTACCGCGAAACTTTCAAATTAGGAAAGATAAAAAGGACAAGAAGTTAATTAACAGTATCTTTCTTGTCGGTGGATTTATTGTGTTAGTTTCCCTTTTCAATTATGTTATTGTTACCGAAAATGGAGTATTTTTTAGAGATGTTAGAACTGGTTTTCGTGAAAAATTCTATACTTGGAAACAAGTGAACGGAATCGATATAGAAAGCTACAAAAATTCACGTGGTTGGAGTGCCAATTTGAGAATTTTAGTTGTCCTTGGAAATGCAAGGATCAACTTAATGAATGCCAGTTTTTATAAGGAAAACTGGTTGTCGAAATTACGGTTAATCTATCAGATAGCCCAAAAGAACGAGACTCACTTTAAGAAGAAAATTGAATTTATTGATGAAGGGAATCAAAGAATTTTAAATTATATAGAGTACGGTTTTTTAAAAGATATACCTTAATGTAAGGTCCGCAATATTTAGGTTGTAATCATTAAATCATCCGTTACGTTTTGGTATTCGTTTGGCAGGTTCCAAATTTCAGCTAAATAAAAGAGGCTGTCTCAAAAGCAACTTGAAATGGATAAGAAATATAATCGATAGCTTCGCCAAATGTGCGAATTTCAATATATTGTATTTCTATTTCGTTCCATTTACTTTTGAGACAGCCTCGGTCCTAAAGGTTTCCTCGCTGCAACGGTTGATTGAAACTACAAGAGGGGAGATAATTCCATCAACCGCTCCACTTCCGCAATATTTTTTTATCGCCGCTTACGGCAACAGAATGCATTCATTGAAACTGACCGAAACATTCTGGTCAATCGCTATTTTAGCGGCTTCATTCTGCTCGGCTTGAAACTTTAATACTGTCCCGTCCACATCAAGATAGATCAGGACAAAACCACCCATAAACATTTTCTCTAAAACTTTCCCTTCAAAAGCCACCAGCGGCGAAACTGGGCTGGAACTGTTCCATTTCAAATTTTCGGGCCGCACGCACAAACGGGCCTTTGAACCCACTTGATCAACTCCCACCAATCCCACCAGCTCTTTGGGCAAGCGGAGCGTCTTGTTGGCAAACTTGATCACCAGTTCCTGCTCGGTATTGGCTTGAATGACCACATTAATGAAATTGTTGGAACCGATAAAATCCGCAGAAAAAGTTGATTTCGGCCGGTTATAGATTTCGAAAGGGGTACCCGCCTGTTCGATGACTCCGGAATTCATTAAGAAAATTTGATCCGACATGGTCAGAGCTTCGATTTGATCATGGGTAACGAAAATAGTGGTTTTTCCGGTTTTTTTCTGAATGCCGCGCAACTCCAGACGGACATTCTCCCGCAGCTTCGCGTCAAGATTGGATAAAGGTTCGTCCAGTAATAGGACATCCGGGTCAAAAGCCAGGGCCCGGGCAATAGCCACGCGCTGTTGTTGCCCCCCGCTCAATTCGGCGGGCTTTCTTTTTTGGTACTCTTCCATATGCACTAAGTTTAAAACTTCATCGACCCTTTTCTCAATTTCTGCGGTTTTTTTCTTTTTCATCTGCAGACCAAAAGCCACATTTTGAAATACAGTCATATGGGGAAACAACGCATAATTTTGAAAGACCATTCCGATATTCCGCCGGTTGCTGGGAACCGTATCAATTCTCTGACTATCGAAATAAATCTCTCCATGGCTTGGATTCAACAATCCGGCGATCATTTTTAAAGTAGTGCTTTTGCCACAACCGCTCGGTCCTAAAAGGGTAATCAGTTCCCCATCTTTGATCTCAAACGAAAGATCCTTGATTACACTGGTTTCCCCAAAATTCTTTGATACACCTTCAAAACGGACAGTCGCCATTATTAACCCTCCTTACAGCAATCAGCTCAATTATCCTTCTTGGCAAAGACTACACCCCCGAAATAAGCCGGACCCAAAACAACACTGATTAAGATATAAAATAATATCGCCACAAAAATCAGGATGGCCGACATTGCAATCGAATGGGGTAAAGCTCCTCTTTCTACGATATCACTAAATAAACGGATCGAGATCGGGCTGGACAACGGCCCTGCGATAAAGAAAATAATTAAGAAACTCATTAAGTTCGACATAAAAACGAATAAGGTACTGACAATGATTCCCGGTCCCATCAACGGTAAAACGATGCGCGAAAAGACCGTCATTCTACCGGCTCCCAGAGTTTGTGCAGCCTCTTCATAGGAACTGTTGATCCCTTCCGCGATCGCCAAGGTATAACGAAAAGCCAGCGGCAGACCATTGGCGCCGACCAAGGCCAGCAGTAAACCAAAGAAATTATTGTTTAGATGCAACGGCAAAAAGAACCGTAATAAGGCAATCGCAATTACTATTTTCGGAATCAAAATCGGCAACAGGACAATATTGGATAACAAACTTTTGCCTGGCAAATTACCGCGAACAAGCGCCCATGAAGCCGGGGCGGCCACCATCACTGAAACGACCGCCGCAATCACCGACAGCCATAAGCTAAAGATGAACGAATCCCAGTACACCGGTGGAATCATCCGATAGGCATGGAGGGAAAGAGTTTTAGGAATCAAGCTGATTTCCAACGTTCCTTGAAATGAAGCATAGACAATCAAGAAAATCGGGAAAACGAACCAGATTACCATCAAACTAAGATAAGAATAGAACCCGGTTTTTGACAACATTTTTCCAAAACCATTCCTGCGCATTTCCATTGCTTATTTCCCCCTTTCCAGGGCCCACTTCGTGATGACGGTGCAGATCACCGCAAAAAAGGCCACCACAATCGCTTGCGCAAAGGCATAATTCCAATCTTCCATAAAGAGCAATTGATTGCGGATTAATAAAGAAACCATCGGCAGCCCTTTGCCGCTGAGCATTAACGGGACGGAAAATGAAGCGACCGCCTCCGAAAAAACCAGAGCCGAAACGGCGATGGTACCCGAAGTCGATAACGGGAGAATTACCCGGATAAACGTAGTCAGCCGGCTGGCTCCCATACTCTCGGCGGCCGCTTCCAAGTTTGGATCGATGGCCTGGATAATTCCGGTCAACATCGCCACGGCCATTACGGAAGTAATGTAGGTCAAAGCGATTACCAAATCAGGTCCGTTGAAAAGCAAGAACAGCGGTTGTTTTAAAACATGAAGCTGTTTGACCAGCAAGACATTAACAAGCCCAGTATAGGGGGCTAATAATAAGATTAACGAATAACCAATCACAAAAAACGGCAACATTTTCGGGACGCTGATAATTCCCAATAAAACATTACGAATCTTCTCATTCCTGGCCAAAATATACGAGAGTGGAAAACTGATAACAATACAAATAATCGTCACGATAAAGGCGAGCATCAATGTATAACCTAAACTTGCTAGAAAATAGGCATCGCCGAAAATCTTCAAATACTGGGTTAAGGTAAATAACCCTGCTTTCGTTTTAAAACTATCGTGGACAATCAGGCACAAGGGAACAACGGCCGTAAAGAAAGCAATCAAAATCGTCGGCGCAACCATTATTAGAAAAAAACGTTGTTCCTTGGAGTTATCCTTGGAAACTGATTTTTGATAAGTTCCAGCCATGATTTTACCAACTTCCTATTTTTCTTTATCAGAGTATGGCTTCCCGCAGTTGAAAAAGGGAGATATACAATACACGGGAATTATGATCTTGTATATCTCCTCATTTTCATCGTCCTTCGTGGACAGCGACACTTCACCGGCAAGCTATTTTACATTCCTTGGATCACGATCTGGGTGTAAAGGTTAAGGAAATCGGCCCTTACTGCGTCGCCCGATGCCCAGGTCCGGAAATCGGTGCTTTCGTATACCTTTAAATTTTTGGGTGGTTGTAAAGTTTTTTCAATCTCCGGCAACTCCATATCGGTCCGGGGGGCCAGATTTCCGTATATCTTGGCATCATAAGCGGCTTGATAACCTTCTTTGGAGTACAGATATTTAATCCATTCAATGGCTAAATTTTTATGCAAAGCTTTGGTGGGCACCATGATGCATGCGGTACCGTTGGCAGCAAGCGCACCCTCTTTGAGAAAAACAAATTCAACATTTTGGCCGCTGGCTTTTTCCGCCAATGTTTGATAAGACCACCAGCATGAAGCGAGCGACTCACCTCTTTGCAACAACGGACGGATTGTTCCCGAACCCTCGGTCAAAGTTAAGGCATTTTGATACCATTTCCTGACCAAACGCAGTGCGGGGGTGATCGCTTGTTTATTTAGCGTGCCGTCAGCTTTGCGCCATTTGGTCCAGTCTTGTTTGAGAACCAAACCGGCGGCTTGAACAGCAATATACCCGCTGCCAACTTTAACGGCAGAATCAAAAGTCATCCGGTTTTTCAAGCGGGGATCTCCCAAATCGTTCCAACTGGTTAGATTAAACGGCACCAAGTCTTTACGGACAACCGGCCCCCAATACATGCTGTCATAGGGAATTCCATAGCCTTGATACTTCATGACCCGTTCTTTACCCAGCCCTTTAATATCCTTACTGGAAAAGTAGGGGGAAAGTTTTTCCCAGTATCCTTTTTGGATACCTTCAACGACCATATCGGTGTAAAATGTATAAACATCACTGGAAGGATTCGGCCACTCGGTTTTGAATTTGGCCCATAACGCCGGGATTTGAGTCCCGTTAGTGATCACTTTTACTTGTTTGCCGTACTTCTCTTTAATGAATTTTTCAAAATTGGGGGCAACAGCTTCAGCCCAACTGAGATCGGAACCGGTAGTCGCCGTCACCACCACGGTATCTTCCAAAGCTCCGGTCTTACCGGCTGCAAACGCCCCGAAGCAAAGACTAAACGCCACGACCAACAATAAACCAATCTTTAACAATGTCGTTTTTTTCATGTCAAACACTCCCTTTGTTATCATTGTTGTCTTGCAATTTGTTACATACCGTTTTGAGCTTATCACCTCCCCGCCTTTGGTCTTTATCCATAAGATCAACCTTTCTTTCACAAATTATCAACCGATTCGGTAGGGTTCGATCGCCTTAAAATTGATCGTTACCCCCAAACCGGGCCCTTTAAACGGAGAGACTGTCCCATTAGGATTTAAGGATAATTTCTGTTCGAACATTAAGTCGCTTAATGAAGCTAGATTTGAATCGTAATATTCCACGATCAATCCGTTCGGTACAGCCGAAACCAAATGAACGTGAATTTCCTGACTTCCGTGGGGGGCAATGGGAATATGATGCGCTATGGCGAAGTTAGCCACTTTGCGCCACTCGGTAATGCCCCCTAAGACTTGGGCATCGGCATTGATGATATCCACCGAGCCACTGGTGATAATATCCCGGAAACCCCAGACGGTATATTCGTTTTCACCGGATGCGATGGGCGTGTCCAAAGATTTGGCAAGTTCGGCCGCACCCTCCAAATCATCCGGCGCCAGCGGCTCTTCAAACCAATAAACATTCAAATCTTCCATCATCCGGCCCATCCGCAAAGCATCCAGCCGGTTATAGGCATTGTTGGCATCCACTAAAATTTCAACCGCGTCGCCCACTTGTTCCCGGATGACTTCAATCCGTTTCAAATCCTCTTTCAGGGATAATTTGCCGATTTTCATTTTGATGGCCTTGATGCCCTTGGCGATATTTTGTTCCATCTCTTCACGGAGCTCGGAATGGGATTTGTCGGTTTCGTAATAACCTCCGGCGATATAGACCGGCACCTCATCACGGAATCCACCGAGCAGCTGATAGAGGGGTCTGCCGCTCGCTTTCCCGATGATATCCCAAAGCGCAATATCTACCGCACTCATTGCCCGGGTAGTCAATCCTTTGCGCCCGAATATTTTGGGAAGATACATTTTGGACCAGATTCGTTCAACATTGAACGGATCTTCGCCCACCACGAAAGCTTCCAATTGTTTGAGAGCGTCAAAGACGATGTCCGTCCCGTCTACCCAGCCGACTCCGGTAAGGCCTTCATCGGTATGGACCTGACAAATGACGGTATTTGTTGCATAGTAAGTATATTTGCCGTTACTAATGGGTTTTTCAAAAGGTTTTGAGTACCTTCGAACATCAAAGCTGGTGATCTTCATGGATATGGCCTCCAGTATATAGTTGTTTCTGATAGCAAGGTAACCGGGGACGATTACCCTTACGTCTATAAGATTTGATCAATGGTCGATTTCGCAGTACGCTCCGAATAATATTTGCCCTTTTCACCAAGCCTTGCGTAAACTCCGGTGAAAAGAAAATCAATCATGTGAAGCTGTGCAATTTTTCCTTTCAATGATGAGCTGACTCCGCGCTCACTTCCGCCATTGATGAGAATGATATCCGATACTTCCGTAATGGGAGACCCGGGAACCGATGTGATGCTGATGACAGTAGCCTTGGAATCACGGGCCAGCTCAATTGAATGAACGATATCCCGCAGTGCGCCCGTCAATGATATTCCAACAACTACATCTTCAGGCCCCAGGGTTGTCGCGGACATTGCCTGCAGATGGGCATCGGTATAAGCGATGGCTGTGATTCCGATTCTCATAAATTTCAACTGCGCCTCGAGAGCGGTAATCCCGCTTCCGCCCACCCCATAAAATTCGACCCGGCGGGCTTTCAAAATGGCTTCAATCGCCCGGTTTAGTTCATTTAAATCTAAAAGTTGTAAAGTATCCTTGATTCCAAGAATGGTTTTTTCAGAAAGCTGGCGTACCAGATAGGATAAATCCTGGTGGCTCGGATCTTCACTTTCGGGATACTCCTCTGCCGGCGTCGTATCCCGCGCCAAAATATACTTCATTTCCTGAAAGCCGGAAAATCCCACACTCCTGCAAAACCGAATCACGGTTGACTCTCCAACATGACACTGGTGTGCGACGTAATTGACAGACTGATATAAAAATCCGGAGGTATTGGCTAGAATATAGTCTGCAACTTTACGTTCCGACTGCGACAGGGATGTATAACTGCTGCGAATCATGGCCAATCCCCGACCTGATTCCTGTAGCAAATTTGCATTTTCCATGGCATCAGCCCCTTTTTCTGCGTTATTAATATAATTCTACTACTTATGGAATAATCCTCCTTCATTTTTTTATTTTTTGGAGTAGTACTCCATAGTATTTATTACCATTTTTTAAATTTAGGAGGCTCATGAGGGGAGGAGGGCATTTAAAAATGAAACGGCCAGGGGGCGTGTTCAAGAACACGATTTAACCCGTGGATGAGGGCGGAGGATTGACTGGGAAGTAAGAGATAAATGTCGGTTTTGAGGGTCTTTGATGAGAAAAAAGATTATTATTATGGATTATGATTGCCGACAGGGGACGTCACCCACTCCCCTGCACCCCTAAGGCCAAAGGGTGTGGCGGCATCACCCTGCGCGATGTTTTAACATCGCGAGGAATCCCGCCGTTGGAACCTACGGATTCCAAACCTCCCTTTATTCATCCCATTTTCTAGTGGGTCTTCGCCATCCATGGCCTTTCGACTGGCAATTATATGAGGCTTACGGGGGCGACGGCGCGGCTTGTAAAACAAGCCGAGTTTTTCATCCGAGAAAAGAAGCCGCGCTTTTCGGCGTCCTTGCCTCAAATGTCGGGGTGAGGAGTTTGGGTCTAAAAGCATAAAAAAGCGTAAAGGAACGTTATGTGAAAGATTATAAGGGCAATGAGGGGGAGGAGGGCATTTAAAAATGAAAGGCAATGCGGATTGATTTGTAACAAAGATTGATGCGGGTGGATACCGGTTTTAATTGGTAAGGGGTGTGACAGCCATGGGTTTCCAACCCGTGGATTGAGGGTGGAGGGATAAACAGGAAGTCGAAAATGAATGACGGTTTGAGGGCCCACGGTTTCGGGCCTATTTATCCTATCCCTTTAAGGGAGCGTGGATTGAAACTTTTTAACTTTGAAAGCAGGGTTGTAAGAAGTCGGCGTTCCCTTACATTAGAGCTTGGGAAAATTATTGTAGCACAGGAACGCATAATGAAAGTTAGTGTTTGAAATAATGGTTTATTCGCTTATTGCTTTACGGTGGCAAAAAATATTGGATAATATCCATATAAAAGAGTATTCAAAAAGAAGATGATACGAAGCACATAAATTTTATCGCAATATTGCGTTTTATCGGCTTGTTAATTTTTTTTATTACTTCTTCCTACTAAATAATCCAACGATACTCCGAAATAATCTGCAAGTTTAATTAAAATATCCATATTAGGATAGTTTTTTCCTTGTTCGTAAAATCCATAGGCTGTATCGGTTATATTTAAATGATTGGCTATTGCTCTTTGAGTAATATTTTTTTCTTGGCGTAAAGCTTTTAGCCTTTCAGGAAATGATTCCATATAAATCCTCCTTTAAATATATTTTAACATAGCGAATTAATATTTTCTTGACAAGAATTTCTTGGCATGATATTCTTGGGTGGAGTAGATCTATTATTTTGGAGGCCTTTACAATGCCCCTTACTTCAATCAACATCTACACCCTGAAACAAATTCGCACCAAGCGTCATCGTTATGATCTTGAAGACTACTCAATCACCAGCCCAGTGATCTGCTATAAAGTCCTCCAATACCTCTTGGATCTAAAGTCTGAACCGGTTGAGAAGTTTGGCATCATCTCACTGAACTCCAGAAACAAAATCGGCCCTTCATATAGTCGGCACCGGCTCCCCCGAACCCAGCCATGACGACATTTATTTCACCCACAACTCCAGGAAGCCGGAAAAATCATGGGTATCGAACTGTTGGATCATGTGATAACGGGAGAAAAGAATTATTGCAGCTTAAAGGAAAAAGGATTTCTATAAAGTTAAATGTGTGAAGGATGAAGGGAAAAAAGATTATGTACTTGTTTGTTTTGATTGGCAAAGGTTATACTTCGAAGAATCTGCATTCAAAAGTTCTTTCGTCTTCAGGACGAAGACGGTGCGCCGTCTATGTTCATGGATGAAAATCGACGGTCGCCATCGAAAGCCTTATATAATTGGCAAGCAGAGTGCCATGGATGGCGGCGACATTCAAAAACCCTGGATGAATAAAGGGAGGTTCGGAATCCGTAGGTTCCGAGCGGTGGATTCCAAAGGGTTGCCGCCCCAACCCTTTGGTCCTGGAGGGTGTGGGAGGTAGGAACATCCTCCCATCGACCCAAATAAACTTTAGATTTGTAACAGGGAGAAAAATGTTTTGCATTTAGCTTCCCGAAGCTGTTTTCTCATGCCCTTATCCAGTATCAACTAAATTTTAAGGAGGTTCATCTCATGGCCGACTTTGAATTTACCATTACCGAAAGCGATTCGCCGGTTGATTTGGAAGAGTATATCGATTATCTGATTATTGAACGCTGTAACGAAATCTATTATAAAATTATCAGTCAAAATACCGAATATCAAAATCTTCGAGCGCAGATGAAGGACTGTTTTCAAGAACGTCTCCAATTATTGCATGATCCGGTCCACCAGGAAATTGTTACTGAAAGCTTACCGGGCATGATCGGAACATTGGAAATGCTGCTGCCGCAGATTATTTACAGGCAGATATTGAAAGATGGATTGGGGCTACAGGAGTGGCTGGGAAGATGAATATAGGTCCGGGAGAGCGGAGTTATGTTGGTTTGAAGGAAAAGGGTTTTTTGTAACGATAAGGGACGAGCGGATCTACAGGCGGCGCAATTCCAATTTTACCAAAAATTTTTATAATAGGGTAGGTTTTTGTTTAATCACCTAGAATTAATAATATTTTGTTTGCATGGCTTTGGGGATTGTGAAAATTAAATTTCCCATTGGTGATTTAGCGGATGAAGTAAATAATAAAAGTTACCGGTGTTGACTTTTACCAAGGAGATGATCGGGGCCAACAACTTGAACTCATAGGTGTCATCATTTTCAGGAGGTCATAATAATTGAAAAAAAGAAAAGCGCTTTTTTATGGAGTTATTTTTTTAATCTTAGTTTTTAGCACAGTGTCCGTAAAAGCAAATATCTCGCTTCCGAAATTGAAACAAATTATTATCGATAAAACGACCCAATCGACTCAAGATAATAAAGGTAGTCAAGATAATCAAGATACCCAGGATAAAAATAATCAAGACAATCAAGATACTCAGGATGAAAATAATCGAGATACTCAAGAAGCCCAATCAAATCAGCAGCAAGGAACCCGGGCGAGTTGGAAATGTTTATTTAGGACGAATGCCCCTGTTGGAACTGTGAAGGTTTCTCCGGATAATCAAATGATCCTTAGCATTGAGGACCAAGGTTACGCCAGAGTTTATGATTATAATACATTAGCCACGAAAACTGTTATCAAATTGCCCATTAGCGAACTTAAAACCGGAGCGTTTTATCCAGACGGAAAAAGTATCGCGCTCGGTACGGTGAATGGGATTGTAGTCTATTCCCTGGATGGGGAACTGCTAAAAAAATGCGCCATTCCCACTAAAAATCTTGCTCTTAGTCCTTCAGGCCATTACATCGTGGCCAAAAATGCTGAGACGGTAACCATACTAGACGCTAACAATCTAAAAGTGTTATACACTATTAAACCTTTTCCTTACGCTTACGATGTTGAAGAATATCATTTCGCCTTTTTGAAAGACGATTTCCTGGTTTATCTTTCCAAAGAAGGCCGTCCGGTTTTTTATAGTCTGAAGGATGGTAAAGCGGTCGAGCGCCCTCAACCTGCATTGCATGGAAAAGGTTATCTGATTGCGGTATCCGATGATCAAAAACTGCTGTTTGTGAATGGTGATCAAAAAGGCCAAGTATTTAAGATGGATGATGGATCCCTTTTGTGTCAAATTAATGAATTTTATGCCGATCAGGTTATTTTTAAACATAATTCCCATGACCTCCTGTGTTTTACTAGCAATAGGATGCAAAATGGTAATAATGGTGAAATTTCAATTTATAATGCTGAAAACGGCAGGCTATTGGGTCAATTCCGTGATGATGACATTCAAATAAACACTTTTACTACAGATCAACCCGGTAAAAGATTACTGATTGCCGGAAATGGATTATTTATTATGGGGGATTCCTCCGAACCGGAAATAAAGCGGCCGGATTTAGGGTATCACCCGATGTTTGTGGTCCGAAAAACTGCCATTAGCACTTCCATCTCGGCTAACCAAAGGGGAGCGG
Source organism: Bacillota bacterium (assembly GCA_023392595.1). Classification (GTDB taxonomy): domain Bacteria; phylum Bacillota; class UBA4882; order UBA8346; family UBA8346; genus UBA8346. The sequence goes on along the minus strand of JAEVYU010000034.1, from coordinate 176,742 downwards.
AGTTCCCGGTAAGTCCCAATGTGATTGTCAATGTTTCCAATAATGAAGAGTTGCATGAGGCTGGATATTATTGGTGCAAGGCCCAGGTTGCCGTGGATGGAGCATCCAAAGAAGTCAGCGGTTATATCGCCAAAGACTATGTTTCCAGCAAACGGACAACAACCATTGATGATTTGAAGGCCTATAAAAAAGTGTTGCAAGGCTCCTATCAATTTAAGGATTTGGCAACGATCATGAAAAGTCCGGCATCATATCCCAATTGTTTTGGCGAGTATAGTGGCGAGCTGGTAGGGGACCAAATTGAGATCCATACGTCGGATAATGGTAAGGGCATCCCCTATCTAGATATCAGTGACTATGGGCAGCGATTTTTTGTGGAAATCCCTTCCCAAGAATTTGCGGATGACTGGAAAAGCGGAGGTTGGAGCGAAGGCGATGAGATCACTCTTTATCTTAAATTCTCGCACATCGGCACTTTCACCAATGGGTTAGGGATGGTATTCCGGATTCCGGTATTCCGGGCCTTGGCTTTATATGATGAATATCGCGTGATTTACTTGAAAAAATAATGTTAAAATCGATGAAATGATAGTCTTTTCAAAGCTGTCCTGTATTTAGGGACAGCTTTTTATTTTGAAATCAAGAGTCTATATCGAATCCCGCGAATGTCTTTAATATCATTTAACAAAAGCGGTTAAATGATATTAGGCCGCCCTGATGAAGCGCATGTAAACATGCGACGCCAAATCAATCATCGCCTTCCACAACCATCCGAGTGGTGACGCTGCACCCAGCCGGGACAACATTGATCTCACCCACAAACTCCAGGAAGCCGGTAAAATCATGGGCATCGAACTGCTTTTGAAGAATCCGCATTTAAAAGTTCTTCCGTCTTCAGGACGAAGACGATGCGCCGTCTATGATCATGGATGAAAATCGACGGTCGCCATCGAAAGCCTTATATAATTGGCAAGCAGAGTGCCATGGATGGCGGCGACATTCAAAAACCCTGGATGAATAAGAGGAAGACCGGAATCTAGGTTCCGGCGGCTTTTGCCGCTCGTATTGCGAGCGGAGGTTACATTTTTGGCCGCTCAAAAAGTGACCCAGCCGGTGGAAGCCGTGGACAAGCAAGAACGGCATTCATTGATGTGACTCCAGAGATTTGAAACTATAAGTAAGCCGTTATTTCTGCGGCTTACTCAAAGAAGCCGGCTTTTCCCCCGCTACCGTATACTGAATAAAGGGAAGGAGCAGGACGGCAAAAAATAGGCAATCACAATCCCTCGCCCATAGCGTTTTTTGCGTGATGGGAGAGGGCCACTGCTTAGAATGGACAGATGGGGTGAGGGCATAGGCCGTCAGCAAGACGGAAATCATAGGCATTGAATTGCCGGAACATGGGATAACGGAGAGAAAGGAAAACGGCGAAAATTCATCTATCAAGCGATGTTCTGATGTTGCCGATGGTGATGGTAGATGGAAAAGGGGGAAAACATTATGCAGCAGAAGATGAAACTAGGTACCCGGATTCGCTTAGGTTTTGGTTGTATGTTGGCTATTTCGATTGTCTTAATTGCAGCATCACTGTTTGGGATGAACGCTATCCGCTCAAAACTGCAAGAAGTAACCGTGAATGCCCAAAAGATCCAATTAGTGAATGACATTCAAAAATCAATGTTGATGATTCGCTTGAATACACGGGGTGATTTGATATTTTCCGATTCCGTCACTCTTGAATTGGAAAATAATGAGAGAGCATCGGCCCGATCCTTGTTGGATGAATCTCTTAAAGCGTTGGTAAAACTTTCTTTAAATGAGGAAGAAAAGGCGATCTTGCAGAGTTTGTCGGACAACGTTGCCCGCGTACGGCCTGTTAATAATCAAATAACCGATTTTATCAATGCCCGTAAAAATTCCGAAGCAGCTGTATTATTGGCCGAGAAAGCCGATCCCATGAGCAGGGAAGGAACGGCCATGATGCAAAGAATTGTGACTTTAGCCGAAGCGAGAAATGTCGAAGTCAACCAGAGCGCTTTACAAAGTTACTATAGTTTTTATGGATTATTGCTGATATTAGGGATTGTTTGTCTCGTCTTAAGCATATTCCTGGCTTACCTGATTGCCCGGAGTATCACCAAACCGATACAAAAGATTACCAACTCTCTCGCCGAGGGAGGAGGGCAGGTTGCGGCGGCTTCTGTTCAACTATCAGCCTCGGCCCAGCAACTGTCCCAGGGAAGTGCCGAGCAAGCATCCGCAATCGAAGAAACATCCTCGACTTTGCAGGAAGCGGCTTCAATGTTTCAACAAAATACGGTCAATACCCAACAAGCATCTCAACTTTCCGAACAGGCCAAGGAATCCGCAGACAAGGGTAGTGCGGAGATGCAGGCAATGATGGACGCAATGGAGAAAATTAAAAAATCCAGCGACGAGATTGCCAAGATTATTAAAGTCATTGATGATATCGCTTTTCAGACCAATATCCTGGCATTAAATGCTGCGATTGAAGCAGCTCGTGCTGGAGAAGCAGGAATGGGGTTTGCGGTTGTAGCCGAAGAAGTAAGAAATCTCGCCGGGCGGAGCGCCCAAGCGGCCAAAGATACGACTGCCATTATTGGAACAAACATTGAATTATCAATCGAAGGTGTGTCTGTTGCCCAAAGAGTACGTGAAGCTCTGGCAGATATAACCGATCAGGCTAAAAAGGTCAATGAACTCATGAATGAACTCGCCGCTGCCAGCCAGGAACAAGCTCAGGGAATAGAACAAGTCAATAAGGCGATGACCCAAATAGAGAGTGTGACTCAACAAAATGCTGCCAGCGCTGAAGAAAGCGCCTCAGCCGCTGAAGAATTAACCGCTCAAGCAGATAGTGTGAAGAAAATTGTAGCGGAGCTTTCACAGTTGGTCAGTGGCACGGCGGAAGCCTTAAAGGCGGACAGAAAACAAGCCGGGCATCCAATTCATCCTTTACATATTCAGCCGATGGCGGATAAGCTCGGGCAGAGACAACACAGCGAATTATTAACCGATCAAACCAAGAAAAAGACTCATGTTGTGTCTCCGGAGGATGTCATTCCGTTGGAAAAAGATCGGCCCCCGTTTTAGAAAATATTTTTACGGATTGTTTCATAATTAACCTGAAACTTTCCTGAAAGTACTTTAAAATCAATGCAATATTCTTCGAACTTATATGATCGTTTTTGAAAAATAAAATCCCCTGCTTTTACGGTGCAGGGGATTGATTCTTATGAAATAGATGATTCAAGGAGTTTTCACTTCAGCGTTAAGCGGTGTCGGTGTTGCTGCCGTGGCGTCGTTTGCCATGGGCGCATCTTTGATATCCTCGTAAAAACTGGCAATGGAAGCGTTAATATAAGGTACCAACCATAACAGGCCGATGCTAAAGGGTAACACAGCCAGTATCGCCCAGCCGATAAAGCTTAATCCCAGGAGAAACAATTTGCCTTTTCTGCCCAGCATCATTTGTTTGCTGAGTTTGAGCGCATCTTTGGGGTTCATCTCCGGGTGGTCGTGGAGGATGTAGAAAGACATCGAATACCGTAATGCCGCTATGATACCGGGAATAAAGAAAAGTAGGGACCATAAAAAAGTAAACAAGACGATCCAAAGTTGTAAAACCAGTGCCCGAGAAAATGATTTAAATCCATCAAATAAGTTTTCAATAATAGGGTTTTGGTCTCTGTGCAGGTTCAGAAAAAAAGTAGCCAGACCGAGTGAAAGCGGTCCAGTAATAATTAAAAAATAAAGAAAATTAATAAAAGGTATCCATACCAAGACGAATAAGATGACTGCTGAAATAAAACAAGTCAAAATCCCATAAAGCCAGCGGCCTTTCAATTTCTCCCGGGCTTTTGCCCGTATCTCGAAATTGTTTAAACCGACATTGACACTCATTCCATTGCCTCCTTATTTTGGGGTCACTTTCAGCCAGAATAAACCTTTATTCTTTATATTAGTCCAAAAGTCCTTTCATGCTGTTGAAATCGATTCCAAATGGCTAAATATAGCAAGAAATTTTGGAAATACCATGAATTATCGGGAAAGGTCCGGCAAATATAAGATGAGAGTCATATTTTTTTGGAGGTTACCATGTCGGACCAGGAAAAGAATAAAACTGGGCGGGGGATCAGGATTCATGGGGCGGATATCAATCAGCAAACGGATTTTGAATTAGGGGCCCTTGTCGACCTCAGTGGAATCGGCCCTGCATCGAATCGAGAGTTTTTAGAAGAAATGAGCAGTAATATTAAGAAAATGCGTGAAGAAAGCTAAAAAAAATTTTCCAGGGAAGGAGGAATTTACTTTCTTCCAGCGAATTTTTTATTATAAAATCGTAACGTTACGGATGGTTGAAAGATGGTTAATATTAAGACTGTGGCAAAAAAAGCCGGTGTTTCACCGACAACTGCATCATGCGCCTTGAACAACCGGGCGGGCGTAAAGCCCGAAACCGTGGAAAAAGTTTTGCAAGCGGCGCGGGAATTAAACTACATTCCCAATTCTTTGGCCCAAAGTTTTCGAAACGGGAGATCCAACATAATTGCGGTGATTACCCATGAGAACTTGGAAGATTACAGTATTTTCTCATTGGAATTGATGGGCATTATTATAAAAGCCAGAGAATTGAACTATGATGTACTTGTCAAATCCCTGCCCCAGAACTCGGAGTTGTATACCAACGAAATGGTACAGATTATTAATGGTAGAAAAGCCGACGGTGTTATTTTGCTGGGGAACGGTTTTGAGAACTTGATTGGTCAATTCAAAACCGAGATTCATAAAATGGTTTTGCTGTCTTCCCATTCCCAGTCCGGTATCAGCGAGGTTAATGTCAATGGTGAAAAGGGAATTTATAACATCACCGAGTATCTTATCACCAAAGGATACTCCAGGATCTGGTATCTGACATTTGCCTTGGAGACAACCGAAGAAGTGATCCGAGAAAGGGGGTATCGAAAAGCCCTGGCTGCTTATGGCTTATCCGGCGAAGAAAAAACAATTGCCTGCGGATATGATGGTAAGGCCATTTATAATGCCATTGTCCAAATGGGTGCGGTAAATCCTCCGGAAGCAATTGTTTGCTGGAACGACGTGCTTGCTTTACAGGTCATCAATGTATTGCGGGATATGGGAAAGAAAATTCCGGACGATATCGCAGTAACCGGTTTTGATGATATTATCCAGGATTTAAACTACATTCCCCGTTTGACCACCATTAAACAACCCTTTACCGAAAAAGGGAAAAGCGCCATGCAGCTATTGGCCGACATTATCGGGAATAAAGTGAAAGACCCTGTCAAGCAAGAAATTGAATTCAGTTTGGTGGTTAGGGAATCGGCATAATTTATTTTACCAAAAAATCGTAACGTTACGGATTGCCAATTGATGAAAAGGAGAGGAAGAGTAATGAAGAAAAAAAGTTTTTTAAGCGTCTTATTGACTGCTGTCCTTATCTTGACGTCCTGTTTAGCTTACGCCGCGGATCAAAAGGTAGTGCTTACATATTGGAACGGCTTTACAGGCCCGGACAGACCGGCCCTTGAAGCTTTGGTTGATAAATTTAATAAAACCAATACCAAGATTGAAATTAAAATGGATATTATGCCTTGGGACAGTTTATATCAAAAGTTGGCCTCCGCTCTCGCTACTGGACAAGGGCCTGATATTGTAGCTTTTGCCACCGAACGGATTGGAACCTATGCCAAACCGGGAGCGATCGTTCCATTAAATGACTTATACAACGGACCCAAGGGGATTGATCCGAAGATTCTTCCCAAAGCCTTGAATGATAATATGAAATATAATGGGAAATACTACGGCGCGCCCCTGAATTTCGCCACCTTGCTCCTGTATTACAATAAAGATTTATTTCATCAGGCGGGCCTCGATCCGGAAAAACCGCCCAAAGACTGGAATGAATTGAAAGAATATGCCGTTAAACTCACCAAAGAATCCAATGGAAAAGTGGAACAATATGGATTCGGCATCGCCACCCGGGAAACCATTCCGATGTGGCCGATTCTGATTTGGGGAAATGGCGGAGACCTTATCAACTATCGCACCAAAACATCGGTGATCAATAGTGAAAAGACGGTCAAAGCCGTAGAGTTTTTCACGGATTTAATCCTTAAAAAAAATATTTCTCCTCCCGTACTTGCCGGAGCTGAAGTCGATAAACTATTCGAATCACAAAAAGCCGCCATGTATATGTGCGGACCTTGGGCAGTCAACGGCTTTAAGCAAGCCAAAATTAATTTTGGAGTGGCCCCCGTTCCGGCCGGCCCGGCAAAGTCGGTTACTTTGGGAACCGGTGTCGCTATGTGCCTAACCAAGAGTTCGAAACATAAAAAAGAAGTGTATGAATTTTTTAAATACTGGAATTCAAAAGAATCCCAAATCTATTGGGCTTTAAATACCGGCTTTCCCCCGACAAGGACCGACTTAAGCCAGGATCCGGCCTTAAAAGCCAATCCGTATGTAGTTGCCTTCTCTTCCGTGTCCGACCAAGCCCAGTTTTATCTGCAGCAACTTACCAATTTCGGCAAAATTGACACGGACGTGATCACACCGGCCATGGAAAGAATCTTGCTGGGTAAAATGACGGTAAAGGAATCGCTTGATAAAGCCGCGCGTGAAATGAATAAGCTGCTGAAGTAATCATTTTGAAGCAACCGGGAGGAGGCTGTGCTCCAGCAAATCCTTTCCCGGTTGACCTTCTCGATAAGTTATTGGAAACGGGTGGTAATATGAAAGAGCTCACAGCAAAAAGAAACAGCTTGTTTCGTGATCCCAATAAAGTAGGGTATTTATTCATTCTTCCGAGTATGGCGATCTTCGCGGTCTTTGTATTTGTACCGTTGCTGGTTTCCGCTTTGTTCAGCGTATTTGATTTCGATATGATGGGAAATAACATCCGGTTCATCGGAATAGACAATTATCTGAAATTATTGGGTGATGAACGTTTTTGGAACTCACTGGTCAATACCTTGTATTATGCAGCCGGAACTGTCCCCTTGCAGGTTGTTATTTCTTTGATGGTGGCCTTGGCGGTATCCCGCCGCACTTTTTTTACAACATTTTGCCGGTCGGTCTTCTTTTTACCGGCTATCGGTTCCATGACTATCATCTCAATTATATGGACTTTCTTACTGGATAACAATATTGGGATTATCGCCCATTATCTGAATCTCCTAGGGATTCCCACCATAGCCTGGCTTCAAGACCCGGTTTGGGCGATGCCGGCTATCATGATGGTCAGCATTTGGAAAAGTTTCGGATTTAACATGGTGATCATTTTGGCCGGTTTGCTTGGCATCCCCGAATCTTATTATGAATCCGCCAGTATTGACGGAGCCAAAAGGGTGACCCAGTTTTTTAAGATCACTCTGCCCATGCTCATCCCGACTTTGGGATTTGTACTGATCACCTCGATTATCAGTTCTTTTCAAGTGTTTGATCAGGTGTTTGTGATGACCAAGGGTGGACCGCTTTTTAAAACGGAAACCATGGTCCAATATATTTATCATGTGGGCTTTGAAGGATTTGAGATGGGGTATGCGTCGGCTTTAGCTGAAATTTTATTCCTAATCATCTTGCTTTTTTCAACCTCAATGTTTAAACGGTTACGTCAGGATGAGCAGATTTACTAAAGGGGGAGGACCAAAAGTGGTTAAAAGCAACATCCCCATCCTTCAATGGGTGAGAAACATATTTTTGATAATCCTGGTTGCAATTACGGTTTACCCGTTTATCTGGATGGTGGTTACTTCATTTAAGTTTGAGGGGGATATCGTAAAGTTTCCTCCCGCATTATGGGCCAACCGTTTTACTTTTGAAGCTTATCACGGCATTTGGCGGCGGATTCCCTTCTTGCTTTTTTATAAGAATTCCTTGATTTTTGCCGGGGGGGTAACCATCCTTTCCTTGCTTTTCGATTCAATGGCCGGCTATGCCTTTGCGCGGCTCCGTTTTAAAGGCAGGAATATCTTATTCATCCTGGTCTTAAGTACCTTGATGATTCCATTTCAGGTTACGATGATTCCGCTGTTTGTAGAATTGTTCAAGTTTAATATTTTAAATACATATTGGGGATTAATCCTTCCCAGAGCTACCAACGCTTTCGGTATCTTCATGATGAGGCAGTTTTTCATAACCCTGCCCAAGGATTTGGAAGAAGCTGCCCGGGTGGATGGCTGCAGCGAATTTGGGATTTACCGCAAAATCATGTTGCCCCTTTGTATGCCGGCTCTTGCTTCCCTGGGTATTTTTCATTTCATGTTCAATTGGAATGACTTGCTCTATCCGTTGTTGTTTACAAATACGGTGGAGATGAGACCGCTTCCGGCAGGATTGGCGCTGTTTATGGGGCAACATGTAATTGAATACGCCATTTTAATGGCAGGTTCTTGTTTAGCGATTGCCCCCTTGTTTTTTGCCTATATGTTTTCTCAAAAATACTTTACCAAAGGGATTGCCATGACGGGAATCAAAGGTTAATTCGGAGGCTTATGATAAAAATGGATAAACTAAAAGTTAAAGTAGAAATTGATGCCGCTAAAAAAATTGCAGAAGTGAGTCCCCTCATATTCGGCAATTTCATTGAATTCATTCAAGATTGCATCGACGGCGGGATGTGGGCGGAACTCCTGGTGAACCGGGGATTTGAAAATGTTGATCAAAACAATGACGGAGTATCGGATCCGTGGTACCCGACGGGATTCAATGATATCGGCAGTTACATTATGGATGATCGGGATTGCTTCAATTCAAAATACTCCCAACGAATTGAAGTCATCAATCATTACGGGGGTTACCGGGGAATCGCCCAAAACGGCATCCACTTGGAGAAGAACGAAACCTATCATGGCTCTCTTTGGTTAAAAGCCACTCAGTTAAAGGGCGAGATTCAAATCCGGCTCAAATCCTTATCTCAAATGCAACTGCTTTTTACCAAGGTTATTACCGTCAAGGATAATGGCTGGAATCAATATGAGTATACCTTTGAATCCCGGACCGATATAAGCGACGGGATATTCGAAATCGCTTTACATGGAACCGGCAGCTTATTACTGGATCAAGTTTCTTTAATGCCCCACAGTGCCGTGGACGGAGTATGGAAGGAAGTCGTTGGGGCTACCAAGGATTTAAAACCGGGAATCATGCGTTTTCCGGGCGGATGCTTTGCCGATTGTTATGATTGGGAAGATGGTATCGGCATCAAGGATAACCGTCCAACCAAGGAAAATATCCATTGGAAAGGCAATGAGGAGAATAATTTCGGAACCGATGAATTTATCAAGTTTTGCCGGAATACCGGATGTGAACCTTTGATTTGTGTCAATTTCGGCGCCGGAACACCGGAAGAAGCCGCAAACTGGGTAGAGTATTGCAACGGTTCTTTGGAAACCAAGTACGGTAAACTTCGGGCGGATAACGGCCATCCCGAACCCTATCAAGTTCAATACTGGGATATCGGAAATGAAACATTCGGCGATTGGGAAATAGGCCATTGCAGTTCGGCAGAGTTTGCCGAAAAATATCTGCATTTTTACAGGGCCATGAAAGAAAAAGATCCTGGAATTCAAATGATCGCCTGCGGAGGAGAAGGGAATGATTTTTCCCAGGAGTGGAACCGCACCCTCTTAAAAGTTACCGGTGGAGCTTTGGACCGTATCGCGCTTCATTTTTATGCTCCCAAACTTGGAGCGGTTGCTTGTGATAATCAACAGATCTATTACGGAACCGTGGGAGCGGTTAAAAAATATGAACAGATTGTTCAAGATACGGCCCAATCCATCCGGGAAACCGTTGCCGCTCCGGAGAATATTAAAATTGCCGTCACCGAATGGAATACCATGTATAACAATTCCTCTTTCCGGGAGCATACTTTAGAGGCGGCCATCTTTAACGCCGGGATGTTAAATATGTTTTTAAGAAACAGCGCTCTTATTGATATCGGCAACTTTTCCGATTTGGTAAACGGTTGGCAGGGCGGCTGCATCCGTAGTTACCACGGTAAAGTATACCGGACTGCCAGTTATCATGTTTTGAAATTATATGCCAATTCGGATCTCCAAGATATTGTGGACTCAAGGGCGCAAAGTGAGACTTACGATATTGAAGCGGTGGGTCATGTTGTTGGGATAAAAGAAGTCCCTTATGTCGATATCGTTTCCGGCCTGAATGCCGCTGATGAATTGGTTGTTTTTGTTGTCAACCGTCATCTTGAACAAGAGGCGAGCTTGCATTTGAATATCAAAGCCGCCGCAGTAAAAAGTAATATCCGGATTTCCGAAATCACTTCGGCCAATTCGTATGATATCAATACTGCCGAACAGGAGTTGGTGCAGATTAAGGATTCGGTAATCCCTTGGGAAGGTCTTGAGCAGAAACTGACTGTTCCTCCATGCTCCCTCCGGCGCTTTATCATACCGCTAGGCAAGTAAAGTAACGACTGATGGGGGGAGAAAGAAGCTATGCATAATATGAACATACCAAGGCCGGAGTACCCTCGGCCAGATTTTGAGAGAAGCGAATGGCTCAATTTAAATGGCGAATGGGATTTTGAATTTGATGATTCGGATCAAGGGGAAAAAGAAGGCTGGTACCAAAGTCCCAACTTTTCCCGCCGAATTATCGTTCCCTTTTGTTATCAGAGTGAGCGCAGTACTATTCATGAGCTGGGCGTCCATCCGGTTTTTTGGTATAAAAAAGAATTTATGCTTCCCGATTCTTTCCTGGGGAAAAGGGTGCTTTTGAACTTTGGGGCAGTGGACTACCAGGCAAAGGTGTGGCTAAACGCTGAGTATGCCGGGGGCCACCAAGGCGGTTATGGGCCTTTTAAGATGGATTGTTCCCGGTTTTTACAAACCGGGAGCAATATCATTGTAGTTCGAGTCGAGGATCGTTATGAGTGTGAACAGCCCCGTGGTAAGCAATATTGGTTGCAGAAGCCTGATCGTTGCTGGTACACTCCGAGTTCCGGGATCTGGCAGACGGTATGGCTGGAAACCGTGGGTGAAGTATATATTGACCGGATGCAGATGACTCCGGATATTGACCGGCGGGAACTTGCCGTTGATATTGTTCTGGATAAACCGGTGGAAGCATTGACATTGAATGTATCCATAACCCTTCAGGACAGACAGGTAAAATATGTTCAGGCCAGTATTGAAAATAGAATTTCCCGGTTATTGGTTCACCTGCAAGAGCCTGACAGCATTGATGAGCTGGATTATTGGACGCCGGAGAATCCCAACTTGTATGATATTATGGTTCAAATCGTAAAAGACGGACAAGTTATTGATCAGGTTAAAAGCTATTTCGGTATGAGGAAAATTTCGGTCAAGGGAGATCAAATTTTACTAAATAATAAGCCCTATTATCAAAAACTGATTTTGGATCAAGGATATTGGCCGGATACTTTAATGACTCCGCCCAGCGATGAAGCCATTGTCTATGATATTCAAATGACAAAAGATCTTGGCTTCAACGGAGCCCGGAAACACCAAAAAATCGAAGATCCCCGGTATTACTATTGGGCCGATAAATTGGGATTACTGGTATGGGGTGAGATGCCCAGCACTTATCATTTTCATGCCGTGGCCATCGAACGCGTGATCAGGGAATGGGTGGAGTTCATTAACCGCGATTATAATCATCCTTCCATTATTACATGGGTTCCTTTGAATGAATCCTGGGGAGTCAGAAACATTAAAACCGACCGGCAACAGCAACATTACGCCCGGGCACTTTATTATGGAATCAAAGCATTGGACGGGACCCGCTTGATCAGCAGCAACGACGGTTGGGAACAAGTTGATTCGGATATTTGCGGGATCCACGACTATGAGCCCAAGGGCTCGCATTTTATGGAAAAATACTCCAATCAAGAACAGTTGTTAGCCGGGGCGGCTGAAAGAAGGCTATTATACTGTGAAGGGTATGGGTATCAAGGGCAGCCTATACTGGTCACAGAATACGGCGGCATTGCTTTTGCCAGTGAAAGCCACGAAAACTGGGGTTATTACGGAGCGGTCAAAAATCAGGATGAATTTATGGAACGCTATGCGAAGATAACGAAAGCGATTCAAGATACTCATTATATTTGCGGCTATTGCTATACTCAACTGACTGATGTCCAACAAGAGATTAACGGATTGATGGATGCGCAGCGAAAATTGAAAATACCATCGGAACTCATCCAAAAGATTAATTCAGCAAAACCTGCCCCCAATCACCAGAGTGTTTAAACCCCCCCGGGCTGTCTTTAAAGGAAATGAAACGATCAAGAAATATGGGATATTGAAATAAACGGTAGAATGTAACGGCAGAGTATTTTTGATTGCTTTCAATTCATTTTTGAGACAGCCTCCCAGTTCGTTCCTGGGTCAAAATTCTTCCCAACAGTCAACGATAATATGGTAAAATGGACATATATTTCAAGGTGGGTTCTCAACCATTCGGTTATTCATTAATCAGAGGTGGGAGCGATGATTCATAGTAACAAATATGCCTGGACCTGGAAAGTAAAGCCGGAAGCCCTGGATGAATATGTGAAAATGCATTTGAATCCCTGGCCTGAAGTCCTGGAAGAACACAGCCGGGCGGGGATTCGAAATTATTCCATATTCCAGCAAGGGAATCAATTTTTTTATTGTTTTGAATGTGACGATGTTCAGGCGGCCTTTGCATATATCGCCCAAAGCGACGCCTGTAACCGTTGGAACGCTATTACATCCAAGATGGTTGAAGGTTCATTCGATTTTAATGAAGCGGAGCCAATTCAACCGCTGCGGGAAGTTTTCTTTTTGAAATAACCACGAATCGGAGTAAGAACATATGAAAACCAGTACCAGCCGGATTTCCATTCCCACCATTCTGGATGTGGGGAATGGAAATATCGAAAATATCGGCGCCCTGATTGCCAAGAACGCTCTGAACAACGTGATCGTATGTTTCGGAGCCGGTATCTTTTCCCTGTTCGGAGAAGCCGTTGTCGGGTCCCTAAAAAAATCCGGCATTCAAATTTTGCAAATTTATGAACAGGATGATAACCAAATCGAGAATCTGGCGAATTTTGCCTTTGCCATACCTGCCAAAACCCAGGCGGTTATTGGGGTTGGAGGCGGAAAAGTACTTGATATGGCGAAATATGTCGCTTTTTTGAATAACATGCCCTTTATCAGTATTCCCACCTCCATCTCCAATGACGGCTTTTCCAGTTCGGGATGTTCTCTATTTATCGCCGGCCGCCGCAAATCCGTCCCGGCGAAAATGCCTTACGGAATCGTTGTGGATATCGACATCATTAAAAGCTCGCCGGAGAATCTGATATATTCGGGTATCGGAGATTTGGTTTCCAAAATCACCGCCATCTATGATTGGGAGTTTGAAGAAAAAAACGGCAGGGGCACGGTCAACGATTTTGCGGTGATGATCGGGAAAAAATCGGTCAACAGCATCGTACGGATGGATATTCAAATGAATATCCGCGATGAGTTTTTTTTGAAAGAGCTGGTGGATTCGCTTATTATGAGCGGAATTGCCATGGAAATTGCCGGTAACAGCGCTCCGGCCAGCGGCAGTGAACATTTGATATCCCACGGGCTGGATTCTTTGCTGGAAAAACCGGCATTGCACGGTATCCAGGTCGGAGTCGCCACCTATATCATGAGCAGGGTGCAAAACCACCGGGATGCCAGAGTCACCAAATTTTTAACGGAAACCGGCTTTTTTGCCCATGTCAAAGGCTTGCAATTGCGAGCCGGCGACTTTGAAAAAGCGATTGATATTGCTCCGACCGTGAAACCGGACCGTCTCACCTGCATCCATAGGGAAGAAAACCGGATAGCCGCCAAAAAGCTTTTACGGGAAGATGAAATCCTGGCTGATATTTTGAGATAAAACGGGTTCGAGGCATTCTGCCCAAAAGATGCTTCCATACTGAGTAAATAGGGGAATATAGACTTGAAACATCTCTTTGTATTGAATCCCGTGGCCGGGAAAGGTCAACCGTTGAAACTGATCCCGGAAATCCGGAGCTATTTTGCAGAATGCGGTCATGAGTACATTATTGAACTTTCCGAGTATTCAGGCCATGCAACGGACATCGTCCGCCGATATGCCGGCAAAGCCCGGCAACATCATGAGTTGCGGATTTATTCAGTGGGCGGGGACGGTACCCTCAATGAAATTGTCAATGGTATCATTCAGAGCGGCAACAGCGCCTATTGCAGTTTGGCCGTTATTCCATCCGGTTCGGGAAATGACTTTTTCAAATCCATCCCCCATGGGGAATCTTTTCACGACCTGCTTTCCTATTCTGTAAATGGCGCTACGGAGCCCATTGACATCGCTGTTGTGAACGGACGGTATTTTGCGAATATCGCTTCCTTTGGATTTGATGCCGAAGTGGTTTTTCATGCCCAAGCCATTAAAAAGCTTTCCTGGATCCCTGCCGCTTTGAGCTATTTTGCCGGTATCCTGCTGACGGTGTTCCATTATAAAAATCTTCATATGGTTGTGACGGTCGATGATCAAACCATTGATGCCCGGTGCCTTTTGTTGGCGATTGCTAACGGAAAATATTACGGCGGCGGAATCCTGCCCGCTCCTGATGCCAGAATTGATGATGGACTCTTGGATATTTGCTTGATTCGTGAAAAAACCTTTTTGGAGATTCTCACCACGCTCCATAAATATGTTAAAGGCAAACATCGTGGGTTACCTGGAGTTTCATTTTATAAAGCCGGTGAAGTGAAAGTAGTTTGTGATCAGAAGATTGCCCTGAATATTGATGGAGAGATCATTCAAGGAAAGGAAGCGGTTTTTAAGGTCATCCCAGGGGGGATCAATCTGGTAGTGCCTTATTTCGAACCTGATTTGACCCAGGAACAAGCAGCCGCTTCTTTGATAAATTATTGACAGAAATCCTCTTAATTTTCCCATCTCCGTTTAGGAAACCCCAAGGACAGATTTTGAATTTTTTTATAATTTCTTATTCTTCCAAGTGTTGGTATTTCTTGGTTTTTCTTCAGTTTGAGGCAGGACTAAAATTGAGGACGGCGAAATTTTATAGAAATTTTTAACTTTATGTGAAGCTTTTGGCAGGTTTGTGTGAATCCTTGGCGAATCACTTCACGAATGAAACAAGTTTATTTGGGTTTATTTTAAACCCAAAATATAAAAGAAGGGGGAAATCAATTTAATGAAACGTGGTTTGTGTTTATTGTTAGCTCTCGTTTTATTGATTCCGGTATTTGCAAGCGTATCAGGAGCTGCAAGCAATACCATTAAAATTGGTGTTTTTGAGCCAATGACGGGCGCCAATGCGGCTGGAGGAGAATTAGAGGTTGAGGGAGTTAAACTTGCCAACCAACTCTATCCTACTGTGTTAGGCAAAAAAATCGAGCTGGTGATTGCCGACAACAAGTCGGACAAGGTAGAGGCCGCTACTGCCGCCGCAAGACTGGTCGAAAAAGACAAAGTCGCTGCGATCATTGGAAGTTGGGGCAGTTCGCTTTCAATGGCCGCCGGGGATATCGTAAAAAATGCCAAAGTTCCCGCAGTCGGCGCATCCTGTACCAATCCTTTGGTAACCCAGGATAATCCTTATTATTTCCGGGTCTGTTTTATTGATCCATTTCAAGGCACTGTAATGGCCAATTATGCTTTTAGCAAGTTAAAAGCCAAAAAAGCAGCGATTGTTCAAGAGGTTTCCAATGACTATGCTGTCGGTTTAGCCAGTTTCTTTACTCAAAACTTTAAAAAGCTGACCAAAGATAACAATTGTATTGTTGCGGTTGCCAATTACAATACCGGAGATCAGGATTTCTCCGCCCAATTAACCAATATTAAGGCCAAAAATCCGGAAGTGATTTTTGCCCCCGGTAACTTTACCGAATCGGCTTTGGTTATCAGCCAAGCCAGAAAGCTGGGCATCACCTGCCCGATTATCGGTGGCGATACCTGGGAAACACAGGAATTCCTTGATATCGGTAAAAAAGATGTCGAAGGCATAGTTTTCTCTACCTTCTTTGCAACTGAAAAACCCATTACCAGTGAATCCAAGGTATTTCTTGATGCTTACCGCAAGGCCAACAAAGATAAAGACCCGGCTGCAGTGACCGCCCTTGGATATGATGCCTATTTGGTTATCCGCGCCGCTATTGCCCGCGCTAAAACCACTGAAGGTCCCAAACTCCGCAATGCGATCAACGCCACCAAGAATTTCCCGGGCGCCGCCGGTACCATTACCTTTGATGAAAATCGCAATGCAGTGAAGAGCGCAGTGATTAAAACTGTGAAGAACGGCAAATTCGTTTATATGGATACCATTCAACCCAAGTAATTGTATTGCTCTCAAATACGCTTCCTTCGTGAGGAGGAAGCGTATTTAAATGCCCGAAAGCAGCACGAACTATTTTGGATCGGATAACGGAATTTTTATTTACGGTGGTGTTATGATGACTCTTGATCTTTTTTTGCAACATTTAGCCAATGGAATTTCCATGGGGAGTTTATATGCCTTGATTGCTATAGGATATACCATGGTTTACGGTATCCTGCGTTTAATCAATTTCGCCCATGGCGATATTTTTATGATGGCCACTTATTTTGCATTTTTTGGGGGCGTTACCTTTGGAATGCCCTGGTATATCTCATTTCCGCTGGTAATTGTTTTGACCGCCATTTTGGGCGTATTGGTTGAAGCTTCAGCTTACCGGCCACTTCGGGATGCTCCGAAGATTTCAATATTAATTTCAGCCATCGGCGCTTCATTTCTATTGGAAAATTTGGCGATTGTACTTTTCGGAGGCGTCCCCAAGCCGTTCCCGGCGCCCGATGCATTTACAAGCGTCATCCAAATTGGAACTATCGCCATCCAAAAAGTCACCTTTTATATACCGGTTGTTACAATTGGCTGTCTCATTATCCTGTTGTATTTAATCAATAAGACCAAAACAGGTATGGCCATGCGGGCCGTATCCAAAGATCACGAAACAGCGCGTCTGATGGGAGTGAATGTGAATCGCACGATCTCTCTTACTTTTGGTATTGGTTCGGCCCTGGCTGCGGTTGGCGGGATTATGTGGGGCATGAAGTATCCCCAGATCGCCCCTTTGATGGGAGTTATTCCCGGACTTAAGTGCTTCATCGCCGCGGTTATCGGGGGTATCGGCGATATCAAGGGAGCAGTTATCGGCGGCTTTCTCCTGGGTATTGGTGAAATCATGTTGATTGCCTTTCTGCCGGATTTGACCGGTTATCGCGATGCCCTCGCTTTTATCTTGCTGATAGTGATTTTACTGTATAAACCTACCGGAATTATGGGCGAAATAATCGCGGAGAAGGTGTGAAATGAAACGGAGAAATGCAATTTTAACCCTTATTGCGGTATTGTTGCTGATTGTTTTTTTGTTTTACGCTCAAAAAAATCTTGATATGTATGTTGTGCGGATTTTAAATGTCTGCGCCATTTATGCCATTCTGGGATTGAGCTTGAACCTGATTAACGGATTCACCGGGCTTTTTTCATTGGGACATGCCGGATTTATGGCGGTAGGCGCTTATGCTACGGCCCTTTTGACCATGTCGCAGGCTACCAAAGAACAGATCTTTTATATGGCTCCTTTGATAAAACCATTGGATACTTTACAGATGCCTTTTCCCATCGCATTGATAATCGGCGGAATCTTGGCTGCATTTGTTGCTTATTTGATTGGCGCTCCGACCCTGCGGCTTAAGGGTGATTATCTTGCCATTGCTACATTGGGGTTTGGCGAGATCATCCGGGTGGTTTTTACCAATACCCAAAGTATTACCAATGGAGCTCTGGGTTTAAAGGGCATTCCGGCAGTGACCAACTTGTGGTGGAGTTTTGGAATGGCTGCCTTTACATTGGTGGTCCTTGTTTCCTTGATTAATAGCAGTTACGGCAGGGCCTTAAAAGCGATCCGCGAAGATGAGATCGCCGCGGAGAGCATGGGGATTAACCTCTTTAAACATAAAACCATTTCCTTTGCAACCGGTGCTTTTTTTGCCGGTATCGGCGGCGGATTACTGGGAAATTTGCTTGGAACGATTGATCCCAAGATGTTCAATTTTATCTTTACTTTTAATATTTTATTGATTGTAGTCCTCGGAGGAATGGGCAGTCTCACCGGTTCGATTATTGCTTCATTCATCGTGACCATTGGCAACGAAGTCCTGAGATTTTTGGATGAGTCGATGGATCTGGGATTTGTCATCCTTAATGGTAAAGTTGGTCTCAGGGCGGTGGTTTTTTCGGCTCTGTTAATGGTAGTGGTCCTCTTTTATCGGCACGGTTTGATGGGCACCAACGAATTCAGTTGGAATGCCGTGCTGAACAAAGATTTCTGGCTTAAGCCTTTCACCAGGAAAAAGCCTCTAGCCAAAGGAGGTAACCGTTGATGAATGTTTTGGATATGAAAGCGATTACAATGCAATTTGGAGGTTTAACGGCGGTCAGGGATTTCAACTTGCAGTTGGCGGCCGGGGAGATTGTCGGATTGATTGGACCCAACGGCGCCGGCAAGACGACTGTCTTCAATATGATTACCGGTGTTTATAAGCCGACCCGGGGCCAAATCGTTTTTATGGATCAGGAAGTGGCCGGTATGAGACCCGATTTGATTACGAAACTTGGGATCGCCAGAACCTTTCAAAATATTAGGCTTTTTAAAGATTTGAGCGTACTGGACAACGTGTTAATCGGCTGCCATGTTCATCTGGATTCCGGCTATTTTGAAGCTGTCTTAAAGCTGCCCAGGTACCGTAAGGAAGAAAAAGAAATGCGCCGCGAATCCCTTGCCTTGTTGGAAAGAGTCGGATTGTTGGAGTATCAAAGCGACAAAGCCAGTTCTTTACCTTATGGGTTGCAGCGCAGATTGGAAATTGCCAGGGCCTTGGCAACCAAACCTAAACTGTTGCTGCTGGATGAACCGGCCGCCGGAATGAATCCGAAAGAAGCAGTGGATTTAACCGACTTCATTAAAGAAATCCGCGCAGAATATGATCTCACCATTTTATTGATTGAGCACCATATGGATGTGGTCATGGGTATTTCCCAGAGAGTTTCGGTACTGGATTATGGCGTTCTAATTGCCAACGGCACCCCTTCAGAGGTACAAAATGATCCAAAAGTAATTGAGGCTTATTTGGGGGTGGATGAAAGTGCTTAAAATTGAAAATTTGGTGGTTTCTTACGGCGGCATTGAGGCGTTAAAGGATATCAGCCTCGAAGTGGAAGAGGGTAAGATCGTCACCTTGGTGGGGGCTAACGGCGCCGGCAAGAGTACTACTTTACGTTCGGTTGTCGGTCTGGTTAAGCCGGTGAGCGGTTCCATCACTTACAACGATCAAGATTTGTTAAAAATTAAAACCCATCGGCTGGCTCCCAGCGGGATTACATTGGTTCCCGAAGGGCGCAGGGTGTTTTCCAATTTATCGGTGCTTGAAAATTTAAAAATCGGGGCTTTTACCCGGACCGATGAAAAAGGGATTCAGTCGGATATTGAATGGGTATACAGCCTTTTTCCGATTTTAAAAGAACGTTCCTGGCAGTCGGCGGGGACCCTTTCCGGCGGGGAACAACAAATGCTGGCTGTGGGGCGGGCTTTGCTGTCCAGACCGAAACTGTTGATGATGGACGAACCTTCCCTGGGTTTGGCGCCGCTTATTGTGAAGGACATTTTTGCAATCATTCAGGAAATTCATAAACAAGGTGTGACCATCCTTTTGATCGAGCAAAATGCCAATGCCGCCTTGCATATTGCCGATGTCGGCTATGTAATGGAGACCGGGCGAATCACTTTAAAGGGTACCGGGAAAGAATTACTTGCCAACGACCAGGTAAAGGAGGCATATTTGGGGCATAAGACTGCTTCCCGGTGCCTTTAGGGTTTGTTGATTTTAAGAATGAACTATTTTCCAATGCGGATTTGTTCTCCCTAAAACGGGGCTGTCTCTATCCTTTGAGTCAGTCCCGTTTCCTATTATGATAGACCTCTTAAAACAAAACCATGAGCGCAATATCCTGACAAATATTAAAAATTTGAAAATTATTTATTGAGTAATTGTTAAAGATATTATAAAATATAATTGTAAATATTTTACAACGAATACAAAAATAGCAACATATGGAATGAATAACTAGATTTAAATGTATCGTGTTTTTTGAAAGGAGGGATGACGCATGGGAATTGTCTGAGGGTTTTTCCAAGGGTTAAAAATAAAAAATGATAAGGAGGCGTGAAAATGAACGGAAAATCAATCAGTAAAAAATGGTTTTTCGGTTTGGCCATCCTGCTTTTGGTCGTAACCGCCAATGTGCTGCCTGGACAATTTGGGGGCTTAAGCGGTCGTGCCTTTGCCGCTACCGACCCCAGCGAATACTACAACCGATTTATGGAGCTGTTTACCAATCTTCAAAACAGCGGTTATCTTAGTCAGGAAGGAGTTCCTTATCACTGTGTAGAGACTCTGATGGTCGAGGCTCCTGACTATGGTCATCTGACCACCAGCGAAGCTTTCAGTTATCTAACCTGGCTGGGCGCTACTTACGGAAAACTCACCGGGGACTGGAGTTATTACAAAACGGCTTGGGATAAGGCGGAAACCTATATTATTCCAACTACCAGTGATCAACTGGGGTTAAGCACTTACAACCCGAGCTCACCGGCGAGCTATGCGCCGGAATTGGATTTACCCAGCGATTATCCGAATACCGGAAATTCGTCGGCGCCAACAGGCACCGATCCGTTGGACAGTCAGTTAAAGGCTGCCTATGGTAGTAATCGATTTTACCAGATGCATTGGCTGATGGATGTGGATAACTGGTACGGATATGGCAATCATGGTGACGGCACCAGCCGCTGTTCCTATATCAATACCTACCAACGGGGCCCGCAGGAGTCGGTGTGGGAAACCGTACCCCATCCTTCCTGGGAGAGTTTTAATTGGGGCGCTGGTAGTAACGGAGGGTTTTTGCCGATATTCGGCACCTTCGGAACTCCCTCCAAACAATGGCGGTATACATCGGCTTCCGATGCGGATGCCAGACAGATTCAAGCTTCCTATTGGGCGTATTTATGGGCAAAAGAACAGGGCAAAGAGTCCACTTTGTCTACCTACACCGCAAAGGCCGCCAAGATGGGCGATTATTTAAGATATACGATGTTTGATAAATATTTCCGTCCCATTGGAGTTCAAGCTGCTTCCACCGCTGGGACAGGCTATGATAGCTGTCATTATATGCTTTCCTGGTATACATCTTGGGGAGGATCCACTGACGGTTCTTGGAGCTGGCGTATTGGCTGTTCCCATATCCACCAGGGCTATCAGAATCCGGTGGCCGCTTACGTTTTATCCACTGATGCGGCATTCACCCCTTTGTCCTCCTATGGTAAAAGAGACTGGACGACCAGTCTGCAACGTCAGATTGAGCTCTATCAATATTTGCAAAGCAATGAAGGAGCCATTGCCGGGGGAGTCACCAACAGCTATAACGGCCGGTACATGGCATATCCATCCGGTTCAAGCACCTTTTACAAAATGGTTTACGATTGGCAACCGGTATACCATGATCCGCCGAGCAACCGCTGGTTCGGTATGCAGGCCTGGGGTA
Source organism: Bacillota bacterium (assembly GCA_023392595.1). Classification (GTDB taxonomy): domain Bacteria; phylum Bacillota; class UBA4882; order UBA8346; family UBA8346; genus UBA8346. Next base: position 155,063 of record JAEVYU010000034.1, on the reverse strand, counting down.
TGGAACGGATGATGGAGTATTATTACCTGACCGGTGACAGTAAAGTTAAAAATCTGGTCGATAAGTGGGCCAACTGGGCAATATCAAATACAATTGTGGATGACAACGATGACTCCTATATGATTCCCAGTGATCTGACATGGTCCGGCCAACCCGATACCTGGACGGGAACCGCGACCAATAACACCAATTTGCATTGTACGGTTTCCAGTTATACCAATGATGTGGGTGTGGCTGCGGGTTTGGCAAAAGCCCTCATCTATTATGCTGCGGCCTATCAAAAGTATACGGGATCCGTTCACACGACCGCTAAAGAAACCGCTGCGAAATTGCTGGACCGGATGTGGAATCTATACCGCGACACTATTGGAGTTGCCTGTGATGAAACCCGATCCGATTATTCCCGCTTCTTTGATGAGGTATACATACCGACCAGTTATAGCGGGACAAATGCGCAAGGAGCTACTCTTAAAAACGGCATGACTTTCATCGATATGCGCCCGCGTTACAAAAACGATCCCAGCTATCAGAAGGTGGTCGATGCGCATAATAACGGAACGGCGCCGGTATTTAAGTATCACCGTTTTTGGGCCCAGGCGGATATCGCCATGGCTAATGCCCTGTACTACGTTTATTTAGCGGGGACGGCAAATGCAACAGCCACTCCGACCTTTAGTCCGGCAGCCGGTTCATATAGTACAGCCCAGAGCGTGACCATCGGTTGTGCGACCAGCGGGGCAACCATCCGTTATACCACCGACGGCAGTACTCCGACGAGTTCTTCGATGGTGTATTCGGGACCGATCTCGGTATCAAAAACCACCACGATTAAAGCCTATGCCACGGCCAGCGGAATGACGGATTCGGCAGTTGCCACGGCGGCCTATACGATCGGCGCTACCCAGCAAGTTGCCACGCCGACCTTTAGCCCTACGGGAGGGGTTTATAACACGGCCCAGAGCGTGACCATAAGCTGCGCGACCAGCGGGGCAACTATCCGTTATACCACCGACGGCAGTACTCCGACGAGTTCATCGGCGATATATTCGGGACCGATCGCGGTATCAAAAACCACTACGATGAAAGCCTATGCCACGGCCAGCGGAATGACGGATTCGGCAGTTGCCACGGCAACCTATACGATTTCCGCTTCATCGTCGTATGCGGTGACCTATTCCATTGCCAACGACTGGGGGAATGGCGCCACGGTTAACGTTACAATTACCAATAACAGTACGGCGGCCCTTAGCGGGTGGACATTAGCCTGGACTTTCCCGGGGAATCAAAAAATATCCAATATGTGGAATGGCAGCTATACGCAGAACGGTACCGCGATATCCGTGACCAATCTTAATTATAATGGGACGATTGGGGCAAACGGAGGTACGGCTAGTTTTGGATTCAATCTGACGTACAGCGGCAGTAACGCCAAACCGTCCAGTTTTACCCTGAACGGAACGGCCTGCCAGGTTCAATAGCCTTTCAACGCTTGGTTCATTGCTGAGGCTGTCGGAAACTGTTTTTAAAATCCAGGAGATATCCAATATACTGGCCATTGAAATGGCAAAGTTTATATATTTTATATCTCTAGCGATCCAAATTTTTTTCCGGCAGCTCCAGCTTTTTTCAGAGGATATCCGGTAATTTTTATAGTTTGTACCATGAAGTTATGAAATCAGGAACAATAACGAGGAGGTACTTAAATGAAAAGAACCTGTTTGGTGTTGCTCTTTTGTTTGATTGCGGTAACGTTGTTTTCCACGAACTCCGTATTTGCGGCTTTTAATTACGGCGAGGCCTTGCAGAAATCGATTTATTTTTATGAATGCCAGCAATCGGGAGTTTTACCGGATTGGAACCGGGCCAAACAATGGCGCGGCGACTCCTGCACCTCGGATTATATCACCGGCGGTTGGTACGATGCAGGCGATCATGTGAAATTCGGTTTACCCATGGCCTACTCTGCTGCGATGCTGGGCTGGTCGATGTATGAATATGGAGCGGCTATCAAAGACGCCGGCCAGTATACCTCGTTGGAAAATAACCTCAAATTTGCCTTGGATTATTTTGTGAAATGCGACCGTGGAACCAGTTTGGTTTACCAAGTCGGGGATGGCGGAACCGATCATTCCTGGTGGGGACCAGTGGAAGTGATTGAGAAAAAGATGACCCGCCCCTATTATACCTGCAACGCTTCTTGTGTCTGCGCCGGAACCGCTGCAGCTTTAGCCATTGGGGCAAAATTATTTGATAACAGCACCTACCTTTCCCATGCTAAAAGTTTATTTGCATTAGCCGACTCGGTAAGAAGTGATTCCACTTATACGGCAGCCAACAGCTATTATACTTCCTATAGCGGTTTTTGGGATGAGCTGGTTTGGGCTGCCGCCTGGCTCTATGTAGCCACAGGGGACAGTACTTATCTGACGAAGGCGGAATCCTATGTCGACAAGTTAAATAAACAGGGTCAAACCAGCGACATTGAGTATAAGTGGACTCACGGCTGGGATGATGCCCATTACGGCGCTTTAATTTTATTGGCCCGGCTCACCGGGAAAGAAAGGTATCATACCTTTGCGAAGATGTATTTGGATTGGTGGACTGTGGGTTATAATGGTGAAAAGGTAACCTATACTCCGGGCGGACTGGCTTGGCTCGACACATGGGGTTCGCTACGTTATGCCATGAACACGGCGTTTCTCGCTTTTGTTTATAGCGATATGATTACCGATACCACTTTAAAATCCAGGTATCAAAATTTCGCCGCACGGCAAGTCGATTACGCTCTGGGTTCCAATCCCAGAAACAGCAGTTATGTGGTGGGATTTGGCAATAATCCTCCCAAACATCCGCATCACCGGACTGCCCACGGTTCATGGTGTGATAGCCAGGGTACTCCCGTCAATCACCGTCATACTCTTTATGGCGCATTAGTCGGGGGGCCAAATAGTTCTGATGGATACACCGATGAGATCAGCAATTATACCACCAATGAAGTGGCTTGCGATTATAACGCGGCTTTCGTCGGGGTGTTAGCCAAAATGTATAGCCTTTACGGCGGTACTCCGCTAAGTAATTTCCCAGCTGCGGAAACTGTGGAGGATGAGTTTTTTGTCGAGGCATCTGTCAATTCATCGGGGAATAACTACTCGGAAATTAAGGCCCTATGCAATAACCGCTCCGGTTGGCCGGCAAGATTCGTTAAGAATTTGTCATTCAATTATTATATGGATTTATCGGAGGTTTTTGCCGCAGGTTATAAAGTAAGTGACCTTACTGTAACGACCAATTATGTTGAGTTTCCGGTGACCATTTCTTCGATTACCCAATACAGCGGCAATATTTATTATATCAAAATTACTTTTAACGACGGCACCAATATCTATCCCGGCGGCCAATCCCAATATGCAGCTGAAGTGCAATTCAGGATTGGGGCGCCCAGCGGAACCAGCTTTTGGAATCCAGCCAATGATTTTTCCTATACCGGACTCGCGTCGGGTACTGCGGCTAAAACCGCTTATATCCCGGTTTACGATGGGACGAAGCTTCTCTATGGCAATGAGCCGGGTCCATCCAAGGTAGTTGCTACCCCAACCTTCAGTCCGGCGGGGGGTACGTATAGCACGCCCCAGAGCGTGGCCATTAGTTGCGCGACCAGCGGGGCTACGATTCGGTATACCACGGATGGTAGTACTCCAACCAGCGCCTCGAAAGTGTATTCCGGACCGATTACGGTTTCAGCCACCACTACAATTAAAGCCTATGCCACAGCCGGCGGGATGACCGACTCGGCAGTCGCATCGGCCACTTACACAATCAGTACGACCCAACAGGTTGCCACGCCGACCTTTAGTCCGGCAGGGGGTGCATATACCACGGCCCAAAGCGTAGCCATCACTTGCGCCACCAGTGGAGCGACAATCCGGTACACCACTGACGGCACTACACCGACAAGTTCATCAGCGATATATTCCGGAGCGATTACGGTATCCGGCACTACTACGATTAAAGCTTATGCTACAGCCATGGGGATGACTGATTCGGCGGTAGCTTCGGCCACTTATACGATAGGCTCCACCCAGCAGGTCGCCACACCTTCCTTTAGCCCGTTGGCCGGAACTTATAGCGCGGCCCAGAGCGTAACCATCAGTTGCGTCACCAGCGGAGCGACGATCCGCTATACCACCGACGGCACTACCCCGACAAGTTCATCGGCGGTCTATTCGGGACCGATTACGGTATCCAAAACCACCACGATGAAAGCCTATGCTACGGCCAGCGGAAAGACTGATTCGCCAGTCGCATCAGCGGCCTATATAATTTCCTCGGAATCCTCAATAGGGGTTGGTTATTCCATTATCAATGACTGGGGCAGTGGAGCCACGGTTAACGTTACGATTACCAATAACAGCGGGACAGTGATCAGCGGTTGGACATTAGCTTGGGCCTTCTCCGGCAATCAGAAAATATCCAACCTATGGAATGGTGGTTATACGCAAAGCGGAACCTCCGTATCGGTAACCAGTCTCGGTTACAACAGCAGTATTGCGGCAAACGGAGGTACGGTCAGTTTTGGATTTAATCTCACATATAGCGGTAGCAATGCCAAACCCACCAGTTTTACCTTGAACGGGACACCCTGTGAGATTCAATAAGGTTTAACAGCAGTATAATTTATGCTACTCCTCCCGAAGCGGTTGATGAGGGGGAGTAGCCACTCTTCTGAAAAAGGTTATAAAGTAAAAAAGATTATTTAGAATGGAGGGTTTCCTATGCGAAAATATTTTGCTTTTTTAGGGATGATGGTAGCTTTATTGATATGCTTTTCGGCTTTTTCACCAAAAATTTTGGCGGATACCCATTATAATTACGCCGATGCGTTTGCCAAATCGATCCTTTATTATGAGGCCAGTTGGTGCGGTCCTGATACCGGCAATAACCGGTTAGCCTGGCGCGGACCCTGCCATACGGAAGACGGGGCCGATGTTGGGCTGGATCTTACCGGCGGTTTCCATGATGCCGGGGATCATGTGAAATTTGGCCTGCCCCAGGTCTATGCGGCATCAACTTTGGGCTGGGCTTATTATGAATTTAAAGACGCTTTTGTCGCTAAAGGGCAAGATGGATATATGCTGAAGATTTTGAAGCATTTTAACGACTATTTCCTAAAGTGTTATCCAAAAGACGATCTCTTTCATTATCAGTGCGGTGATGGCACTACCGATCATGCTTACTGGGGGCCCCCGGAACTTCAAACAACCGCGCTGACGACTCGGCCCACCCTTTATTCGGCAACCCCAAGCAAGCCTGCTTCCGATGTTTGCGGCAGTGCGGCCGCATCGTTGGCATTGATGTACATCAACTATAAAGATCAGGATTTAACTTACGCCGATAAGTGCTTAAGCGCGGCCAAAAAGTTATATACCTTTGCTAAAACTTACCGGGGCTTGAGTGACAGTGGCGGCTTTTATGGTTCGAGCTCATACCTTGATGATTTAAGCTGGGGAGCGATTTGGTTATACGTGGCTACCAATGATTCCAGTTACTTGACGGATGTCGATTTATTTATGGCTGAGAAAGGAATTAGCGGCAATAATGGTTATGCCAATCACTGGACTCACTGCTGGGATGATATGTTTGGCGGAGTCTTTTTGAAATTGGCGCAGTTGACCACCAATAGCACTTATATTGGTATTGCCAAGGAAAATTTGGATTATTGGATGACCAGTGCTCCAAGGACTACGGCCGGAGAATGTTATATCAACTCCTGGGGCGCATTGCGGTATACCGCAGCGGAATGTATGATGGCACTGGTATATTACAAGACAACCGGAACAGCGGATTATTTAAACTTTGCCAAGAAACAGATCGATTACATGTTGGGTAGCAATCCGCGGAATAGTTCCTATGTCGTAGGATTCGGCAATAATTACCCGAAATTCCCGCATCACCGGGCCGCCAGCGGCCGGATGGAAGCTGCCCCCGCCTATGAAACAAAGGTGGATCCGGAAAAGCATTTACTGTACGGAGCCTTGGTAGGCGGTCCAAACAGTGATGATACTTATGACGATAATGTGGAGCAATATGCCAATACTGAGGTGGCCATCGATTACAACGCCGGTTTTGTGGGAGCTATGGCCGGCCTGACCCAATACTTCGGGGCGGGGCAAACTCCTGAGGCTACGCCCGGCATCGAATCCGGCAAGGAGTTTTTCAGTACGGCAAAGGTGCTTGAGGAAAATAGCCAACAGGTGACTATCGATGTATGGGTCCATTGCGACACCATGTTGCCGCCCCGCTATGTCGACGGCTTGTCCTTCAAGTATTTTGTCGATTTAAGCGAGTACTACCAAAAGGGCATGACAGTGAATGATGTGTCTTCAGCCATCAATTATGCTCCGAATAACGGCGCCGTATCGAAGCTACTTCCTTGGGACGAGGCCAATCATATCTATTACGTGGAAGGCAGTTGGCCTACTACCAAAAATTACGGCAAAATTGAATTTCAATTCCGTTTGGCGTGCTATAACTCCAAGGATTGGGATTCCAGCAACGACTTTTCGTATACCGGATTGAGGAGTACTTTAGCGGAAACAACCTATATACCGCTTTATATGAATGGAGTTAAAATATACGGAAATGAACCCGCTGCTTCAATGCCTACCACAGTTGCCACGCCTGTCTTTAGCCCGGCGGGAGGCACTTATAGCACGGCCCAGAGCGTGACCATTAGTTGCGCGACCAGCGGGGCGACGATCCGTTACACCACCGACGGCAGTACTCCGACGAGTTCCTCAACGGTGTATTCGGGACCAATTAGCGTATCCAAAACCACCACGGTTAAAGCCTATGCCACAGCCAGCGGTATGGCCGATTCAGCAGTGGCTTCGGTGACTTACACGATAGGTTCTACCCAGCAAGTGGCCACACCCATTTTTAGTCCGGTGGCCGGGACCTATAGTGCGGCCCAGAGCGTGACCATTAGCTGCGCGACCAGCGGGGCGACGATTCGGTATACCACCGATGGCAGTACTCCGACGGGTTCCTCAACGGTATATTCGGGACCGGTTACGGTATCAAAAACCACCACGATCAAAGCCTATGCCACAGCCGGCGGTATGGCCGATTCTACTGTCGCATCAGCGATATATACAATTTCTACAAGTTCAGCGATAGGGATTGGTTATTCCATTATCAACGACTGGGGCAACGGAGCTACGGTGAATGTAACCATTACCAATAATGGCGCTACCGCAATTAATGGCTGGACATTAGCCTGGTCTTTTCCGGGCAATCAGAAAATATCCAACCTATGGAACGGTACATACACTCAGAACGGGACATCAGTATCAGTGACCAATCTCAACTACAATAACGAAATCGCAGCGGGGAAAAGTATAAGTTTAGGGTTTAACTTGACGTATAGCGGTACCAATGCCAAACCTGCCAGCTTCACTCTGAATGGTATAGCGTGCCAGGTCCAATAAAAGTATGTCCAAGCATCTTTTAAAGAATTGGAGGAGATAAAGATGAGAAAGCCTTTCAAAACCATAGTAGTAATCGGGGTTTTATTGGCGATGACCTTAAGTTTATCCCTTGGCACCAATGGTAGTAAAAGTAGTGTTTTAGCGGTTTCTCCCACCAGGTTTTCCTGGCTGGATAATAAAACTTTATGGCCGGTGGGAGTCAACCTGGCGTGGTATAATTGGGACCAGGATTTTTTGGACAGCGGATGGACCCAGCGTTTTGCGGCCATTAAAGCGCAAATGGACGTCATGGCGGCTGAGGGCGTACATGCACTCCGCTGGTGGGTTTTTCCGGATGCGTGCAATGTGCCCATATTTGACGGCACCGGGGAAGGAAGTCTTTGTACCGGTCTCCCGACCAACTGGGTCAATCACATGGTGGAAGCAGCCGATTATGCCAAGTCAAAAGACATCCGGATTTATTTCTGCTTCACCAGTTTTGACTGGGGGTATAATGGGAGAACTTGGAACCATGACGATGTTTTCGACAATGCCACGGTCCGCCGGAGCTTTCTGGATAATGCCGTAAAACCAATACTTCAGGCGCTTGGAACCCATGAAGGCGTGCTGGGGTGGGATGTTATTAACGAGCCGGAATGGTTAATCTCCAGCGCCGATGGGGGCGACCCCAACGGTTCTTGCGAATCATTTTCATTAGCAGCCATGCAACAATTTGTAAAGGATGTCGTTGCTTATGTGCATACTTACGCCAAGCAACCGGTCAGTGTGGGAAGCGCCAGTATGAAATGGTGCGGAGGGCAATATCAGTTTTGGAAGGGTTTAGGCTTGGATTTTTATGACTTCCATTGGTATGATTGGGCCACGCCCTATTTTAATCCACTAAAAACATCTCCCGCCGATCTGGGCTTGGATAAACCCTGTATTATTGGAGAAATGATGCCCAATCCGGGAACTTCATCCCTTGCCATGTCCCATCAGGAAGTCTTGGAAGGGCTTTATGCCAACGGGTATTCGGGTTATATGCCTTGGTCGTGGAACGACGGTTCTTATGATTGTAAACCGTATATTACCCCGAGCTTTATAAATTTTGAATCCGCTCATCCCGAGGTTAACCAGATTTTATCCAATACAAGTACAGCCACCCCGACTTTTAGCCCGGCGGGAGGGACATATAGCACGGTCCAGAGCGTGACCATCAGTTGCGCGACCAGCGGAGCGACGATCCGGTATACCACCGACGGCAGTACTCCGACGGGTTCCTCAACGGTTTATTCGGGACCGATTACGGTATCCCAAACCACCACGATCAAAGCCTATGCCACAGCCAGCGGAAAGACAGATTCTTCAGTGGCTTCGGCGACTTATACGATAGGGTCTACTCAGCAAGTGGCCACACCTTCCTTTAGCCCGGCGGGAGGGACATATAGCACGGCCCAGAGCGTGACCATCAGTTGCGCGACCAGCGGAGCGACGATCCGGTATACCATCGACGGCAGTACTCCGACGGGTTCCTCAACGGTTTATTCGGGACCGATTACGATATCCCAAACCACCACGATTAAAGCCTATGCCACTGCCGGCGGTATGACCGATTCTATAGCAGCTTCGGCAACCTATACAATTCCTTCATCCTCATCGTATCTGGTGAGTTATTCCATTTCGAATGATTGGGGAAGTGGAGCCGTAATTAACGTTACAATCACCAATAACAGCGCTGCGGTGTTAAATAGTTGGACATTAGCCTGGACTTTTCCAGGCAGTCAAAAAATATCCAACCTATGGAACGGTAATTATACTCAGAGCGGTGCGACGGTGAGCGTGAACAATCTCAGCTACAATGGAACGATTGCGGCAAATGGAGGCACGGCTAGTTTCGGATTCCAGATTACCTATAGCGGCAGTGACACCAAACCTACCAGCTTTACTTTGAACGGAGCACCCTGTCAGATCCAGTAATCATAAATGAATATGAGAGGAGAATATAAAATGAGATTAATAGCCAATTCATGGTATAAAAAAATATTATCCCTTTGGTTTGTGGGTATTTTCCTGTTATGTAATATCAATATTTCCGTAACGCATGCCAACACCAAGTATGGGCGGTTGACCGGAATCAACTGGTTTGGTTTTGAAACGGGAAATTATGTCGTCCATGGTATTTGGACCAGGGATTATCAGTCAGTGCTTAAACAGATTAAAGATTTGGGATTTAACTGCATCAGGCTCCCTTGGTGTTGTGCGATGCTGGATAAAAGTCCGAACAGTATCCAGATCAACGCTTACGGTGTTGATGCTTATACTGGAAAAACCGGACTTAATTTAGATTTAGCGGGATTAACATCATTACAGGTCATGGATAAAATCATTGATTATGCAAATACCTTGGGGTTATATATTATTTTGGATTGCCATTCGCTGGCAGCCGATCAATATCAGAGTGAACCATTGTGGTATACCAGCGCTTATTCCGAAAGCACCTGGATTAACGCATGGAAAACTTTAATTACCCGCTATCGGGGTCGGGCCAATGTAATCGGCGCAGATTTGAAAAATGAACCCCACGGTAATTTGGGTACAGGATATAAGCCCCCTGCAACCTGGGGATACACAGCCGCGGGGTATAACAATACGGATTGGAAAGCGGCTGCGGAGCGTTGTGCAGCTCAGATATTGGCCATTAATCCGAATATATTGATTATGGTTGAAGGCGTCGAGCAATCCCAGGATGGAACCGGCTCTTGGTGGGGCGGGAACTTGAAAGATGTAGCCAACCACCCGATTACTTCCATACCATCCGGGAGTCTGGTTTATTCATTCCATGAATATGGTTCAACTGTTTTTAATCAAACCTGGTTTTCCGATGCCAATTACCCCAATAACATGGCTGCGATTTGGGACGACCATTTCTACTTTATCAAAAAACAAAATATAGCGCCGCTGTATTTAGGAGAATTTGGTATCAAAGAAGCGGATGCGGCCAATAAGTCCTCGGTTGATTATAAATGGCTTACCACATTAATGGCTTATTTGGGGAAAGACGTCTCCTGGACATTTTGGAGTCTGAATCCGAACTCCGGTGATACGGGCGGCCTTTTAAAGGATGACTGGGTTAGTGTCAATACGGCGAAGTACAATATAATCAAGCCGTATCTGGCCGGTAGTAACTGAACTCATGGAAGTAGATCTTAAACATCATTGATAGCGATTGAACGGAATGATTATAATTTTTACTTTGAATGGGATGCCTTGTCTGATCCAGTAACAGAAATTACAGGTTAAAACAAAATTACATGAAAGGAGCTGTATGATAAAATGCGAAAAACGGGTTTGTTATTATTTATTCTAGTTTTCTTGCTGTTGATGGCAGACTCTTCAACTGGACTGGTTGCGGCGACTAGCTATAATTATGTTGATGCTTTTGCAAAGTCAATTCTTTATTATGAAGCCAGTTGGTGCGGACCGGATGCAGGCAACAACCGGTTAGCTTGGCGCGGTCCTTGTCATGTTTCGGACGGAAGTGACGTCGGATTAGACCTTAGCGGTGGTTTTCATGACGCCGGCGACCATGTCAAATTCGGATTACCCCAAGTCTATGCCGCTTCAACCTTGGGCTGGGCTTACTATGAATTTAAAGACACTTTCGTTGCCACCGGGCAAGATGGTTATATGCTTAATATTTTAAAACATTTTACCGACTATTTTTTAAAGTGTTACCCCAATAACACGACTTTTTATTATCAATGCGGCGACGGCGCAACGGACCATCCTTACTGGGGCCCGCCGGAGCTGCAAACGACGGCGGTAACAACGCGGCCCACTTTATTTGCGGCAACACCAAGCACGCCAGCTTCGGATGTTTGCGGCAGTGCTGCTGCAGCATTGGCATTAATGTATTTGAACTATCAAGATCACGATACAGCCTATGCCAATCGTTGTTTAACCGCGGCTAAGAGTTTATATACCTTTGCCAAAACATACCGGGGTCTGAGTCAAAGCGGTGGTTTTTACGGCTCCACCTCGTATCTCGATGATCTGAGCTGGGGAGCTATTTGGCTTTATGTAGCTACTAACGATGCCGGTTATCTGACGGATGTTGATTCCTATATGACGGAAAAAGGAGTCCTTACCCCGGATGGCGGTAATGGTTATGCAAACCACTGGACGCACTGTTGGGATGATGTTTTTGGCGGAGTCTTTGTCAAATTGGCCCAATTGTCTACTAATGCCCAATATGCCTACATTGCCCAGGAAAATTTGACCTATTTTATGACTAAGGCTCCAACAACCGCAGCTGGGGAAACATTTATCAATTCATGGGGAGCGCTGCGGTATACCGCAGCTGAATGCATGTTAGCTTTGGTATATTACAAAACCACCGGTAATGCCGATTACTTGAACTATGCCAAAAAACAGATCGACTATATGTTAGGCGCCAACCCCCGTAATAGTTCTTATGTGGTGGGATTTGGTAATAATTATCCTAAGTTTCCCCATCACCGGGCTGCCAGTGGCCGGATGGAATTGGCTCCAGCCTATGAACATAAATCGGAAACTGAAAAGCATTTGCTTTATGGGGCGTTAGTGGGAGGGCCGGATGCCTCCGATAATTTCGCGGATGATATTGAACAGTATGTTTATTCTGAAGTGGCGGTTGATTACAACGCCGGTTTTGTCGGGGCAATGGCTGGGATAGCCAAATATTACGGGACTGGACAGACTCCGGAACAAACTCCCGGAATTGAGACGGGTGTACCCGAGTATTTCGATGAAGCTTCAATTCTTAAAGAGACCCCTCAAGAGTGTACCGTTGATGTGATGCTTCATTGCGATACATTATTACCACCACGTTATGTAAAAGGTTTATCTTTCAGATACTTTGTTGATTTAAGCGAGTATTATGCAGCGGGCTTAACTGCCGACGCTGTCTCGGCCGCCGCCGATTATGCCCCCAATGGCGGCGTAATATCCGGATTGATTCCCTGGAGCGAGGCCGCCCATATTTATTATGTGGAAGGCAGTTGGCCCAATACCCAAAATTACGGCAAAATCGAGTTTCAATTTAGAATAACGGCTTATGATTCAAAATGCTTTGACTCCAGTAATGACTATTCCCGCATTGGCTTAACCAGTACGCGGGCACTAACCCAGAATATTCCGGTCTATCTTAATGGGATAAAAATCTCCGGAGCAGAACCACCTTTAGTAACTCCCACTCCTACTCCCAGTGTAACACCGACCCCAACCCCAACCCCTACGCCGATAATCGTCAGTATCAAGGTAGGGATGTTTAATTCCAATAAACCGGTTACTTCAGATACGATTTATCCCCAATTCAAACTATCGAACACCGGGACCGCTGCTATCAGTTTGTCCAATGTCAAAATAAGATACTATTACACTGTTGACGGTGAAAAACCGCAAAGTTTCTGGTGCGATTATTCCCAAGCGGGAACTGCCAATGTTACCGGTACCTTTGTCAGTATGGCAACTGCCAAGACCAATGCTGATAGTTATTTGGAGATCGGTTTTGCCAGTGACGCCGGAAGTCTGGCGGCCGGCTCCAGCATTGAAATTCGAACCAGATTCGCCAAAACGGATTGGTCCAATTATACCCAAACCAACGATTATTCCTTTAATTCAACCGCTGCGGATTATACCGACTGGTCCAAGGCGACCGGGTATTTTTCCGGTGCATTGCAATGGGGAGTTGAACCATAAGGTTTATGGGGCTTACATGGGTGTTAGAATAAAATAACAATCAAAGGAGTGGCTATAAAATGCGGAAATCGAATTTATGGATATTCATGCTAATTTTGTTGCTGATTCAGATAATTCCTATATCAGGATTGCAAGCAGCTTCCGGTTATAATTATGTCGATGCTTTTGCCAAGTCAATCCTTTTTTATGAAGCAAGCTGGTGCGGAGCTGATGCGGGTAATAACCGTTTGGCTTGGCGCGGTCCCTGTCATGTTTCCGACGGAAGCGATGTTGGCTTAGACCTTAGCGGCGGGTTTCATGATGCCGGCGATCATGTGAAATTCGGTTTGCCTCAGGCCTATGCCGCCTCCACTTTAGGCTGGGCCTATTATGAGTTTAAAGATACTTTTGAGGCATATGGGCAAGACGGTTACATGCTCAATATTTTAAAACATTTTACGGACTATTTTTTAAAGTGTTTCCCGAACAAGACCACTTTTTATTACCAATGCGGCAATGGCGCCAGCGATCATACTTACTGGGGTCCGCCGGAATTGCAAACTACATCCCGGCCAACCGAATATGTAGCGAATTTAAGTACCCCGGCTTCCGATGTTTGTGGTAATACGGCAGCTGCTTTAGCATTGATGTATATCAATTATCGAGATTATGACCTGACTTATGCCAATCGCTGTCTAACCGCAGCGAAAGACCTGTATACTTTGGGCAAAACGACTCACAAAACTAGTGGCAGTTTGAGCCTAAGCGGGGGTTTTTACACTTCATCTTCGGATCTTGATGATTTATGCTGGGGAGCCATTTGGCTATATCTGGCCACCAATGATTCCAGTTATATGACGGATGTCGGTTCCTATATGGTTGAAAAAGGAATTGACGGCAATAGTACTTATGCCAATCACTGGACTCATTGTTGGGATGATGTTTTCGGCGGGGTTTTTATTAAATTGGCTCAATTGACCCATGATTCCAAATATGTTGTCATTGCTGATGAAAACTTAAGCTGGTGGATGACGCAGGTTCCCCAAACCACGGCCGGCGAAAAATATATCAATTCCTGGGGGGCGCTCCGGTACACCGCGGCTGAGTGTATGATGGCGCTGGTATATTATAAAACCACCGGAAAAGCGGATTATTTAAACTTTGCCAAGCAGCAGTTGGATTATATGTTAGGCACCAACCCCCGCAACAGTTCTTATGTGGTGGGATTCGGCAATAATTATCCGAAATTCCCGCACCACCGGGCTGCGAGCGGCCGGATGGAAGCGGCCCCGGCTTATGAAACCAAGAAGGATCCTGAAAAGCATTTGCTTTACGGCGCCCTGGTGGGCGGGCCCGATATGTCGGATAATTATACGGATGATGTCGATCAGTATGTCTTTACCGAAGTAGCGATTGATTATAATGCCGGTTTCGTCGGGGCGATGGCCGGGATGTGCAAATACTTCGGAGCCGGCCAGATCCCGGAACCTACCCCCGGAATCGAATCATCCCAAACCGAGTATTACGCCAAAGGTGCGGTAATCGAAGAAGACACTCAGCATATAACCATTGATGCGATGATCTATTGCGACCCGTTATTGCCGCCGCATTATGTAAAAGATCTATCTTTTAGATACTTTGTTAACTTAAGTGAGTATTATGCCCACGGTATGACTGTAAGTGACATTGGCCCCGCCATCAATTACGCCCAGGCTGGCGGTAGATTATCAGCGTTGATTCCCTGGGATGAGGCAAACCATATTTATTATTTGGAAGGAAGTTGGCCCAATACGGAATCGCTTTATGGAAAAGTCGAGTTTCAATTTCGCCTGGCCAATTATAACTCCATTTATTGGGATGGCAGCAACGATTTTTCCAGGACTGGCTTAACCAAAACACTTGCGGCAACGCAAAATATTCCAATTTATATAAATGGCGTGAAAGTATTTGGCACAGAACCATCATCAAGAATTACACCTACACCAACATCAACTCCCACTGTAACGCCGACACCAACAGTTACGGCAACTCCGACTCCGGTTGTAACAGCTACACCTACTCCTGGCATAAGCTGTTCGGTGACCTATGCAGTTAAGAATGATTGGAGTGGCGGAGCTACGGTAAATGTAACGATCAAGAATAACAGCGCGTCGGCGATTAACGGTTGGACATTTGCCTGGACATTTCCGGGCAACCAGGTGATCTCCAATCTCTGGGACGGTAGCTATACCCAGAGCGGGACCTCCGTATCGGTAACCAATCTTACGTACAACAGCACTATCGTAGCAGGGGGAACGGCAAGTTTTGGGTTTAACTTAACTTATAGCGGCTCGAACTCCAAACCGGCCAATTTTACATTAAATGGCGTATCCTGCGCTGTTCAGTGAGAGGTACTTCGGATTTGGCGCTTCAATCAAAACAAAATTGGAGCTATGGATTATTTTAAAATCTTGATGCAAAATGATTGAATTGATAGTATGATTGAATATAGAAAGTTGATGATAGAATCAGGCAAGTGCGGTGCTGCTTGCCTGATTCACTATATGAAAATGGTTTTTTCCGTGATCATATTTTTTTACCGGGATATTAAAAGGGGTTGGCTCCATAATGGATAAAGTAAGAATCGGCATTATCGGACTTGGCAACATCGGGATTAAGCATGCCGAATATCTTTTTAAAGGAAAAGTACCCGGAGGCGAACTGACGGCAGTTTGTGACCGAAATCCTTCCCATAGGGAGTGGGCTCAGGCCAATCTGGGGGATGGAGTGCAGATCTTCGATAGTATTGATAAATTGCTTGATGCCAAAGTTGTTGACGGGATATTGGTTGCCATCCCTCATTACAGCCATCCGGCAGTGGGAATTCAGGCTTTGGAAAAAGGATACCACGTTCTGATGGAGAAACCGGTGGGGGTTTATACCAAGCAGGTCCGGGAACTCAATACAGTTGCCCTTAGCCATCCCGACTTGACTTTTTCCATGATGTACAATCAGCGGGCTAATCCAATCTATCAAAAATTAAAAGACTTCATTGAGTCGGGTGAGTTGGGGGAAATCAAAAGGACCCATTGGATTATTACCAATTGGTACAGACCTCAGAGTTATTACGACTCCAGCAGTTGGCGGGCAACCTGGGCGGGGGAAGGCGGCGGTGTACTTATCAACCAAGCCTTCCATCAGTTGGATTTATGGCAGTGGATTTGCGGGATGCCAAAACGGGTGAGGGCTTTTTGCAGTTTCGGGAAGTATCATCAAATCGAAGTCGAAGACGACGTTACCGCCTACGTGGAGTATCCCAATGGCGGGACGGGCGTTTTTATCACATCTACTGGTGAAGCTCCCGGTTCCAACCGTTTTGAATTAAGCGGAGATCGGGGTAAAGTGGTTGTCGAAGACGGAGAGTTGAACTTTTGGGAACTCCAAATTCCGGAGCGACAATTTAACCGGGAATGTAAAGAATCCTTTGGAAAGCCGGATTGTTCAAAACGCCGGATTCCAGTTGAAGGTTGGGATGGCGGTCATGCGGCCACTACTGCGAATTGGGTGGAAGCCATTTTGCACGGAACTCCACTTTTTGCGCCTGGAATTGAAGGGATCAAGGCTCTGGAACTTTCGAACGCTATGTATTTTTCGGCGTGGACCGATCAATGGGTTGAACTTCCTATGGATGAAAATGCTTTTTATCTTCAATTACAGGAAAAGATTGGAACTGCTTCACTCAAATCCGGCTTAATGTCTACGACGAAATCTTCTTAAGATTTGGAGAAGGTGTGATCATGAAATTCAAATCGCTGGTTTTGGTAATGATCTTGATGGCGCTTCTATTACCCCATTTTGTCAATGCTGCAAACCAGCCGGTGAATTCTGATCCATTCATCCTTTACGATGGACCCCAACTGGATGTTGTGAGCTCGGCCATTAATGGAGAGACGGTTGGTCCTTGGCGCGCGGGTATGAAAAAATTAACCAAAGATGCCGACAAGTTGCTCACCCAGTCACCCTTTACCGTTACTGATAAAAAAGTTCTGCCTCCAAGCGGTGATTTACATGATTATTACAGTTTAGCCTCTTATTATTGGCCGGACCCTCAAAAACCGGGGGGCTTGCCCTATCGAAACCAAGACGGCTTGGTCAATCCGGAACGGGAAAACAGTGATCGCTATGACAGTACCCGGTTGTCCCGGATGGTGGGCGCGGTAGATACTTTAGCCCTTGTCTACCGTTTAACCGGCAAAGAGGTTTACGCAGCCAAAGCAGTCGAGTTGCTAAAAGTATGGTTTATCAATCCGGATACTTGCATGAATCCCAATTTAAATTTTGGGCAAGGAGTACCCGGAAGAACGAACGGGCGGAGCAGCGGCATTATTGATACTTCCATCCTGATTCGGGTTGTGGATGACGCTATAATGATGGAAGCTTCCATTTCTTTTCCGGCGAATGATCAAATTCTATTGCAAAATTGGTTCCGGCTTTATTTGAATTGGTTGTTAAATAGTAAGTTGGGGCGGCAGGAAGCCGCCGCTGCCAATAATCATGGAGTTTGGTATGATGCCCAAACCGCCGCTTTCGCTCTTTATACGGACCAACCGGAATTGGCTGCCCAAATTGTCGAATCGGCAAAGGATCGGCGAATTCGAAGCCAAATCGAACCGGATGGTGCAATGCCAAAAGAACAGTCCCGTACTCGATCCATGCATTACAGTATCTATAATCTACAAGCCTTTATCACTCTCGCCCGGATTGGCGATAAAGTCGGCGTCAATCTATGGGAGTATCAAAGCCCGGACGGCCGGGGGATTCAAAAAGCCATTGATTATTTAATTCCATTTTTATTACAGGAAAAGGCCTGGCATTTTCAAACTATTATTTCTGAAAATCAGCGGGAATTTGCCCGTTATCTCTATTTGGCGGATCTGCATTACCAAACTGCTAAATATCAAGAAGCCGAAAAATTTGTACTGGATAAAAACCGATCCATCAAGGATATCGTCGGAACCGGGATATTATTCTTTTAAAACCCCAGGTAAACGTCATTAAATATTATAGAATTCTAGTTGACAACCAAGATGGACTCTGTTAAACTTATACTAATCAAAATCCTTTAACACTAGTCCTGCGAGGCTGGGAAGGTTTATTGTCTTGACTTTTACCTTCTTATGCCCTCAGGGTATAAGAAGTTTTTATTTTGGGGAGGAATTGTAATGCCTGAGATTAAAGCCCAGGTGATGGATGAAGAAAATATTCGCCGCTCCCTTTATCGACTTTCCCATGAAATTACCGAACATAACAAAGGGACCTCCGATTTAGTACTGGTGGGAATTCGTTCCCGGGGAGTCCCTCTCGCCAACCGACTCGCTGATTTTATCAAGCAGGCCGAGGGAATTTCGGTTCCAGTCGGAATTTTAGATATTACATTTTACCGGGATGATCTATCGCTGGTTGCGTCGCAGCCGGTCATTCACCGGACGGAAATGCCGGTGAATATTTCAAATAAAAAAATTATTCTCATCGATGATGTGCTGTTCACTGGGAGGACCGTAAGAGCAGCGTTGGACGCCTTGATGGATTTGGGGCGACCAGCCTGTATTCAACTGGCCGTCCTCATCGATCGTGGCCATCGGGAATTGCCGATAAGAGCTGATTTCGTCGGCAAGAATGTTCCAACAGCCAAACGTGAAGGTGTTCAGGTAAAGCTATTAGAGACCGACGGTGAAGATCGAGTCGTTATTATCGAAAATGAACCCCCAAAGTAGTCCCTTTAAGACTTGTCCCGTGAGACAAGGAAGGGAGGAACGGGTAAAGTATTTTATCCTCCCTAGACGGGAGGTTTTTTTTTGGGAGTTTGGCACTATTGATTATTAGGTTGTGAGCAGGCCTTGTTTTGGTACAAGCTTCGATTGCAAGCAACTTGATATAGAATAAATTATCAAAATGGAGGAACGATGATGCTAGAAAAGAAAGTGGATGTGAACGAACGGTTGCCTTTGTTACAAAGTATACCATTAAGTCTTCAACATTTATTTGCAATGTTCGGAGCAACGGTATTGGTTCCTTATTTGGTAGGTTTGGACACCTCGGTAACTTTATTTACAAGCGGTGTTGGAACTTTACTTTATATTTTAATTACGAAAGGAAAGATTCCGGCGTATCTCGGATCTTCTTTTGCCTTTATAGCCGCCATGACGGCGATTATTGGTTCTGTAGCGGGGCAGCCCGGTGATCCATCCAAAATAGCATTGGCCATGGGTGGCTGCGCGATAGTCGGCATTATCTATATCATAGTGGCTATCGCTATCGCGATTTTCGGAATCAACTGGATTAATTACCTTTTGCCGCCGGTAGTCATAGGATCAGTGGTTATTGTAATCGGTTTGGGGCTGGCTGGTGCGGCTGTGAACATGGCGATGGGTAATATTTGGCTGGCGCTGGCAGCTTTAGCAATTGCGATTTTTGCGGCTGCGTTTTTTAAAGGCTTTTTAGGAGTTATTCCGGTTTTAATCGGGATTATCGGAGGCTATTTAGTGGCTTTGTTTACCGGAAATGTTCACTTTAATACAGTGATGACCGCTAAGTATTTTGCAGTACCCGGATTTATCTTCCCCAAGTTTAGCTGGGCGGCAATTATTGCAATCGCACCGATTTCCCTGGTCGTTATTACGGAACATATTGGCCATTTGATTGTGACCAATAATATTATTGGCCGGGATTTTATGAAAGACCCCGGTTTGCATCGCTCCCTGACCGGAGATGGAGTCGCCACTGCCCTGGCCGGATTCCTTGGCGGGCCTCCGAATACAACTTATGGCGAGAATATTGGAGTAATGGCTATCACCAGAGTGTTTAGCGTTTGGGTCATCGGAGGGGCTGCGGTCATCGCGATTATACTTTCATTTATCCCGAAAATCGGGGCCTTTATTCAGACGATTCCCGTACCGGTTATGGGCGGCATCTGCATTTTATTGTTCGGCATCATTGCCTCCCAGGGTATCCGGATGCTGGTCGAAGCGGGTATCGACTTCTCTCAAAAACGCAATTTGATTATTGCCTCAGTCATTTTAGTTATCGGAATCGGCGGCGCTAAAATTGATATCGCCGGGATTGAGTTCTCAGGGATGCCCCTGGCAACTTATGTAGGAATCATTTTGAATTTAGTGATACCTCGTTCCAAGGATTTAGAAAAAGTCGATGATAATCAAACCACTCAAAAACAAGTGGCAGCTGGGGTGGCCGGAGAATCCGGTAAATAAATTGGCAACAAAGATTAACTGCGCACGAGGCGCTGATAAACGGAGCGATAAGTATGATTCAATTACCAAAAGATTTGTTGGGCCTGCGGGAACTTTCGGCGGAACAAATTCGCTATATATTAGAGACGGCTGCAGTTTGCAAAGATATTTTCAGCCGTGATATTAAGAAAGTTCCGACGCTGCGGGGTAAAACTGTTGTGACCCTTTTCTTTGAACCCAGTACCCGGACCCGTACTTCATTTGAAATCGCCGCCAAATGGATGAGTGCTGATGCGGTCAATTTGACAGTGGCTTCCAGCAGTGTCGCCAAGGGAGAAAGTTTTGTCGATACAGCACGGACCCTGGAAGCCATGGGTGTTGATGTGGTGATTATCCGGCACTCATTGGCCGGAACCCCGCGGTTACTGGCAGATTCCATTGGCGCTCATGTAATTAATGCTGGGGACGGTGCTCATGAGCACCCGACCCAGGCTTTGCTGGATTTATTCACAATTCAGCAGAAAAAGGGCAAGATAGACGGCTTAAAAGTGACTATTGTAGGTGATATCATGCATAGCCGGGTTGCTAAATCCAATATCTACGCCCTTGCGAAGTTGGGTGCCGAGGTTACTGTAGTTGGCCCACCAACATTGCTTCCAAAAGGTTTACCGGAAATGGGAGTCAAGATTGGAACCGACTTAGATAAAGCCCTGGCTGATGCGGATGTCGTCAATATATTGCGGATTCAGCTGGAACGCCAGACCAAGGCCTATTTTCCAACCTTAAAAGAGTATTCGAAGCTTTTCGGCGTGAATGGTATCCGTTTAGAACGGGCTAAACCGGACTTGCTGGTGATGCACCCAGGCCCGGCCAATCTTGGAGTTGAAATCAGCGAAGAAGTGTCAGTCCATAGTCAATCGGCCATTACGGAACAAGTTACCAATGGAGTGGCTGTCCGGATGGCGCTTTTATACCTATTAACCGGAGGGGGAAGCAAAGATGCGGCATTGCATTAAGGGAGGCCAGATCATCGATCCGGCTGGTGGGTATATTGGAATCGGTGATATTTTAATCGACTCCGGCAAGATCGTTAAGGTGGATAAGGAGTTAGCGCCCGGTGGCGCCGAAATCACGGATGCCAGAGGAAAGATTGTCATTCCAGGTCTCATCGATCTTCATTCCCATTTGCGTGAACCGGGCCGGGAAGACGAAGAAACGATTGAGAGCGGTACCAAGGCTGCCTTGAAAGGCGGTTTCACTGCGATTTCTTGTATGGCAAATACCAACCCGGTTGCCGATAACCCAGTAGTTATTGAATATGTTAAACACCAGGCAAAGGAAAAAGGTTATGTAAAAGTATACCCAGTAGGAGCCGTTACAAAAGGACTTTTGGGAGAAGAACTGTCTGAAATGGGTGAAATGGCTGCAGTTGGAGCAGTGGCTTTTTCCGATGACGGCAAGACCATAACCAATGCCGCAGTATTACGCGCAGCTTGTGAATACTCCACTTTATTTAATTTACCGCTCTTGCTTCACGAGGAAGAACCCAAATTGGCCGGCTCGGGAGTAATGCATGAAGGATATTGGTCGACGATATTAGGACTTCCGGGAATACCTTCATTGGCGGAAGATGTGATGACAGCCCGCGATTTGCTGATTGCTGAATTTACCAAGGCTAAGATTCATTTTTGCCATGTAAGTACTCAAAAGAGTGTTGAATTAATCCGCCAGGCGAAACAGAGGGGTGTAAAGGTTACTGCCGAAGCTACTCCCCATCATTTTACCCTGACTGATGAAGCGATTCAGGGCTATGATCCGCTGTATCGGGTGAGTCCTCCATTGCGTTCTTCGGAGGATGTCGAGGCCGTGAAGGAAGGCTTGAAAGACGGGACTATCGATGCGATAGCTACTGATCACGCTCCCCATACCTTGGAGGAAAAACACCGGGAGTTTTCACTAGCGCCTACCGGAATGATTGGGTTTGAAACCGCTTTGGCGCTTGCGTGGACCCAATTGGTAGAAACCGGATGCCTCACTCCGGAACAGATGGTAATTAAAATGTCTGTAAATCCGGCGCTGATTATCAACCGCCCCGGCGGCAATCTAAAAGTTGGCGAACCGGCTGATGTGGTATTGTTTGATCCAAAGCTGACTTGGACTCTGGAAAAGTCTCAAATTGTCTCTTATTCAAAAAATTCCCCCTTTATTAGCCGTTCTTTTAAAGGAAAAGTGGAAGCGGTTTGGGTCGACGGGGATTTGAAGTATTGTAAGGAAAAGTTTGTATGAATAAATATTTATTCAGATGTATATTTATGATATAATGTGCAATAGAAGTTATAGCTTATTCAGTTACTGAGTTAAGTGGCCAAGTTCCAAGTGAAACCAATAGCCATAACCAATAACTAATAACGAGGAACTAATCACAAGTTATAGCGTGAGGTAAAAATGAAACAAGCGCGTTTGGTACTAGAGGACGGAACCGTCTTTTATGGTGAGTCTTTCGGGGCTGATTGTGAGGCCAGTGGTGAAGTTGTCTTCAATACTGGAATGACGGGCTACCAGGAAATATTAACCGACCCTTCCTACAGCGGCCAAATCATTACCATGACCTATCCTTTAATCGGAAATTACGGGATCAATGCTGTGGATTTAGAATCAACTCACCCTTTTGCCCGGGGTTTTATCGTAAAAGAATACTGCGACATACCCAGCAATTGGCGGGCGGAATTCAATTTGGATGCCTTTTTGAAAAAATATCAGATACCGGGTTTGGCAGGTATTGATACCAGGGCTCTAACCAAGCGTTTGCGCACTCATGGCACGATGCGCGGAATGATTACAACTTCAAATGAAACAGATGGTGAAATGCTGAATAAAGTTTCAGCAGTTCATGATCTCTCCGGTCAAGATTTTGTAAAACAAGCCACTACGGATAAAATTTACACCGAAGGTGACGGCGGGAAACATGTGGTTTTGGTCGATTTCGGAGCTAAAGCTAATATTGCCCGGTGCTTGAAGCAGCGTGGTTGCCGGGTTACTGTGGTGCCATGCGATACAACCAGCGAAGCGATTTTGAAATTAAAACCGGATGGTTTAATGCTCTCCAATGGACCCGGCGATCCCCAGGATGTTATGTATGCAGTCAAAATGGTACGTGAATTAATTGGCCGGTTACCAATTTTCGGTATCTGTCTGGGACATCAAATTATCGGTTTGGCTCTGGACGGTACAACCTATAAATTAAAATTCGGACACCGGGGCGGTAATCATCCGGTCAAAAATCTGCTTACTGGAAAAGTCACCATTACCTCCCAGAATCATGGTTTTGCGGTTCGCGAAGATTCTTTAAATCATGATGAAGTAGTTATATCCCATATCAATGTGAATGATGGTACGGTTGAGGGATTGAAACACCGTAAATTACCGCTATTCTCCGTGCAGTATCATCCGGAAGCGGCGCCGGGTCCTTGGGATTCGGAAGAATTGTTTGATGAGTTCGTGAGCTATTTTAATTAATATAAGTAGGTGTCAAAAATGCCTTTGGATAAAACTTTAAAAAAGGTGATGGTCATTGGATCAGGTCCAATCATCATCGGGCAAGCGGCCGAATTCGACTATGCCGGTACCCAAGCCTGCCGTTCTTTGCGGGAAGAAGGTATCTCGGTGATATTGGTTAATTCCAATCCGGCTACGATTATGACGGATGCCAATATGGCGGATCGAGTTTATATTGAACCCTTAACGGTCGAGTCGGTCCGGCGGATCATTGCCAAAGAACGTCCTGACGGATTGCTGCCTACCCTTGGCGGTCAGGTCGGTCTGAATTTGGCTGTCAAGTTGCATGAAGCCGGCGTACTGGACACCTATAAAGTGAGATTGTTGGGGACGCCATTGGAAGCGATTAAGAAAGCCGAAGATCGCCAATTGTTTAAAGAAACCATGCAAGCTCTGGGCCAACCCTTACCTGAAAGTGTGATTGTTGAAAAGCTGGAAGAAGCCGTAGCGTTTGCGGAAAGGATTGGCTATCCTCTCATTATCAGGCCGGCATACACTTTGGGTGGGACCGGAGGCGGAATTGCTCATAATCGGCAGCAACTTGAAGAGATCACCATTCGGGGCCTCACTCTGAGCCCTATTTCTCAGGTATTGCTGGAACAGTCCGTAGCAGGATTCAAAGAGATTGAGTATGAAGTCATACGGGATGCCAATAACAGTTGTATAACGATTTGCAATATGGAAAACATCGATCCGGTAGGGATTCATACCGGTGATAGTATTGTAGTGGCGCCCAGTCAGACACTGGCCGACCGTGAATATCAAATGTTGCGGGCAGCATCACTAAAGATCATTCGAGCCTTGGGAATTGAAGGCGGTTGCAATGTACAATACGCCCTTGATCCTAAGAGTTTTCAATATTATGTAATCGAAGTCAATCCGCGGGTCAGCCGTTCCAGCGCCTTGGCATCGAAAGCTACCGGATACCCCATCGCCAAGGTGGCAGCCAAAATTGCCATTGGTTTGCACTTGGATGAAATTATCAATGCTGTAACCGGAAAAACTTATGCCTCGTTTGAACCGGCCTTGGATTATGTTGTGGTGAAAATTCCGCGCTGGCCTTTTGATAAGTTCAATTTGGCCGACCGCACGTTAGGTACCCAGATGAAGGCTACCGGAGAAGTGATGTCCATTGACAGGACACTGGAATCAGCTCTTTTAAAAGCAATCCGTTCTCTGGAAATCGGCTTATACGGTTTGGGCATGGCTTCGGCAGCCAATTTGTCCGCGGAAGAATTAGAGAAAGCGATAGTCGCTGCCGATGATAGGCGTCTGTTTTTCTTAGCCGAGGCGTTAAGAAGGGGCTATACTGTTGAAGATATTTATGAGCGAACCAAAGTGGATGTGTTTTTTTTAAGAAAGCTGGACCATATTATCCAAATGGAGCGGGCTCTTCAGGAAAAAGGCTATCAAGATGCGGATTTATTAAGGGCAGCCAAGAAAATGGGTTTCTCCGATCGGGAAATTGCAAGGATAACCGGTGCTAAAGAAGAAGAGGTGCGCCAGCTGCGCTATCATCATAATATCCGCCCCATCTATAAAATGGTCGATACCTGTGCTGCCGAGTTTGAGGCGGCTACGCCGTATTTTTATTCATGTTATGATCAGGAAAACGAAGCAATTCCATCAAAACGCCGTAAAATCGCGGTGATTGGGTCCGGCCCGATCCGGATTGGTCAGGGCGTAGAGTTTGATTATTGCAGTGTTCATTCCGTTCTGGCATTAAAAGAGGCTGGTATTGAGGCGATTATCATTAATAATAATCCGGAAACGGTGAGTACCGACTTTGATACCGGGGATCGGCTTTATTTTGAACCCTTGACTGTAGAAGATGTCCTGCATATTTTGGAGTTGGAACAACCTGAAGGGGTTATTGTCCAGTTTGGCGGGCAAACCGCTATCAATTTGGCGGCTCATTTACAGAAAGCGGGAATCCGAATTTTGGGTACCTCGGTGGATTCCATTGATTTGGCTGAAGATAGGAAACGATTTGATCGCTTGTTATTGGATTTACAGATTCCCAAACCGGCAGGCCGGACTGTTACCTCCATTGAAGAAGCTGTGGCGGTGACCAGGGAAATTGATTTCCCGGTGTTGGTTCGACCCTCTTACGTTTTGGGTGGCCGGGCCATGGAGATAGTGTATAACGAAACGGAACTCAAGAACTATTTGACTTTTGCTGTAAAAGCAGCTCCTGAACATCCGGTGTTGGTCGACCGTTATGTAATGGGCCGGGAATGCGAGGTGGATGCCATTTCCGACGGTACCAATGTTCTCATCCCGGGAATTATGGAACATTTAGAGCGGGCGGGTGTTCATTCGGGCGATTCCATCGCGGCATATCCACCGCAACATCTGACTATCGCCGAGCAGGAAAAGATTTTGGCTTATACTGTAAAATTGACCAGAGCCCTAAAAGTCGTCGGACTTATCAATATTCAATATGTTTTGGATGATAAGGAAGTTTACTGTATCGAGGTCAATCCCCGTTCCAGCCGGACAGTACCTTTTATGAGCAAGATTACCGGGATTCCTATGGTTCAGGTCGCTACCAAAGCTGTTTTAAACCAAAGTATATACGACCAAGGGTATGCCGGGGGAATGTGGCCCCAGACTAAATTGGTTGCAGTGAAAGCTCCGGTATTTTCCTTTGCTAAGCTGACACAGGTTGATATTTCCCTGGGGCCGGAAATGAAGTCGACCGGAGAAGTTATGGGAGTCGATCTAACCCATGCCGGAGCTCTTTACAAGGCTTTTATCGCCGCCGGATTCACTATTCCCCGGGGGGGTTCGATTTTGGCCACTCTTTCGGATCGCGATAAGGCTGAGGCTTTGCCGCTATTAAAAAAGTTATCCGAACGGGGTTTTCATATTTACGCCACAATGGGTACAGCAGCCTATCTACGGGTCAATGATGTTCCCGTAACCAAACTGAATAAGCTCGATCAGGAATCGCCCAACATTACGGACGCTATCAAAAACGGTGAGATTCAATTACTGGTTAATACAATTACCAGAGGCAAGGAACCGGAACGGGACGGTTTTAAAATACGGCGGATGGCTGTAGAGCATAATATCCCATGCCTGACCTCATTGGATACCGTGAAAGCATTTTTAATGGTCTTGCTGGCTCTTAGCGAAGGGAAAGAACCAAGTACCGTAATCCCAATTCAAGATTTCAAGACAATTCGGGTGGAACAATCCATTTAATGGGGATGGAAACGGGTAATTAGGGATACCCCGCCATTGATGCCTATGAAGATGAAAAATCGAGGAGAAACAATGTTTTCCGGAAAAGTATTAATCACTGAGAATGTTAATCTAAGCCCCGGTTATTACCGGCTTTCCTTTTTAGCGCCCGAAGTAGCGGCCTTGGCCAAACCGGGGCAATTTATTCAAATACGGGTAACCCGACCCGGAGCCAATGATCCTTTGTTACCGAGGCCGATTAGCATATTTCGGATTGGAAAATCGGCCGGTACACTTGGAGTTATTTATAAAACGGTAGGACGGGGTACTTCACTTTTAAGCGGATTTGAAAGTGGAGAATCGCTGGGAATATTAGGCCCTATCGGTAATGGTTTTACAATTCCCGAAAATGTCCGTAAAGTGGCTCTTATCGCAGGGGGAGTCGGCATGCCACCCTTGTTTTGTCTCGCTGAAACTTTTCTTCAAAACCGCAAGGATTGCGAGGTAAATTTATTTTATGGCTGTCGAAGCGCTTTGGATGTATTGGAATTGGATTTATGGAGTCAAAACGGCGTTAAGTCGTTCATAACAACGGAAGATGGTAGCTTGGGTGAGAGAGGCTTCATCACTCCGGTCTTTCTGAAAGAGCATCAAAAACAAAAATTTGATTATATCGCTGCTTGTGGACCACAGCCGATGTTGAAGGCGCTACAGGAAATTGCTTTAGCCCAAGGGATTCAGGGTGAATTATCACTTGAAGCCCGTATGGCTTGCGGTGTAGGAGCATGTTTGGGATGTACCTGCCAGACCCATTCCGGATATAAGCGTGTCTGTGTTGATGGACCCGTTTTTCCAATCAAGGAGGTGGTTTGGTGATGATGAATTCTTCGGTTAATATGGAAGTTAAAATCGCAGGGCTGACTCTAAAGAATCCGTTGATGCCGGCTTCCGGCACCTATGGATATGGCAAGGAATATTTGTCGATATTGCCTCCGGACACTTTCGGGGCCCTCGTCACCAAGGGGGTTGCCATTCATCCATGGCCGGGAAATAAACCGCCGCGTATTACTGAAACCTCTTCAGGAATGTTAAATGCCATTGGTTTACAAAACCCCGGTGTTGAAAATTTTATTCAGGAAGCCCTCCCATTTCTCCGCCAGTTCCAGACTCCGGTAATCGTTAATATTGTCGGTAAAACCATCGATGAATATGTTCAGGTGGCCGAAATTTTAAGCAGCTACCCGGAGATTGCAGGTTTTGAATTAAATATTTCCTGCCCTAATGTTAAAGAAGGTGGCATTGCCTTTGGAACCGACCCGCAGATGGCCCATAAGATAACCAAAGCTGTCCGTGACGCTACTAAATTACCTTTGATAGTCAAGTTATCCCCCAATGTTACCGATATTACGATTATTGCTAGGTCTGTAGAAGATGCCGGCGCGGATGCCGTCAGTCTCATTAACACTCTCTTGGGGATGGCCATTGATATCAAAAAACGGCGGCCTGTTTTAGGTAATGTGGTAGGCGGATTATCGGGACCTGCCGTCAAACCGGTGGCTTTGCGTATGGTCTGGCAAGTTTATTCAAAAATTTCGATACCCATCATTGGTATGGGGGGAATCGTCAGCGCGGATGATGCCCTGGAATTTATGATGGCCGGGGCTACTGCTGTTGCCGTTGGGACCGGTAATTTTAAAGATCCATTGACCCCTAAAGGGATATTAGCAGGAATCGAAGAGTTTCTTGTCGAAGAAAAAATTCCTAATCTGGCAGAATTAAGAGGTATTGCCCATCAAGAAATTTGATATACATAAAATGACAGGGGGAAACAACCGTGCTTGAAGAGAAGGAAATTTTAGAAATATTCCGCGAGACCAAGGTGTTAAGAGAAGGGCATTTTCGTTTAACATCCGGCAAACACAGCAGAAAATATATGCAGTGCGCTCAAGTTTTACAATATCCTAATTTCACCGAGAAATTGTGCGAAGATTTGGCCCGCCGTTTTAAAGGACAGGAAATCCATGCAGTGGTTGCTCCGGCTATCGGTGGGATCATTGTTGCTTATGAAATCGCCAAAGTCCTGGGAGTGAGGGCTTTATTTACCGAGCGGGAAGACGGTAAGATGGTTTTTCGCCGCGGCTTTGAACTTGAAGAAGATGAGAATGTTTTAGTGGTTGAGGATGTCATTACAACCGGTGGTTCAGTGTATGAGGTCATCGAAGCCGTCAAGGAACGGGGAGCGAATGTCTGTGGCGTGGGTGTACTGGTTGACCGAAGTGGCGGAAAGGTTCATTTTGGTGTAAAAAAAGAATCCTTGATTTCTATTGAGATCGAAACCTATGAGCCCGATGAATGTCCGTTATGCAAAGAGGGAATTCCGATTGTAAAACCTGGGAGCCGGAAGTAAAAAAGTTTCTGTTATGGAGATAGGATTTAGAAATTTGCAGTTTGAAATGTTTCAATTGAGAATTGGATAGAAGTTTTTTTAAATTAAATTTTACGCGCGGTATGCGCGATGAAATGCGGGGTGTATTTTATGCCTTTCGTTGGAATCGTTATGGGTAGTGATTCGGATTTAACAATTATGAAGATGGCAGCCGAGGTCCTGGAAGAATTCGGCGTCGATTATGAAATGACGATTATATCTGCACACCGTTCACCCAAACGCGCTATCGAATATGCATCGACTGCTGCCGAACGCGGGTTGGAGGTTATTGTAGCAGGAGCCGGTGGGGCTGCGCACTTGCCGGGAGTTTTGGCGGCAATGACTCCATTACCGGTTATTGGAATTCCTATCAAGACAAACACTTTAGATGGGGTAGATTCGCTATACTCCATCGTTCAAATGCCCGGAGGTATTCCGGTGGCCACCGTCAGTATCAATGGGGCCAAAAATGCCGGTATTTTGGCAGTTCAGATCTTAAGTGTGGTTGATTCTTCCTTACGTCATAAAATGATCGAGTATAAGAAAAAGTTGGCCAAGGAAGTCAACGATAAAGCGGTGTTATTAGAAGAGATCGGTTATAAACAATACTTGGAACAGAAAAAATAGGTTATGCAAATGGAATGAACCTAAATCCCCTTATTATTTGATGGCCAACAGTCTATTTTACTGAGAGCCATGGAATAGTTAGGGGTTTTTTCATGAGTTCCTTTGGCAATCCGGTAAGAGGGTGTCTCCAAGGGGCGTTTTTAATTCGCTAAAATATGAAAAGCCCTCACATAAATGAATCACTGGGAGTATTTTACTTATATATGACACTTTGATTTCGTTTTTTTAAATCCCATGTGCAATCCTATTTGTAGGATAATCTTATCGATAGAGATTTTTTAATATATTGGGTTTTGTAAAAAATTAAATCAATACTTTTACAAACATTTTTGGATAAATATGTTATATTATACTTTGTGTTAAAAATTCTCCGATTATATATGATTGATTTTGTATTATGATAAAATATTCTCGGTAGCTAGGGAAATTTAACTAAAGGAAAATGGAGCACAAGCCGAAATAACAAGTAGGTATGGGACCGAAGGACTTTATTGCCCAATCGGGTTCGGATGAGGCATTTTCTTTCCATTAATTTCAGGGATAAAATATAATTTATAGGTTTTTGTTATAATCCATAAAAAATAACATTTATTTATAAAACAAAAATGTAATTAATAATATTTTAAATGATAAAAATGAGAATCAGTTTAAGGAGGAAGTTTGATGGAGCAGGCTTGCAGAGTACTTGTAATTGATGATTCCCCGATGGTGTATAAGGCTGTTAAACGCGCTTTGGAACCCGAAGGTTTTCAAGTTGTGGATCAAGCCTTTAATGGGCAAGAAGGTTTAGAAAAAATTGATCTTCTTAAGCCGGACATGATTATTTTGGATGTTACCATGCCGATTATGGATGGTATTGAAACCGCGGAAGCTTTATTCCAAAGAAATCCCGCTTCTAAAGTTATTATGTTGAGTGCTATGGGCGATGAGGATTTAACCAGTAAAGCAAAACGAATTGGTATTAAAATATTTTTAACAAAGCCCTTTAAACCGGAAGAACTGGTAAGCAGCATCCGGAGTATTTTATAGAAAAGAGGTTTTCCGAAATGGAACAAGATAAATTTACATTTTTTTGTAAGTGTTTTGAGGACGCTTTAAAAAGGAACGTAGAACAGATGTCTGATGTCCTGGTTGAAAGTTGTAATGATAATTCCGGGGACAAGGAAAAAAAGCTTTCTTCCGTTGTAGGAGTCGTTGGCCTTCACAAAGGGCGAATTCATGTTACAATGGCAGAAAAGTTAATCCGAAAGTTGTATGAATGTGCTAACGGAGAACCGGCCGGCGACGAGATGGATCTGTGCTTTTACCTGGCTGAACTAACCAATATGATAACAGGGAGCAGCATAACCCAAGTGAATAATACTTATAAGGGAAGCAATCTTCGGCTAACCCCACCGGCGATATTTGCCGATGAAAATATCGGTATTGCGACTCCGCAGGTACAATCATCCATGCAGACGTATAACTCAAATTATGGACCCATTCGTATCGAAATCGGGTTTGAAGGTGTATAGTTTGTGGATATAAAAGATTCATTGATTTATGCAGTAAACAACGTATTGCCTATATTTAAAATAAAGCCGCAATATCAGTATTCAGTGGAGGAGAATTTACTAACCTCCGGTAATCAGGTCAACGTTTTAAATAGTTTCTCCCATACCCTGCAAGGAAATATCGTTTTCAGCTTTAGTAATATGCAAACTTTAAAAATAGCCTCAACTTTGCAAGGTACTGATGTTTCTGTTATCGATGATGAGATTAAAACAGCTATTGGTGAAATTACTACCCTGGCCGTAAATGTGGCAATGAGTAAGTTTAAAGCAATACACTCCATTGCCATCTCACCTCCGATATTTATTTCCGGGGAAAATGTTTTGTTAATGATAAGTCGTAATCGGACTACAAAACTATTCTTTCAACTCAATGGTGAGAGTGAAATGCTGTCAATTGCTTATTGCCTCGAACAAGGTACATAAGCAATATAATTAAGGTGGTGTTTATTTTGGGAAAGTCAAAAGACAAAATTCATAATCAAAGCGGAAGCGAAAAAGCCGATTCCTCTCAAAATAATGAGGTCAATGAAATAATCGCTAAAATAATTATGGAAGATCCGGATCCCTCACAAAAAGAAGAAACTAAAAACGTCAATATAGAAACAGCGCCACTTAAAGGGGAAACCGCGACAATCCCTGAGAAAAAAGAAGCTCTGGAAGTTGATCCCGAGTTTTTAAATGATTTCTTAGTTGAAACAAGAGAACATATTGAAAACATTGAAATGAGTGTTTTGGCGTTAGAAACCGATCCCGAAAATTTGGAGTTAGTCAACAGCTTATTTCGTTCTTTTCATACAGTGAAGGGTTTGGCCGGATTTGTCAATCAAGACCTCGTACGGAAAATAGCTCATCAAACCGAAACAGAGTTGGATAAATGCCGTAAGGGTGATTTAAAAGTCAGCAAGAGCTTTGTCGATATGGTGCTAGCTTCTTCGGACTTATTAAAAAGGATTTGTGATGACCTTACCCTCAACGAAGATCCGGGTTTTTTGCAGACTGTCGAACATCATTTGGAACTCCTTAATAAAGGAATGATTTATTCCCAGGCTTCTCCTGTAAATACGACACCGGCTGAAGAAATTCAAGCTATCAAGGTAGATAAAATTGGCGAAATAATGGTCGGACAGGGACTTGATCCTAAAGCCGTCGCGGAATTGTTAGAAAAGCAAGAAGATCATCCTGAACTAAAATTAGGACAATTGGCGGTAAAAGAAAAAAAAGCCGAGGCCGCAGACGTCCTTCAATCACTGAGAATTCAAGAAAAAGCCGCCAATTTATTGAATGCCAGTGGCGGATATACAAGAGTGTCGGCGTTGAAAATTGATAATTTAGTCGATTTAATCGGTGAATTAGTCATCATTCAATCCCAAATTGAACAAGATGCCGTAAAGCGCTTTGGAACCAATGACTCTTTGGTTACGAATCTTTTGAGAATGGAGAAAATCTCCAAAGATGTTCAGAATATTTCGATGTCTTTACGAATGGTCTCTTTGAAATCAACCTTTCAGAAGATAAACCGTATCGGTCGGGATACGATTGCCGAATTAGAAAAAAATGTAAATATCGAAATGACAGGAGAAGAAACGGAAATTGACCGCGGTGTGGCTGAACGGATATTGGATCCCCTGGTCCATTTGGTAAAAAATTCGATATCTCATGGTATAGAAGATGAGGCGGACAGGCCTGCCAAGGGGAAATCAATTCAGGGTTTGGTTAAAATATCGGCTTATAGTAAACGCGGCAATGTTTATATAGAAATTAGCGATGATGGCCGGGGATTGGATACCGAGCGGATTTATCAAAAAGCAATTGAGAAGAAGATGCTGGACCCCGAAAAAATATATACCAGTGACGAAATCATCAATGTTGTTTTTTTACCCGGGTTTTCGACTGCGGAAAAGATAACGGATATTTCCGGACGCGGGGTTGGTCTTGATGTGGTAAAAACCGAAGTCGCCAAAATAGGGGGAAAAGTAGAGGTTAATAACAGACCCGGTCAGGGCTGTACCTTTACGTTAAAAATACCGATTAACTTAGCGGTAATTAATGGAACGATTATCGATATCTTAGGAGTGCGCTATATTATCCCAACACTCTATATCAAACAAATCCTTAAACCGGAAGAAGGTCAATGGGTTAATATCAGCGGAAACAAAGTCATGATTCGTATCAAAGATGAAATTATTCCTCTGATCCCCTGGACTAAATTGTTTGGTGGGACTCAAGTTGCGGTAGAGTATGATAAGACGGCGGAGTTGGTAGTTTTAGTGGAAGTTGAGCAAAAGCTCAAGGCCCTTCCGGTGCGGAATGTGGTTGATCGCCGTGAAATTGTCATCAAACCTCTCGGAAGCGAGTTTAGTGAATTGGATTATGTATCGGGAGCTTCAATACTTGGTGACGGTACGGTCGCTTTAATATTGGATATTGAAAATCTCTACAAGGTCGAATGAATTCTTTATCAGGCCTTTTTACAAAAATGAAAAATAAACAGCCGGTTGTTCTGTTTTAAACGATTGGTTACTATCTGCAATTACACTAGGATAATTAGGAGGAAACTCGAATGGTCATTGAAGGGGGTAAATTTCTAACATTCCTTTTAGATCGAGAAATATATGGGATCCCTATCAAAAAAGCCCGGGAAATTATCGGCGTAATGGAGATTACTCACATTCCCAAAACCAAAAACTACATTAAGGGTGTTATGAATTTACGGGGTAAGATCATTCCAATTATTGATTTGCGTTTGAAATTTGGGATGGTGGAAAAACCATATACTGACCGGACTTGTATCATTGTTATTGAAATGGTAACCGAACAAGCGCATTATTTAGTTGGCGTAGCCGTGGATACAGTGGCCGAAGTCATCAATATTCAAAAAAATGAGATTGATTTGTTACCGGAGTATGATTCCCAATTTGAAAACGATTTTTTGGCTGGGATCGGTAAATTGAAAGATCGGGTGGTCATGATTTTAGATATCGAACAGATATTGAGCGGAGAGGATCTTTCTTACCTTAAACAAAAAATAACTGAAGAAAAAGTATAAAAAGAATACTTGAGGGAAACAAATTGGAAGAACCAAAAACTTATTTTTTACATCCAGGGTATATATTCACCAGCTCCGAACCCCATTTGGTTCATACCGTACTCGGTTCATGTGTTGCGGTCTGTTTATGGGATCCCAAACACCGGTATGGTGGAATCTGTCATTACATTTTACCGAAATCGACTGATGGAGAACATAACGGCAAGTATGGCGAAGTAGCAATCCCTCATATGATACGGTTAATGTTAGAAATGGGTTCGCTAAAGGGAGAGTTAAAAGCCCATATTGTTGGGGGCGGCGATAACGCCAAATTTCATTCTATCGTTGGATCTGCCAATGCGGATTTGGCCGATGAGTTATTGCGGCAGCACCAGATTGAGGTTTTGACCCGGGATGTTAAAGGCCAGTTTGGAAGGAAAGTAGTCTTTAACAGCAGCACCGGAGAAATTCTTATTTATAAAATTAACGATGTACGTAAAGAAGATTGGTACGGCAGTAATTCATAAATAAACAGAAGCTGGTGATTTGGAGATATCATGGAGGAATCAAAGACTTATTTTTTACAACCGGGCTATATTTTTGCCAGTCAAGAGCTCCATTTGATCCATATTGTACTAGGTTCATGTGTAGCGGTCTGTTTATGGGATAGCAATCAACAATTTGGCGGGGCTTGTCATTTTATTTATCCAACATCCGTTCATGGCGAAACCAACGGTAAAATTGGGGAACTTGCAATTCCTCATTTGTTACGGTTGATGCAAGACATGGGAGCTGATTTGAATCGCCTTAAAGCTCATATGATTGGTGGGGCTCATAATCCAAACTCCAATTCAACCATTGGAAATGAAAATAGTGCGATAGCCGAGGCATTATTGGCCGATTACCGCATCAAAGTCGTAACCAAGGAAGTTGGAGGCACTTATGGCCGTAAAGTAATATTTAACTCAATGACGGGTAAAGTTTTGGTCTATCAAACCGATGATATTCGTCAAAGTGACTGGTATGAATAATCTTATGAATATGCAATAAGGTCTATACTATCACAAATAAACCTGAAAAAGTAATGCCAGGAAAAGGCATTGCTTTTTTTATTATAAAATGCTATTTCCGTCAAATATTTGGATATCTTCGGGTGGTTATACAAAAAACAATCAAGTATTTGTATACTATGCCGATGTTTTCATCGGGCATAAAAATTTTAAATGGATATTTTTTAATTATTGCTAATATGAATATTTTTTTAAGATAAGAGTAATTTGTTAACTTATTGTAAAAAATGGCCGATAATTTGAAAAAGAACTCGGATGATAGATTAATAAGGAAATTTATTATGTAATGCCGATTTAATTCTTTTTTTCAAAAAGGGTGCTCGATTTTGGTTCTTTTTGTCTATCTATATGCTTTGAATGATTTTGGATTGGAGCCATTAGATTGGAACCGAAAGGGCATTATAATAAAAAATAGGGAGGATCATCAATAAAATGAAGGCAAAATTAAGGACCCGGATTGTATTAGGCTATGCTTTGGTTCTGATTCTCGTTGTCCTATTAGTTGGTATTTCTTTATTCAGTATGCGGATTTTTCAATCCCAATTCAACAAGGTGATGGATAATTCTGAAACCATAAGATTAGTTGGCATTATAAAACAATCGGCCTTGGTCGTTTCCGGCAATACCCGTGGTGATCTCGTGTTTGCGGGTGATCAGGAGACTTTGGAAAGGTTAAAAAATGAGACCGCCGAAGCCCGTTCGAATTTGGACAATGCGATGAAATCGCTAGAAACTTTGATGCTTACCCCAACAGAAAAAGAATTATTGGAGAGTTATAATGGCATCCGTTCGCAATCAAAATCTGTCAATAATCAAGTGACTGAATTGATTGCTTCGGGAAACACCGCCGAAGCGCAAGATTTATTGGACACTCAGGCGGATCCTTTGATCCGGGAATCCTTAAATAAGCTTGAAGAACTGATTAAGGTTGCAGATGAAAATAATGATGTTGAGAGTAGAGCCACAACCAAAACTTTTGCGACCACATTTCAGGTATTGATTGTTCTGGCTGTTTTTTGTATCCTGATTGGATTTGCCGGCACTTCCTTTATCACCCAAAGTATTGCTAGGCCGATGAATTCAATGATCGCCCGGATAGGGGAAAGCGCCGGACAGGTCGCGGTAGCCTCTCATCAGTTATCGGCATCGGCAAGTCAATTATCCCAAGGAAGCGCTGAACAAGCCGCAGCCATAGAAGAGACTTCGTCGACTCTTCAAGAGTCGGCCTCGATGATGGCTCAAAATGACAACAATACCAAACAGGCTGCCCTGTTTTCGGTTCAAGCCGAGGAGTCGGCCAATAAAGGTAGTGCCGAAATGAAGCAGATGATGGAATCGATTCAGGAAATTAAAAAATCTAGCGACCAAATCGCCAAAATCATCAAAGTTATCGATGACATCGCTTTCCAAACCAATATTCTGGCGCTTAATGCGGCAATTGAGGCTGCCAGAGCAGGTGAGGCCGGAATGGGGTTTGCCGTAGTCGCTGAGGAAGTGCGAAATCTAGCAGGAAGAAGCGCCCAGGCGGCCAAGGATACTACCGCTATTATTGAAACCAATATTGAGCTATCCAATGTTGGTGTGGCTGTTGCGGATAAGGTCCGTGAGGCTTTAAACGAAATTACCGCCCAATCCAAAAAGGTCAGTCAGTTAATGGATGAAATAGCTGCTGCCAGCCAGGAACAAGTTCAAGGAATCGAATAGGTTAGTAAAACCATGGGCCAAGTCGAAACCGTAACCCAACAAAATGCCGCTAACGCGGAAGAAAGTGCTTCGGCAGCCGAAGAGCTAAACGCACAGGCCGAGAGCATGAATCAAATTGTAAGGGAGCTTTCGGAGTTGGTCAATGGTTCAACGGCGGCCTTGAAGGCGGAGATGGAGCAAGCCGGTAAACCGTTGCGCCATTTGACCTACAGTAATCAAGGAATGAAAAGAATAGGCAAGCTTCCGCAGGACCAGACCAAATTCCGCGGCGAACAGTCCAATGGGTTATTGCATGATAAATCGGCCAGAGTGGTCTCTCCCGAAGAAGTGATCCCCTTGGAGAAAGATCCGGATCACTTTTAAAAAGTCGCGGAATATTCGTTTATTTCCCAAGTGAAAACTCCCGGGAAATTGGGCTCGAATCATTCCGGGAGTTTTCGATTGATTGGATCATTTGAAGTCTTCTTGGATGGAGTTTGTGAAGCAACAGTTTTACTTTGAGATGCTTCAAATTTAGGGAAAGCCTCTTTAAACTGGATCTTTATCCATCCTTGCAGATCCCGGTTCCCCGTTTTCCAAAGTTTCATTAGATAGTGAATCATTTCTAAGAATTCCTCATCCGCTATTCCTTCTTCTTCAGAGGGAAATCCCATTGCCGCTTCATTTTGAAGTTTTGAATAAACGGCGCTTTTTCGGAAAATTTCTTCCCCATATAACTCTAGAATATGCCGTAAATATATGTCTATATCCAGCAGCATCTTTCCGTCACCGGCCATGATCCATTCCTTACGAATACCAAAGCGCCAACATAAGGCTAATAATAATTGCTCGGAGGGCTTTTCCAAACCGTGTTCGATTTTCGAGACGTGAGCTTGAGTAATCCCGAGCTCTTGCGCGAAAAGAACTTGAGATAAATTGAAAAATTCTCTAATTTTTTTAATTTGGCTTCCGATATTCATATAAGTAACCCATATTTATTATTAAGGGTAATATAACTCAATTATATAATTTTTTCTATTTTTTCATTTAAATGGTAAAATATCCGGATGCCTATTTATTATAGCTTACTTTATGCTTTTTAACAAATAACTAATATGAATCTGGTTCTGTTTAAAAAATTTTTATAATTGACAAACTATCTTTAATTAGTATTTAACATATATCATATACAAAAACACCAAATTTTATACATTTCCTGTTTTCGATTTGGGTGCATGATGTGTACTGATATACCATAAATTTAGAAGGCGGTGGATTAAATGGCAACCCAGAACGACAAATATTTAACTTTTGGATTGGGAAATGAAATCTATGGGATACCCATCCGGACAGCGAAAGAGATTATCGGGATGCAAGAAGTTACCCATATTCCCAAGACGAAGGGTTATATCAAAGGGGTTATTAACTTACGAGGTAAGATCGTTCCCATTATTGATTTGCGGTTAAAATTTGAAATGGCTGAGAAAGATTATACCGACCGTACTTGTATTATCGTGATTGAAGTCAATCTAGGGGCCAATCAGCGAGCGGTAGGTGTTGTCGTCGATAATGTCGCCGAGGTTCGCAATATTCAGCCGGGTGAGATTGAAGAGCCGGGGGAGTATGGGCAAACTGAAGGCCAGCTTTTATTGGGGATCGGTAAATTGAGCGATAAGGTGATTTTAATGATTGATATTGAAAAAATCATCAATAAGGATGATGCGGTTGTTTTGCAAAAAACTTTGATGGGATAAATTGGCGAATTATTTTTGTATTGAAATCCAGATCATTCTAAAAATGTTGAGCGAGTCGAACATTATCCCCATAAAATTTTAAACGCTCAGGGGGATGGCAACATTTTAGAAGTCATGGTGAAAAAAAGGAGCGATGCAGATGATCGGGCACAAGAAAATGACTGTAGGAACCAGAATTTATTTGGGATTTGGCATGATGCTGTTGTTGTTGTTGATTGCGGTTTCGGTAGCACTGGTTAACATGGTGAATAATCAGGCCAGTATGAAGAGGATTATCAATGAGAACAATGTGAAGCTGGAATTAGCGTACAATATTTTGGATACATTACATCAAATCCGGGAAAATGTATTAATATCCGTTGCAACGACTGATGATGGCATGTCCGGAGAATATATCAACAAAATGGCTCCCCTTCGTGAGCGGTACCAGAAGCTTTATGGCGAATTGCAAGATTTATCGGCCCGCTCGGAAACCGGAAATAGGCTGCGGGAGGAAATTGGAGAAAAGGCATCTGTAGTTGTGCCCCTCAATAATCAAGTCCTTGAGCTGAGACGGTCGAATAAGAACCAGGAGGCAATGGAACTATTAATGGGGCAGGTTGATCCTGCCGAGCAAACGGCCATAGACAAAGTGGAAGAGTATGTTCAATATTGTGAGGACATGAATAAAACCGAGGAAACTGCGGCCCAAAACGTCTTTCGAAATTCCGTGGTGTTATTAAGCTTTTTTAGCGTCATTGCGATTGTTTTCGGTATAGGGATCACCATTTTCATTACCCGCGGTATCACTCTGCCGGTAACCAAAATCGTCAATGCTTTAACGGAAGGGGCCGGGCAGGTGGCTGCGGCGTCCACTCAATTATCCGCTTCCGCGCAGCAGTTATCCCAGGGCAGCACCGAACAAGCCGCCGCCATTGAAGAGACATCCTCCACCCTGCAGGAATCAGCCTCGATGATGTTACAAAACACCACCAATACCAAACAAGCTGCGCAATTATCAGAACAAGCCAAACAATCTTCCGGCATTGGCAGCACCCAAATGCAACAAATGATGGATTCCATCCAGGAAATCAAGAAATCCAGCGACGAAATCGCTAAAATCATTAAAGTCATCGACGACATTGCTTTCCAAACGAACATTCTCGCGCTCAATGCCGCAATTGAAGCCGCCAGAGCCGGAGAAGCCGGAATGGGTTTTGCGGTGGTTGCCGAAGAAGTCAGGAATTTGGCCGGGCGTAGCGCTCAAGCGGCCAAAGATACGACAAACATTATCGGAAACAATATTGAACTGTCAACTAACGGCGTATCGGTGGCGGATAAGGTCCGTGAAGCCCTTAATGAAATCACCCAGCAAACCAAAAAGGTCAGCGAATTAATGGAAGAAGTAGCCGCGGCAAGCCAGGAACAATCTCAAGGGATTGAACAAGTAAATAGAGCAATGACCCAGGTGGAAACGGTGACCCAACAAAATGCGGCCAATGCCGAAGAAAGCGCTTCGGCGGCCGAGGAATTGAATGCCCAGGCTGAGAATATGCGAAAGATTGTCAGGGAACTTTCGGAGATGGTGAATGGGCAAAAAGCCACCGTAGAGATGGAAAAATATCCAATAACCCATCCTCTTCACCATAAACTCTCGCAAGGGAATCCGGAGGTTGCGGTGATGACGGATCATTTGTCTTCTTGGAAAGCGCTGGGTCCGGTGGGGGATAAAGCCGTTAAAACTAAAGTTGTTTCTCCGGAGGATATAATACCTCTGACCAATGATACCGACAAATTTTAATCCGCCGGATTAAAATTTGTGAGAATGAGTCATTCCTTCAAAATTTTTGCGGACAATAAGTTGGAAGAGATGGTTGACAACCTCCCTCCGGTTTTGTTAGAATGAAACTGATATTTAAAATATTTGGAAGTGCACCTAGGGTTCCGTTTTGAATGTTCAAAAGTCTGGACCAAGTGGTGCAGGCATCGTAAGGTTTTTCCTTAAGATGTTACACCGTAGAGGGATAAAAACCCGGGCGGATAGGTTCTTTTAATAAAGGTGCCTATCCGCCTAATTTTTTTTAGGGAGCTGATTTTTTGGACCGGGATCTATTCTTAAGCTTAAGTCCGTTAGACCACCGTTATTATTTATCAAATCAGGCTTTATGGGACCAACTGGCCGAATATTTTTCAGAGAATGCCTATATTGGGTACGAGTTAAAGGTTGAAGCCGCTCTGGCCAAGGTTCTCGCCAAAAGAGGCCTTTGTAGCCCGGAGGTTGCGGCTGAAATTGTCAAAGCTTGTGAAAATATCGACCCTTCAGCGGTCTACATGGAAGAAGAAAAAACCAAACACAACATCCGAGCGCTCGTTAATTGCGTCCAACGCCAAGTCAGCGAGGAAGCCCGGCCTTTTGTTCATTTTACCGTGACCTCAGTCGATGTCATGGATTCGGCCACGGCCATGCGGTTTAAGGAAGCCACTGAAAAAGTGGTATTGCCGAAAATGCGTGAATTGGAGTCGCTGCTGATTGCGATCGCCCGCCGGGAAAAAGGGACTTTGCAAGTAGGGCGCACTCACGGGCAGCATGCGGTGCCGATCACTTTCGGATTTGCCATGGCTGAGTATGTAAGCAGGTTTGGTTCAAGAATCGAGTTGGTATCCAAATTTTCTCAAGAACTCAGAGGGAAAATCGCCGGAGCTGTGGGAGCTTATAATGCGAGTTCGCTCTTTTTTGACGATCCGGAGGAGTTTGAGGCTGAGGTTCTAAGAGAACTCGGTTTGAAACCGGCCAATTACTCTAACCAAATTGTGGAGCCCGAGTACTTGACCGATTATATTCACAGTATCATTTCGGCATTCGGCGTTTTAGCCAATTTAGCCGATGATATCCGTCATTTGCAACGTACGGAAATCGGCGAAGTGGGAGAGGCTTTTGAGGCTACCCAGGTTGGCTCCTCAACCATGCCCCATAAACGGAATCCCTGGAATTTCGAGCATGTGAAGAGTATGTGGAAAGAATTTATGCCCAGAATGATTACCTTGTATGCCGACCAAATTTCAGAGCACCAGCGGGACCTTACCAATTCCGCTTCCGGCCGTTTCGTGCCGGAAATCGTGGTTGGTTTTGTGGCTGCGGTGGAGCGAATGATCAAAGTCCTTAAAAAGCTGGTGGTTGACAAGGAACGGATGGAAAGGAACTTTGCCAGCACCAAAGAAATGGTGATTGCAGAACCGATTTACATTTTGTTGGCATCTTTAAACCATCCCAATGCCCATGAGGTTGTCCGGGTTTTAACACTTCAATCGCAAAAGACCGGTAAAACCTTACGGGAGTTACTGGATGAACAGGCTGATCTGGCCCCGTATTTGAGTAAACTTACCCCGAGGCAAACGGAGATATTGGACCATCCCCAAAAATATATTGGCCATGCCGAACAAAAAGCGGAACAGGTCTGCAGGGAGTGGGAGCAGCGGTTGGGCCTGTGAGGATTAGGCTTAGGGAATGAGCTGTTTGTTGTTGCCGGATGAAACGATAC
The DNA here is from genome assembly GCA_023392595.1 of Bacillota bacterium. Taxonomy (GTDB): domain Bacteria; phylum Bacillota; class UBA4882; order UBA8346; family UBA8346; genus UBA8346. The sequence goes on along the minus strand of JAEVYU010000034.1, from coordinate 112,254 downwards.
CCATGAGTAAGGAGCTGTGATGATTGGACGAAGTGATTTGCGATAACGGGTGCGCACGCGCAGATGTTTTTCTTGAGGAAGACCATCAGGAAGAAGCCTGCGGCGTATTTGGAGTCTACAGTAATGAACCGGATTTTGAGGCTTCATTTTTAACTTATATCGGGCTTTACGCCTTGCAGCACCGTGGCCAGGAAAGCGCCGGAATGGTTATTTCCGATGGGCAGCATGTCCTCGCTCATAAAAATATGGGCTTGGTGTCCAACGTATTTAACAAGGATATCCTGGAACAGCTTAAAGGCAGGATTGGAATCGGCCACGTCCGTTATTCCACGACCGGTTCAAGTTTGCTGGCCAATGCGCAACCCTTGATGGCCCGGTGTTCCAAAGGAATTTTGGCGGTGGCCCATAACGGTAACCTGGTGAATACTGAGGAACTGCGGCAGGATTTACAGGAAAACGGCTCCGTATTTCAAACGACAACCGATACGGAGGTAATTATCAATCTCATCGCCCGTCATAGTCAGGATGATTTACCGACAGCGATTTTGAAATCAGCCGAGGTTTTACGGGGTTCGTTTTCCCTGGTGTTGATGACCAAGGATACTCTGATCGGACTAAGGGACCCTCACGGAAACCGGCCCTTATGTTTGGGTAAACTGGGGGACGCTTATGTTATCTCATCGGAGAGTTGCGCCTTCTCCAGCATGGGAGCCCGTTTCATCCGGGATATTGCCCCGGGTGAGCTCATTATGATTGATAGTGAAGGCCTGCGAAGTTATTACCTGCCCAAGGCAAAAGCCGAAGCTCTATGTGTTTTTGAATATATATATTTTGCCCGGCCGGATAGCAATATTGATGGGATTAACGTTCACTTATCCAGAAAAGCGATGGGCCGGGAACTTGCCAAACAGTTTACCGGGAAGGCGGATGTGGTCATCCCGGTCCCGGATACCGGCCGTTCAACGGCAATGGGTTTTGCCGAAAGCTCGGGCATTCCTTATGATATCGGTTTAATTAAGAATCCCTATATCGGGAGGACATTCATTCAACCCCAACAGAATATGCGCGACTTGGGGGTACGGATTAAGCTGAATCCGGTGGAAGAGGTTTTAAAGGGCAAACGGGTGGTGATCATCGATGATACGATCGTCCGGGGCACTACCAGCGGCAAAATTATTCACCTATTACGGGAAGCGGGCGCCAAGGAAGTTCATATGTGCGTCAGTGCTCCGCCGATCGCCCACCCTTGTTATTATGGAATCGACACTTCAGTCCGGAAAGAATTAATCGCCTCTGCTCATTCGGTGGAGGAAATCCGCAATTATATTCAAGCCGACAGTCTAACCTATCTGACCCAAGAAGGTTTATACCGGGCTCTGAAACCGAAGGAACAACTTTGTATGGCTTGTTTTAACGGTGAATACCCAATCCCGCTTCCGGGGGAGAAGGGCAGTAAGTATCAGTTGGAAGAGAGGTAAATTCATGGCCGATCTCTATAAAGCCGCCGGCGTGAATATCGATGCCGGCAATGAAGCAGTGAAACGAATCAAGAATTTAGTCCAGGGTACTTATAACTCCCATGTTCTGGGGGATATCGGTAATTTTGGCGGGCTCTATGCCTTTCCGGTCCGGGATTACCGGGAGCCGGTCCTGGTATCCAGTACCGATGGAGTGGGAACGAAGCTGAAAGTGGCCTTTACCATGGAACGTTATGACACGGTAGGATATGATCTGGTCAATCACTGTGTCAACGATATTTTGGTCCAAGGCGCCAGGCCTTTGTTCTTTTTGGATTATATCGGAGCCGGTGTGGTTCAACCGGATATGATCGCTGAAATCGTCAAGGGGCTTGCCGGAGGGTGCTTTGAAAATGAATGTGTACTCATCGGCGGGGAGACCGCCGAGATGCCGGGCATATATTCAGCGGGGGAATTCGACTTGGCCGGGACCATTATCGGCATAGTGGAAAGGGATTTGTTAATTACCGGTTCTTCCATCCAACCGGGCGATGTTGTCATCGGGCTGCCCTCCAAGGGGTTGCATACCAATGGCTACTCTTTGGCCCGGCAAATTTGTTTTGAGCAACTGGGACTCGCTCCATCAACCTACGTTCCGGAAATCGCCTCCACCATTGGAGATGCTTTGCTGGCGCCGCACTGTTCTTATTACCGGCAACTTTATCCTTTGGTGAAACAAAAAAATATCAAAGGCATGGCCCATATCACCGGCGGCGGTTTTTATGACAATATCCCGCGGATTTTGCCCGAGGGATGCGGAGTGGAGATTCATAAAGGAAGCTGGCCGGTTTTACCTGTTTTTGATTTTCTGCAGAAATCGGCTGATATTCCGGATGAAGAAGCCTATCGTGTTTTTAATATGGGCATCGGAATGGTGATTGTTTGCGCGCCCGGTGATGTCCAAGCGGTAAACGATGCAATTCCCCAGAGTTACCGGTTGGGGATGGTGGTCTCGGGAGATAAAAAAGTTACCTTAAAGTTTTGATTTCGTATTACTTGGAGGTCCCTTTGAAGAAAATTGGTGTGCTCGTCTCCGGAGGCGGCTCAAACCTTCAGGCCATCATTGATGCCGCTGAAACCGGAATGTTTGATGCCGGGGTTGGGGTGGTGATTAGCAACAAGCCGGGTGTCTTTGCCCTTGAACGGGCCACCAAACACCGTATTCCGGCAGAAGTTATTAACCATCGGGACTATTTGACGGCTGCGGATTTTTCGGAAGCTATTTCCCGCCGTTTCGAACATTATGGTATCGACTTGGTATGCCTGGCGGGCTTTCTGCGGATTTTAGATCCTTGCCTGATTCAAAAGTACCGGGAACGGATCTTGAACATTCATCCCGCCTTACTGCCTTCTTTCGGTGGTAAAGGCATGTACGGACACCATGTCCACGAAGCGGTAATCGCCTCAGGGGCCAAGTTTTCCGGCGTCACGGTTCATCTGGTGACCCCGGAAACCGATGTCGGCCCCATCGTCCGCCAGGGAATCGTGGCAGTCGATGATGGCGATACGCCGGATAGCTTGGCCTCTAAAGTCCTTGCCGTCGAACATCAAATCTACCCGGAGGCCGTCAAGCTGTTGGTTGAGGAACGAATCACCGTGGCAGGGAACCGGGTTTTGTTAAAAAGATAAGTTGTCAACCGAGGGGAAGAAGAGACAAAGATAATCTGATAGAATTTCCCTTTCATCAGCCAGGTTCATCGCAAGGGGTTTTGTAAGAAATTTAAAGGATTTAGCCCCGGGAAGCAAGAAGATCTCAATAATTATTCATTCATTGTCAAAGGGGGATGCCCTGTGCTTGATATTAATATGATTAAAGACTTGTTGCCGCATCGTTATCCGTTTTTATTGATTGACCGGGTCATTGAGATCGATAAGGGGAAGCGGGCGGTGGGAATTAAGAACATCACAACCGATGACTATTATTGCCAGCAGCAATATTTTAATGGCGATTGTTTGATCCCGGGTTCCATTCAGATTGAAATCATGGCGCAACTGGCCGGCTTTGTAACGATGGAACTTGCCGAAGACAAAAATAGCGTGCCCCTCTTTGCTGCGGTTGAAAAAGCCAGATTTCGCCGGGCGATTCAACCCGGTGATCAACTGCGTATTGAGGTCGAATTGCTGAGATATAAGGCCAGGGCCGGAAAATTTAAGGGTAGGGTATTGAGTAACAATGAATTGGTTAGTGAAGCCCAGTTTACTTGTATGGCTGTCCCACAGGCGGCAATGCAATAATGTTATGGAATATAGTGACTGTATGTAGGAGGAATAGAGAATGGCGCTTGTAAGTAAAACAGCTTTAAAATCATTCCCGCTGATAGCCCGCGGTAAGGTAAGAGACATTTACGACTTGAATCAGTATTTATTGATTGTGGCGACGGACAGACTGTCCGCTTTCGATGTCGTATTTGAAGAACCGATACCGGAAAAGGGAAACGTTTTAACGGGTTTATCCGTATTCTGGTTTGGTCAGACCGTAGACAGCCTTCCCAATCATTTGATTACAGCCGATATGAATCAGGTGCCGGGCTTGACCGCGGAGGAAAGAACGTTGTTACAAGGCCGTTCCATGCTGGTGAAAAAAGGGCAGGTCGTTCCGGTGGAATGCGTCGTACGGGGTTACCTAACAGGCAGCGGGTTAAAAGATTATCTTAAAAACGGATCCGTCAACGGAATTGAACTTCCCAAAGGGTTGGAAGAGAGCAGTAAATTGCCGGAGCCGATTTTTACCCCTACCACCAAAGAATCGGAAGGCCATGATCAGCCCATAACCTTTTCCGAACTGGCCGCTAAGGTTGGCCGGGAACTTGCGGAAAAGCTAAAGGATTATTCTTTAAAGCTCTATCAAATCGGAGCGGCCAAGGCGGAAGCAAGCGGAATTATTTTGGCGGACACCAAGTTTGAGTTCGCTTTTGTTGATGGAGTGTTAACGGTGGTTGATGAGATTTTCACCCCCGATTCCTCAAGGTTTTGGCCCAAGAGCCAATATCAGGCGGGAAAGGTTCAGCCTAGTTTCGATAAACAATATGTCCGGGATTATCTTGAAAGCATCCACTGGGATAAAAACCCGCCTGCCCCGAAGTTGCCGGAGGAGATTATCCGGAAAACCACCGAAAAATATTTGGAAGCTTATCAACAGATTGTGGGCAAACCGCTGGCAATCTGAATTTTCATCCATGATCAGTTTCACATCTACCGGCCTTGGCCGGTAAAATTTTAAAATGTCTTTATTCCGTTTGGCCTAGGGGGTATTTTTTTGAAAGTCATGGTGATCGGCAATGGCGGACGGGAGCATGCCATTGCTTGGAAATTAGCTTTAAGTCCGCTCGTTTCAAAAATCTATTGTTGTCCCGGTAACGGCGGGACAGCCCAAATAGCTGAGAATGTCGTCCTCAGCCCGCTCAGTATCGACACGATGGCCGATTTCGCCCAAAAAAACCGGATTGACTTAACGGTGGTCGGTCCGGAAACCTATCTTGCCGAAGGCGTGGTCGGGGAGTTTAGGAAGCGGGGTTTGAAAATTTACGGTCCTTCCCGGCAGGCCGCCCGGTTGGAGGCCAGTAAAAGCTATGCCAAAGAGTTTATGAAGCGGTACAATATTCCCACCGCCGGCTTTGAAATTTTCAGCGATCCGGTATCCGCCAAGCAGTATCTGGAGAAGGTAGGGACTCCTGTTGTCGTGAAAGCCAATGGACTGGCCGCCGGGAAGGGTGTCACGGTTGCCATGGACATGCGTTCTGCCACCCAGGCCATCGATGAAATGATGACCCAAAAGGTCTTTGGTGAGGCGGGAAACTCCATTGTCATCGAAGAGTTTTTGGAAGGTGAGGAAGTTTCTTTGTTGGCGTTTTGTGATGGAAAAACCGCCGTGCCCATGTTGCCAGTGCAGGACCATAAAAGGATCGGCGATGGTGACAGCGGCCCCAATACGGGTGGAATGGGCACTTATACGCCGACTACGGTGTTTACTCCCCAAATCTCCGCCCGGGTCCAAAATGAGATATTGAATCCCACCCTCCAAGCGATGGCCGAGGAAGGCTTTCCTTTCATCGGAACCCTGTTTTTGGGATTGATGATTACTCAAAACGGTCCGAAGCTCATAGAATACAACGTGCGCTTTGGCGATCCGGAGACCCAGGCGGTCCTGCCGTTGCTGGAATCGGACTTGGCGGAAATCTTTTTGAATGCTGTCGAGGGGAAATTGGATCTATCCGCGATCCGGTGGAAAACGGGCGCCACTTCCGTATGTGTGGTAGCAGCCTCGGCAGGCTATCCCGGTAAATACCAGGATGGCAAAGAGATTACCGGAATCGAAAAAGTAAAGGATTCGCTGGTATTTCAGGCGGGAACCAGGCTCACGGCGGCAGGGGATACCGTAACCGCAGGGGGCCGGGTTTTAAATCTGGTGCATCAAGGAGCCGATATCCGGGAAGCAATTGCAGGCGCTTACCGGGATATTGTGAAGATCAACTTTGAGGGAATGTATTACCGGAAGGACATTGGACACCGGGAAATGGAAAGATTTTAAAAGCGATTGATTATGGAAAAGCAACCGACTTGTTACGAAGGATGTAACAAGTTTTTTAAACTGGAGATACCGTTGTCTGGGGTTGTCATGCAACCCGCTTGTCGCAAATCTTGAATCATTAGACGTCATATTGCGCCATCTGGCCCGCAACATCGCGATATTCAATCACGGAGCGGTTTATTTGCAAATCGATATTCAATGTGCAAATAGAGGTTTCTTTTTGCCAGGATAAGCGGATTTGATCATCTCTGGAGTTCAAAACCGCAAACTCTCCATTGAAAGCCGGATACTCATTGCGAAAGCGGATAAGTCGCAGCAACCGTTGGACAACATCTTTCCGGACCGCCTGTTCGATCTCGCCGAGGCTGAAATTATGGCGGTTGATCTCGCGGCCTTCACCGGTTCTTTTAACATTTTCAAGGTCATTTTCACCGGCCAATAATCCCACATAATACACTTGGGGCACTCCGGGTGCAAAAAACTGAATGGCCCGGGCTGCCAAATAGGCGTCGTCATCACAGTTAAGAACCGAATAATAGGAGCAGCGGATTTGATGAACGTCAAATCCGTCCTTATCCTTGTGTTGCTCGGAAACAATCAGGCTAAGATTAGCGCCTCTTTGAAGACAGACATCCACCAGTTTGCGGGCCTCATCCGATTGCATCAGATCATCCAGATCGGGTTTCACCGGGATGCCGTCATGGCAGTCCAGCATGGTGAACTGCTTATGGGGGCGAATTTTGAGATACTCCCGTAATTTAGCGCTGGATTTGTTGAACAAAGCCTCAAGAACCATATACGGCAGGATAAAATCATAAATCCAATACCCCCTTTCAGCCAGTTTGAATTGGGTAGTATAGTGGGCGTGGACTTCGGGCAGCAATTCGATGCCGAATGAATGGGCTAGATGATGAATCCAGTTCAAAAACGAATAAATCTCCGGTTCTACAAAGAAACAGCTGGTTCCCATCTTTTTAACGACATAACCGACTGCATCCAGCCGGACGATTTTCACATTGTGTTTGCTGAAATTGCTGAAGAAATCGGCCAGCAGTTTCAAGGTAACCGAAGAGTTCACATCCAAGTCAATCTGTTCCGATGGCTCTTGTTTGCCGAAGGTGGTCCAGACTTTGACTTCCTCACCCGTATCTTGAATGGTGAAGGTGGAGTAGGGCGTGGCCCTGCGCAAAAATAGCTTTTCAACATCTTCACGGACCGGGTTACCGTCGGGCCAGATCTTATCCAGGGTAAGAAATAGGTCCGCCCATTCCGAAACGGACCCTTTCTGCAAAAAGTCCTGAAAATACGGAGATTGTCTGGAAATATGATTCACCATCAGGTCGAGTAATACGTCAAAATTTTCAGCGATGCGCCGGATATCATCCCAGGCGCCGAATTTCGGTTCAATTGCAAGATAAGTGAGGGGAGCAAATCCGCGATCGCCGGAAGAAGGAAAGGGCGGTAAAATATGAATTCCACCTTTAAAAATGTCGGAGAAGTATTTTAACAATACTTCATTCAAAGTTTTCAGATCGCCGCCGAGCGAATCGGGGTATGTAATCAGTTGGACTTGATTTTTGATCGTCATTTGGCCGGCCTCTCTTCAGCTTATTGGTAATAATGCCTCTATTGCCTGCACATCATATTCTTTAGTAATGATAAAGTCGGCTAATTGCTTATGGCCGGCAATGATCTTGTGTTCGGTCATCAATACTTGTTCAATAAAGGGATCGCCCACTTCATTGCCGCGTCTTCTTTTTTGGCGGTGTTCCAGCGTGTCCAGGCGGTTTCTGGCAATGAAAATTTTGGTATCGACATTTTTCAGCAAAGAGGTATAGGTTCCCTCGGCGATGACGACTTTAATTCCTCCCAAAGGCACCGTTTCTTCAGTAATCGTATTTTGATCATAATCAATTAAAGGTTTGACGATTTCATTTTTCCCGGCAATCCCATCGATTAGGTTTTGCTCCAGGACCTCCAGTCGGACTTCGACATGGGGACCCAGCCATTCCGGGTCGACCCTTCTTTTAGCGTCATTGGACTTGGGTGGTAAAACAAAATAATCATCCTGTCCAAGGATAACGGATTGAATATCATATTTGACCAATTCATCGGCAATGGCTTTAGCCGTCTCTGACTTGCCGCTCCCCGATTCACCGGCCACCGTAATCGTGTAGCGTGTTGTTTTCCCTTTGATTTTTGGGAGTATTTCCGGAACAATCACCGCGGCAACCTTTTGGTGATGTTCCTCCAATACGAAAATATCGCCTTTCATTAAATCCTCCACTGTGGTTATTATGAAAGAAGCCATCATTAACTTGATTTATTGTGGCAGATAAATTATATCGTAGAAACATCAAATGTGTCAACCGGTTGATATATAGAAAAATAATTAGCGCTAAAATTATCTGCCGCCCAAATAGGTGGAGGTGTTGGTGATTCAGTCACGCTTATTATTTTCCGGATTATTTCGTACGGAACAATCGAGATCATATTATGGTACTTTTTTTAAGAGCCGTTTATTACGTTGTCTCCCGTTCCATCAAGGTAACCGGCAAAATGTTTTCCGCCGGGGTATCTTCGCCGTTAATTTGTTTGATGATCAGTTCAATCGCCAACTTACTCATTTCTTCAATGGGTTGTTGGATGGTGGTGAGTTGGGGAGTGACCAGTGAGGCCATTTTGATGTCATCATAGCCGATTATTTTAATATCCGCCGGAATTTGTTTGTTAAACTGGCGGCAGGCCTGGATGACATGAACCGCTTTCATATCGCTGGTAAATACGCCGTCGATATCGGGATGCTCTTTGAACAGATTGTAGATTAAACGTTCATATTGGGCAAAGTCGAAAACATCCAGGTTGGTTTGGACCGTAGTGTATTCCACCTGATGATTGATGGCTTCAAAGATAAAGGCTTCATAACGCTTGTTGGCCAGCAGATTTAAATTTAAATTACCGGCGATGTGAGCCAATTTTTTGCACCCTTTGCGGATTAACAAATCGGTGGCTATTTTGCCCCCTTCAAAATTATCGGAAGAAATGTAGGGAATCCTATGGGTGATTTGGCGGTCAAAGGTCACCATGGGCAGGTTGAGATTGAGATATTCATCGATTTCCAGAGTATGGGTTCCCATAATGATCCCGTCGACTTTATGCCTTTTCAGCATGTCCGCGTATTCCTTTTCCTTGGTCCGGTCCAGGTGTGAGTTGCATAATAACACCTTATAACCGGACTCATAGGCATAATATTCGATATAGCTGGTGAGTTCCCCGAAAAAGGGATGGGCTACGGTGGGGATGATCAGGCCGATCAGGTTGGATTTTTTGCGGAACAATGAACGGGCGATCTCATTGGGTTGGTAATCGAGCTCTGCCATAGCCTGATATACTTTTTGGCGGGTACTTTCACTGATATAACCGCGGTTGTTCAACACTCGGGAAACTGTGGTAACGGTTATGCCTGCCTTTTGGGCGACATCTTTAATTGTGGCCATCTTCTTCCTCTTTCAGTCAAGCGATTGTCATATTATGATCTATTATATTCAATAATAAGGCAAAAAAAAATACCCCAATATCTTTCCAAGGAAAAACTCAGAGAAAGGCAGTCTTCAGAACGTCCGGGATGAGTTCTTTTACTAAAATTTTCCGGAGATCGGAAGCATTTCACGGTTATGAACGGATCACGATTCGGAATATCAACCGGTTGACATATAGATGTCAATCGATTAATATATAAATGTTATGTGAATATTTTCTTAAATATTGATAAGGGGGATGTAAATGAAAAAAACCAAAATATCCGTTCTGGCAGTTTGTCTACTAGTGGCTTCTTTTTGGTTATTAGGATGTGGAAAAGACAACAATACCGTAAAAATTACATTTTTTAACACCTCGGCAGAAGTAAACAAACAATTTGAAGAATTATTTCAAGCTTATCACAAAGAACATCCCAATGTAACGATTCAACTGATCCCAACTCCCATCGGAGGCCAGCAACTGGAAAAATTTCAAGCGCTGTTGGCGTCGAAATCTCCGGCTACCATTGCTAATCTTGATCCGGGGACCATTGAGGTCTACAAAAATAAATTTTTGGATTTAGCGCCGGATAAGGCTAAATACATGAAAATATCACAACCGGGGGCGGTTGAAAGCGCTTTATTGGATGGGAAATTCCTTGGCATTCCCTATACGGTTCAAGGTTATGGTTTATTATATAATAAGCGGGTTGTCGAGGAAGCGATTGGAACTGTTTTTGATCCGGCAACCATTAAAACCCGTAATGATTTGGAATCTTTATTGAAGAAGGTTGCCGCCGCCGGTAAATCCCCGGTGATGATTCATGGAGCCAATTGGTCCTTAGGCGCCCATTATTTGGGGTTGACCTATTCCTTGCAATCGAAAAGCGTTGATGAAAATCGTAAGTTTGTCGATGGTTTGAAAAAGGGCACAATCGATTTATCAAAGAATATGCAATACAATGGCCTTTTGGATACCTTTGACTTATTAAAAAAGTATAATGCCAGAAAGAATGATCCGCTTGTTGCGGACTACAATAAAGATTCGATGGATTTTGCTAAGGGCGATACGGCATTCTATTTTATGGGCGATTGGATCTGGTCGACCATTGGAAACCTTGAAGGAATCGACAAAGAATTTGGAGTCATTCCGGTCCCGATTAGCAATAATCCGGAGGATTACGGCAATACCCAAGTCGCTGTCAGTGAACCGAAGCTGTTTGCCATCGATAATTCCGGCTCAACTCCAAAACAGCAGGCCGCGGCGAAAAAGTTTATTGATTGGTTGCTAACGAGCGAACGTGGGCAAAGCGCATTGGTTTCGGAAATGGGTTTCAACCTGCCTTATAAAGATGTCAAAATAAAGAGTACCAATGTTCCTTCCCAAGCGATCGGGGAATATATTGATCAGGGAAAAATCATTAATATCGGGGTCATTAATTATTTTCCGGCGGATTATTGGGCTAAGACGGGTGATTCCATGCAAAAATATTTGGCGGGAAAAATCGATCGGAAAGGATTGACTCAAGAAGTTCAAGACTATTGGAAATCAGTTGCCGGAAAATAAATTTGTTATGTAGTTGTACCCCCCAGTCAGCAGGCTAGCCACGGGTACGTGAAAGGATGAAAACAAGTTATATACTCTCACGCAGAGAGACGTCGACACCTTATAAGGTGTCGCAGGCGCAGAGGTTTTACCTGCAATGTTTTTCGCTTTTCTCTGTGCCTCCGCGCCTTGGCGGAAGATTCGATCATTTAGACTTCGAAGTATTTTCTAGATAGTCCCCCACCCCGGCATGCCGGGGGAAGCGAAAGGATGAAAATAAAGAGATAGAACGAATTAACCACGAAGTACACCGAAGTGGAATTGTATACACAGTTCCTATAAAAAACGCTTGCGTTTTTAGAGCACGAAGACTAAAGATTTCCCCTTTTTCTTCGTGGCCTTCGTGCTCTTCGTGGTAGGGATATTAATTTTTTGACATATTTTCTAAATCAATGTAGTTAAAATCTCTTTCTGGTTTTGCAGTGAAAATGGATATACAATATATGGAATGCCTATCGTTACGAGGCTGTCTGAAAAGTAATGAAAAATCAATAAGAAATACAATCTATAGACTTATCAAATTTGTGTGCCTTGAAGTTATTGTATTCTTGTTTTACATTTACTTTTGGGACAGCCCATTTTCGCTGATTATTTTGATAATATGAAAAAGGATTGGGTATGATGAAAAGAGGTAAATTAAGGGATATCGGAACTTTTTTAGTTTTCGGCGGGCCTTCCTTATTTGCATTTTCGGTTGTTATTTTGATACCCCTGATATTTGGATTGTATTTGACCTTTACCAATTGGAATATGCAGACGGGCAGTCATTCTTTTATTTGGTTTTCAAATTATCAAGCAGTGTTTCATGACAAAGCTTATTGGGTACAATTATGGTTTACGCTAAAATATGTTTTTTTTACGGTAATAGTAGCGAATGTAGGGGCATTTCTTCTAGGGCTGGCTTTAAAGAGGGGAGTTAAAGGACAGAATTTTATCAGAACCGGTTTTTTTACTCCGAATCTAATCGGAGGACTGGTACTGGGATACTTGTGGCAGTTCCTATTTTCCCAAGTATTGCCTTACCTTGGCAGGCACTATGGCTGGACATTGTTTCAAACCTCTTGGCTTACCAATACCGATAAAGCATTTTGGGCTTTAATTATCGTTAATGCCTGGCAACTCATGGGATATCTGATGATTGTTTATATTGCCGGATTTATGAGTGTTCCGGAAGATGTTTTGGAAGCGGCGGATATTGACGGAATCAGTGGTTTTGGTAAAGTTTCGCGGATCATCATCCCGCTGTCCATTCCAGGCATTGTAGTGTGTTTATTCCTTTCGATTTCAAGGTCATTTTTAACCTATGATCTGAATTTGGCATTAACCAATGGCGGACCATACGGTTCGACTGAGCTGGCATCCTATCACATTGTTCAAAAGGCGTTCCTTTCAAACGAATACGGAGTTGGACAGGCGGAAGCAATCGTCCTGTTCATAATCGTTGCAGTCATTGCTTTAACCCAGGCCTCTTTGATGAAAAGGATGGAGGTGGATGCCTGATGAAAGGCTATAAAGTAATCGAATTCATGAAATCCCTAATCCTGTTTGGTTTGTTGTTCGCTTTTTTAATCCCTTTCTTAATGATCATCCTAAATACGTTCAAAACCACCCAGCAATTTGTGGAAAACCCTATTTCATGGCCTATCCAATTCAATTTGGATAATTATATCAAAGCCTTCAGCGATATGAATTTTGGGATTGGGTTTGCAAATTCCATTATGATAACGGTGATCGGGGTATTGGCCATTGTTTTTTTCTCTGCGATGACTGCCTATCTTTTTGCCCGTTTTAAATGGACGATTAACAAAGTTTTATTTTTTATGATGATAGCATCCATGACAGTCCCATTCCAAGTGATCATGATTCCCCTGGTTACGATTTATGGAAATCTTGGACTTTTAGATTCTAAGCAAACGTTGTTATTTATGTATTTGGGGTTTGGGGTTCCTTTTGCGACATTCACTTTTCACGGTTTTATAAAGGGTGTTCCATTGGCGCTGGAGGAAGCGGCCGCGATTGACGGATGTTCAAGGATACGAACCTTTTTCCAGATTGTTTTACCGCTGTTAAAACCCGTTGTATCCACAGTTGTGGTATTGGATGTGCTGTGGATTTGGAACGATTATTTGTTGCCAAGCTTAGTTTTACAATCCCCGGAATTAAGAACCTTGCCTTTATCAACGTATAATTTTTTCTCTTCTTATACGGTAGATTTTTCACCTTTGATGGCCGGTTTGGTAATGTCGCTCATCCCGGTGTTGATCTTGTATTTATTTTTACAAAAATACATTATTGAAGGAATATCGGATGGCGCACTGAAATAAAAGCATAGATAGCTAAAAAAGGGGGAGTAGCAATGCCGATTTTTGATCTGCCTTTAGAGGAGTTGCAAAAATATAACGGAATCAATCCTTGCCCCAATGATTTTGATGAATACTGGGATAACGCTCTTGCAGAGATGAGGGATATGGATCCTCAGGTTAAACTGATTAAATCCGAATTTCAAACGCCTTTTGCCGAGTGCTTTGAACTGTATTATACCGGTGTGCGGGGCGCTATCATTCATGCCAAATATCTGCGGCCTAAAAATGCGCCTTCGAAACATCCCGCGGTTTTAATGTTTCATGGATATACCTGCAATTCCGGGGATTGGAACGATAAACTGGGTTATGTAGCCTTGGGCTTTTCGGTTTTGGCAATGGATTGCCGCGGCCAGGGGGGCTTATCGGAGGATGTGGGGGGCGTCAAGGGTAATACTTTTCACGGGCAAATCATCCGCGGTTTGGATGACAAACCGGAAAATCTGCTTTTCCGGCAAATTTTTCTGGATACGGCGGAGTTGGCTGCCATTGCCATGAATATGCCGGAGGTTGATGAAAATAGGGTATGTGTTACAGGCGGCTCCCAAGGTGGAGCGTTGACTTTGGCATGCGCGTCCCTGGAGCCCCGGATAAAACGGGCGGCTCCGGTTTATCCATTTCTTTGCGATTATAAACGGGTATGGGAAATGGATTTGGCCCAAGAGGCCTATCAGGAAATCAGGGATTATTTCCGACTGTTTGATCCGCGGCACCAAAAAGAGCATGAGATATTTACCAGACTGGGTTATATCGATATTCAAAATCTGGTCAAGCGCATTCGAGGAGAAGTACTTTTTGCAACAGGCCTGATGGATACGGTTTGTCCGCCGTCCACTCAATTTGCGGCCTATAATAAGATCCGCTCCCCAAAAAGAATGCTAATCTATCCGGATTACGGACATGAAAATATACCCGGAGTGAATGATGAAATATTCACTTTTTTGATGGATATTTAACAAAGGAGCATTATAGGATGTTTCCTGACAATAAATATAAAGCGCTAACCTTCAGCTATGATGATGGAGTCGAGCAGGATCGCCGTCTGGTAAAGCTTTTTAACCAATATAACCTAAAAGCTACTTTCAATTTAAACTCCGGAATGATAAGCAATACCTACCAATGGGACATGAAAGGCGTTCATATAAAACGAATGAATGCCAAGGGATTGAAGGAACTATACCGGGGACACGAGATTGCTGTTCACGGGTATAGCCACCCTCACTTGGAAAAACTGGATATGGATACCATTCGCAATGAAATTGAACACGATAAAATAAACTTGCAAAATATGTTTGACTGTACGATTCGTGGAATGGCTTATCCCTATGGCACTTACGACTCCAGAGTCATTCAAGTCCTCAAGGAAAATCATATCGGGTATGCCAGGGTCGTGGAAACCACTCAAAACTTTGACATCCAGAGCAATCTCTTGGAACTTAAAGCCAGTTGCCACCATCATGATGCCAATCTGATGAAACTGGCCGAGGAGTTTGTGAGATTGAAGCCGGCCGAACCGAAGATCTTTTCGGTATGGGGGCATAGCTATGAGTTTGATGTTGATGCTAACTGGGAAATGATGAAGAATTTTTGTGAGTTCATCAGCAATCGGGATGATATATTTTATGGCGCTAATCGTGAGGTTTTTTTATAAGCTTGATATTGGCCAACTGCGGCTAATATCGAAATACAAACAACCTTAAAGCAACTCCCCGGCTGGGGCGCATTCGGAAGTCTGGCTGTTTTTATCCTGGTTCTTTTTTTTTATGTCCTCCTGCCCCTCCTAAGCCACGATTACTGCACTGACGGTATTTTCATTCAATGGGTCACACCAAAAAGGGGGTGGACCCTCCGTGATCATTGTCTTTTTTTATTTAACGCCTTGGTGTTTGAACTGCAGAGCGTGGTCGTCAAGACCCTAAAAACAGGCGAATACCCTTTTAGGCTAATCATTACCCGCATCCGGAACTTGCTTCAGAATTATCGAAATATCACGAAAACAAGATAGTTGTTTTCATTTTGTCCATCGTAGCTGAAACCCCGCCAATCCTCCATCTTGCTTCCTCCCTTCAGGGAGAAAGAAAGAATGAGGGTTGGCATCCAAATGGACAGTAGTTTCCAAAATATTTTAACATTTACCCTAGATATGGGTAATGAGTAGCCTTAAAGGGAATTAGCTGGAATCGAGGGCCGATAGGCTTGTTGGACAGACTACGGAGCATAACGGTAAAGGTTCCGGAAAGTCCAAACGGCCCTTTTTGGGGGTCATTATTATTCTAGCTGCGATTTCCTGAGCGACGGGGAGAATTGGCGGGAAGAAATCAGCAAACCAAAAAATGCGCGACGGTTGCGCGCCTTGAGGCAACGACTAAGACTAAGATCCTTTACTCGACAGCGGTTGACAGGTGGAAAGCCGCAGATTGAAATGATAAGTAATGGATAGCTGTTTTTATCCTGGTTCATTTTTTTATGTCCTCCTGCCCCTCCTGAACCATGGTTACAGCAATGGCGAGATTAGGAGGGGTAGGAGGGGCCAGGAATGATATAAAAATAAAAGGAATTTTTTGGGCCAATTTTCCAGCGTTTTTTATGTAACGCCATGGTCAATTATCTAATTTAAATAAACAGACCCGTTTTTTTCTGCAATTTCAAATATTCTGATGTAGGATTGATTGAATATTTGTGGAATATTGTTATGAATCACAATATTTTGAGGTGTATGGTTGGGAGAGGGAAGAATCAGTAATAAATGGTCAATATTAATACCTATTATAAAAGCAAGAAAGAAAGTAATGAGATGAGGATTTATCATGTTCCAAAATACCAATAAGCTAATTCTCACAATTAAGATTACTTTTACGATACTTCTTATTTTTGCTTTTGTATGGGTAGGCGCTTATTTCTTCATAAAGAGTGATGAAGAGGTTAATGATTCGGACTTGTATTTATCCTTTCAAAAATTGCCTGCAGAGAATAACGGCTATGTTATCATCGGTACTATGGGAAAACAAATAATTCAAAAAACACCATCAAGAAACCAATCATATATTATTTGCAACTCCCTTTGATTATTCCAGAGCCAAGAAATTGGTAAATACTTATCAGAAGAAACTTTTACAATTTTACAAAGAGATAGACAATCCCTATTTCGGTCATATTACCCCTGATGATGACCGATTTATGATGGGAATATTACAAATTGCGAGATTAGCTCAATTACAAGCTAAAATAGCACTTTTTCAAAATCAATCAAAAGATGCCGCCCAGATCGGGGAATACTTAGTGGTTTTCGGTTATAAGTTAGAGCATTGCAAAGGGTATCTAATCGACTGTTATGCAGGAATGAGCCTTAAACGCGCAGGCCTTGAACTTCTTCAGGAGGCAAAAGCCAATGGGCTTTCTAAAAAAGATACAAGTATGATTATTAATAAAATCACACCATACGCTGATAGTTGTCAGGGTTTTATTGATAGTTTGCGGATGGAATATAGCCACCAAAAGGATATGGGTTTCGATCAGTATCAGCTATATATAAAAATGAAGGAGAATTCTGAGAACTTTCGAGATAAAATAACATCAATTATAGTTCTTTTACCGTTTGTTTATAAACCCAACCAGACTTTTCGGAAACTTGCCGGTTATTATCGCGAAATGATCAAATATGTATCGGGTAAAAGGGGAGTTCCACCAAAGCCTTTAAAGTATCCACACAATATTTTTTCCGGTAACTTTTTAGGAGAGTCCGTTTTAACGATGGTAACTCCAACCATGGGAACGGAACTTGATATACCTAAAAAAACGGAAAATATCTTTAACCGTACAATCGCAAAATTAAGGAATTGATGGAAAGACCAGATACAGTTTTGAAATATATTATTATAAATTTGTTCGGTTTTTTTGGTAGTTGTTATGCTGTAAACGATGATTCGCTTGATTACTTGCCGGCGAGTGAAGATCAGACTCTTACGGTGGAAGAATATTTTTCGCTAGGAATTCCAAAAACTATTGAATCACCTAATGACATCAAAGTGATCATCCAAAAGTATACTATGTTACTTAATACAAATATCGAAGAGCTGCCCCGATACGATAGTAAAAAATCTGGTTCTTTATTTGAATATGTAACATCGTACGAAAGTATAACAAACATCACAAAATCATTAAAAGAATATCCGATACAACAGCAATTTTTAGTTAACTATAGTTTTGTTGGAAACTCATTGGCCAATGTTTATACTCTGGCGATGGTAAAAAATGATTATTACGAAAATGAGTCTGTGTTATGTAGTAGTGCAAAATTATATGCGCATATATTATTCCTTGAATTATTTGAAATGCAATTAAAGCAAAATGGGCAAAGCTTAAAAGAAGTTGGTTTTGATCAAGAAAAAAGAATATTGAATTCAAAGATGATTGGACGAACCTATTGGGGATTAGGAGAACAAATAAAAGTCTCGAATACTCTTGATGAGTATGTTAAAAGAAAAGTACGAAAGAACCTAGACGAATTACATGTAAGAATGAAACAACTTAAAACGCTAGACCAAGACATAGTTTTTGATGCAACTAAATGTTGGTAATAGGAATGACATTTTACCGCCTGGATTTCAAACGTCGTTATTCCGTGGTTGAAGTAGTTTTCAATTTTCTTGAACTTCATCTGCTAGGGCTATTTACCATAGATATTAGCTAAACGGGTTCCAATTCATCATAAAAGACATAATTTCTTCAATGTGTAGATCACCGGAGTAGAGCGGGCTCCTCGTTTGGTTGCAAATGAACAAGCATTTTCGTGTTGTTTACATGAGTCTAGAATTTGATGCCGTCAATCGAAGCGGTTCCCGGCCGCGCGCTTCTGAGCGTTCTACTACCTTTCGCGATGAAACGGCAACATGACCGCCCCGGAATTACAAGGCTCCCATATCTTTAGCCGTATAAAACGAAGGATATTTGGGGCGGAAATTGAGTTCGTTTTTAATACGCTCGGTATCGGCTGTTAATTCCCATAGGTTCGACATAAGCCACCCATCTTTAGTTGGTGCCTGCTCTGGTCCTCCGTTTAGCTTGTATATTTCACCGATAGTAATTGGATTATCATCGGCAACGTTGTATATGCGGCCGCCAATACCGGGGCTACTGGCAGCAAGCAGGAGCGCTTGAGCGACATCTTCATGATGCGCCATAGACATTTGCTTTGACGGGTTCCAGTGAATCATATAAGGCAAAATTTCTTCGATGTGGGGATCACCAGCGCCATAAACAAAGGCCAGTCTCAGAATACGGATATCGAGTGCCCGTTCACGATGTAATTTAAGTAAAGCTTCTTCGGCGGCAATTTTTGTTTTGGGATAGATCTCTTTGGCCGGCATAAGAATATCATTTTCCCGGCAGGGCCTGTTTACAGTCAGGTCGCGATATACATTATTGGTGCTGGTAAAAATGAACCGGGTGACACCGGCTTCCAGCGCTGCTTTTGCTAAGGCAACCGTTGCCTCCAGATTCACAACCCGGGCTATTTCTTCGCTAACACCCCCTCGAAATTGGGCGGCTGTATGCACCACAGCATCAACGCCCCGTATGGCTTCGGTGAGATCCTGATTATCCACAAGATCACCCAGGATCACCTCGGCCCCTTGTTCTTTCAACGCCGCTGCCCGTTCAGGATCTCGTACAAGAATACGAACTGCATGACCAGACTTAAGCAAATACGGTACGAAACGGCTCCCGACCTTGCCGGTTGCCCCGGTTACAAATAGTTTCATTAATACATTCTCTCCCATCGAATCGTTTTGTTTATCAGTATTTTTATGTTATAGTACTACTATATCAGGGTTAAAATATTTCAACCACATGGTGGTTATCCTACGACTCAGAGTGGTAGGATAGATTTGAGGAAAACCAATGAAAGAAATTCCCTTTCAACAGTCGCTTGGTGATTTCTTGCGCGCCACCAGGGAACGCCTTTCCCCGGAACAGGTTGGATTGTCATCTCATGGGCGCCGCCGCACACCGGGACTTCGCCGCGAAGAGGTAGCCGGCCTTGCCAATGTTGGTGTTTCTTGGTACACATCGATTGAACAAGGGAAAGATGCACACCCTTCTCATCAAGTATTGGAAAGTTTGGCCAGGGCTTTACGATTATCCGATGATGAACGCAGGTATCTTTTTTTGTTATCGAAATCAGAGGAAAGCGAAGAACCGGAAACTTATAAAGAAATCAGTACAGGATTGGCAAGGACGGTTTTCGCATTGGAACCTCATCCTGCCTATATAATGGGTAAATACTGGGATGTGCTATTATGGAACCGGGCAGCGGAGTTTGTATTTCGATTTCCCCCGTATTCTAAGGGCTTAAATCCAAAACCAAACCTCGTGCATTATTTTTTAACGGGTCCATTCACAAAAGAAATGAACGCAGATTGGGAGGAACGGGCCAAAGTGATGATTGCCAGATTCCGGGCCGATTGTGCCCGATACCCTCAGGATGCAAGGCTCAATGAAATGATTGAGCAATTCAAGAAGGAAAGTGAATTATTCCGTTTATGGTGGCCCCGCTATGAAGTGAAAACTGTTACCGACTGCCACAAATTATTTAATGATCCGCGAGTTGGAGAATTGGAGTTTGATCATGTGAATTTGCAGGTGTCGGAGTGTCCGGATTTGAAGTTGATGATTTATACGGCTTCAACGGATACGGCGGAAAAGCTTGGCCAACAAATATATTCAGGTTCGGCGAAGTGAATCGTACTATATGAGTTGAAATAAATAATTTGACCCAAATCCAAAAGAAACGGAAAAATTCGGGTTATGCCCAGGCCGACAGTTGGTTGAGACCTAACTCTCGGAGGCTGTCTAAAAAGCAATTCGAAACGCAGGGAAAAAAGGTGGTGAAAACCTTTGCGTCGATCCTTTGCATCACTGAAAGGATCTTTTTTACCGTGGAAGGAGTCCTCTGAGGGGCGGAAAGCATCCTTTGAATGAGTCAAGGGATCCTTTCGGTTACGGAAAAGATCATCTTTACGACGGAAATGATCCTTTCAACGGGAGAAAGGATCATTTTTGGAAGGGAAAGGACCGATCGGAAGGAGAAAAGGATCTTTTTTAAAGTTGGATCGACCATTTGAAGGACCGAAAGGACTTTTTATTGCAAAAATTGATCGATCCGGTTGCGGAAATGATCCTTTTGGTGACCCGATCGGTCCTCCTGAGGAGGAAATCGATCCTTTCGGCGACACAAACGATTGGTTGAACGAGAAAAAGGATTTTTTCCAAAAAAAAAAGGATCATTTCCGTAAATAATCGATCCTTTTCGAAAAGAATCGTTCTTAAAACCTTATGGAGTATCTGTTTTTTGGAGCCCGACTTTACCGGGTTTTAATCCTGTAAATCCCGTTAATCCTGTTTCCGTTAACTTTTTTTTAGGCATTTTTCAATGCCGGACCTGCGCCAAGGCCCTCACCCTGTCGGATAGAATAAATATTTTGATTGCCTGACCACGCATGGTTAAATTGTACCGCGGGCCGAACGGAAAGAACTGAAACGGGACGAACAGGATTTTATGGAATAATAAACGACTCGCTAGTCACGGATGAAGCCATCCCCATAAAAAAAACCCCATCCCAAAGTGATGTGGAATGGAGGTTTAATGATCACGATGGACTGATGTTTCCCGCCTACAGCATTTGCCGGGTTTGTTCAGTGGTCCAGGGTAAAAAATGGTCAAAGGCCAAACTTAATAATTTAGCTTTTTTAACATAAGCTTTGGTCTCAACATAAGGAGGAACTCCCTGATACTTGGAGACCGAAGACGGACCGGCGTTATAAGCGGCTACGGCCAGCTCCAAATTGCCGAAATGCTCAATCTGATCCTGGAGATACTTTGCTCCCACTTGAATATTCTTCCGGACATTTTTCCAGTCGTCCAATTTATCGGGTGATAGTTGCATCAGGCCCCGGCAACCGGCCCGACTGACTGCATTAACCTTATATTCGCTTTCCACTCCGATGATAATTGCAATCAAGACCGGATCGAACGTATCCATGATCGCGTCATGAATTTCAGGATCATTGCAATGAAACATCCTCATTACTGTGGTTACTTTATCGGATACAGCCTGCCGCGCTTTATTTTGCTCTTTGACTTTATTCATCTCTTGGATCCAATATGTAGTCCCGCCGATTATGGTGATCATTAACAAGGCTATCAGCAACAACTTTACGGGAAATAGTTTTTGTCGCTTTTCTAAAATCAAACACTTTCCTTCTTTCTTTCATGTAGTCTTCTCCGCGCCATAACGATACTTTGTTCCATTTAGTTATCGCTAAAAATAGACGCGTTAACCAGTATAACGAAGAACATAATAATTTGTCAACTCGTTTGGAGAATTGTTCATATTGGCTCTGGCGTTTCCCCTGCGTAACGAAATTTCGTTTGGGAAACGATCCTCTTTTTTAACATGATGTAACATAAAAATAGACTGGAATATCTATTAATATTCTTGCCGGATTTAAAGGCAAGAATACTTGTGGGCATTCCCCGCAGCGAAACGGAATGAAGAGAAAATAGCAGGAAAGAACGAAAAAGTACCGAATAATAACAGTTAACTATTTCAAGAAGCTGTTTTGAGGATGGGTTTGTAATCAATTTGCCGGATTAGAAAATATTGAAACTTTGAACCCGCACGGTCTACCATAAATTATACGGGTGCATGCATAAACTACAGGGAGTTATAATGAGTAAAAGATGGAAACTGATTGAGAATACCGACCCTAATGCATTTCAAATGGCTCAACAATTGGGGATTTCCCCGCTTTTAGCCCACTTGATTTGCAACCGCGGTATTACGGATATTGTTGCTGCAAAGGCTTTTTTGTCTCCGTCCCTTGAGGATTTACACGACCCTTTTTTGTTTCGAGACATGAAACGGGCGGTGGAACGTTTAAAAAGGGCCATTGATCACCAAGAAACGGTTTTAATTTATGGCGATTATGATGTGGATGGAATCACTTCGATTTCGGTGATGATCAGGGTATTATCCAAATATTTGCCGGGGAAACTAATTTACTATATCCCCAAAAGACTGGAAGAAGGTTATGGACTCCATTTAAGTTCCCTGGATAAGGCGCTTGCCAAAGGTGTTACCTTAATTATTACGGTTGACTGCGGAATTAGCGCTGTGGAAGAGGCGCTGTTTCTTAAGTCAAAGGGTATTGATTTAATAATCACCGATCATCATGAGCCCAAAGGCACATTACCGGAGGCTTATGCATTAATTGATCCGAAGGCGCCGGAAGCGGCTTACCCTTTTACGCAGCTTGCCGGAGTGGGAGTCGCCTTTAAATTATTACAGGGCCTGGCTACGGAAATTCCGGAAATTGGCGACCGGTTAATGGCCAACCTGGACTTGGTCGCCTTTGGAACCATCGCCGATATTGTCCCGTTACTTGGCGAAAACCGGGTTCTGGTTAAATACGGTTTGGAAAAAATTCAGAAGACCTCAAATACCGGCTTAAGAGCCCTCATTCAAGGGGCCGCTTTGCAGGAACGGGAAATCAACAGCGGCCATATCGGCTATTTATTGGCTCCCCGGGTGAATGCGGCGGGGCGGATGGCAAATCCATGCCTGGGAGTTAAGCTTTTTCTAACCGGCGACCCGCTCCAAGCGATGGATTTCGCCAAAGAACTTGAAAAAGAGAACCAAAAGCGGCAGGAAATCGAGTCCCAGGTGTTCCGGGAAGCGAAAGCGCAAATTGAGGGGGATCCCAGTTTTGAAAACGAATATGCGCTGGTACTGGCGGGTGAAAATTGGCATTTGGGAGTGATCGGCATTGTAGCCTCCAAACTGGTGGAGGTCTATAATAAACCGGTTATTTTAATCGGTCTCGACGGGGAGGAAGGACGCGGTTCCGGCCGGAGCATCCAGGGATTTAATCTTTTTAATGCACTTGAGCATTGTGAGGGACATATGATTAAATTCGGCGGGCATGAATTTGCCGCCGGACTCAGCATATTGCGGGAGAACATTCCGGCCTTCCGGGAGGCTTTCTCGAAGGAAGCGAAAGCGACTCTGACCCCGGAAGCCTTGATACCGACGATTCAAATTGAAAGTGTCATCGAATTGAGCCGGCTCAACATTGATTTAGCCCGTGAATTGATGAAATTGGCTCCTTGCGGTTCCAGCAATCCCACGCCCATCTTAGGCTGCAAAGCGGTAGGTTTGGTCGATTACAAAAATGTCGGGGAAAACGGCAAACATTTAAAATTAAGAGTTTCCGATCATCACGTAACCTGTGAGGGGATTGGTTTTAATATGGGTTTTATTCAGCCCGAGCTGGCTGCGGCTTCGGAAGTGGATGTGGCTTTTTCTTTGGAAGAAAACAATTGGAATGGAAATGTGCAGGTTCAATTGAATTTAAAAGATGTTGTACTGCGGGGGTCAAACTAAATGTTTGAACCGGTAACCATTGACGAATTCTTGAAGAAAATCGGAGAAAACAAACCTGCAGCCGATTTGGGAAAGCTGAAGGCAGCTTATGAATTTGCCAAAACCGCTCATGCCGGGCAGAAGCGTGAATCGGGGGAGGACTTTATTCAGCATCCCTTGGAGGTAGCGTCCATCGTATTCGATTTGGGCATGGATGTCACTTCGATCGCTGCCGCTTTTTTGCATGATGTGGTGGAAGATACCGATATTGTTATTGAAGAAATCGAGAAGCGGTTTGGCTCTGAAGTGGCTTTACTGGTCGATGGCGTCACCAAATTAAGCCGGTTGGCTTTTCAAAGCAAGCAAGAACAGCAAATGGAAAACCTTCGGAAAATGTTTCTTGCAATGACTCAGGATCTCCGGGTTATCATTATTAAACTAGCCGACCGTCTGCATAACATGCGGACCTTAAAGCCTCTTCCCGAGGAACGTCAGAAAAAAATCGCCAAGGAGACTTTGGAAATTTATGCTCCCCTAACCCACCGTTTGGGAATGTGGAAAGTTAAGTGGGAATTGGAGGACCTGGCCCTACGTTATCTGGAACCCGAAGCTTATTATGATTTGGTGAACAAAGTAGCCAAGAAACGCCAGGAGCGGGAAGGTATCATCAACGAGGTCAAGCAGACACTCCAGCGGGCTTTGGCTGAAATAGAGTTAAAAGCGGAAGTCCAGGGGCGGCCCAAACATTTTTTCAGTATTTATGAAAAAATGCAGGAACAGGGCAAGGATTTCAGCGAGATCTACGATCTGATGGGCCTGCGGGTCATTGTTCCCACGGTTCAAGACTGTTACGAGGTTCTGGGCATTGTGCACACGCTTTGGAAGCCGATGCCGGGGCGGTTTAAGGATTATGTGGCCATGCCGAAGTCCAATATGTACCAATCATTGCATACCACAGTGATTGGACCGACCGGGGAACCCTTGGAGATTCAAATCCGGACCTGGGAGATGCACCGGACCGCCGAGTACGGCATTGCCGCCCATTGGTTATATAAAGAAAACAGTCCCGACGACAAAGAGTTGCATGAAAAAATCGCTTGGCTGCGCCATCTCATTGAATGGCAAGGTGAAATGAAGGATTCCGAGGAGTTTATGGAGACTCTGCGGATAGGCCTGTTTATCGATGAGGTGTTTGTTTTTACCCCGAAAGGGGATGTCAAAAATTTACCGGCCGGATCGACCCCGGTTGATTTCGCCTATAGTATCCACAGCGCTCTTGGTCATCAATGCGCCGGAGCCAAGGTCAACGGCAGGCTGGTTCCCCTGGACTATTTGCTGAAAAACGGGGATATCATTCAAATCATCAGCTCCAAGCAGAGTTCCGGTCCCAGCCGGGATTGGTTGCAGTTTGTAAAAACCACCAAGGCTAAAAACCGGATCCGGCAGTGGCTTCGTGAACAACGGCGGGAAGAAAACATTCAAATCGGCCGGGAAATGATTGAACGGGAACTACGCAAACATGGGCTGGACATCCAGGACAACATGCGCCAGGATAACTTGCTGGAGATCGCTAAAAAACTGGGTTTCACAGTTCTGGAAGATTTGTTGGCCTCTGTCGGCGATCTGAAGGTAACGGCCAACCAGGTCGTCGGAAAAATGGGCTTGGAAAAAGAACCGGTAAAGCCCTTTAAGCCGGAGTCCGAGGAAAGGAAGAGGACCCGCCGCTCCGGACAGGGCATTAAAGTTAAGGGCGTCGACAATCTGCTGATCCGTTTTTCAAAGTGTTGCAGTCCCGTACCGGGGGACCCGATTATCGGGTTTATCACCCGGGGTAAGGGCGTTTCCATTCATCGCGAGGATTGTCCCAATTTGGGAAGCGAAGACAAAGACCGGATTATCGAAGTAGCCTGGGATCAGGAGATCCAGGGAACTTATCCCGTGGATATTGAAATTGAAGGCGGCGATCGGGTCAATTTCCTGACCGATATTATGAACGCCATTTCGGAAATGAATTTATACCTGAGTGCCGCCAAGGCCCGATCCAAAAAAGGAATGGCTTATATCAACCTGACATTGGAGATAACTCATTCCGACCAAATCCAACTTATCTTTAAGCGGGTCAAGAAGGTCGAAGGGGTTCAAAGAATTTACCGGGTAAGCAGATTGGTAAGATAGGGGAAATTGCGATGCGCGCGGTGGTCCAAAGAGTCTTGCAAAGCCAAGTAACAGTGGACGGGGAAGTGCTTGGCAAGATTGACCGGGGTTTGCTGGTGTTTTTGGGTGTTGGAGACGGCGATACCGGGTCCGATGGAGCTTATTTGGCTCAAAAGATAGCTAATTTGCGAATTTTTGAGGATGAATCCGGAAAATTAAACCTGTCCGTTTTGGAATTAAAACTCCCCTTATTAATTATTTCTCAATTTACACTGTACGGGGATTGCCGGAATGGCCGCCGGCCCAGTTTTACGGCCGCCGCGGATCCAAAGCTCGGAGAACTTTTATATGATACCTTTTGTGACCAGGTTCGCGACTGCGGCTTGATCGTGGCTAAAGGGCGTTTTCGCAGCGATATGAAGGTAGCTTTGATCAATGATGGACCTGTAACGATTTTACTCGACAGCAAGCGTTTGTTTTAAAAGATATGGTTTGGTGGAGGCATCATGATACTATTGTCCATTGAACATGTAACCGAAAACATGCGGGTAGCCAAAAACATTTATTCCGCGGAAGGAAATGTATTGCTTGCCGAGGGGACTTACCTAAACCGGCATTATATTGATAAATTGAAGGAGCTTGGTATCTCTTCCCTCTATATTATCGATAGCCGTGTTGGTCAAATTGAGGTTGAACCTCTGGTAAAAATAGAAACTCAAAAAGAAGTCACTAAAATTGCCAAAGAAACGATGACCAGTATCCGCAGCGGCCAGTTGGTGAACGGCCAAAGGGTTGAAGCGGTCATTACTCATGTTATTGAAGATTTAATTCATAACCGGACGATAAGTTACAATATGGTGGAAATCCGGGCAATGAATGATTATCATTTTTCCCACAATGTCACTGTATGCGTATTATCGCTCATGACCGGAATAGCCATGGGATATAGTGATTCAAAGCTAAAACAACTTGGCGCCGGGGCCATCCTTCACGATATTGGAAAGGCAAAAATCCCGGACTCGATTTTAAATAAAAGCAGTAAGTTAACCCGGGAAGAATACCGGGAAATTCAGAAGCACCCCCAGATTGGCTATGAAGTGTTGCAAAATTGCAAGGATATCGATGACACTGCCAAGTGTATTCCCTGGCAACATCATGAAAGGTTTGACGGTTCGGGTTATCCCAAAGGGTTAAAGGGAAGTCAGATCCACGAATTTGCCAGAATTGTAACCCTGGCTGATGTTTACGATGCCATGTCTACGGATCGTATTTATCGAAAAAGGTTTCTCCCGCATGAAGTGATTGAATACATCCGGGACCAAGGGAAGACCTTTTTTGACCCCGAGTTGACCAACAGATTTCTGCTGAATATCGCGCCATTTCCCATTGGATCGCTGGTGCTTTTGAACACACAGGAAAAAGCGGTGGTTGTCAAAGTCCCTAAAGATTGCCCCACCCGGCCTGAGGTCGATATTATTTTCGGCCCCGAAGGAGAACTCCTGACAAAACCTATTAAAAAGGATTTACGGGAAGATCTGACGCTTTTCATCCTGAAAGCCTTTAAAGACACGGTGGATGAAAAGTTGCATTAGCGGGGATAGATATGGGAACTTTTAGGGTTTACCTTCGTTCTATCATTCCAAGGATGAATATGAATTTGCTCAGGAGGAAAATATTATGAATAAAGCATGGATAATTGTTGGGGTTTTGTTGGTCGTTATTATTCTTTTGGTAGCCATTCCTTTTGGAATGTATTTTAGTTATTCCAATAGTTTTAAGTTGGCCAATAACGAAGTGGAAGCTCAGATGAAGCAGGTCGACAATATATTGCTCAGGCGTCACGACCTCATTCCAAACTTAGTGAGTACTGTAAAGGGTTATGCCACCCATGAAAAAGACGTCTTTACCAATTTAAACAATGCCCGTAACCAGATGATGCAGGCGAACGGGATTAAAGAAAAAGCCGCAGCCAACGGCCAATTTGAATCGGCGCTGGGCCGTTTATTGATGGTGGTGGAGAATTATCCCCAGTTAAAGGCCAATGACCAATTTAACCGGTTAATGGATGAGCTGTCCGGCACAGAGAACCGTTTATCCGTTGAAAGAAAAAGATATAATGATTTGGTGAAAGATTACAACAATAAAATTCAATTGTTTCCTGGGAGTATCTTCGCGGGAATGCAGGGACTTTCTGTCAAAGATTATTTTGAAGTTCCCGAAAGCGCCAAAGAGGCCCCCAAAGTGAGCTTTGATTAAATTAAGAAAGGTTACAACATGAAGAAACGTTGGATCGTGCCGGTCTTTGCTTTCCTATTGTTATGGGTCGGAAGCGGATTGGCATCGGGAATGAGCCCTTTTACAATCGATTCCTATGTTACCGACAAGGCGCGGCTTCTTTCTGAAGACGAACGAAACCAACTAGCGGTTAAACTTCATAAATATGCTGCGGATACCGGCAATCAGTTATTGGTGGTAACGATTCCTAGTCTGGAAGATGAGGAATTGGTTAGTTTCACGGAAAAACTTTTTGATTTGAATAAACCGGGCCAAAAAGGAAAAGACAATGGGGCTATACTTTTGGTCGCCTTTAAAGAGCACCAAGTCCGGATGGAAGTCGGGTACGCTTTGGAAGAGGTATTGCCCGACGGCAAGGCGGGGGCGATTATTCGCGAGCAAATCACGCCTTTCTTTAAAAACAATGATTATTACGGGGGATTGTCGTCGGGGATTGCCGCAATGGTTGGAGCGATTTCTCCGGAATATGTTCTCGAAAACAACCGTTCTATGCCGGTTCGAAGAAGCAAAGATCGATCTTTTCCATTAGCCTTTTTAGTGGCAGCCGTAATTTTTTTAATCTCCCTTTTCGGAAATATCGGGCGTAACGCCCATCAACAACGGTATCGCCATCGCCGCGGTTTTAGCGAACCATGGTATTGGGGCGGTGGTGGTGGCGGTTTTGGCGGCGGAAGCTCCGGTGGCGGTTTTGGAGGAGGTTCCGGGGGTGGAGGTTTTAGTAGCGGCGGTGGCAGTTTTGGGGGCGGCGGCTCCAGTGGAAGTTGGTAGGAGGGTGAGAGGGTATGTTGGATGAAATGAAAACACGCCATTTTTTTAACAATCAGGATAAACAAAGGATAGTGTCGGCGATTGAAGAGGCGGAAAAACTGACCTCCGGGGAAATCCGGGTTCACGTGGAGAGCAAGGCCGGCGAGGATATCATTGCCAGGGCCAAGGCGGTATTTGAGAGTCTGGGGATGGCTAAAACCGAGCTTCATAACGGAGTGTTGATATATTTAGCGACTCAGGATCACAAATTTGCGATTATCGGCGATAAAGGCATCGATCAGAAAGTTCCGCCGGGATTTTGGGCCGATACCAAAGAAAAAATTCAATCCCGGTTTAAAGAAGGCCAATTTGCCGAGGGTGTTTGTCTGGGAATTAAGCTTGCCGGCCAACGTCTGGCTGAGTATTTTCCTTGTCAGCCCGGAGACGTCAACGAACTGAGCAATGAAATCTCTTTGGGAAAATGAATTGCGGGTTGTGGATGCTGGAATCGATGATTTAATCCATGATGTAATCGGCGATTTCATCATGGATTATAGGCCGATGGGTATGCCGTATACATCCAAATGCCTGATTTCACAAAAAAATAACGGAAAGATCCGGAAAATATCAGCAGGAATTAGGGATTTTGTCTAGAAATTCACTTGTGAAATCAGTTTATTAAAGCGCGCCAGCGCATTGGTGAGGTAATGATGGACAAACGGCCGAAGAAACCCATCCAGCTGCATTTGGAATTGCGGTTGGATTACTTAAAAAATATTGATGCCTGCTGTGAATCCCCTACTTTTTACGAGTCGATGAGCCAGGCCTTAATGAGGGAGTACACTCAGCCGTCCAATCCGTATCCGGCATGGAATGACCTCGGTGGAATGCGCTAGAAGATACCAATTTTATCGGCAGAGAGCCGATTTTTTTATACCCCTTAAAAATTAACCCTAGCCTGTTTTGGCCCGTCCCTTGCGCTTTTCTCCCGCCTGAACCGGTGGTTCTTTTTTTCCTGTCGCCTCAATGCTGGCCCGCAAGGCTTCCATAAGATCAATAATTTTACCGCTTTGACGTTCCTCGGTTTGCGCTACTTCTCCCCCGCCAATCTTGGCCTCGATCAATTGAAGTAAATCCTCCCGGTAGCGGTTGGTATATTTAGCCGGTTCAAAATGGCTGGAGAGATTGGCAATAAGATTGTTGGCCATTTTGACTTCATTTTCATGCAAAGCGGGTTCGTTTTGAACACCGTTCAATGCGGCCGGCGAGCGGATTTCATCCGGGTAAAAGATAGTCTCCATCATTAGGACGTTTTGGGCTACCCGCAGGACTGCCAAAGATTCCTTGGAACGGATCGTTACTTTGGCGATAGCGATTTTCCCCGTTTCCAGCATGGCCCGTTTTAACAAAGCATAAGCTTTTTCTCCACCCCGGCTGGGTTCCAGAAAATAACTCTTCTCAAAATAAATCGGGTCAATTTCCTCCAGATCAACGAAATCTACAATATCGATGGTTTTGCCATTTCCATCCGGCAGTCGCTCAAAATCCTCCTCTTTTAAAATCACATATTGTCCTTTTTGAAATTCGTACCCCCGAACGATTTCTTCCGGAGGAACTTCTACTCCACAGGTGGGACAATGTTTTTCATATTGAATGGGTGTTTTGCACTTCTCATGGAGATAATTGAATTTTACTTCTTTCTTCTCTGTGGCTGTATAAAGACCGACCGGAACATTAACCAGTCCAAAACTGATGGCGCCTTTCCATAAAGTCCGCATAAAAATCTCCTCCGGCTTTTTTGCTTTTAGTATATCCGGGCGGGAGGCGAATTTAGTATGTTTTTATTTAACATGAACATTTAGAGGCTTCATGGGGAATCGTTTTAGGATTGATAGTCTGAAAGGCAAGCCACATGGCAATTCCCATCAACCCACAAACCAATCCGACCACACCAGGCCACCCCCAAAAGGACCAGCAATATCCACCCGACCAACCGACCAGACTGGAGCCGGTATAATAAAATAAAAGGTATAATGCCGCAGCTTGAGCTTTGCTTTGAGGGGGAGATACTACGCCGACCCAGCCGCAGGCGATAGTATGTCCGGCAAAAAATCCGAAGGCAAAAACGACGAGTCCGGCAATTTTTACAATCAAGCTACTGTTCAGCGTAAGCAAGGCGCCGCTTAAAAGCAAAATCACTGCCCAGCTCACTACCAAAGGCCTGGGGTAGCGATCGGCCATTTTTCCAAAAACAATGGAGCCCCAGGAACCGACTAGATTGACAAAGAAAATAAAGCCTAAAGTGGTTTGACTTAAATGATAGGGAGCTTTCCGCAAAGGATAACCAATATAATTGAACAGGGTTACATAGACACCCATCAATAAAAAGCCAATCCCGTAAAGAAATAATAAATTTTTATTGGTTAAGCTGGTTTTGATGCTTTCCTTGATTTTTCCGGGGATCATGGCAACGCGCTGAAAATTCCGGGAGTTTGGCAGCACCGACCAAAAGCAGATACTGCAAAGTAGGCTGATTACACCCAATCCAAAGACTGCCGTTTGCCAGGAAAAGAGATCGGTTATGGTACCGATAATCACCCGGCCGACAAAAGCGCCAACACCGTTACCGGCCACATAAACACCCATAATGCCTCCGATGCTCCGCGGGGAAAATTCTTCATAGATGTAAGTCATTGCAACGGCCGGAAATCCCGCCGCGCTGATGCCTGTGAGAAGCCTCATGAGTAATAGGTAATGAAAGTTATGTCCGAAAGCGGATAAAATCGTAAACAAGGAAGTTGTGACCAGCGACAGGTTCATGATGTTTTTCCGGCTCCAGGCATTTGAAAAAAGGGATAAAAAGAACATGCAAAAGGCCAAGGCGCCAGTGGTAAAAGAAATGGTAAAACTGGCAGTCGCCGGGGCAACATGGTATTGTTCCGAAAAAACACTGATCAGGGTCTGGGGACAATAAATACTGGCATAAGTGACTAAACTGCCGAGCAACATCCCGATTAAAGCCCGGCTATAGGCGGGACTTTTTTTCTCTATATAATCCACGAGTTAACATCCTTTCTGTTCTTCAAAGCTGTTACTCTTAAGTTTACTCCTTGTCAGTTGATAACGTCCAATTTATAATATACATAGAAATGATACCTTTTAATTATAAGTCGCGGAAGGGGAGGCAGATCATGGAATGGCAGCAACTTGAATATTTTCGGGTCGTAGCCCGCACCGAGCATTTTACCAAGGCCGCTCAAATCCTGGCTATCTCGCAGCCGGCTTTGAGCCGTTCCATAACGAATTTAGAGGCAGAAATAGGGGTATTGCTTTTCGATCGATTAGGACGGACCGTGCGTTTAAATTCTTTTGGGAAAGTTTTTTTGAAACATGTAGAAAGTGCTTTATATGAAATCGACCAGGGAATGCAGGCTGTGAAACAGCTGAATAACCCGGCCACCGGAGTCATTTCTTTGGCCTTTTTGTTATCGCTGGGTTTGAATATTTTACCGGATATCATCAGTAAATTTTCCCGGGAATACCCGGGGGTGGAATTCCGCCTTTTTGAGAATATGACCCCGTTTATTCTGAAAGAATTGATAGATGGAAAGGTGGATCTGTGTTTAACCGCTCCCTTTGAGAAGCGGGGGGACATTGCCTGGCATCGTTTGCTGGATGAGCCTTTATACGTTTATTTGCCGGTAACTCATGCTTTGGCAGCCTCTTCCGATATCCGTCTGGCGGAATTGAGGAATGAATCGTTTATCGGTTTTCGAAAAAACTATAATATGCGGACCCTGCTGGAAAAGTTTTGCGGTCAGGCTGGTTTTATCCCCCAAGTGAAATTTGAAGGTGGAGATATCGCTACGGTGGTGGGACTGGTTTCTTCGGGGCTTGGAGTAGCCGTAATCCCAAAGTTTTCGGGAGTCGATTCCAGTAAAGTCAGATGCCTTCCAATTACCGAGCCTATCTGCAGACGGGAAATAGGATTAGCCTGGCTGAAGGAGCGAACTCTGCCGTCTTCGGTGGAATTATTCAAAAATTTTGTGATTACCCAGTTTGGATAGCTTTCTTGGATGGATCTTGAGGAAGCAGAAGGAAAAGACAGGATGGTAAGAGAGCATAATAAAAGGTCCCGGAAAAATTTCCGGGACCTTGGTTTGCTTCGAAATATTATACTTTCGTTACGTTGGCAGCTTGAGCGCCACGTTCACCTTTCACAATATCGAATTCAACCATTTGCCCTTCTTCCAAAGCTTTGTAACCGTCCATTTGGATAGCGGAAAAATGGACAAAAACATCTTCGCCGCCTTCCCTTTCAATGAAACCGAAACCTTTTTCAGAATTAAACCATTTAACCTTACCTTGCATTCAAAATTCCTCCTACATAAATCCGTGGTTTTATTACTATACGTTCCTTGAAAACGCAATGATAACCACGTTTAATTATTATAACATATTACCAACTAGATTGTCAATGATAAGATATCGCTAATGTTGGTATTATTTTGAGATTTTATCCACTTGCTGGGCCCTCTTTACCAATGAAGTCATTAATTTTTCAGCAATTCCGACAATCTGGTTAAAATTCGCAACCCGATATTTTGTTTCCAAATTGAATTCATCATTCTTTTTTGTCATGAATGTCGACTCCTTTAGGTTATGGATCATGTAATACTTTTTTCGTCGCTTCCCCAAAAAACTTTAGCGTTTTTTAAACCTGGGCCGAAGCTTATATGAACGGCATCCATTTATTCAGTGAGCTGATCTATGGGCACTTCCATGCGTTGATTGGTATCAAGGGTGGTTATCTCCACATTTTGATCATCGGTAATTTGCTCCAGCCATACCGGGGATTCATGATAATTCACCGCAATGACTCCGTGAGATTCTATGATTTCCTTCACCCGCTCGTAGTTCAATCGGCTCACTCTCCTTTTTTGGTTAATGATCCCCTAAACGGGCCTTTTTATACATTTTTATGGAATAGCGGAGCATCCATTTTCATAATTTGAGATGAGCCAAGTTTTAAAAATCTTATCGGGATAGGAGTGTTCATATGATTTTCAAAACCAATCCTACTTCTAAGTTAATCCATGGTTACTCTCTTGAAAAAAAATCAGAAAAAATAACCTCCCCAAAAGATGCCGAAGGGGCAAATGTACCCCATGACCTGGAACCTGCGGAGAAGAATTCGGAGCCATTTTATTTTCGTAAGGTCCCTACCGGAGCCCCGGGCGGTAACGAAACCTCTTATCTGGGTCATGATGATTGTGTAAAAATAGAGTTTATGATGGATCAGGAGGTCAAAAAAGCGCTTGATAATTATCAGACAGCTATTAATCGCTATAACTATGCCGATCTTTCCGATCCGAGAGTGGAGAATGTTTACTTTTTAGAGAGGCAAGTTACATTTATCAACTTACAGTTGGCATTGGCCAAAGCCAGAATGAGAAACGGCAAGGAACCGTGGTTGGACTATACCAATTTTGAGAATTTATTGAAGTTGGTGGGAATGGGCGGGAAGAAATAATACCGGGTACTCTTTAACAGAATCTTCTGTATAAATCAATTTTCGCCTGATCAAAAGAAGCGAAAATTTTTTTTGCGGTAAGGGGATTTTGATAAACTTTCCAATAATGATTAAAAATATAGTTTTTCCCGTTATTCGCAATAAAGCCTATGACATCACCAAGGGGGATTCCCAAAAACACTCCGATTTCGTGGGGGAATTTTGGGTAAAGCAGTCTATGGGATAGTTGCTCTAAATACCCGCCAACATTTTGATTCATTGAATATCCGCAATCCGCCAAGAAATTCCGGTTTTTTTGGTTAAAGAGGACTTTTTCCAGCATTCTCTTATCATAGAACAGGACGAGGGCTTGCTTTCCAGGATAATGATAGATTTCTTGATATTCAAGTCCCTCATCGAATGAAAAATCAGCGAAGAACGCCCGGATTTGTTTTCTCGAAAAATTGCGCCATGATGGATAAAGCCGGTTAGATTCCGCGAAATTAATTAGATTAGCCGGTTTGAGCTTCAGAATAGTCGGCGCAATATGATAAAGAATAACTTTATTTAAAATATTTTCGATGATTATCACCTTTTAGGGGTAAAAATGAGCTTTCGTCTTCGAAATATTTTTTGAATGATGATGGATTAAAATACCCCCGACAATTCTCAATATACTCTTTCATAATTGGTACCTTTAAAATAGCACCCAAGTGGAGCTGTCGGAAGATAGTGCGGTCATGTTATATTACCCATGAGGAAAGAAAAAATTGATTTTCAAAAAGGTGGTAAACATGATTCGTCAATGTGAGCACTCAATCCATGAGGATTTCGAAGAAATTTATCAAATCATTAATGATGCCGCCCAAATATATCGGAAGATAATCCCGGCTGAACATTATCATATTCCTTATATGTCTGAGGATAGACTGGAAAGAGAAATCAAAAGCGGTATCAATTTCTGGGGATATGAGACGGACCAAAGGTTGGTAGGGGTCATGGGTGTGCAGCCCCTAAAAGATGTAACCTTGATCCGACACGCCTATGTACAAACGGGAATGCAGCACCGGGGGATTGGCGGCAAGCTTCTTACCCATTTATATCAGTCCATTTCCGGGCCGGTTTTAATTGGAACCTGGGCCGATGCCTTTTGGGCCATTCGGTTTTACCAAAAATATGGGTTCCGTTTGGTAAGCGAGGAGGAAGCCGTGATGCTTCTGGAACGGTACTGGACGGCCCCAAAGTGGCATAAGGAACGTTCGGTCGTATTGGCCGATCCCAAATGGTTTGAGCTTGTTGAATTAAGAAGTGGGAGGCGGTAATCGAAAATGGCCGGACAAGTATTGGGGATAATGGGAAGTCCGCGAAAAAACGGAAATACCCATGTTTTAATGGAAAAGACATTGGAGGGAGCCCGGGAGAAGGGAGCCATCACTGAAACATTGTTCTTAGGGGATTTAACAATCCAGGAGTGTACCGGATGCCATGTTTGTTGGACTACCCAAGAATGTACCCGAAATGACGACATGATTTCGATTTACCATAAAATCATTGCCAGCGATATCATTATTTTTGGCACCCCGGTATATTGGTATGGGCCAACCGCACTCATCAAATGTTTTGTGGACCGGCTAGTCTATTTTAATGGTGAACTAAACAGAAAAGGCATCAGGGGTAAAAAAGCGGCAATTATCATCCCTTTTGAAGAAAATAATCCCGAAACCGTCCGGCCCGTGATAACATTTTTTGAAAAGGCATTGCAATATTTGGAGATTCAATTAACCGCTCAATTGATTGTACCGGGAGTGTCCCAAAGAGGGGAAGTTGTAAAACAGGAACAAGTTATCAAAGAAGCGTATGAATTAGGCAAAACGATGTTATGAATTGGTTTGCAGGTCTTTACCATAAACCAAAAAAGAATAGTCATAGGGGTTGTGCTCGTTCCGTTCCCCTTTGGATTGAGAGATGAGCCGCCACATTTGGGGTTCAATCACCGGAAAGAAGCTATCACCTGCAAAGTCCTCATTGATTAAGGTAATATAAAGCCGGTCGGCATAGGGGAAGAATTCCCGGTAGATTTGAGACCCACCGATGATAAAACCATGCTTATCCTCACAAAAATTCTTGGCTTCATCGATGGAATGAAAAATCAGGCAATTTGGGGGATTATAAATCCGACTTTTGGTTATCACTACATTTTTCCGCCCTGGTAATGGTTTACCTAGAGATTCGAAGGTTTTGCGGCCCATGATCACCGGATGTCCCAGGGTGGTTTTTTTGAAATAGGCGAGATCCGCAGGAAGATCCCATGGAAGACGCCCGTCTTTTCCAATGACCCCGTTTTTGGATATTGCTGCTATTAAAGAAATCACCGCTTCACCTTCACCACCCAGGAATAACATTTTACCCTAGCATTTTTGAGGTTGTTCTTATGAAGCTTTTCTCCGTGTCTTTGCAGCCTATTCATTTAGCCACAGAGGCACGGAGACGCAGAGAAGAACCTTTTGAATTTTCCTTATTGAATCGTAATTAATTCACTGAAAGGCAACGTCTCTAGTGCTCTGCAGAAATCATGCCACTCGGAGAGTTTATGATTTTTTCTGGCGTGGTAGATATGGCGCAAGCTTTCATAATTACTGGTCCAAGTGCGGGTATAATGAAAACTCATCGGCAGGTCTTGAATCAATTCCCGCCAGATTTTTTTAGCCCCTTCGGTCTCGTCGTTTTGGGTAAGTTTTTTATAACTGTCGATTAGCTCATTCAAATGTACCAGCAGTTGCTGGCGATAGGGCGTGGGTTGATCCCAGCTAAAATCTTCCATAGTTAACGGCTTTGAAGTCAATTTGTGCATGGTGCTGGTGCTATTGGCAACGGTACCGACTTTATAAGTATCCATTTCCTTCCACCAATAATCCGGAGCGATAATATCCATACTCACCAGGATTTGCCGTATAAATTTGCGGTGGTCGCTTCCGGAAGCAACTAAAGTTAAAGCTAATTTGCGATCATTTTCGCCTAAGGTTACCAATGCACCGCTGGCGCTGTCAAAGACTGTATCGGACCGATGCCAGCTAGCCATGGGATTTCTCATACCCCGGAAGGCCCCTTTGAAATTGAATACTTCGATATTTTCGGTGTGTAACATCATAAGCTCCTTTGGTTTTAAACAGTTATATTGAGTCGTAGTTCGGTATTCAAAATATTTATGGGAAGTTGTCTTTTTTGAATTTGTACTCGCTCAATGAGTTAGGGTAGATAACAAAATCCTACAATCATTTTAAACCACTTTACGTTCAGAGGGAAGTACCTTTCAACGTTAGGCGGTTTTTAATCGTAGGATTTTATGATATTCCTATTGAATTAAAATAGGGGGATAAAGTTAATTCATTTCCTCATTAAATACTGGTCGCATTCCCTGGCTGCGCTGATGCCTTCATTGATTGCCCAGACCACCAAACTTTGGCCGCGCCGCATGTCGCCGGCAGCGAAAACACCTTTAACATTGGTGGTAAATTGGCCATATTCAGCTTTGGCATTGGTTCGGCTGTCTTGCTCAACACCGAAAGCCTTCAATAAATTCTCCTCCGGACCGAGGAAACCCATGGCCAGCAAAACCAACTGGGCCGGCCAGACTTTTTCACTCCCCGGAACTTCCTTGGAAACAAAGCGGCCAGTGCTGTCTTTTTCCCACTTGACGGCGATAGTATGGACTTCTTTCAATTGGCCGTTATCATCGCCGACTAATTTTTTAGTATTGATACAATAGAGGCGAGGATCCGCTCCGAAAATTTCAGCAGCTTCTTCCTGACCATAATCCAGTTTGTAAACCTTCGGCCATTGGGGCCAAGGATTATCGGCAGTTCTTGTATTGGGAGGCATCGGGACAATTTCAAATTGGGCTAAACTCTTGCAACCGTGACGCAAAGCGGTGGCCACACAATCGGTACCCGTATCGCCGCCTCCGATGACAATAACATCTTTATCCTTGGCAGAAATGTATTGGCCGTCTTGGTGAGCGGAATCCAGCAAGCTCTTGGTATTGGCCGTTAAAAAGTCCATTGCGAAATGGACGCCTTTTAACCCTCTGCCCTCAACAGCCAAATCGCGGGGTTTGGTAGCTCCGCCGCATAGAACCACGGCATCGAATTCTTTCAGCAGTTTACCGGCTTCATAATCCTTACCGACCTCGGTTTTGGTGACAAAGACGACTCCCTCGGCGGCCATCAAGTCAACCCGCCGCTGGACAATTTTCTTGTCCAACTTCATGTTGGGAATCCCATACATTAAGAGGCCGCCGATCCGGTCGGCCCTTTCAAATACGGTCACCGTATGTCCGGCTTTGTTAAGCATATTCGCACAGGCAAGTCCCGAAGGGCCGGAACCGATTACCGCTACTTTTTTCCCGCTACGCTTTGCCGGGGGTTCCGGAATAATCCAGTCTTCTTCAAAAGCTTTATCAATGATGGAACATTCATTGGTTTTAATGGTTACTGCCGGTTCATGCATTCCCAAAGTACATGAACCCTCACAAGGGGCTGGGCATACCCGGCCGGTAAATTCCGGAAAACAGTTGGTATGCATCAATCTTTTAGCTGCCTCGCGCCATAAACCACGAAATACCAAATCGTTCCATTCGGGGATTAAATTGTTTAAGGGACAGCCGGAAGCCATACCGTTAAGTAATAAACCGCTATGACAAAAGGGAACGCCGCAATCCATACAACGGGCTCCTTGAATTTGTTGCTGTTCCTCCGGGAAATGATTGTGAAATTCATTCCAATCTTGGAGACGTTCTTTTGGCAGGCGATCGGAAGGCAATTCCCGTTTGTATTCTAGAAATCCGGTTGGCTTACCCATAATGGTTCCTCCCAAAGCAATGGTAATATTGTTAATTTCCGCTAACCCGTTTTAAATCGTTTTTATTGGCCTCAAAAGCGGCCATAAATATTTTTTCCTTGCTTAAACCACTTTTTTCAAGAGATTTCATCGTTGCTAGGACCCGTTTGTAATCACGCGGGATAATTCTTAGGAATTGGGTAACATACTGTT
Source organism: Bacillota bacterium (assembly GCA_023392595.1). Taxonomy (GTDB): domain Bacteria; phylum Bacillota; class UBA4882; order UBA8346; family UBA8346; genus UBA8346. Next base: position 72,547 of record JAEVYU010000034.1, on the reverse strand, counting down.
CCCAATGGGCCAATATATGTTTTGCCCGGCGGCTGCCGGTATATTCCGCATGACGCTCAATAAGCTGATGTACTTCTTGTATTTCTTCCGGCTCGTTTAAGGTTTCTATATCCACCATTTCCATATTGCATCGGGTTTTAAAATCTTTATTTTCATCAATGATATAAGCGATACCACCGGACATACCGGCTGCAAAATTTCGGCCGGTAGAGCCTAGAATGACTACCTGTCCGCCGGTCATATATTCACAGGCATGATCGCCGACCGCTTCAATAACTGCTTTAATACCGCTATTACGAACGCAGAAACGTTCACCGGCAACGCCGTAGATATATGCTTCACCGCTGGTCGCCCCGTAAAACGCAACATTACCGATAATCATATTGGTCTCAGGGTTAAAAGTGGATTGAGCAGGAGGATATACAATAATTTTTCCTCCGGAAAGCCCTTTGCCGATATAATCATTGGCATCGCCTTCCAATGTTAGACTGATACCCGGTGGAACGAAAGCCCCGAAGCTTTGACCGGCTGAACCCTGAAAATGCAGTTTGATGGTGTCCTCGGGTAAACCTTTGGCACCAAACCTACGAGTGACTTCACTGCCTAGGATGGTTCCTACCACCCGATTGGTGTTGTGAATAGGCAGGGTAGCCTGAACCGGCGTGCCACTATAAAGTGCGGGTTCACATATTCTTAAAAGGGCTTCCTGATCAAGCGTCTTATCTAATCCATGGTTTTGATGAATTTGGCAATAACGGCCCACTTCCGCCGGAACTTCCGGTTGGTAAAGAATATTTGAAAAATCGAGTTCCTTGGCTTTCCAATGGGCGATTGCTTTAGCCGGTTCCAGTTTATCGGTACGGCCAATCATTTCATTAATTGTCCGGAAGCCTAAGTTAGCCATGATCTCACGCAACTCTTGAGCCACGAAATGCATTAAATTGACTATATGGGCGGGATCGCCGCAGAATTTTTTGCGCAATTCGGGATTTTGAGTGGCGATACCAACTGGGCAGGTATCGAGGTTACAAACTCTCATCATTACACAGCCTATGGCGACCAAAGGCATAGTGGCGAAACCATATTCCTCAGCACCAAGCAGGGCGGCAATCGCAACATCTCTGCCAGTCATTAATTTACCATCGGTTTCTAAAACTACCCGGCTGCGCAGGTTATTTAAAAGCAACGTTTGATGAGTTTCCGCCAGGCCTAGTTCCCAAGGAAGGCCGGCGTGTTTGATACTGGTACGCGGGGAAGCGCCGGTTCCACCATCGTAACCACTTATTAAAATCAGATCGGCACGTCCCTTGGCTACTCCTGCCGCAATCGTTCCTACACCTACCTCTGAGACAAGTTTTACACTGATTCTAGCTTGTTGATTGGCATTTTTCAGATCATGGATTAACTCTGCCAAATCTTCAATGGAATAAATATCGTGATGGGGCGGAGGAGAGATCAGCCCAACCCCAGGGGTAGAATGTCTGACTGTAGCCACCCAAGGATAAACTTTTCTCCCGGGCAACTGTCCGCCTTCTCCAGGCTTTGCGCCTTGAGCCATTTTGATCTGGATTTCTTTGGCGTTGACCAAGTATTCACTGGTGACTCCAAATCTGCCGGAGGCAACTTGTTTAATTGCACTGCAGCGTGAATCGCCATTGGCATCTGGAATAAAACGGCTTGGATCTTCACCGCCTTCACCGGTATTACTTTTACCACCAATCCGGTTCATGGCGATGGCTAAAGTCTCATGGGATTCCTGGCTGATCGAACCATATGACATGGCGCCGGTCTTAAAACGTTTGCAGATGGATGCAATCGATTCAACTTCATCAATTGGAATCGGTCGTCCGGCCGATTTAAAATCCAATAATCCCCTTAAGGTACAATGCCTTTGGGTTTGATCATTGATTAAAGCCGAATATTCCTTGAATAGTTGATAATTGTTGGTGCGACAAGCCTGTTGTAATTTGTGAATTGTTTCCGGATTGTAAAGATGGTATTCGCCATTCCGTCGCCATTGGTAATTACCACCTGTCTCCAGGACTTTGTTTCCGGCATTACGGTCGGAAAAAGCTGCCTGGTGGCGCATCTCAGCTTCACGTGCTATCACATCCAGACCAATACCGCCAATTCGGGATGGAGTCCAGGTAAAATAATGATCGATCACGGATTGGTTTAATCCAACCGCTTCAAAAATTTGGGCCCCTTGATAGCTCTGAATCGTGGAGATGCCCATTTTTGAAAGGGTTTTAACGATACCTTTAATCACTGCTTTGGTATAATTTAATTCCGCTTTATGACTATCAGTAATTTTCAGCATTTTTTGTTCCACCATATTGGCGATAGTTTCAAAAGCCAGGTATGGGTTGATTGCTGAAGCGCCATATCCAAGTAGAAGCGCAAAATGGTGAACTTCCCGCGGCTCAGCTGATTCGACGACCAGACTGACTTGGGTACGGACTTGTTCTCGAATCAAGTGGTGATGCAGGCCGGAAACAGCAAGTAAGGCTGGAATAGCAGCTGATTCTTTATTTACACCGCGATCCGAGAGGATGATGATATTCGCCCCGGCCTTGATTTCCTGGCTGGCGGCATAACAAAGGAGATCCATAGCTTTTTTCAGACCGGAGCCGCTTTCGTCAACTTTATAAAGCATGGGTAAAGTTATCGCCTTAAAATGTGACCGATCAAGGGCGGCGATCTTGGCAAGTTCATTGTTGGAAAGAATGGGGGTTATCAGCTTAAGTTGCCGGCAACTCTCGGGTTGCGGATCTAGCAGGTTGCCTTCGGAGCCCAGATATGTTTCAGTGCCTGTCACAATTTCTTCACGGATTGCATCAATGGGAGGGTTGGTAACTTGGGCGAATAATTGTTTAAAATAATTATATAACAATTGAGGCTGGTCTGATAAGACTGCTAAAGGAGTATCGATTCCCATGGCCCCGGTAGGCTCCACTCCATCTTGGGCCATAGGGGTTAGAATTAAACGTAATTCTTCATGGGTGTAACCAAAGGCTTTTTGCTGCTGAATCAAAGTTTCCGGCTTGATCTCAGGAAGAGTAGAAGCAGGGCTCAGATCATCCATGGTTACTAAATACTGGTCCAACCATTGTTGATAGGGATATTTTGTAACCAAGGCATGCTTTAATTCATCATCGGTAATGAGCCTACCTGCTTGAGTATCGACTAAAAGCATGCGGCCCGGTTGTAACCGTCCTTTTTCCTTAACCTGATCCGCTGGTAAATTAATTACACCAACCTCAGAAGCCATAATTATCAAACCATCAGTGGTTATATAATATCTTGCCGGCCGAAGTCCATTCCGATCCAATACGGCGCCGACAATTTTGCCATCGGAAAAAGCCATGGCCGCCGGACCGTCCCATGGTTCCATTAAACAGCTGTGATATTCATAAAAAGCCTTTTTCTCCGCAGACATGCTTTCATGCTTCGACCAGGGTTCCGGTATCATCATCATCATCGCATGGGGGAGCGATCTCCCGGCCAGCATAAGAAATTCCAAGCATTCATCGAGCATTGCCGAATCACTGCCATCGGTATTAATCACAGGCAGTACTTTGGAGATGTCATCACCAAATTTCTCGGATTGGAACATCGATTCCCGGGCATGCATCCAGTTGATATTGCCGCGTAAGGTATTAATTTCTCCGTTATGAATCAAAAAGCGGTTTGGATGCGCCCTTTCCCAACTGGGGAAGGTATTGGTACTGAAACGTGAATGGACCAATATTAGAGCTGAATCCATGGCCGGATCAGAGAGATCCGGATAAAATTCTTCCAATTGCTCAGGGATTAACATGCCTTTATAAACAATGGTCCGTCCCGAGAGACTGGCCACATAAAAATGATCATAACCATTTTTTCCGGAGTAACGAATGACCTTTTCAGACCGTTTGCGAATTAAGTATAGTTTGCGTTCAAAGGTCAAATCATCTTTAATATTCGGATTCCGTGCGATGATGACTTGGCGAATATAAGGCTTACAGGATTTGGCTGAATTGCCTAAGGAAACATCGGAAGTAGGAACAGTCCTCCATCCCAATAAAACTTGGCCTTCCTCGCCTACAATCTTGGTAAAAATCTTTTCACATTCAGCCCGTAAAGTAGGTTCCGAAGGCAGAAAGAGCATTCCGACCGCATATTGACCAGGGTTGGGAATTTTGATTCCCAGTTCCGCACAGGTTTTTTTTATGAAATCATGGGGGATTTGAATAAGTATACCCGCACCATCTCCGGTATTAGCCTCTGCACCCCGGGCGCCCCGATGATCTAAATTTTTCAAAACTGTTAGGCCTTTGGTAATAATTTCATGGGATTTGACTCCTTTGATATTAACGACTAAGCCAATACCGCATGCATCATGTTCATATTGTGAATCATAAAGGCCTTGCTTTTCAGGAAACGACTCTGTTTGTGTCATAAAAATGGCCAACCTTTCCGGATCAATCGGAATCATTTTGATTTCCGCATGGCGAAATTGAATTTCATATTGGAGTAAATTATATAACTTCTGTAATATTGATGTCAACGTATTTTCAATATGAATACAATATTTTTCAGAGTTTAAAAATCATAAAACCAATGGTGAAAAAGGCATAACTGTTTTACCGATCATTTTCCATGATGGATGTTGGAGTATCGATTTTACCATTCGGGTTACAATCTTGTAAAAAATGTTGTCATGAGTAAGAAATCTAACAAGCAAAATTCTTTTGTAAAATGAGAAAATCATCTATTTTATTAAGAATTGGAATAGGCATGTGATATTTGATACACAAAAGCGAGAATATAGATATATGAACAATGCATACAGTAATCATGTGTCAGCTTTCTTAATTAATTTTACAATACTATTGACATCAACTTTTCAAGAGATTAAAATTTGAATATAATGAAATCAATTTTCGTATTATAAAAAAATTCGGGGGTCATTCATGAAAACGAAGAACGGGGAGCGGGAAATAAGGGTTCAAACTGTTGAACGTTCATTGATGTTGTTGGAGATATTAGCAAAACAAAATACTCCGCTAACTCTAACCCGAATTGGTCAACTCACTCAATTAAATCTAAGTAGTGCCTATCGAATACTGAATACGTTATGCCGTAGTGGGTTTGTTGAACGGGAGAAAACCGGTCAATATCAGTTAGGATTAAAGGCTTTTTTAATTGGGAATGCGGTTTTGCAGCGGCTTAACATTCGTGAAGTTGCCCTGCCCCATTTAAATCAATTTGTTGAAAATAATAAAGAATCGATCTATTTAGCGATATTATCCAATCAGAGTGTTGTATATACAGATGCAGTAAAAACAATGGATCCGATTCAAATCGGTATTCAAACCGGCTTGCCGGTTCCGGCATGCCAGACGAATGCCGGAAAAATTTTATTGGCAGATTTAACCAAACAAGAGCAACAATCAGTCGTTGTTCAGTATTTTCAGGAAAATCAAATTTCCGATCAACAAGCCTTTCAAAAGGAACTTGATTTTTTGAAAAGACAGGGATTTGCAGAGGGGTTAACTGATTTCAAGGAGAAAATTTGTGAAATTAGCGTTCCAGTATATAATTATTTGGGTAAATGTGCCGGAGCGATTAGTGTTTTCTTGCAAGTCAATAATTTTACAACGGGGGAACAAAGGCAACTACTATTGGATCAAGTGAATAAGACCGCCAAAACAATCTCTCTGGCAATGGGATACCGTACGGCATTGTCAAATTAACCCCGATGAGAGTGATAAATTTTCAGATAAACAACGGGGATAGAGTTTTTTAATTAGGAGCAATCCATGAATACTAACCGCGTATCTTCGGGTTTAGCCAGTGTCGATCGGATAATCGACAGCTTACGGTTTGGTGATAATGTGGTTTGGCAGGTCGATGATATTAGTAGTTATCGTTATTTTGCTGGCTTTTTTGTAAGTGCGGCGCTCCGTTCCTGTAATCGATTGGTATATATCCGTTTTGGACAGCATGAACCAATTGTCTCTTGGGGTCCTGAAGCAATCAACAATAAATACTATCACGAATACCGGTTGGATGCGGGGCTTGGTTTTGAAACCTTTTCTGCTTCCATACAGGATATTGTCGCTTGTGAAGGTGAAAATGTTTGTTATGTTTTTGATTGCCTCTCCGATTTGCTCTCCGAATGGTCAACTGATTTAATGGTCGGAAATTTCTTCCGGGTTACCTGTCCCTATTTGTTTCAATTCAATACGATTGCTTATTTCGCAATTTTGAGGGACCGTCATTCATACAGTACGATTGCCAGGATCCGGGAAACCACGCAAATCCTCCTGGATGTTTTTCAAAAAGAGGTATTTTGCATTCACCCTCTGAAAGTATGGGAGCGGTATTCGCCAATGATGTTTTTGCCTCACGTATCCACCGATGGAATCGACTTTACCCCCATGACGAACAGTGCTACAGTGACGGAGTTATATTCCTCTTATCATTCTCAAATCAATAAAACCGAACGCCGGTTGGATTATTGGGATCGTATTTTTATTGAGGCCAATGAATTGGCGGAGAAAGCCCAAAATGGCGATCCGATGATATGCCGGAAAAAACAGGATAGTTTTGAACAATTATTACGAATGGTTATCGGTCGGGATACCAAGATGCAAAACTTAGCCCGCCAATATTTTACGATAGCGGATTTGCTGCAGATAAAATCAAGATTAATCGGTTCCGGTTTCATTGGCGGAAAAACGATTGGTTTGTTATTATCCCGGGCGATTTTGGCCAGAGATTCCAACCACTCATGGTTGGGCGTTCTTGAACCCCATGATTCTTTTTTTATTGGGTCAGATATTTATTATACTTACCTTGTGGAGAATAACTGCTGGCAATTGCGGGTGGAACAAAAAAAACCTGAAAATTATTTTGCAAAGGCACCCATTATTAAAGAAAGAATAATGGATGGTGAATTTCCTGAATTAGTCCGGGACCAATTTCTAGAGATGCTGGAGTATTTTGGTCAGGCGCCAATAATCGTCCGTTCCAGCAGTTTATTGGAAGATGGATTTGGCAATGCTTTTGCCGGAAAATACCAAAGCATTTTTTGTACAAACCAGGGTAATTTAAGCGAACGCTATGAACAATTTGTGAAAGCGGTACGAATCGTATACGCCAGTACGATGAATGACGACGCGCTTGCGTATCGCTTAAACCGTGGTTTAGCCCAAAATGATGAACAAATGGCATTATTAGTCCAGAGGGTTTCGGGTATCAACCGGGGATGTTATTTCTTCCCCGATTTGGCGGGCGTAGCTTTATCCCATAATTTATATGTTTGGCGACCTGATATGGATCCCGGCGCCGGAATGCTTCGTTTGGTTTTGGGGCTTGGAACACGGGCAGTTAACCGGATGGGTGACGATTATGCCCGGTTTGTGGCTTTGGACCACCCGACCCTTCGGCCTGAGGTTGATATGGAGGAACAGAGAGCTTATTCTCAACATCAGGTTGATTTGATTGATCTGGAGCATAATACTTTAGAAAGTGTTCCTTTCCAAAATATCGCTACTAAAGGGGTCGTTTCTAATTTAGGGATTTTTGCCGGTCAGGAATATCCAAAGGATATAACTCCAGAATTTCCCAAGTGGTATCTTAATTTTGAGGCATTGCTCGGAGAGACGACTTTCCCTTTTATGATGCGAAAGATGCTGCAGGTACTTCAATTGGCTTATGGTTATCCGGTGGACATCGAATTTACTTGTAATTTCCGGACCGAGGCCGATTTTTCAATTAACCTGCTACAATGCCGCCCTTTGCAGATCAACATTAACCCCAAAAATGTTACCATGCCTGAGAATATATCCCAAGATCAGATTATCTTTGCTACGCAGAGCCGAGCGATGGGTAGTGATCTTGAGGTGAGAATTAAGCGACTGGTTTATGTGGTTCCTGAGTATTATGCAACTTTAAATCTTTCAAGTAAGTATGAAGTTGCCAGGCTAATTGGAAAACTGAACCAGTTAATAGGATCCCGAGACGAACTTTCTGATATTTTACTTGGCCCCGGCCGCTGGGGCACATCCACACCCAGCCTGGGAATTCCGGTCGCATTTGCTGAAATCAATCGTTTTGCAATCTTTGGCGAAATAGCTTTTAAAGCGGGCGGCTTTATGCCGGAATTATCCTATGGTACACATTTTTTCCAGGATATCATCGAGAATAATAATTTTTATCTAATCATCAACGAAACAGAATCCAATACTATTTTTCAGCGTTCTTTTTTTGAGCGGCGACCCAATCAATTGTCTATATTGTTGCCTGGCACCGAACGGTGGCAGGAAGTCATTCGAGTCATCGATGCGGAAACTTTTTTGGAAGAATTTTGGTTCCATGCTGACGTAACCCACCAAAAGGTGATCTGCTGGCAAAGAAAGAAATAAATATCCGGTTAGGTTGTTTTTTTTACTTTGAATTTGTAATACTTGACATCTTCAAGGGTATTGAATAAAATCTATATATGAAAATGATTTTCACTATGTGAAAATCATTTTTTTTTATAAAAGAGTTATTGAATCTATGAGAGGTGGGGTTGTATTGTCATTTTCGTCCCAATTATTGGAGCAAGTTGTGCGTAGAAATCCCAATGAGTCGGAGTTTCACCAGGCGGTGGAGGAAGTTCTGGAATCTCTGGAGCCAGTCATTGCAAAGCATCCAGAATATGCAAAGGCAGGGATTTTGGAAAGGATAGTGGAACCGGAGCGTCAAATTATTTTTCGGGTTCCCTGGGTGGATGATAGCGGTAAAGTGCAAGTGAACCGTGGTTTCCGGGTCCAGTTTAACAGTGCCATTGGTCCTTACAAAGGCGGTTTGCGTTTTCATCCTTCAGTTTATATTGGAATCATTAAATTTTTAGGGTTTGAGCAGATTTTTAAAAATTCATTAACCGGCTTACCGATTGGTGGGGCTAAAGGCGGCAGTGACTTTGATCCCAAAGGAAAATCCGATGCGGAAATCATGCGTTTTTGCCAGAGTTTTATGACCGAGTTATATCGGCACATAGGGGCGGATGTTGATGTCCCGGCTGGAGATATCGGTGTTGGCGGCCGTGAAATCGGTTATATGTATGGCCAATATAAGAAAATCACCGGACTTTACGAGGGAGTGTTGACTGGTAAGGGATTGACATGGGGTGGCAGCTTGGTTAGAACAGAGGCTACCGGTTATGGTTTGTGCTATTTTGTAGATGAAATGATTAAGGATAAAGGCAAGTCATTTCAAGGTGCGACTGTCATTGTATCAGGTTCTGGGAATGTGGGCATCTATGCAACTCAAAAAGTACATCAGCTGGGCGGTAAAGTAGTTGCGATGAGCGATTCTAATGGTTATGTTTACGACCCCAAAGGGATTAATCTTGATACAATGAAGCGAATTAAGGAAGTAGAGCGGAAGCGAATCAGTGAGTATGTTAAGTTTCATTCCGATGCCACCTATAAAGAAGGTTGTTCTGGAATTTGGGGAATTCAATGTGATATCGCTCTACCTTGTGCTACTCAAAATGAGATTGATGAAGCTTCAGCAAAAATCCTGGTGAAGAATGGTTGTTGGGCAGTTGGTGAAGGAGCTAATATGCCTTCGGCTCCGGAAGCAATTAAAGTATTTCTCCAGAACAAAGTGCTGTTTGCGCCGGCTAAGGCTGCCAATGCAGGCGGAGTAGCCACTTCAGCATTGGAAATGACTCAAAATAGTATGAGATATTCCTGGACCTTTGAAGAAGTAGACTCGAAACTGAAAAATATCATGGTTAACATTTATAAAAATGCTAGTCAGGCTGCTAAAGAGTATGGGTATGAGGATAATTTTGTGGTGGGGGCCAATATCGCAGGGTTTCGTAAAGTAGCTCAAGCAATGATGGCTCAAGGTATAATTTGATCATAAGAAAATATAAAAAAAACCAACCACAGGTTGGTTTTTTTTATATTTTCAACTAACGATGGCTCAAAAAGCCTAATTTTTGAGAAATGTTATCGGCAGCACTTTTCAATACCGGTAATATTTCTTGTTGGATCCGCTTGGTAGATATCCGCTGTGCGGGGGCTGATACACTGATTGCCGCTTGTACACGGCCATCGAATTGTTTGATAGGGACCGCCACACAAGTGACTCCCGGATCGCGTTCGGAAAAGTCTAATGCATAACCATCAAGTCTGATTTGGTTCAATGCCTTGAGTAGATGATCGATATCCGTTACCGTATTCTCAGTGAACGGAACAAAGTTAACCTTGGAAAAGCGTTCTCGGATCACATCGTCACTTAAATCCGCCAGCAAAACCTTGCCCGTACCGGTACAATAAGCAGGTCCTCTACTGCCGATTCGGGCAAACATTTTAACGATTACTATGTTAGTGGATTCGATTTGATCAATGTATATAACTTCCGTATCCTCTAAAATTGCTAAATTAATTGTCTCATTCACCGACTCCAAAAGCTCTTTCAAGAAAGGACGGGCAATCGAACGCAAGTCATTAGCGAATAAAGCGGCATTTCCAATTTGAAATGCCTTAACTCCAAGCTGATATCTTAATGAAATATTATCCTGCCCCACAAAGCCTCTGGACATTAAGGTGGTTAATAAGCGATGGGCGGTTGTCATTTTAAGATTGGCTTTTTGTGATAATTCAGATAACGAAAGGGGGGCAGCTTCTTCCGCTAATAATTCCAATAAGAATAAAGCTCTGGTAACTGACTGTATGGTTTCTCCGCCATCGTTTTTTCGGGCGCGGCTCATAAATACTCCTTATTGTTTACAATTACTTATAATCAGCAAAATTAATCATTTAGTTGCCGAATTTTTTCGTACATATTCTTTCATTTGGCGTGACATTGGCATTTTTCGTTCCCTTCACAATATGGACAACTACAAAGGTCCTGGTTGAGCCTTCGCTGCAATGTTAGGAGCATGGACAACAAGTCTGACAATCCGGGGGGCCAGTATATTTCTGGTCAATTCGTATTGTGATTCCTCCTGAAAGTATGATTTCAATGGCATATATATTAGAAAGCTATATCAAATAAAATAATTATAACATTCAATGCAACGGCTGTAAACGTTAAGGATGGTATTTGGATATTTAAACCTCGATCCGGCAAGTCAGTGACAATTTCTCTGCAGTAGTGCAGAAAAATTGGCTGGGTCGGATCTTTTACAGAATCCAACAAGTTCTTCATTGAAGAAATCTGCAGGTTACTTGACGGATTCATGTTAAATACCTTTCTTGAATAACTTTATTTGCGTTGTCATGAAATCCTATCATATAGTAAATTCTTACTGTCTTACCAAAAATTTAAAATAAAAAAAGGAAGTCAAAGACGCCAGACGAAATTATAATCAATTCATGATAACCCGGAGTGTGATATTTTGAAGATTGCGGTTTTGGCCATACCCGGTGAAAATAAAAACCGGCGGATACGGGAGAATTTTCATCATATGCCCTTCGCTGATGCCGACCTGTTATTTTTGTCCGGGAATCGGGATATGATAACTTTACAACCTATTTTTCACCGGAATGGTTGGCAACATTGGGCCCAGTCACGGCCGGGAATTGGACAGGACCTGATGGTGATCGCCAGTCGCAGTCAAATCGTTATTTCCGGGGAGACTGCAACCGCCGAGCAGCCGGATAACGCGGTGAAGATTTATCTTCCCGGACACGATATGAGGATTTCCGGAATTGATTTTCCCAAATCCCGGGACATTCGCGATTCTGACTTACTCTTTCAAAAAATACTAAAAAACTTTGAGATGCAAAAAGGTAACCGGGCGGTCATCATGGGAAATCTGAAAATTCAGGCCGCAAATCTCAATGCCAGCTTGGATTATAAACACTATCTTCAAGAAATCGCCTCCCTTGGTTGGTCTGATGCCTGGAGAACGCTTCATCCCATGACCTATGAACGTATCTGGTACGGCAGTATGGGGCAACCTATCCACTTGAACTTGTTATTTTTATCTCCTTTATTGGGGGAGTCGTTGATAGCGGCTTATCATTGTCAATCCTTTTCAGATGACAGGCAAACCACCGGGGATTCCAGAACCCTCCTGGTGGAACTGGCCTGAGTCGTTCTGGCGTACAGAATATCTCATCACTGGATAAAAATGAATAATCACTCCGGAACTGATGGATAATAACTTCGGAGGTGATGGGATGAATCGTATAAAGTGCAGCGTTGCTTCGTGTCAGTATAACGATGATGCCAATGAATGTCAGGCTGATGAAATTAAAGTAAAAAATAATTTTGGAGCAACTGACAATATGGAGATTGGTTCATTGGAAGATGATACCGGCGCCCGGACATCAATGGAAACTTGCTGTGAAACCTTTGCTCCGAAAAAAAGCTAAATAACCTGAAGTTTTTTTGGCGTTACGCGCATCAACAATCAGGTGGATCGCTTCGATGAAAACAGCTTGTGCTAAAGAGGAAACGCGGCCGGGCGTGCGCGCAAATTTGGCACAAGCCTTTTTATGTTTTTAAGTTTTCCGGGAGGATATTCCGACCGGTATCGATAATATATTTATTAGGACTTTTAAAATTCCCTGAACAAAACATCGAATTCAAAAAGGAGATGGTCTAAATGGTAGTAACGGTAAATGGCAAAAACATAGAAGTGACGGATGCATTAAGAGAATATGCCGAAAAAAAAGTCTCCAAAATCGCTAAATTTTTTGAAAAAAGTCCCCGCGGAGCCCAAGTAACATTGAGTACGGAACGAGGCAAACATATTGTTGAAATTACCATTCAGGTTGACGGTCTGCTCCTTCGAGGCGAAGAAAAAACCGGTGATATGTATGGGTCGATTGATGGAGCGATTGATAAGATCGAACGTCAAATCCGGAAATATAAAACCAGGATTAACCGTAAATTCCGTGAAGATAACCAAATCGTGGCCAATTTGGCTCCTGCGCCTCAGGAAGAAGCCGGCGAACCTCAAATCAAGCGGACCAAACGTTTTGCAATGAAGCCGATGACGGTTGAAGAAGCGGTCATGCAAATGGACTTGTTGGCTCATGATTTTTACGTTTTTACCAATGGTGAAACCGACCAGGTCAATGTGGTGTATAAAAGGAAAGACGGCCATTACGGATTAATAGAACCGGAGTATTGAAGAAGCGGAAAGGGGCCTGAAACATTTCAAGCCCCTTTTAGTTTCATGATTTCCTGGACAATCCGGTTGCTGATTTGTTCGTAGAGGTCCTTTTTATCGACGCCCGGTTCTTCGGTAAACTGAATCGGGGTTCCGAAGACGACCCTGACTCTTTTGAAGCTCCGGAAAATTCTATTGCTATTGATGATAACGGCCGGGATGACGGGAACGCCGGTTTTTAAAGCCAGCATGGCGGCTCCGTGTTGAGGTTTCAGCATTTGTTCGGGATGAACGGTATTTCTTCGTCCTTCGATAAAAATGCCCATCAAATGCTGCTCTCCTAGAATTTCCAAGGATTTACTGATGGCCTCCCGGTCGCCGCGGCCCCGTTTGATGGGCACAACGCCCCAGGATTTTATTAAAAGGCCGATCAGAGGGATTTTAATCAGTTCCTCTTTAGCAATAAACTTAACTTGGCGCTTGAGGTCCCCCCCTAACACCATGGGGTCCCAATTGCTGATATGGTTGGCCACAATCAGGGCAGGACCGCTTTGGGGGATATTTTCCTTGCCGGTGGCTTTGAGGCCTGCAAATAGCTTCAAAAAACCGCGGAATAAAAGTTTAAATATGGTATATAACACAGGGATGCTCCTTTATTATTTTTAAGTCTATTTATTATTCTTCATTTTTGTACAGTTACCTGTTGGCAGAATTTAAATTCTTATTTTTGGTTTTCATATCAAGCGAAAGGAAGGAACGGATATGGTGTATGATATCGCTATCGTCGGAGGAGGACCGGCGGGCCTCGCGGCGGCAGTCAATGCCAGACGGAGAAATAAAGATGCGCTTTTGGTATCGAAAGAAACCATGAGTTCAAAATTGATCCAGGCCGAACAGATTGAAAATTATCTGGGGATTCCCCAAATATCCGGCTCGGAACTGATTGGCAAGATGAGAGATCATGCCCAGGCCGAAGGGGTAGTCAGCATCAAAGACGAGGTCCAAAACATTTATCAGGAAGAGCGGATCTTTTCTTTGATCGGCCGTGAAAATGCCCTTCAGGCTAAAACGCTGATCTTGGCTCCCGGTATTTCAACAGTCGCCGAGATTGCCGGTGAAGCGGAGTTTGTGGGACGGGGTGTCAGTTATTGCGCCACTTGCGACGGGATGTTTTTTAAGGGAAAAGCCGTGGCCATGATTGGTTATATTCCGGAAGCCGAATCCGAAGCGGCGTTTTTATCCGAGATCTGTTCGGAAGTTTACTATTTCCCGCAATATCGTTTGGCCACCGAACTTAGCCCCAAAGTAAAGGTGGTCCGGGGGAAACCTCAGAAAATTTCGGGAGCGGACAAGGTGGAACTTTTAAAAACTTCCGCCGGGGAATTCGGGGTGAGCGGGATATTTATCGAAAGGGCGGGCCGGCCCGCCAGTGAGCTTTTGGATGGTTTACATATTGAAAATGGTTTTATCCGGGTTGATTTTACCCAGGCCACCAACTTGCCGGGAGTGTTTGCGGCCGGCGATTGCACGGGAAGGCCCTGGCAGATCAGCCGCGCTGTAGGCCAGGGGCAAGTGGCGGCCTTAAGCGCAGCCCATTATTTGGACCAGGATTAGTCAGGATTTTACGGATTGAACTGATTAAACAGAGTGAATTCCGGCAAGTTTCATGGGATGTGGATTTTTAAGTGGAAGTGGCTTGCCGGATTCAGTTAAAAATTGGTTATGGGGCTATCCCTTCCGGGCTTTTCAAATAAAAGACGAGATTTCAGAACTTTATCGTCTTGCTTATACCATCTTTTTTTGGAAAAAGTGTATCAATTTTGTCCCGGGAACTCCTAATGATGATATGGCAATTGTTGCTGACTTCGATATAAGAAAATACCATTTTTAGCTGGTAAATTAAATTTAATACCAGGTAATAATTTTGAAAACTTTTTTGGCGCAAAGGTTTGATGAACCGCAGAACTCCGGGAGATTATAAAACCGGTTTTTTATTTTTACGCCCTCATGCCCCTCCTACTCCTCTTGATTATAACTTGTCTACCAGATGTTTCATCAGATCAAAATGATTTTGAAAATTTTGTGAAGTTATATATATTGAAAAAATTGTCCTAAATGAAGTTAACGGAGACGGGATTTACGGGATTTACAGGATTAAGACCTGGTAAAATTGGGCTGCAAAAAACAGATAATTCATAGGGGTTTTAAAAAAATCCTGTTAATCCATAAAATCCTGTGAATCCCGTTTAAGTTCTTTTCGTTAGGCCTGGGGTATAGTTTGACTATGCGCGGTCAGGCAAAATATTTATTATTTCATCCTATATAGAAGTTTTTTGCCTTTTTTACGAGGGAAAAGAGGGGCATGAGGTCCAAGAGGTCCAAAAAATAAATAAAAATGAAAAGGATTGGTTTTTTTTACAGATAACAGTGAGGTTTGATGAAACGAAATCACCCAAGGGAGAAATGAAAAAAAGGTTTGATGAAATGAATCAGAAATCGCTGGACCATTTTGATTTTTGAGAGTGGGCAATCGAAGCGGAGGGGGCGGAGAGCAGCAGCGGTGAGAACATCGAGCCTGTCCAAAGGTGAGCTTTTTGAAACGCGAAAGCAATTAAAAAAAAGGCACAAAAAACATCTTTATGAGAAAAATGCCGGAAAGATGTCGAATAAAAATGAAAACTCCGACCGGAATATTAATGAGGAATATGGTACGCTAGGATTTAATAAGTCTGACTCCTAAATCAAAAGCTTTTTGCAAATCCGCAGCCGATATTTTTTCGACCCGATGCGATTTTTCTTCTTTATCCGGCATCAGATAAACGTACTTTGAATAATCGTCAAAAAGAATGGTATCAGTCAAAGTTAGTAGTTCACAACTGCCCAATGTATGGCCCATCATTTCTGAAAAACCAACTAAAGTATCCTGGAACCCTCTTTTCACATGAATTTTATCATTCACATTCATCGTTGCAATCAAGGCTGTTTTAAAGTTTTTGGGTTTAGGACCTGTACCCGTACCGCCATAATCAAGATATTGAAAAAGCAACCTATCCGTAAATGAACGCATTTGACCGGATAGGTTTCCATAATAAATAGGCGAACCAAGAACAATTCCATCGGATTGTTCAATACGTTCCAATAAGGGCTTAAGTTCATCATTTACCATACAATGTCCAAAAGACTTACTATTTTTCAATTTACAAGCATAACAACTGATACAGTCTTGGTAGTTTAAGTCAAAAAGATTTACCAATTCAGTTTCAATACCAGCACCTACTGATTTGGCGCCTTCAATGACTTGGTGTAACATTGTTGCGGTATTGCCTTGTTTTCTTGCGCTACCACATACAGCGATAAGTTTCATAAATTAGCCTCTTCTTTCTATCATTTCGTTAAAAATAATTTGTCTACCCCTGCTTTAACGACGCATCCGCAGTTGCAATATCTTTATATTCCGGTAATTGTTCCAAAAACAACGATGAACCGATATTCTTCAAGACGGTGTGCAGCTCTTCTCTTTCATGCGCCGGTCCATTTCGCATACCGGTAACGACAGGTACCTCTTTCACATCAAATTCCAGCAAATCAAACATGTGTTTCGTATAATCAATATATGGCTGAAACAGGCCGGGATCGGGGTTGCCCTGATTAAACGTAAGAATCAGCTTTTTTTGGGCGGCATTTTCTTCTTTGAAATACGGGGAGTATCGCGGAGAAAATCGTGCAAACATCCTGTCGACGAATATTTTCGCCTGGGCAGTCATCTGCATCATGTAAATCGGCGAGCCGAAAACAATGGCACCCGCATGATCAATCGCTTCATTAAGTTTCTGCATGTCGTCTTTGATAACACAACCCTGATTGCCCTTGTGACACCCCCAGCAACCCCGGCACGGTTTGATATCAAGGTTGCTGATATACCAGACCTGAGTTTCGGCGCCCTGTTCTTTCGCACCTTCGAGTATTTTATTGACTATCCAGGCGGTATTGCCTTCTCTCCGTGGACTTGCGATAATTCCGATAATATTCATGGTTTTTCCTCCTTGCAAGTCTGCTCTGTTTGTAGTTTGTTCCGTACATTGGGTATTCATATCAATTTTTCACCTCAAAAGACAGTTTTGTTTCCTAGGCAACATAATTATCATAACACCCTATTGTTTCCTTGTCAATAAAAAGGAAGGGGCTGTATCATACGCTGACGTTTCAACGTTTTGATACAGCCCCTTTAAGCTCTTTTTGACACAATCCATTATTCAAAATCATCTTGATTGGCTATATCTAAACCTTGCTTCTTTATTTCCGCATCCAAATGTCTATTATACATTTTCATAAAGTTAAGCATGATATTATAATGTTCCTCAGGTACCTGCTCAAATACGGCCTTATCCCGCTCCCAAAACTCTTGGTGCAGTTTCTCATGGACCTTGAAAATGACTTTCCCCTGTGAAGTTAAGCGAAAATAAATTTCTTTCTTGTTATCCGGCTTCTGATAGCTTTCAATAAGGCCTTTTTTTATGAGCTTCTTCGTTAGTTTACTGATGGCGCCCAAAGTCATATATAAGGACTCCGCAAGTTTGGTCACGTTGGAATCCACATTGCTTCCAACGTATTCGATGCAATGGATTTCAGAAGACTGATAAGGCTTAAAATCATCAATTCGTTCTTTTATTTTAACACTATTCAGCGAATTCATCTTGTTATATAAGTCCCTGAAACCTATCATGACCTGTTCTTCTTTGTTCATAGCCTGTCCCCCCACCCGATGGTGCTAACAATAATTATAATAAACTTTTGTTTCTCTTTCAACAATGTTAAAGGAATTGTTTTTTTAAGGGAAATAGGCCGAGACTGCAATTTTGTTCCGTTTAGCCGTAGGGAAGGACTCCTATGTCTATTTCGGCGAGGGTATTGTGTAGAAAATTAAAAAGCTGAAGCCATATTCAATAAACTTCACCTCTGGATCATATTTAGAATGGTCTAAATCCTGGGCCGCCCAAAATAGGTCTGCAGCGAGGACGCCTTTTGTAAGGTTATAGGGTGTGTTAAAGAATTTGTATGATGATAACTATACCATTTTATGGATTCAATACCTAACCGAATTTGTGATTGGACGCAGGAAGTACTTTGTTTTCAATTTTAAGCAGAATTTAGGTAGTAATCTGTCAATGCCAATCCGTTTTAAAAGAACCAAATTGCTTAATCAGGTAAGCCACAATGAATCCGAATAAAAATAAGTTAAACGGGATCATAAATTGGTCTGCCGGTCTATTGGACGTCTCTGCCAAATGAAGCATCCGTGAAATTAGGCCGGTTGTCGTCAACCAAGCAATCGCTCCAACACCAAGCCCTTTTAACCACCAAAAATCTTTTCCGGTAAATTTTAAAACATAAGCAATGAAAACTCCCCAGAGGGAACAGTTGCAAGTTTGGCCTAGAAGACCCACCATAACACCCCAAAGAGTATGAGCGTAATTACGAGAAAGCAGTTCGGCAAAGGGTTTCCACCCGGGAGTTATTGTAAAACCAAGGGTTAAGAAAATAAAGTTGACTACCGAAATCTGAATAGAACCCATGATGCCGGCCAGCGCGCCAATCGCTATAGTATCCTTGATCTTCAAATTGAAATTCATTTTGTTCCTCCCTAAGAGTTTAGTGAATACCCTAAAAAGTATTTCCATAGTTTATTATTTCATGATTTTTCTTTTTTTACTTTTCCCTTTACGGTTTCATTCCCAATATCCCCCTATTGAACTTGCCTTTAAATATTTGTAATATTATTTTGTTACGATGTCATATTCTCTCTCGGATGGGGGTGATACGTTGAATAAAACAAGTTTCGCGAACCAAGAGCGGATTGATAGTATTTCACAGCCGCAGCTTTCAACATTGCCGCCGGCTTGGGCTTCTCAAGCCGTATTCTATCAGATATTTCCGGAACGTTTTTATAACGGTGACCCTACCAATGATCCGGCCCACAAACAATCCTGGGGCGATGCCCCATCCTGTTTCAACTTTTTTGGAGGCGATTTACAAGGGATTATCGCCAAGATTCCCTATTTGCAACAATTGGGTGTTACTTCATTGTATTTGAATCCGGTATTTGATTCACCATCCAACCATAAATATGATACAAGGGATTATTTAAGCATTTCTCCTGAATTCGGCGATGTTTGGACCTTTAAAAGTTTGGTCGAACAATTGCACCGGGCGGGAATCCGGGTTATCATCGACGGAGTATTTAATCACACCGGCGATAGTTTTTGGGCTTTCCGGGATATTATGAAACATGGCGCCTGCTCACGTTTTAAAGATTGGTATTATTGCAAAGAGTTTCCGATTCGTCAAAACCCGCCCAATTACGAGTGTTGGTGGAATTTCGGGTCTCTACCGAAATTAAATCACCAGAATCCGGAAGTCGTCCATTATCTATTGAAGGTAGTGGCATTTTGGACCAGCCTCGGGATTGACGGCTGGCGGCTTGATGTTCCCAATGAAGTCCACATGGATTTCTGGCGGATTTTCAGAAAACTGGTCAAATCAATCAATCCCGAAGCTTTTATTGTAGGGGAGATTTGGGATCAACCTTTTGATTGGCTAAAAGGAGATACTTGTGACGCGGTGATGAATTACCGGTGGCGTGATGCGGTAATTCGATATTTTGCACAAGGACAACTATCCGCAGAACAGTTTCGGATGGAATTAAACGCTAATCGATCCAATTTGCCATGGGAATATATTATTAGCGCCTATAATTTATTGAGCAGTCATGATACACCCCGGTTTTTAACTTTATGCGGTGAAGACAAGAAGAAATACTTGGCTGCAACGGCATTTCAGTTTGCTTACCCCGGAATTCCGGCATTATATTATGGGGATGAAATTGGAATGACGGGCGGCAAAGATCCGGAGTGCCGGAAAACAATGAAATGGTCTGAAAATGAACAGGATCAATCGTTACTCAAAGGGATAGAAGAACTGGTTCAAATGCGTAAACAGTATCAATCGCTACAAAGCGGCTCTTACCATGATTTGTATTTGGGAGAAGGCGTTTTTGGGTTTGTTCGCAGCGGAAAGAAAGAACAAATTCTGGCTTGTTTCAATATGAGCCATGAACAATGCCGTTGCATCGAAGTGCCCCGGGAGTGGAGCAGCGATTGGGAACCCATTTACTCCCTCGGTTGCAGTTTATCGCGGCTTAGTTATCCGGAAATTCCACCCTTAGGGGTGAGGATATTTAAAAGAGGGTAGGTTAAAACAGTTATTGGTTATTAGTTTCTAGACTTTGCTTTCATTCAAAGAAATAAATAAAGAAATTCAACAGCGATTATCCTTGAATGAATCAAAAGCTGATGTGATGTGGATGTAAACGAAGAGGCTGTCTACAAAGTAATTTGGAGTCAATAAGGGGCTGTCCCAAAAAAAAATTAAATTTTTTTTGGAGCAGCTCTTTTTATTAGGTGACATGATATTGACATCATCACCGGTCAGAGATATACTTATAATAGTTATTATAAGTATTAAAATAATAGTAAAACATTGGAAACTGGAGGCGATGAATTTTTAATAACTGTTGAATTAAAGTTGCTAAAATTAAAGGGGGTTGAATGTTAATGGTAGTATCGATTTTTATTTTAGTACTTTTTTTGGTTGTTGCTTTATTGATGGTGACGCGCAAATTGCCGACTATCTTAGCCTTACCGTTATTAGCAATCGGAGTAGCTGCTATCGCCGGAGTGTCGTTGATTTCCGTCGGCAAGGACGGAACCGATATGGGAATTTTAAGTTATGTTGTTCAAGGCGGGGCTACTAAATTAGGCGTCGCTTATTGTGCGGTTATTTTAGGAGCCTGGCTCGGTCAATTGATGAATCAAACCGGTATTTCGAAAACAATCATTAAGGCCGCCGCTGAATTAGGCGGAGACCGCCCGTTTTTAGTAACCATTCTGGTTACAATCGCTGTATCCTTGCTCTTCACCACGATTGACGGTATTGGTGCCGTGATCATGATTGCAACAATTGCAATGCCGATTATGATATCGGTTGGAGTCCCGGCCATTACCGCGGCCTGTATGTTCATATTTGCCATGGCCACCGGTGGAATCATCAATATGTCCAACTGGGCTTTTTATACGACAGCCACTGGAGTCCAACAATCTCAAGTACAAGCATTCGCTGTCACCATGGCGGTATTGACGGGAGTCACCGCTCTTATCTTTGCTATTGTCGAATTTAAGAGGTCCGGCATTAAATTTTCGTGGGCTGTCCACGCAAGTCCTGAGACAAGCCAAACAGAGTTTAACAAGGCGCCCTTGCTTTCATTATTTACACCGTTGATCCCGATTGTAATGGTGATTTTATTAAAATGGCCTATTTTATCAGCATTTTTGGCTGGCCTTCTTTGGTGCTTTTTGACGGTTTATCTGTTTTCACCGAAAAAAGATTTGCAAAAGCTGCTTTCAGTTTTAACAAAATCGGCTTTTGAAGGCGTGACCGACAGCGCACCGGCAGTTCTTTTAATGATTGGAATCGGAATGGTCCTCAATTCATTTATGCATCCCCAAGTTGCCCAAAGCATTAGTCCATTCTTAAAAGTAATCATCCCGAGCAATCCCATTATATATGTGATCTTTTTTGCTATCTTAGCACCGTTGGCGCTATATCGCGGGCCTTTAAATATGTGGGGACTCGGTAGTGGTGTTGCCGCTGTCATTATTGGTTTGAATGTTTTACCGGCACCGGCAGTATTTAGTGCATTCTTGTCAACCGAAAGGGTTCAATCCATTGGCGATCCTACCAATACCCATAACGTTTGGTTTGCAAATTATGTGGGTACCGATGTTAATAAAATTCTGCTTAAAGTCTTACCGTACATCTGGTCTTTGGCATTAGTCGGATTGATTATTGCTGCTTTTATGTGGTTTTAATCTTTTATTTGTCACATATTCGCTTGTTTAAAAAAACAGAGTTTTAAAATGAACAGAGATAGGATATTTAGTGATGGATGGCTAAATATCCTATCCTGCCAAGAATTAGGATATGGGGTATAACGAATGAAATATAGAATCGGAATCGATGTCGGTGGAACATTTACCGATGCAGTCCTTATTGATGATCAAACTTATGAACTGGTTGGTACGTTAAAACTTCCGACCACTCATTTTGCACAGCAAGGTGTGGCTGCCGGAATTGTAGGCGTTATTCGTGGTGCCATCGAAAAGTATAATATTAATCCCGAGGATATTGTATTTATTGCCCATGGTACAACACAAGCCACCAACGCATTATTGGAAGGCGATGTAGTACCGGTCGGGGTGATTGGAATGGGCCGCGGGAAAATGGAAGAATTAAAAGCCAAAAATGATACGCAGGTGGGCGATATTGAGCTGGCTCCCGGCAAATTTTTAAAAACTCATCATCGTTATCTGGATACCACGAAGGATAGTGACTGTGAACAAGTTATTCGCGAATTCGGAAATTTGGGCTGTCAAGTGATTGTTGCCAGCGCTGCTTTCTCGGTAGATGATCCCTCTGCAGAGTTGGCGGTAATGGAAAAAACAACGCTATTGGGGATTCCCAGCGCAGGCAGCCATGAAATATCAAAACTCTATGGTTTAAAGATCCGGACTCGTACAGCTGCCATTAATGCCAGCATTTTGCCAAAGATGATGGAGACAGCCGATATGACGGAGGCCAGCGTTCAAAAAAGCGGAATTAAGGCGCCGCTAATGATCATGCGTTGTGACGGCGGAGTCATGGATATCAATGAGGTTCGGAAACGGCCGATTTTCACCATGCTTTCCGGTCCGGCTGCTGGGGTAGCAGGCGCTTTGATGTATGAAAAGATTTCCAATGGAATCTTTTTAGAAGTTGGTGGGACAAGCACTGACATTTCGGTGATTAAAAACGGCAAAGTTATGGTGGAGTATGCTGAAGTGGGCGGACACAAAACCTACCTAAATTCTTTAGATGTCCGGACAGTTGGAATAGCCGGGGGAAGTATGGTTCGGATTGGCGCAGGCGGAGTCGTAGATGTAGGACCCCGTAGTGCTCATATCGCAGGATTAGGATATACTGTCTATGCTGATCCCGCGGAAATTACGGACCCGGAAATCTCTTTGTTCCAACCCCGTCCCGGCGACCCGGAAGATTATGCCACTATAAAATGCGGTAATGGGAAAAAATATGCGATCACGGTTTCTTGTGCCGCTAATATCTTGGGTTTCGTCAAACCCACTCATTATGCATATGGCTCTAAAGAAGCGGCTGTGAAGGCTTTTGCTCCCTTTGCAGAACGTTTCGGGATCACTGTGGAAGACTTTGCCGGACAAATTATGGATAAGGCTTCTCAAAAAAATGAAACCGTCCTTAAGCAACTATTGATCGATTATCAATTACAGCCGGAAGAGGTAACCCTGGTTGGCGGAGGTGGAGGCGCCGCAGCCATCGTCCCTTATTTGGCTCACTATATGGGACTAGAACACCGGATTGCCAAAAATGCCGAGGTTATTTCGCCGATTGGAGTCGCCTTGGCTATGGTCCGTGATGTTGTGGAACGAACAATTGCCAATCCAACCGATGCTGACATTTTAAAAGTAAGGAAAGAAGCTGAACAGGCGGCTATTCAGTCTGGGGCAGCCCCTGGTGCGGTAGAAATTCATGTGGAAGTCGATACGCAAAGAAGTATTGTAAGAGCTATTGCAACCGGCACAACCGAATTGCGTTCTAAAAATCTAATGCAACAAAAGCTTTCGGAAGATGAAATTAAGACGATTGCAGCCAAATCTATGGGTATCGCCCCGGAATGTGTCCAAACCAGTGGCAGTACGGGGGATATTTATATTATCCATGGACATTCCGAAGTTAAAAAATGTTGGGGTTTATTTACGAAAGTCAGCCAACCTCTTCGGGTCATTGATAATGAAGGAGTCATCCGTCTCCAAAAAAATCAAGGCGAAGTATTCAAATTAGCCGTTGCTGATTTTAAAAATCAAATGACTCAAGTTGTTAACGACTGTGTATCTTATAGTGACGGAGGAAAAGAAGTGCCCGATGTCTTCGTTTTCTATGGCAAGAAAATCATTGATTTGTCGGGACTCATTGATGTAAACCAAATTGCAGCTGTTGCCAATGTTGAAATTCAGGGAATTCCGGATCATCAGGCAATCTATGCGTTGGTTTGCAAGAAAAATGCTCGTTAACAATCCAGAAAAGAGATGTTATAGTAAAGGGATGGAAAAATTTTTTGGTAGCCGCTATGAATTAGGTTTGTATGAGCTTAGGAATGATCTGCTGTTTTCAAAAATACCGGCGGATCGTTATCCGCAGCTCATTAATAAGGCATGGGAAATAGGCAGTGATACGGCTCGGAAGTATTTTGCTCAATACGGCACCAATAATCCAGAACAACTGGTTTGCGAATTAGGATTGATCCTGACCGAAAAAGAGCAGGGATTCGTGGATCCGCAATATCGAATTTGCAGCGAATATTATAGTAATCCGCGCCAAATTATTCTTTACACCGACACGATTGGCGTGGAACTGGAAAAACTATGGGCTAAGGGCTTTGATAAGTATCATGATTATGCCGCAATCCGGTCGCTTTTTATCGCCCATGAAATTTTCCATCATATCGAATGCCATGATATTGGCCTTACATCTAAAAAAGAGAAACTAGCGGTTTTTAAATGGGGCCCTTTTCACATTACTTCGGGAATTCGGGCATTATCGGAGATCGGGGCCCACGCATTCACCAAAGCTTTGTTAAATTTGGAGGAGGAGGAAACGGATAATGAACCATCATTATGATGTCATTATTGCGGGTGGGGGCGTCTCAGGGGCAATTGCCGGCATCGCCAGCGCCAGGCTTGGAGCCAAGACACTGGTCATTGAAAAAATGGGATTTTTAGGCGGTATGCTAACTGCGGGCGGCGTTGGCCCGATGATGACGTTTCATGCAGGTTCTGTTCAGGTGGTACGGGGTGTTGCAGCCGAGGTGGTCGAAAAGTTACAGCAAATGGGCGGTTCTACCGGACATATCGTGGATAGCACGGGTTATACATATACCGTGACTCCCTTTGATTGCGAACTCTTGAAACACGTTCTGGAAAAGATGTATTTGGATGCGGGTGGACAAGTTATTTATCATAGCTTTTTCTGTGATGTTAAGGTATCCGCTGGCAAAATTAACAATATAATGGTGGCAACCAAATCCGGATTTTTGGAACTTACAGCCTCTGTCTTTATTGATGCCAGTGGTGACGGAGATCTGGCTGCATGGGCCGGTGTTCCTTTTTTGCTGGGGCGTCCGGAAGATCATCTATGTCAGCCGGTGACTATGAATTTTAAATTGACCCAGGTTGATATCGGAAAAATCAAAAACTATATTCGCAACCACCCGGCTGAATTTCCGGAAGCCAAAATCGAACTGTTCGACCAAGCATCGCGGCTTTCCGTAGGGGGCTTTACGGAAATCATGGCCACCGGAAGAAAAAATAAAGAAATTACCTTCAGCCGTGAATGTGTTCAATTTTTTGAGACCAATAACCCGGGGGAAGTTATTATGAATACCACCCGGATTCAGAAAGTCAATCCAACCGATGTATGGGATCTATCCCGGGCTGAAGTCGAGGGACGCCGGCAAGTGCTGGAACTTTTCGAATTCATGAAGCGCAGGGTACCGGGGTTTGAGAACGCCATTTTAATTGGCAGCGGACCCAATATCGGAGTCCGCGAGTCCCGGAAAATCGAAGGCCGATATATTGTAACCGCCAACGATTTGCTGGAACAAAAAACTTTCGAGGATGAAATCGCTTGCGGCGGATATCCGGTGGATGTTCATAGCCCTGACGGAGAAGGAACGAATTCGCGTCATTTAAAATGGGGTGCGGTTTATGGCATTCCATACCGCTGTCTGGTGAATGAACAGATATCCAATTTGATTAATGTGGGCCGCTGTATATCGGCGACTCATGAAGCATGTGCTGCCATCAGGGTTTCGCCTATTGCTATGGCCATAGGTCAGGCTGGTGGAACTGCCGCCGCCTTATCCACTCAAAAACAGTGTGAGGCGGCCAATCTACCCTATGCTCCTTTACGGGAACAATTATTACGCGATAAGGTATTTTTACGTTCCCATTCGTAATAGGCGCTATGGGGCCGGGTGAATATTAAAAAAGGGATTGGAAAATGGGGAAATTATTTCAAAATACAGCTGACATACGCAGCTTTAATACCAAAAAAATCATTGAGTATTTACGCTTCAATGACCCTATCACCCGTAAAGATTTGGCAGAAAAATTGGGTCTTAGTTTTGCGACTGTATCGAATATTTGTAATCAATTGATCCAGGACGGTTATTTACAAGAGATGGAGTCCGAAACTTTTAATGGCGGAAGGATTCCAAAGGTCGTCACGATTCACCCTTCATCGAAATACATATTATGTTTGCAATTGATCCAAAAAGACATCATTAAAGCGGTATTAGTCAATCTAAAAAATGAAGTGGCTTGGTCTAAGCAAACCAATATTCCGGAATATGCCGACTTAAACCAAGTGTTATCCGTTATTAATTTGCTTAGCAGTACCTTGCTTGAGTTTTCCGGTGTAAGTAGTGATGCGCTCCTTGGAATCGGCGTTTCGGCCCCTGGAATATTCAATACGGAGAATAATCTGATCGTAAATTCAACCAACCCGCTCTATGAAAATCAACCATTGAAGGAGCGTTTGGAACAATGTTTTGGTCTTCCGGTTTTTGTGGAAAATGAGTCCAATTTGTTGGTAATGGCAACTGCCATGATGAACAGCAACAAGAACCGGGACTTAATTTATATTTATCTTGGTGAAGGATTGGGGACAGGTATTATCAGCAATGGCAAGGTTGTTACAGGAAGCAAGGGACTCGGCGGGGAGATTAGCCATATACCAATTGGCAATGCTGAGTTTGAATGCTATTGCGGCCATCATGGATGTGTCGAAACGGAACTGACGATGAAAGGGTTTTTGCGTAAATATCAACAAATTCTCGGCATTGAAAAAAGAATAACAACTGACGCTTGGAATGAGTTTATAAAGTCGGTCGTTGCGAAACAAGCTCCAGCTCTCGACGTAATTCGCGAAAATGGGATTTTGATTGGTAAATTGTTATCCGTTATGATGAATATTTTCGATCCGGATGCGATTTACATCGGAGGGATCATTGAACCGTTATTTGAGGATCTTTACCCTTATATCATGGAGGAGACCCGTAACCGAATTATCGTTAGCTCTTTGCGTAATGTCGCCATCTATTGCAGTCCTAATCACGAACAACTTATTTACCAAGGCTGTGGTGAAATGGTATTTTCACATTGGAAACCAACTTTTACCAAATTCAGAATACAATAAGGAATGATATGATGATAAAGCTGATTGACCGCCTCATCGATGACTTAACAAAGCATCAAAATATAAGCGGTGTATTGAATGCTTGTGTCGGTTTTGACGGTTATGTCGATGAGATCCTGAGAGTCGTCAAGTCAAAAAGGGGACTTCATGACTATGAATTATTCGAGACCATGACTGACTTTTCCAAGTATATTCATAATTCGGCCGGTAGAAGTTCAGATACGGAATTATTATCCCGGGAAATTCGTTTTGGCGGTAATGCCCCACTCATGGCCGATGCTTTGGCGAGTCTTGGTTTATCAGTCTGTTTAATCGGGACTTTAGGAAAATCGGAAATGGATCCGGCTTTTGAAAAGATGAATCACGCTTGTGAACGTAGGAGTATTGGTGATCCCGGTTATAGTTATTCTTTTGAATTTAATGACGGCAAGCTTATGTTCGGCAAAATTGCAACATTAGACGATTTAACCTGGGAGCAAATTAAAGATTACATCGGGCTGGGAACCATGAAAGAAATTCTTACCAAGAGCCAATTGTTGAGTTTTGTCAATTGGAGCTCGATTTATTATATGAATGAGATTTTGAGCGGGATTGCTGGCGAAATCTTTTCCCAGATGGATTCGAGTGTACTGAAACAGAAAGTACTTTTTTTTGATATTGCCGATCCTTCCAGGAGGACCCGGGTTGATTTATTAAACTTTTTAGACCTTCTAGGCATTTTTTCGAAATATTGCCCGGTAATTCTGGGACTGAATGAAAGAGAGGCCCGCAGTGTCGCCCAAAGTTTAGGCCGTGATATGGCGAATGCCGATTTGCCCCAGTTGGGCAGCTATATTTTTGCTCAGCTTACCTTGGATACTTTAGTGATCCATGGCTTGGATTCGGCCGTTAGTATACGTGAAAATGAAATTCATCAAGTGAATGGGTTTTATGTAACGCATCCTAAGATTTCCACAGGCGGCGGGGATAATTTTAATGCCGGTTTTTGTCTGGGTAGGCTTTTTCATTTGAATTCCGAAGAAATGTTGTTGTTAGGAAACAGTACTGCTTCATATTATATCCAAAATGGGACGAGCCCCAGTCTTGACCAAATCATTGGCTTTTTAAATCAACAGGGAAAATAGTTATAAAAATTGAGATAGTAGGAAGGGATGGTATACCATGAATAATTTTTTACGGGATATTTTGGATCAACCCACCAGTCTAGGCAAGGCTTTTCAAAGTTACATCACTGCGGAAAATATCAAAAAAATGGAAGCTCTTGCCGCTTCCGATTTTGATAACATTATTTTTGCAGGAATGGGGAGTTCACATGACGCCTGCTATGGAGCCAGTATTTATTTAAACCAACTCGGCTATAAAACGGCGGTCTTTTCAGCCGGTCAATTGTTGCATTATCAATTGGGACTCATTCATAAGCGTACCTTGCTGGTATTGGTATCCCAATCGGGTGAAAGCGGGGAAATTGTCCATATAATTTCTCAAATTCCAACTGAATACAAAGTGATCGCCATTACCAATAATCCTGAAAGCACCTTAGGCAAACGGGGTAATTATACATTTGTATTAAATGTCGCCCCCGAAGAATCGGTCTCGACTAGGACTTACGGTAGTTCATTGATTTTACTGAGCTTAATCGCTAAAGCTATTGCTAGGAAATTCGACAAATCAGCGATTCTTGAAATTGAGTCCGTCTTGTCGGATATGGGGAAAATGCTCCAGAATTATCAAGCTCTTCAAAGACAATTGCAAGAATTCCTTCAATCACCACCCTATTTGGTACTATTGGGACGGGGTTATTCTTACAGTTCCATTTTTGCCGGTGGACTGTTTATTAAAGAAGTGGCAAAATATCCTTCAATTAGTTTGGACAGTGCTGAATTTCGTCATGGTCCCCTGGAAATGGTTGGTTCTTCTTTTCATGGCATTATCTTTGCACCGGACGGTCCGACTTACGATTTAAATTATAAATTGGCCATGGATATTGTAGCTAAAAAAGGAAAGGTCGTTTTTATTACAAATAACCGGTCTGTTTCGGCATCCGACTTGTTTTTGCCAATCCAATTGGAATTTCATGCGGAAATGATCATGCCGATCATTGACATTATTCCAATTCAGTTCATTGCCAATCACTTGGCGGAGACAAAAGGATTTGAGCCCGGTAAATTTCGTTGGTCTTCTAAGATTACCGCCGTGGAATGAAAACTAAGGGAGATAAATAAAGTTATTTCGGATGAATTTCGACAGTATGGTTGACAATAGGATCGTTCTATGATAATATATCTACTGCACCATGGTAGGCGTAGCTCAGTTGGTTAGAGTGCCAGGTTGTGGCCCTGGAGGTCATGGGTTCGACCCCCATCGCTTACCCCAAAATTACCAATGAAAGGGACATCGGTCCCTTTTTTTTTACGCCTTTTTTAGAATGACTATCAAACTAAGTCACTGATCTTCGTGGTTCAATTTATCACTCTCCGTATGCAAGAGGCCCCATCATTGGTAATAAAATTTGTCTTTTTTGGGTAAAATAATTCAGGAGGGATTGCTGTTTTGAGAAACATACTAAATTGGCAGGTTTTTTTATTAGCCTTTTCCACTCTTTTTATTGCTGAAATGGGAGATAAGACTCAGTTGGCTGTGTTCTCGCTAGTCGCTGATTCGAAAGCTCCCATTGCCGTATTTTTCGGAGCAAGCGCTGCCTTGGCTGTGGTGACTTTAATCGGAGTTTTATTTGGCGGACTGGTTACCAAGATTATTCCGGCCCATTTTTTAAAGATTGGCTCCGGGTTGCTTTTTATGGGGATTGGTTTTTATACACTTTGGGAAGCTTTTACAACGATTGCAACAAGGTAGCTTCTTTATAATCGGACCCTATTTTGATGGAATGTTCCAAAATCACTTCCATTTGCATATGATTATTTGGACCTTATTTCCTAAAGTATCGGCGAAGCAATAAATTTTAGCGTGCTTACAGAAGGTCCCCTGTGAAAGGAGCGATTTTGGTTTGTTAACGAAAACCTCGGAGTTGAGGGAGAGAGAAGTCGTTAATATCCTTGACGGCAGGAGGTTAGGTCTAGCCAGCGATTTGGAGATTGAGGCGGAGACCGGGAAAATTAAAGCGATTGTAGTGCCCGGACCTGGAAAGTTTTTGTGGCTTTTTGGAAAAAGCGAAGACTTTGTGATACCGTGGGATAAAATTATTAAGATTGGACTCGATGTAATCCTGGTCGAAGCCCCAAATTATGTTTCTGACGAACCTGCCGGCAGTTGACAGTCCATGATAAGGATGATTAAAGGGCTGTATATCTTGATGATATTTTACTTTCCAGGGCAGCTCCATTTTTAATAAAAAAGCTTTTCATCAGGAAACAAATATTATATTATAACATTATCTATTTTGTTTTCTTTCCGGCCCGCAAGAAATTTCATGCACAGATGGGCTGGGATTTTGCTTTGAGGGGGCTGAGCCGAAGTGGTGTACGACTTTCATACTCATTCGTTCCTGAGTGATGGGGAATTATCACCGGTTGAATTGATACGCCGGGCGGTGGTTAAAGGTTATCAAGCCATTGCAGTTACCGATCATGTGGGGCCGGGTAATATGCAGCGAGTGATTGGGGAGTTAATTGACGAATGCAGGGTGGCGAACAGTTATTGGAAGATTAAGGCCATTCCCGGAGTGGAATTAACTCATGTCCCGGCCGGAAGTATCGATCATTTGGCAAAGCGGGCGCGGGAATTTGGAGCCGAAATCGTTGTTGTCCATGGGGAAACTTTAGTCGAACCTGTTGAACCGGGGACCAATCTGGCAGCTGTGTCCAGCTCATGGGTGGATGTATTGGCTCATCCCGGACTTTTGGGGACCCAAGAGGTTGAACTTGCGGTAAGAAACGGTGTTTTCTTGGAAATCACGGCCCGCGGCGGTCACAATGTGGCCAATGGCTATGTTATGAAGATTGGAAAATCCCTAAATGCCGATTTTTTGGTTAATTCCGACACTCATGTGCCTGAAAATTTATTGTCCGCCGATTGGGCGCGTACTGTGGCTTTAGGTGCAGGATTCGAAGCGGATGAGGTTGAGAAGATTTTAGTTAATAATCCGTTGAAATTGTTGCGGAAGATTGAATCCAGAAATAGCAACCCCAAATGTTAAAGAGGATCCGCTTTCGAAAGTTTAAGGACTTTAGAGGATATTGACAGACAATTTGATTGAATGCTAAAATAAACTCATATAGATTGTAGTTTATATTATGAAAAACGATGATTAAGGAAAGTATGATGGAATGATTCCTTGCAGAGAAAGAGGCCTAGGCTGCGAGCCCCTTAGGAAGAGGTCATCAGAAGTTCACTTATGAGTTGACGGTTGAACGTTTAGCGCCTCCCGGCGCAAAAATAGGCCGGTCCGGAAGTCCACCGTTAAAGGGAATATGGTATCGAGTATGTCTTTGGCAGAAAGACGCAAACTCCGTACCGGAAAGCGAGCTTTTGTTACAAAGGCTAAATCGGGTGGTACCGCGGAATAGGCCCACATTTCGTCCCAGAATAGGGAGAAATGTGGGCTATATTATTTTGAGGAGGAAAAATAATGATTATCGTGACGAGTTGTGGTATCACCGATGAGCAATGGACTAACCTTTGTAATAAGCTGAATGAATGGGAATTTCAAATTCACGTTATTCAGGGCGTCGAAAAAAAAGTTATCGGAGCCGTCGGCGACAAGAGGCGAGTTGATTTTCGTTTTTTAGAGAATATCCCTGGAGTTGAAAAAGTAATTCCGATTTTAAGCCCGTATAAGTTGGCGGCTAAGGAAATTAAGCCGGAAGGGACTACGGTTCAAGTCGGTAATCTTAGAATCGGCGGCGGTTATTTCGGCATCATGGCCGGACCTTGCGCTGTTGAAAGTGAGGCTCAGCTGGTAGAGGTGGCGGAAGGTTTGAAAAAATCCGGGGCTGGTGGTCTCCGGGGCGGAGCCTTTAAACCTCGTACATCTCCATATAGTTTTCAGGGACTTGAAGAAGAAGGATTGGAACTATTGGCCTTGGCCCGGGAAAAATCGGGTTTGCCGGTGATAACGGAACTGATGAACCTGCCGGAACTGGATTTGGTTGCAAAGTATGCGGATATCATTCAGATTGGGGCTAGAAATATGCAAAATTTCGGTTTGCTCCGGGCTGTGGGACGGCAGTCAAAGCCGGTTTTGCTTAAACGCGGACTGAGCGCAACGATCGAGGAATGGCTCATGGCTGCCGAATATATTATGGCAGAAGGAAATACTCAGGTAATATTGTGCGAGAGAGGCATCCGGACCTTTGAAACCGCGACCCGGAATACTTTGGATTTAAGCGCAGTGCCGCTTATTAAGAGTTTGTCCCATTTACCCATTGTGGTTGATCCAAGCCACGGAACCGGGAAAAGGAAATTAGTGCTGCCTATGGCAAAAGCAGCGGTGGTAGCGGGGGCCGACGGCCTTCTTATTGAAGTCCATCCCGATCCGGCCAATGCGTGGAGTGATGGAGAACAATCCTTAAATCTTCCTGAATTTCAGGAATTGATCGCTCAGGTTGAAAAGTTGGTTTCATTGGAAGGGAAAAAATTTTAAAATAATGTTTTCAATAAGGATCATCGGCTTCGTTCCCTTCGGTTTCGATTAAAAAAGCTTGTCATTTCCACAAGCCGATGATATAATATTTTTGTAACAAAAGGTTTAAAAATAGGAAAATTTTATTTATTTTGATATACCTAAACGAAATGTTCTTTTCGTTTTAGATATATGAAACCGCTTTAAGTGAGGGGATAGTAATGGAATTTCAAGACAAAACAATGGTATGTAGTGAGTGCGGCGGGGAGTTTATTTTCACTGCCGGAGAGCAAGAGTTTTATGCTAGCCGTGGGTTTACCAATGAACCACGCCGTTGCAAATCATGCCGGGATGCACGTAAACAACAGAATAATGCAAACCGTCCACGGGAACTGCATGAAGTGGTATGCGCCAATTGTGGAGTAACCACGCAAGTGCCTTTTAAACCCCGCGAAGACCGACCGGTATACTGCAGAGATTGTTTTCAAGCCAGTAAAAAATAATATGTGATGAATACCTTCCGTAAGGAAGGTTTTTTATTTAACGGATAACGGTGACCGAATTTTTTTATTATTGAGCATCATTTCTGTTTGTTTCGAGGCTAGGAAGTTTTTTTTATTGAAAGTCAATTACCGAAAGGATTTTTAAAAACAGGGACGAAAATAACCAACATTATATCGCAGGATAAGCATCTAAGTCTTTCCATCAATGAGAGGGGTGGTTACAATCTGGAAGGACATCTCCTTAAATAGTCATAATCGGAATGAATTCATTGATATTTCACCTCAAATCGCTGCAGTAGTGGAAAAAAGCGGTATTGAAAATGGGTTTTGCACCATATTTGTACCCCATACGACCGCCGGTGTTACCATTAATGAAAACACAGATCCCAATGTGATTCGAGACATGCTTTTAACTTTCAACCGTTTAGTTCCAAAGTTGGCGGAATTCAAACATACGGAAGGAAATTCCGATGCTCATATAAAAGCTTCGTTGGTAGGTTTCTCTTGCACGATTCCGGTGATCAGCGGCCATTTGCACATGGGGACCTGGCAAGGTATTTATTTTTGTGAGTTTGACGGACCCCGCAATCGTAAGGTTAAAGTTAACATTTACGGGGAATAGTATAGGGGATATTGACATTTTTTTGATGAATTACCAGAAAAAATTGTAAAGTCTTGCGATATGAAAAAGGATTTATATAAAAGATGTGGAATCAAGCATGGAGATGAGATACCTGAAGACGAATCTCGTTCTCGCTTCCCGGTCACCCCGGCGGTATGATATTTTAAAACAATTGGGATTGCAGTTTGAAACCCGGCCCAGTGAAGTTGATGAGGATGAATTTGACAATTCAATCGCTCCAATGGATTTTGTGATGAATTTGGCATTTCGGAAAGCCCTAAAAGTTTCACAGGCCATAACTGAAGGAATCGTTATCGGAGCGGATACGGTTGTTGTAATCGAGGGAGAAATTTTGGGCAAGCCTCAATCCGAAAAAGAAGCTATCGAAATGCTCACCCGTTTAAGTGGAAAAGAGCATTCCGTATTTACCGGCCTGGCTCTACTGGAAGTCCCAGACGGACGAAAATCAATTTCGTTTGCGGAAACTAAAGTTCAGTTCCGTTCGTTAGAAAGAACAGAGATTGAAAAGTATGCCGCCACAGGTGAACCGTTGGACAAAGCCGGGGCATATGGGATTCAGGGTAAAGGGGCGATTTTGGTAGAAAAAATCGACGGCTGTTATTATAACGTTGTTGGACTACCTGTCGCTAAATTAATCAACATGCTCAAAGAGTTTGGGGTTTCAATCGGATGAGGTGAAATTCTTGGAGCGCCGCCGACCTACAATTAAGGATTTGCCAATTGAGGAACGTCCCCGTGAACGTTTGATACAGAACGGAGCTGAGCATCTATCGGCAGCCGAATTGTTGGCAATTATTTTGAGAACTGGCTCTGCGCAATTTACCGCAATCGATATTGCTGAGCAATTACTGATCCGGTATAAGGATTTACGGGGGTTATCCAAAGCATCATTGGCGGAAATATCCGAATTTCAGGGAATTAGTCAGGCAAAAGCGGTTCAAATCCATGCTGCTTTTGAACTCGGTAGAAGAGTCTTAACGAGTAATCCTTATCAGTTGCCGGTGATTCGTACACCCGAAGATGTTTATAATCTATTAAACGCTAGTTTTCAAGACTTAGATCGCGAACATTTCAAAGTTATCCATTTGAATACCAAGAATCAAGTGCTTAAGGTGGAGACGAGCTCCATCGGAATTCTCTCATCTTCACCGGTTCATCCCCGGGAAGTATTTAAAGAAGCAATCCGGATGAGCAGCGCTGGCCTTATTTTAGCCCATAACCATCCCAGTGGAGATCCTAGTCCCAGCCAGGATGATTTATTATTAACGAACCGGTTGTACCAAGCCGGTGAACTACTTGGGATCCAGGTGATTGACCATTTGATATTCGGTGATCACCGGTTTGTGAGTTTGAAAGAACGCGGACAGCTTAGTTAAGGAATTCACAATTGGGATTGCGAATTGGCAATTAATTTGCTACAGCAGTTGAATTGCTAAAACTATTAATTGCTAAGGCAATTGGCGATTGATTAAAATAACAAGGTTTGGGTTTTGGAATTTAAATTGTGCCGTGCGTATTTTTGCGCACGAAGGATGGAAGTTCTTTCAAAGCAACATAAAGAAGCAATGCGCACTTCATTTGTTTTGACTACTCTTATTGATTCCAGATTAGCTTGTTATAAATTCTTTAATGAAAAGCGGCTCCGCTACATAAATTACTAACATAATTGAATACAGCTTGGAAGGAGTCTAAAATGTTTAAATCAATTTTTGGCCGCTTTGCAAAAGATATGGGGATCGATTTAGGTACCGCCAACACTTTGGTATATGTACAAGGCCGCGGGGTGGTATTGCAGGAACCTACGGTTGTAGCAATCGAAAAGGATACCAACAACATTTTCGCCGTTGGTAGTGAAGCAAAACAAATGGTAGGGCGGACCCCTGGTAATATTATTGCAGTTCGTCCTATGAAAGACGGTGTGATAGCCGATTTTGACGTCACTGAAAAAATGTTGCGTTATTTTATTAATAAAGCCGGTAAAAATGTTGGAATACTAGCGCCGCGAATCATTATCGGTGTTCCCTCCGGCGTTACCGAAGTTGAAAAACGGGCAGTGATGGATGCTGGATTGCAGGCCGGAGCCAGAGAAGTTTATCTGATTGAAGAACCTATGGCGGCTGCAATTGGAGCCGGTATGAGCATCGAGGAGCCGACGGGGAATCTGATAGTTGATATCGGAGGCGGAACAACCGAAGTTGCGGTGATTTCCCTTGGCGGGATTGTGTCAAGCCGGTCGCTGCGAATCGCCGGAGATGAAATGAATGAAGCTATTGTGCATTTCATTAAACGCAGCTATAATTTGATGATTGGTGAACGTACGGCCGAAGATATTAAAAAAGAGATTGGTTCCGCTTATCCCGATGGCAAAGAAATCCGTCAGGAGGTCAGAGGCCGTGATCTCTTAACCGGACTTCCGAAAACGATCAATATTACCAGTCATGAAATACAGGAAGCTCTTGCTGAGCCGATTTCCGGGATTATTGAAGCTGTTAAAATGACTTTGGAACGGACTCCGCCGGAATTAGCCGCCGATATTCTCGACAAAGGGTTGGTAATGGCAGGGGGCGGTTCTTTATTGCGGGGGATCGATCGACTGCTGGCCGAGGAAACCGGTATGGCGGTGCAGGTTGCAGAGGATCCCTTGACATGTGTGGCTAGAGGGACCGGGATGGCGCTTGAGCGTAATTATCACGATTTAAAGAAGGTAGTTCTTTCAAATAAAAAGATGGCTTAAAAGGGTGACCTACTTTTGTTTCAATTATTTGTAAATAAGCGATTTCTCTTTATTGCATTACTATTTTTGGTGGTCACATGGGTGATGTATGTTACATCACACCCGCGGGTCAGCGAAGGAAAAGTTGAATACTTTTTCAATACAGCCATGGTGCCTATTGAAAGCACTTTTAACTATTTCGGCGGTATTGTCAACAATAGCTGGAAAACTGTAACCCAGTTATCTCAATTAAAATCCGAGAATAATCGACTTCATCGGGAAATCGACCATTTGCGAATACGTCAGCTTGGTTTGAATTCGCTCAAAGCGGAGAATGATCGTTTGCGGCGGGCCTTGAATTTTCAATCCAATCAGCCCAACGAACTGATTAGCGCTGAAATTATCGCGGTAAACCCCAGCAACTGGAATCAAACGATTACCATCAATAGGGGTGAGGATTGCCAATTAAAAAAGAATATGGCGGTTATTACTCCTCAAGGGGTAGTGGGAAGAATTGGTGAAGTGCGCTACAGGACTGCCGAGGTTATCTTAATTACCGATCCGCGTGAGGGGAATTTTGTGGGAGGCATGGTAGCCCGCACCCGGAATTTAGTCATTATTCAAGGCGGAGGTCAATACCGGGGGGAGTGTACGGTTCAGCCGGCGATCGACAGTTATTTTATGGATTTGAAACAGAATGATCTGATTGTAACGGCAGAAACCAGCGAAATTTTTCCACGGGGATTACCAATCGGCAGAGTCGTGTATGTGAACAAAGTATCGAATAAGATGGTCAGCAAGGCTTCATTAAAACCTGTGGTGCATCTGGGTAATCTTCAGATGGTTTATGTGATGAAAAGCAAACGGGATTTTCCAGATAATCCAGATAATTCCGGAGGCTTAAAAAATGCGCCCGTTAATCCTTAGTATCGCCGTAATATTGGCGGTTGTTATTCAAGCGACTTGGCTTCCTGCGATGCATTTACCGGGGCAAGTCACACCCGATTTGATTTTAATCATGGTGGTATCGGTAGGATTATTGCGGGGGCCCGATAAAGGACTCTTTTTTGGAATTGTTTCCGGACTTTTCTTGGACTTGCTATCCGGGCATATTATCGGTGTTCAAGCTCTTTCAAAAATGGCGCTTGGATTCTGCGCCGGTTTAATGGAAAAAAACATTTTCAAAGATAATATTTTAGTTCCGGCTATGGCTGTTTTTGGAGCAACGTTGGTTTTTGAATCGTTTAATATTTTTTTCTATATGGCTTTTCATGTCAACTACAATTTCTTGAGCACTTTTTTATCCACCATATTGCCGCTGGCTTTTTACAATGCCTTATTTGCCCCGTTTATTTATTATTTGGTTTTAAAGATGGAACGTTGGATGGATGAAAGAGCATAAGCTTTGTGTAGCAAAGCTTGGTTAACGGAGGCCTGGCTGTGAAAGATGCAGTGTTAAGGAATTTAGAAACTAAGTTTAAGTATTTAGGCGGAATTATCATTGTTATCTTTGCTTTCCTTTTAATTCGGTTGTGGATTCTTCAGATCATGGAAGGCGCCACAATCATGGTTAAATCGAAACAAAATCAGACCCGGGTCATTCGGATCGACGCCCCCCGGGGAATTTTTTATGACCGGAAAAACAATATTTTGGTTAACAGCCGTATTTCCCATAACTTATCCGTTGTACCGGAAGATATTAAGGATAAGCCGGAAGTTATCACTTTGCTCTGCCGAATTTTGAAAATATCCGAGGCAGACCTCCGTACTAAATTAAAACCCAATCCTAGAATACAGCGAACTCCTTATCAATATATTACCATTAGTAAAGATGTCGACCCGGCGACGGTTATTAAATTGTTGGAAGAAAAATTTAATTTACCCGGTGTTGAAGTGGAAGAGGTCCCGGTGCGCTCTTATCCATATAAGGATTTAGCGTGTCATCTTTTTGGTTATATCCGGGAGATTAATGATCAGGAGTTGACGAACGAAAAAGGCAAAGGTTATCGTTTGGGGGATAATATCGGAAAAACCGGTCTCGAGCGTACATATGAAGATTATCTTCGTGGCGTGAGCGGCGGGAAAAATTTCGAAGTGGATATTCACGGTCGTCCCTTGCGTTTATTGGAAAACAGAGAGCCAATACCCGGTAATAATATGCATTTAACGATTGATTTAAAAGTTCAGGCCGCGGCTGAAAAAGCAATGGATGACCACATGGCTTGGCTTCAGAAATATTCTAAATGGAGAAATGCCAAATCCGGGGCAGTTCTGGCCCTTGATCCCCGTAATGGGAACATCCTGGCTATGGTTAGCAAGCCGGGATTTGATCCCAACGCTTTCGTGGGAGTAATGCCCCAGGAAGTCGCCGATAAAATATACCGTAATCCTTTACACCCTTTGACCAACCGGACAATTCAAGGAGAATTTGCGCCTGGTTCCACATTTAAACCCATTACCGTGATGGCGGCCTTAATGGAAAATAAGGTTACCACGAAAGATCGATTTATCTGTACCGGTTATGATCCGGTTTGGGGTAAAAAATTTAAGTGTTGGATTGTGGATAATACTTCCGGGCCCCGTTCCCATGGTAATGAAAGCGTTATTGACGGCTTGAAAAATTCTTGCAATATTGTAATGGCTGAGTTAAGCCGGCGCGTCGGTGCGGACACATTGGCAAAATATGCGCGTTTCTTCGGTCTTGGAAAACCCACCGGGCTCAATCTTTATCCTGGAGAAGCATCCGGCCTTGTACCGGATCCGGAGTGGAAACGTAAAAATACGAAAGAGAAAACTTGGTATCCTTTGGAAACCATGATGTTTGGAATAGGCCAGACCTATCTTACCGTGACGCCGCTTCAGTTAGCTGAAGTCTATGCGGCAATTGCCAACGACGGAAAAATGTATCGGCCACACCTGGTCTCAAAGATTACCGCGCCCTCAGGCGAATTAGTCACCAAGTTTAATCCCCAATTGATGGTTGATTTGCAATTATCTTCCACTATACGTTCAGTTGTTCAACAGGGCTTAACCGAGGTTATCGGTGATGGGGGCACGGCTTCCTTCGCATTTCAAGGTTTCCCAATCGATAAATATCCAATCGCCGGTAAAACGGGTACAGCCCAGAAGCCGCCTTATGACAATTCCGGTGTTTTTGCTTGTTATGCGCCGGCCAATAAACCTGAAATCGTGGTGGTTGTCTTTCTCGAACAAGGCGGTTCAGGTAGCGGCGGAGCGGCTCCGATAGCCAGAAAAGTTTTAGAGGCTTATTTTAACCTGGATAAACCTGTTGTAAATGAACCCACTGCACCAAATCCCGAGGAACCAACACCGGCAGTTCCTGATAACGGGATTCCATCCGCTGCACCGATCACAGCAGCCCCGGCTGTTAATGGTACTCCCACTTCAGGGAGCCCGGTTGAGAATGGCTCCGGTACTAAAAATTCTCCCCGGGTTTCGGATTGATTGTCTTAACAACGGGGAATCAAACCCTCGGCTTAAGCCGGTTGTGGTTGAGTTGGGAAATTATATTTTTACTTGCGAAACTTCCTCCTATGCAAGGAGGATTTTTTTTTTAGGTAGCGAAGATATTGGAAAAGATTAAGGCCCAAACATTGGATTCATATTGAAAATACGGAGCGATTTATAATGGCTGAAACGCCGAATCCGGAAGTATCCGGTAAATTGGAAGGTTTTTCTGAAAGTATTGTTTTTAAGGGGTATAAAACTGGCTTGACATTAGTAATTCCTGAGGCTGGGTCTTTGGAAGGATATATGCAGGATATCCGGGCCCGTCTTGAGCAGTCTCATGACTTTTTTAAAGGAGCCCACATCATTATTGAACTGGGTAAACGCTTGATTGCCGAAAAAGAGCGTCTTGCTTTAAAGGAAGCGGTTCAAGAATTTGGTTTAAATCCCCGTTTTGCAGAAGAAGTAAAGAATAATGAAAAAATTGAAGAGCCTGACCAGTTTGAATCCACAATTGCCGTTAGAAAAACGGTCCGTTCCGGCCAACGGATCTCATTTGGGGGCAATTTGGTCATTATGGGCGATGTAAATCCTGGAGCCGAAGTGATTGCCAGCGGAGACATTATCGTTTTGGGAAGACTTCGTGGAACCGCGCATGCAGGGGCTGAAGGCGATGAAACAGCCAAGATTGTCGCTTTTCAATTGCGTCCGGTTCAAATCCGGATCGCTGGAGTCATTACCCGGGATTCGGAATCCAGTTCGAAAGCCAAATATCTTGGGCCGGAAATCGCTAGAATCAAAGACGGGATGATTTTGGTTGAACGTGTCAGTTATTGAATAATTCTGGGTTCCAGTTTCCGTTTTGATGAGTGTAGAAAAATGTCAGTTCCTTGGTTGACGGTTATGGTGGAAATGGGCGAGTTTTTTTAGAATGACTGTTCAACTGTTAAAAATTTGAGGGGGTTTGTGAATGTCGGGAATGGTTATTGTGATAACATCAGGCAAAGGAGGGGTTGGTAAAACCACCACTTGTGCTAATATTGGTGCTGGTTTAGCCAACCGTGGCTATAAAACGGTATTGATTGATGCAGATATCGGTTTACGCAATCTTGACGTGGTCATGGGTTTGGAAAACCGGATTGTCTTTGATTTGGTGAATGTAGCGGAAAAAACCTGTAAAATCAGGCAGGCCTTGATTAAGGATAAACGTTTTGAAAACTTATATCTTTTGCCGGCTGCTCAAACTAAAGAAAAAGATGCTATTAAACCTGAACAGATGGTAGAGATTTGTGAGGAACTCCGTAAAGAATACGATTATGTTTTGATTGATTGTCCGGCCGGTATTGAACAGGGCTTTAAAAATGCAGTGGCAGGAGCCGACCAGGCCATTGTGGTAACCACTCCTGACGTATCGGCTGTACGGGATGCCGATCGGATTATCGGACTTTTACAGGCCAAAGAGATTGCCGACCCCCGCTTGATTATCAATCGGTTACGTCCCGATATGGTACGGAAAGGGGATATGATGGATATCGGGGATGTCAATGATATCCTCGCAATTTGTTTACTGGGGATTGTCCCGGACGATGAAACAATCATTACATCCACCAACCGGGGTGAGCCGGCAATACTGGATGGAAACTCCAAAGCCGGTCAGGCCTTTCGCAATATTGTCGGAAGAATTGCCGGTGAAGAAGTACCTTTTATGTCGCTTGACTTTGATCTTAACTGGATGGATAAACTCAAGCAACGTTTTGGCAAGAAATAAACCCGCTTGAATATTTCGGTTTGAAAGAAGGGTAAGCATGGATCTGATGGGGAGACTCTTTAAAGATGATACCTCAAGTAAAGATATGGCAGTAGAACGTTTACGTTTGGTCTTGGTTTCTGACCGGGCTGGTGTGTCACCGGGTTTAATGGAAGCTCTCAAAGAAGATCTGATTCAAGTCATCTCCAAATACATGGATATTGATGAAGAGGCTATGGAGGTTAATTTGAGTTCCAGTGAGCTTTCGGCTGCCCTCACTGCTAGTATCCCTGTGAAACGGATACGAAGATAGCTGAAAGTATTGAATATCTGATATCAAAAGGTACATGATCCGCCCAAAGGTCT
Source organism: Bacillota bacterium (assembly GCA_023392595.1). GTDB lineage: Bacteria > Bacillota > UBA4882 > UBA8346 > UBA8346 > UBA8346. The sequence continues at coordinate 30,033 of JAEVYU010000034.1, read as the reverse complement.
TGGTTTGATAGTTTTATCCGACGGATTTTGGCCAAGGGGCATTTATTTTTTTAAGGATAGCCGGGTAACTTTGCATTTGGTTTATTTGATTTGAAAGACGAATACGGCTGGGGCCGTTTTAACTGTCCAAGGGGTTATTTCCCGCTAGACTCCAATAGATATCTGTATTATACTTGAGGCAACAAAAAATACAGTGTTCCTTTAAACTTCGATGTTTTATAAAGGCTTTTTATTGTTGACAATGATTGGATTTATTTGTCATTGCTAGAGGAGGTTCTACATTGGATCGCCGGCATTTTAAAAATTTGGATTTTGCATTGATCGCAGTGGTCGGAATATTAGTTATTCTCGGTTTGATTATGATTTACAGTGCCACCCATGCCAAAATAGCCTTAAATCACGGTGATCCGTTTTCGTTTGTCAAAAAGCAGGCTTTCGCCGTCGCTATTGGGATACTGGCTATGGTGCTTTTATTATTTTTTGATTACCGGGTTTCCGACCGTTTGTCGCAATTTTTGTACGGTTTGAATCTTGTTATGCTGGCTCTGGTGCTAACTCCCCTGGGTAGAAGCGGTAATGGCGCCCAAAGTTGGTTGTTCGGGGTTCAACCCTCCGAATTTGCCAAAGTAATATTAATTATAACTTTAGGAAAATATCTATCGGAAAAAGAAAGTCTCGGTTCGTTTTACAATTTTGTTTTTCCTTTTTTACATGTAGGGCTTCCTTTGTTGTTAATTTTGTTGCAGCCTGATTTGGGTACCGCATTGGTGTTTATTTTTATAACTTTTTTGATGATGTATACGGCAGGGGCTCCCGGATGGAAGCTGATGGTGTTAGTATTCATCGGAGTTGTGGGGCTCACTGTCATGTTTTTGGGACATCATTTTTTTAATATGCCGTTACCTGTCAAACAATATCAGGTCAATCGTCTTACGAGTTTCATTAATCCGGAACGGGACCCGCGGGGGAGCGGTTGGAACGTTCGCCAAGCAGTGATCGCAGTGGGATCCGGTCAGTTTTTTGGCAAAGGACTTTTTCGGGGAACCCAAGGAAGGTTAGGGTATTTACCCGAAAATCATACCGATTTTATTTTTGCGGTATTGTGTGAGGAATTAGGTTTTGTAGGCGGTTTTGGGGTTTTATGTCTATTTTTCACATTGGTATGGCGGGGCATTCGTATTTCATATCAGGCTCGGGATAAGACCGGGAGCATTATAGGAGTTGGAATTGTCGCTATGTTTTTGTTTCATATTTTAGAAAATGTCGGCATGAACATGGGAATTATGCCAATTACCGGGATACCCCTACCCTTTATAACTTCCGGCGGTAGCTCGATGATTGCCAACTTGATCGCGGTGGGCTTATTGCTTAATATATGGGCGAGACGGCAGAAGATAATGTTTTGATGATTGAGGCAGTACCCGGAAAGGATGAAAGATTTGATAGAAAAGCGTGCCGGAGGAATTGTTTTTCGTCCAAACAACGCTCAATACGAATATCTGATGGTTACGAGCAATTCTAATCAAAACCGCTGGATTTTTCCGGCTGGGCATGTGGAAGCGGGCGAGACGCCGGAGATGACTGCTTCCCGTGAAGTTATGGAAGAAGCCGGTGTTATTGCCGATACTGTACTCGATTTAGGTATTTTCCATTATTATTGGTACCGGGGAAAGCAAAAGCACATGATTGAGACAAATCTATATTTGATGCGCTATCAAAAAACCGTAACGACTCGGCCGGAAGGAAGACAGGTACAGTTTTTTAACTTAAACCAGATTTTGAAGTTGAATATTTGGGAGGAATCCCGGGATTTTTTAAAAAAAGCTCAATCTCAAATCGAAACTTTTTTGATGCGTTAAACCATCCTCAAACGGGTAAACTTTCATTTTTTGTTCTTAAAAAACAAATTAATTATTGGATTCGTTCGAATAAGTCCCTGGATAACCTACCGGTTTATGCAGGGCTGTTTTATATAATGCGGAGGCATTCAATTTGCTAAAATAATATATATCCAATTTACGGATTGGTCTGCCAAAACGATTGACAGAGATTTGTCCTAGCCTGCTGATTTTTCCAAAATAAAGGCTGGCGCTCCTCGGTAAGGGCCTTGATAAGACTAAAAGCCCTGCCTGATGCTGATAATTATTAATTTCCTCTATTAACCAATAATCAAATTGGCTATGACGGGCCTCGCGAGTCGTAAACACTTTTACCGGAGTCTCTAAGTAAAATGCTAATTCCGAAGCAGTTTGATAAGAACCATCACAAAATAGGGGTATCGGATTTTTGCGGAAGGAAAATTTTTGAGCCAAGAGGGTATCAACTTTTCGTGCAATCTCATCCCAGCCGAACATATTATTATTCGCTGCTATCACCGATTCAGGCAAATGGATCTGAAGATTGTTAATCAACAAACCGGGATATCTGGCTGTTGTTAAAGCCAATAGGCTAATTAAAAAAGAGACGCCTAGGAAAAAAGCCAAGAGTTTCCGCTGCTTAAACTGAAACTTTTGCCAGGTTTCATTGAGTTGTCCTGCTAAAAATACAATAGCCGGCAAATAGGCTACTGCTGGCCAGTTGGCTAAGGCGGTATAGGTTAGGCTGGTCAGAGAGAAAAATCCAAAAACAGGGAGAAAACAGCCGATTAAAAAAGCATCTTGGGTAGCGATCTCTTTCCAGCGAAGCAAATTTTTCGTCGTATAGTAGAAAAGCGCTATGAAGAGGAAAGAGAACACCAATAATTGGCCGCCCCAGAACTCCAATAAATTCTGAAACAGAATTGTCCGGTGAATTCCATGTTGAATAGAGAACTTAAACATTGCCCATTGATGTACGGAATTCCAGTATAAAACCGGAGTGAAAATTGTTATCCCGATTAAAAGCGCCCAGTAAGGCTCTTTCCGCGTAAACCAAAATCTTTTCGATGGCCGAATCAGGAGCATTAAGCATACTGCAAAGAGTATTAGGGCGGCTTGTAATTTTGCAAGTAAAGATAGACCCAGTAATATACCGACGACATACCAAACATAAGGTTTTTCTTCTTCCACAGCAACGTATAAGAAGTACCAGGTGAGAGAAGTCCAAAAAACCATGGGAATATCGGTGGTCATCAGGTGGCTTCCAGTGGCGACCAGTGGAACGAAAACGGTAATTAAAACTCCTAAGTATGCTGCTGCTTTACTGTGGTAAATTTTTTTGGTCCCAAAATAGACGACTCCGAGGAAGAAAAGCCAACTTAAAAAAGCCGGGAAACGGATCCAAAACTCAGTCTGACCAAAAGTGGTAAACAAACGAATAATATACGCCACCATTGGAGAGTTATCGAAATAACCGGGACTTAAATGACGGGACCAAACCCAAAAATAAGCTTCATCAGGATGCAGGTTGTACGTATTTAAAAAGCCTAGGTTGCACCAAGCTGCCAAAAAAGCAATGAAAAGAACCAAATATCGAAAAAGGTGTCTGTTGTTTGTTAACATTTTACTTCCTTTGGAATTAAAATTTCGTTATAGTATATCCTAAGAACGGAGGATTCAAAAGTTTTCGCTAAAAAGGCCATATCCGGCCAATCGTTTAAAGAATTCCCTATTTAAATTTAGACATAGGACGATTATGTTTTTTTAAAAGTTCTATTAAAAAAAGATAACAGATTGATTGGAAAAGAGTACTGTATACACAAGGGCTATCAATTGACAAGCAGGGATTGATGTAATAAAATGGGAAATAATATTCGCCGTAGTAATTCGCGAACGCTTTGACTACACAACGTTCAGAATAAGGAGGAATTTGATGAATAAGGCATTGCAAAAATGGGTTCAAGAAATGGCCGACCTATGTCAACCTGACCAAATCTCTTGGTGTGATGGATCCCAGGCGGAAAATGATCGGTTATTGCAAGAGATGGTGAAATCGGGGACTGCGATCCCTTTAGCAAAGGATAAACGCCCTGATTGTTATTTATTTCGTAGCCATCCTTCTGACGTAGCACGGGTCGAGGATCGTACCTATATTGCTTCACAAAAGCAAGAAGACGCTGGACCTACCAATAATTGGATTGATCCGGTTGAGCTTAAAAAAACAATGACGGATCTTTATCGTGGCTGCATGAAAGGACGTACTATGTATGTAATTCCTTTCTCGATGGGCCCGATTGGTTCGCCGATTTCCAAGATCGGGGTTGAACTCACCGATAGCCCTTATGTAGTTGTGAATATGAGGATTATGACCCGGATAGGCCAAAAAGTACTTGATACTTTAGGGGATGGGGAATTTGTTCCTTGTATGCATTCGATTGGGGCTCCTCTTGCCAAAGGACAGCAAGATGCAGCTTGGCCTTGCGCTCCGATTGAACAGAAATATATCAGCCATTTTCCGGACGAAAGAACGATTTGGTCCTATGGTTCCGGATACGGTGGAAATGCATTGCTTGGGAAAAAATGTTTTGCGCTCCGGATTGCCTCGGTGTTGGCCCGTGATGAGGGATGGCTTGCTGAGCATATGTTGATTTTAGGGATAACCAACCCAAAGGGTGAGAAAAAATATGTAGCTGCCGCTTTCCCCAGCGCTTGTGGAAAAACAAATCTGGCGATGCTGGTGCCCACTATTCCCGGCTGGAAAGTTGAGACCATCGGGGATGACATTTGCTGGATGAAATTTGGTCCGGATGGCCAGTTATATGCGATCAATCCTGAAGCCGGATTCTTTGGCGTGGCTCCGGGAACTTCGGAAGATTCAAATTTCAACGCCATGAAAACCATTGAAAAGAATACAATCTTTACCAATGTTGCCTTGACGGATGATGGCGATGTATGGTGGGAAGGCATTGGTAAAGAGGCTCCCGGACATTTGATTGACTGGAAAGGTAATGACTGGGCTCCGGGCAGTAAAGATCCGGCGGCTCATCCTAATGCCAGATTCACCGCTCCGGCTCACCAATGTCCGGCTATCGCTCCGGAGTGGGAAGATCCGAAGGGAGTGCCGATTTCAGCCATTCTTTTCGGCGGCCGTCGTCCCAGTACGATTCCACTCGTTCATCAAAGCTTTAGTTGGGCTCATGGTGTCTTTTTAGGTTCCATCGTAGGCTCCGAGATTACGGCAGCGGCAATTTCGGCCAATATTGGGCAGGTCAGACGTGATTCGTTTGCAATGCTACCGTTCTGCGGATACAATATGGGCGACTACTTTAAGCACTGGCTCAAAATTGGGACTCAAGCGGATGCGGCGAAACTGCCGAAGATTTTCTATGTCAACTGGTTCCGTAAAACGGCGGATGGAAAATGGTTATGGCCAGGTTATGGCGAGAACAGCCGGGTTTTAAAATGGATTTTCGAGAGGGTTTCCGGTGAAGGTAAAGCGGTTGAGACATCGATTGGTTATATGCCTACCGAAGACGCGATTGACCGGAGCGGCTTGGATGTTAGCCAATCAGATATGAAAGAATTGTTGAAAGTCAATAAGGAAGAATGGATGAAGGAAATTGCCTCGATTCGCGAACATTATAAAAAATTTGGTGATAAATTACCAAAAGAGCTAACGGATGAGCTTAACGCTTTAGAGAAACGTTTACAAGCCTAAAAGAATAAAAGCAACAGGATTAATTATTGGTCCTGTTGCTTTTATTTTGGGAAGCCATCCTTTTCTTTGTTTTTTTTGCGGCTTAATGAAATTGTATATTGTGTTGCAAATTTTATATATCCGCTTGAAGTTCGATGAATATTTTTTACGAAGAAACTCTTTAAAAAAAGGATTTTGTCGAATTTAGTCAAATTCTAAATGGGAAAAATATTTTATTTTGGATTAGCCACCCACCACGACTGGAAAACTTTTGCCGGGAGGGTATTAGCTTAGGATTTTAAGTAGCTAGGCTTGTAGATAAGCTGAAAATTTGGTTGATAAAATTTTTAAGTAGTTATTTACTCCGGCCCATTAGGGTATATCAAAGAATGTAAATGAGTCGGGCCGGCCGTTTTGGATTGTGGATTGCCAGTAGGTTAGTCTTGCAAGCGCGACTAAGAATCTGGGTCAAAAGTATTCTCTAAGTATACAAGTTTACGGAGGTATCTTGATTATGAAAGATAAGGGAATTAAGTTCGGGTTTATCGGTTGTGGGCAAGGTGGCGGTAAAATAGCAGATTTGTTTGCTCAAAAGGGTTATAAAGTATTGGCCGTCAATACATCTCCGGTGGATTTATCCGCTTTGACGATGATTCCGAATGAATATCGTATCTGCATCGGTTCCCGTTTGGGGGCCGGAAAAGACCCGAGAGTTGGTCAAGAAGCCATTCGTGGAGATGCGGAAAAGGTTAAAAAAGCCATCCAAGATTATTTTTATCATGATGTCGACTTTATTTTTGTCGTTGCCTGCTTGGGAGGAGGAACCGGTACAGGCGTTGTGGCTGATGTCATTGAGCTTGCCCGTCAGGTTGGGATAACAACCGGTTGTTTGACCACAATTCCCCTTGGCAGTGAATCCCTAGAGGAACATAAAAACGCTCTTAAGGGTTTGGATATTCTGACCGATGTCAGCCCGACGCCTCTTTATCTAATTGATAATGAGCTTTTGAGAGTTAAATTTGGTAATCGTCAAGTGCTTGGATTTTGGCCGATGGCCAATGAAACCATTGTCAATACTTTGGACGAAGTAAATCAAATTCCGAATCGTCCATCCAGTATGTTTGTGTTCGACCGCGAAGATTTCTTCCGACTAATGAATACACCAGGGTGTTTTCTACCTTTACGCATTGAACTGGAAATTCCGGAAAGTAGTGATCCAACTAAGCTTGCTACTTTATGCCGCCAGGAAATCGTTCGTATTTTATCGGAAAATAGTTTTCAGGGCGAAAGCACTCGCGTGGCAGCGCTTTTGGTTGTTCCGGAAAACCATCGAGTGAATGCTGAAGCTGTTGAATTGTTGTATCAGGAATGTCAGACATTAACCAATACCCCGACTTTATTCAGAGGTTTATATATTGATAAAAATCTACAACGGAAGATGGTATTGCATTTATTGCTTGCGGGGTTGGAAGTTCCTATGGGACGTTTACAGGAAATGCGCAACAAGATTCAGGAAATGAGTCCGGAAATTGTGAATAGGGTAAACCGGCGCGTTTCCACTAATTTTGGCGACGATTTGGTGGAATGGGATCGTTCCAATCCTTTACCTGCTTCCAGACGTAGTTTCGGCGAGCAACGCCCGGCGCCACCTGCAACTGTTGCTCCTATACATAAGCAATCAAGCAGTTTCCCCGAAGGCAAACACGGTCTTGAGCCGAAAAAGGTGGTTGAAAACCCTGTACTACAGGAAGCTACCAAGGACGAGGCCTATAAAATTTTGACAGTGGGTCAGATTTCCGAACTCATGGAACAAGCTCAAACAGCTCCGAGAGATGAAAAAAATAATAGTGGGAAAGGTTTTTGGAATCAATTGAAATCAAGTGTGAAAAAGAGATAATTTAGCTGCGGGATCTAATGTATGGTTAAGCTGAACTGTCGAAAAGTTATTTTAAAGTGATGACATATCTGTTGTTTAGATATTTTATCCGTTAAATCACCTTTTCCGGCAGTTTTTTAATTTTTTTGTGTAGAGGTAGTGGAAAATAAAAGTTCAATGCTCTTACCGTGGAAGATTTATATTGGCAGAAAATCCATATGTTGTTTTGGAAGAGGAGGGGTTGTTGTGTTGAGGAAGAAAGATGAAATGATCATCGAATTGCGCGAGAGGATGCGTGGCGGGATTGGTGAGATTCAGATCAGAAATCTTTTCCAACAGGGCGATTTGAAAGGCAAGAGTAGATTATTTGCCGAAATCACCATTCCGGTCGGTGGTTCCATTGGGTATCACCAGCATGAGCAGGAGGAAGAAATCTTTTATTTTATTTCCGGACAGGGTCGGGTCAACGATGGAGAAGAGTGGAAAGAAATTAATATTGGTGATGCATTGGTAACGGGTGGAGGAGCGGGACACGCTGTAGAAAATACCGGTAATTGCCCTTTGGTGATAATGGCGGTAATTTTACTTTATTGAACGGTGTTAGTACACTCGGACTTGACATAATAAGACTTTGATAAATTTAATTCTCAAAGGAGCAGGATTTTCCATGTTTTTCGAGAATTTATTTTGATTTGAAAAGGTTGACTTTCCTATTTGAGTTTTTACCATGATACCTGCATCTTTTAATGCGGAGGCAAGCATGATACTGGATGAGTTTAAGCTTAACGGAAAAGTAGCGCTTGTCACCGGAGCCGGTACCGGTCTGGGGCAAGGAATTTGTGTTGGTCTTGCTGAAGCAGGTGCTGATATCGTTGGAGTTGATAGTCAAGAGATGCTGCAAACCAGGACACGGGTTGAGGAAATAGGCCGCCATTTTGTGTCGGTTGTGGCTAATCTAATGAGTATTGAACCCATCCAAGGGATATTGCAACAAGTGATATGTAATTTAGGGAGAGTTGATATTTTAGTTAATAATGCTGGAATTCTTCATAAGGCGGATGCATTGGAGGTTACCGAGAAAGACTGGGACGATGTGATGAATATGAACGTAAAAACCGTCTTTTTTTTGTCTCAAGCCCTAGCAAGGCAATTTATTAAACAAGGTACGGGCGGTAAAATTATCAATATCACATCGATTCATGCATTCCATGGCGGTTTTCAAATTTCGCCGTTTACGACCGGGAAAAGCGGTGTAACGGGAATCACCCGTATATTGGCGAATGAATGGGGTAAACATAACATTAATATTAATGCTATAGCTCCCGGTTATATTGCAACCGAAAATACCTCCTGGCTGAGAAGTGATGAACACCGTAATGCGGAGATACTGACCAGAATACCCAATGGACGTTGGGGAACAACAGATGACATTCAAGGTGCAACGGTTTTCCTTGCCTCCAATGCTTCGAATTATATTAATGGTTATACCATTGCCGTAGATGGTGGATGGTTGGCCAGATAATGAGTACGGATGGTCTCGATTGCTAGTCATAAAGTAAGGAAATGGGACTTGCACATCGATAAAGGATCCGTTAAACTGTTAGATTCATTGCAAAAATAAATATGATATGAAGTTTGTTAGGAAGACCGAGTATATACATACATGAATAGGTGTGAAGATTATGCTAATCAGAGTAGAAGATGTTTTTAAACTCGGCAATACAATTAATATTCAGTTTGCAGACCAAATCGGACAGATTAAAGAATGTCAAGTCTTAATTAAAAATATTATTAAAGGTATGAAAGAAGACAAATTATATCTGGAATTTTCCGAAAAGGATCTCGCTGAACTGATTAATAAGGGCTCGGAACTTACAGTTTGGTACCTTACCGAAGAGGAAGAAAAACGGCAATTTGCCACGTATATTATTGAGCAGAAACTACGGGATGATCAATCTCTGGTACTCGCTAAACCAGTTTCAATCGATTATACTTCATTTCGTAGATATCATCGGGTTGATGTGGATTTGCCTTTCCGTTATTTTGTTGGTGATAAAGTATGTAATGGCAAAGTAGTGAATTTATCGGCTTGTGGCTTATTCGCTATTATTGAGCCCCAAATTATTTTTAAAGAAGGTTCGATATTACAATTTGAATTTGATTTACCAAAGAATAGCCGACCAACCCATCTAAGCGGCCGGGTCATAAGGGATGAACTAATCGGGAACCCAATTAAACAAGGTATAGCAATTGATTTTGAACGTATCGATAAATACGATCAAGCAGAGTTGATGGTTTTCGTGACCAAGACCGAATTAGGAGCCTTTTAAGATATGGAACCTTGAGGACTCTTTTTTTAAAGATTTTCCTTATTCCAATCGCTGCCCATCTGCATCTTAACATGTAGAGGTTTATATAAGTTTAATGGATTTTTTAATTATGCCTTAATCCTAATGCCCAAACCTCGGACCCAGGAATATGTTACTTAGTAGGAAAATACCTGGTTTACGAGGAGGTACATTAATGTCCGATCAAATAATGGAAAACAACGCCGGTTTTCAACCGGGACTGATGAACCCGGCTTGTCAAAATGATCAACTTTATACAGTTAAACCCGGCGATACCATGTTCTTTATTGCCAAGCGTAATAATATTTCTTTGCAGGAACTCATCAATGCCAATCCCCAAATAGCCGATCCTAACACGATTTACCCAGGCCAAGTGCTTTGTATTCCTATTGCCGGACCGCTGCCATCATGCGGAGGAAACCAGACTTACCATGTTGTCAGTGGTGATACAATGTTTGAAATAGCACGCCGTTTTGGAATTACTTTGGACGCACTTATTGCTGCCAATCCGCAGATTTCCGATCCGAATTTGATTTTTCCGGGACAGGAAATCTGTGTGCCAGTGCCAGCCGCGATTCCTTCGGTGCCAATGCCAATGCCGGCGCCTGTTTCACCAATAATACCAGCACCGGGTCCTTGTTTTAATGGTTCCTTATATACTGTTAGGCCTGGAGATACATTATTTGAAATCGCTCGTGCCAATAATATTTCACTAACTGCGTTGATTAATGCCAACCCCCAAATACCCGATCCCAACCTGATTTATCCGGGACAAGTGATATGTATACCGGGACAGGTATTGGAAGTTCCAACCGTCCCGCGACCTTGCCCGATGCCGGCTCCGGTCATGCCGATCCAACCGCCTTGCCCAATGCCGGCTCCAAGACCGATTGCGCCCATTGAACAACCGATGCCAATGCCGATGCCGATGCCGCCGTTTCCAGCGCCAATGCCGTGTCCTGTCCAGCAAGGGATGGCTCCAATGCCTTTCTATGTTGTTATACCATGGGATCAATGTCCCCATCGTATGGTTCGGAAAAGAAAACACGGGCGACGAAAAAAACATTGTTGCTAACTATTAAAGGCCTTTGGGCCTTTTTTCTTTTAATAAATTCAGTAAGTTGAGTAATAATAAAAGCCGAACCATCCTAAAGGCTTGGGAGTGATATTGAAGAAGTAAAATTGATAGTTTTAGCTCAATAAAACTTAAGAGTCACTATAAAATATCATATACTTAAAAAGGGGTTTACCTGTTTCCGGCGAATATATACCGAATGTTTTTAATTTAAAAAAGGATTTATGGGGATTAAAATGGATTTAAAGTTAGCATATTTCTATCCCACTCTCATGAATTTATACGGCGACCGGGGGAATGTTCAAACATTGGTAGAACGTTGCCGTTGGCGTGGAATTAACTTACAGATAACAGAAATAGGAATTGGCGATATCACGAATTTCAGTGGATTTGATTTGGCTTTTTTTGGCGGCGGTCAGGATAAAGAGCAATTCAAGATTGGTGAAGATCTGCTAACGACCAAAGCTGAAAACTTAAAATCTGCTATTGAAGATGGTTTGGTGATGCTTAATGTGTGCGGAGGATATCAATTATTGGGGGAGTATTACCGTCCGCTTCAAGGAACCATTTTGAAGGGCCTCTCAATCCTTGATATGAGGACTGAAGGAGGCAATGTGAGAGCCATTGGCAATATGATTGCAGAAGCAATGCTGGAAGCGGGGCAAAAAATGTTATTGGTGGGTTTTGAGAATCATTCCGGGCGAACTTTTTTAGGTGGTCGCTGTACTTCTTTAGCTACAGTCATTAAAGGCTTTGGAAATAATGGAGAAGATCATTCCGAAGGCGCACGATATTTGAATTGTTTCGGTTGCTATTTGCATGGGCCGTTATTGCCTAAAAATCCCGGTTTCGCTGATTATTTAATTTCTTTGGCGCTAAAACGCAAGTACGGTAAAGCGGATTTAATGCCATTGGAAGACATATTGGAAAACCAAACGCGGGACTATGTAATAAAGCGCGTGGGGAAACGTTCTTTTTTAAAAGGTAAAAGGTTATGAATCGAAAAAAGAGATTATTTATTTTAATATCTGCAACCCTCATTGTTCGTCTGGTATATAATCTTTCAAGATATTTTAACTTTGGTGAAGGAAGTAATATTCCAGGGAAAATAGCAATGCGAGTTTTTCCTAATATCCTTGCCGCTCAAGTTCCTCGCTTTAAAAAGGGATGGATTATGATTACCGGCACCAATGGGAAGACCACAACAACGAAAGTTTTGGTTGAACTAATGCGAGAATTGGGTTATCGGGTTTGTACCAATTCCCGCGGAGCAAACTTAGTATCAGGTATTGTAACTAGCTTGATGCTTACCGATACAAAGCCCAATGAAGAATATATGGCGGATTATGCCGTTTTTGAAATTGATGAAGCAGTGTTGATTAAATCCTTTGAATTATTTAGACCAAAGATTCTCGTAGTGACTAACTTTTCTCGCGATCAACTAGACAGGTATGGCGAAGTCGATTCGAATGTAAACCGCATTATGGAAATTCTCCGTAATACGGGAAGTGATTGTAAAGTCATTCTTAACGGGAACGACCCGAATGTTGCCCGGATTGGTTGCGTAGTTGAGCCTGATGATCGTTTTTATTTTGGGGTCCGTCAAATCGATCATTCAATAGATGCCGGTTTGTTGGTGGAGCAAGATACCGGAACTGGATTGGAAACGATGGACCATCCGGAGCTCAATCTTTGGGCTGAAGATATTCAAACTGATTTTTTAAGCGGCAGCCATTTTAAAATGCTGTTTGAAAATCGTAAGATAAATATCGATCTTCAACTGCCCGGAGTTTTTAACATTCAGAATGTTTTGGCCGCCATATCAGTCTGTTTATCCATTGGCATTGATTTGGACAAGATCACGCCGCTTTTAAGCAAAATAAAGTCAAGTTATGGCCGGAGCGAGCATTTTTGTTTTCAAGGTCATTCCATTTATTTATTTTTGGTAAAAAATCCAGTTGGCTTTAATCATATTATTCAATTATTAAATCAAGCCCGCGGACCAAAACGGATTTTATTTTTGCTCAATGATTTGGTTGCAGACGGCACGGATGTATCATGGATATGGGACGTAGCATTGGAAAATTTATGGAAGATAAGAGAAATTAAGGAGATTGTTACCAGTGGCACGAGGGCTGGTGATATGGCTTTACGGGTAAAATATGCCAATCCCCCCGATTTTCCTTTAAGTGTTGATTATAGTCCCAGACGCGCCTTTAAAGAATTGACCGAGCGGATGGGGGATAAGGAAGAGTTACTGATATTGGCGAATTATACTGCAATGATTGGATTCCGTCCTTATCTTTTAAAAATAAGTTCTCGGATAAAGAATCGATGATGCAGGGAGCAGAGCTTTACCAATATATTTTGTTTTGATTTATCAGGCGCTCCCAATGGGAGCGCTTTTTGAATGAAAATATGTTATCATAAGGTAAGAAAAGAATAGGAGAAAATTTCGTGGGAGCGGAAGTAAAACTCAAACGGAGCAAAGATAGAACATTCAGTATTGCTTTGGCCGAAATTCGGAATCAGTTGGCATTTATTAATGCTTGTCTAATATTGGGTGCCCTTGGATTCCATGGCAACCAAGTGGATTATATTATCGCAGGTATTTATTTAGTCTTTAACCTGTTTTGTTGGTTAGCGCCTCCTTTGAAACGTCTTACGACACAGTCTTTTCGCTATATACTTTTATTGATGGATCTGGTTGTTACAAGTTATATGATCATGAGAACCGGGGGAGTTGCCAGTAATCTTTATCCATTTTTGTTTATTCCGGTGATCTTATCAATCATGTATTACCGGTACATTGGAATTCTTCTTTGTTGTACAATCATGTCAGGTATTATGATTACCACAGCCTTTTTTTCCGACACTTTAGTTTGGGATATGGCCGAACCTTTAGGAATTAGAATTTCTTACCTTTATTTGACAGGCCTCATCGGCGGTTATTTATTTAAGCAAACGTACTCTGTAAAAGAAGAACTATCAAAGACTTTAACCCGATGGAATATTGATTTGCAACGTTTAAATATTTTTTCTCAAGAGGTGACAGCCAGTTCCGACTTGGATGAAATTTTCAACCAGATCACCAAGACAATTCGTCAAACCAGTATTGCTCAAATGATTGCGTTGCTGTTGTTTGACGGAGAAGTTTTAAAAATATATGATACGGAAGGGTGGGACGAAACCTGGATTGATCAATATAACCAAAATCCTTTTAATAAACAAAGTCTTACGTTAGCCCCGATTATCATCTTTAAAGAACCTCTGCTATGCACCAATATTCGGAAACATCCTGAATTAGTACGGATTTTTAGCGGTATTCCTATCGAATCCTTATTTGCTTTTCCACTTATAATCAGTGGAGAAGTACTTGGAATGCTCATTGTCGGCAGCGAAAAAAGCCGCGTTTTGGAAGAGCAGGAAACACAAATATTAACGAGTATCACCAACCAAGCGAGTATTGCGATTCAAAACATCTTGACCATTACGACAGAAAAACGCAAAGCGGATACGGACGGGTTGACCGGACTTTATAACCGCCGTTATTTTAATGAACAAATCGAGTGGCTTGTTGATCGGGCATCGGAACAGGAACTGCCTTTGTCACTGATATTAATGGATATCGACAATTTCAAAAAATATAATGATACTTACGGTCATCCGGCAGGAGATCAGTTATTGAAAGTATTGACCGCAGCTATCTCAGAAGTTGTACGCGAACATGATATTTTTGCCCGTTACGGAGGGGAGGAATTTGCAATCATTTTGAGGGATACCCATAATAAATTAGCCCTTCAGATTGGCGAAAGAATTCGGCAGGTCGTTTTAACGATACCATCCGGAACTTTAAAATGTCCGGTTACCATTTCCATTGGTGTGGGAACACTCCCTGATCAAGCCTGCGACCGTTTCACATTGCTGGACTTTGTTGACAAATCACTTTATTATGCCAAAAATAATGGAAAAAACCGGGTTTGTTGCGGTTACCGATAAATTTTAGAAGTAATATAAAATGGATAGATTACATATTACTCCTGCTTGAAAATTACCATTGGAACGATCCGACGCTCCAATACCAATTTCAAAGGCCGGACGTACCAGGTATTTTTGATATTCTACCCCAAAAAAGCCTTGATATCCAAAACGGCTGTTATTGGAACTGAAGTCAGCCCCTTCTTTGAAATTTTTGGAATAACCCAGAGAGGCGCCGATATAAGGCAAGAAATTTTGCCGCCTTTCCAAATTAAAAATGCCTCGAAGTCCAATTGCATAACTTCCAGTTGTAGAAGTGTCTTTTTGCGACATAGCGATAGAAAAGACCGGTTGGATATAATAGTCTCTTTGATAGGGAATTTTTAAACTGAAACCGCTTGCGGTATTGGAAAGCTGCCAGCCGACCGCGGAATCACGCCGGGTTACATCATCGGTTGCGAAACAAGGAGTGGTAATCATTAGGGATAAAATGATTCCAATTACTGCATTTGGGAATCTTTTCTGCATCGGAACCACCTTTCAAATTTACTTATCCTTAATTTCGTAACATTTATCCGGTTTCCTGCAGTTACCACGTTTTTCCGAGTACAGGAAGAAACAAGTAAATCAAAGAGTCATGATGGGGATGATTATGATAAACAATGTTCAAGCATTTGAAGACAAAATATCCATTTATATAGCTGGGGACTCAACCGCATGTAACTATGAAGCAGTCAGGTCTCCGCGGACTGGATGGGGACAGGTATTGGGACAATGCTTTACGGATCAGGTCATTATAAAAAATGAAGCGATTTCCGGCCGGAGTTCCAAGAGTTTCATTAACGAAGGCGCTTTAGAAAAAATTATCCGTCAAATCATACCGGGAGATTATTTGTTGATTCAATTCGGTCACAATGATGAAAAGAAAGAAAATCCTGCCCGGTATACCGAAGCATTTACCACTTTTAAGTTGTATCTGACTCAATACATCCGGAGTGCACAGAACAAACAAGCCGTTCCGGTTTTGTTAACTCCGATTCAGCGTTGCCAATTTGATCAAAATGGCAAAATAATGCCGACCCATGGCGATTACCCTAAGGCAATGCTGGATCTTGCTGCCTTAGAACAAGTTCCGGTCATTGATCTCACCGAACAGACCCGTATTTTGATGGAGCGTGTTGGACCGGAAAAGTCCAATCTGTTCTTTATGAATCTTAAACCGGGAGAGTTCTCCAATTATCCGAACGGCTCCCGGGATAACACCCACCTTCGGCAGGAAGGAGCCTTGGAAATAGTCCGCTTAGTGACGGCGGGCATCCGTCAAGTTAAATTGCCGTTGGAAAAATATATTCGACCCGAAATCAGCTTTCCAAAACCAGAAATTGGTCCGGAACCGAAAGTACATGCTGATGAATGACGATGGGGTCGGAAATTAGTCCGTACTTTGCATCCTCCGGATAGCAGACTGCGATTTGAGGTTGGGGTCCGGCGAATCTGTAGATAGACTCAAAGTTTTCCCAGTATGAGATCATGAAAAAATGTTCCCATTCATTCTGGGTTTGACTATGGATATAAGCTCCCAGATTGCCGGGAATGGCTCTGGTTTCAGCAACTCCCGTTTGAAGTAAATATTCCCGAAATTTATCAGCTTTTTCCCGTGGTACGATTCCGTGCCATGAACGTGCGATCATCCATACTCCGCCTGCCCATCATTAAGAATTTTATCCGGTCGTTCGCTGGATTCATTAATCCATGACCATTCCGCCATCGACATTGATAACCTGTCCCGTCACATATTTCGCCAAATCAGAAACGAGGAATAATACCGCGCCGGCTACATCTTCGGGTTTGCCGGAACGATTCATAGGGACTTGAGCCAGAAGTTTTTGGGTCGCTTCTTCCGATAAAACGTGAGTCATATACGATTGAATGAATCCGGGCGCTACAGCATTGACAGTGATCCCACGTTCAGCGAGTTCCCGGGCGGTTGTTTTGGTAAGACCAATCAAACCTGCTTTGGATGCCGAGTAATTGGCTTGCCCGATGTTCCCCATAAGGCCGGATACACTGGCAATGTTGACTATACTGCCGGAATTTTGTTTCAACATCTGTTTGGATACTAATTTTGTGCAAATAAAGGATCCGGTTAAATTGATTTTTAAAACCAACTCCCAATCGTCCTGTTTCATCATCATCAGACGGGCATCCCGAGTAATTCCGGCATTATTGACCAAAATGTCGATACGGGAGAAACGATGGGTAATCGCTTTCACAATCTCTTTGGTTGATTCGTCGGAAGCCACGTCATGTTTCAATGCCAATGTTTCCACATGATATTTTTGGGCAATTTCCTCGGCTGTAGAAAGAGCCATTGTTTCATTGATATCTGTAATCACAACATTGGCTTTTTCTGCAGCCAGTCTCTCAGCGATAGCACGGCCAAGACCTCTGGCACTGCCGGTAATCAAGGCAACTTTATTTTTTAATCCCAATTCCATTGTTTTTCTCCTTTGAACAAAAATTTAAACAAATATCAGAATCTATTTATTCTCTTTGGCGAGTTTTTCACCTTCCATTATCCATCCGGTAAACAAAGTTACGATGAGTCAATGTCATGAAATGGCATTTAAGGGAAGTAGCAAGGATGGCAGAATCCTTCGAATTGCAATTTGAAGTAAAATTTGATACAATAAAAAAAACTTAAGAGAATAAAATTTAATACTAAAAAAAATCATTGTTTTCCGGTTTTGGACGGTATACGATTGGATAGCACATTCAAATATTATGGCATTTACAAAGGGTTGGCCTAATGAATAATCAGCAGGCCCCGTAATGCGAGGTTTATTTTTTGAATGCCAGCGAGAAAGAATAGTGAAGGACTGCTGGTGGTAGGCGTTGAAGCTCACCAGCTTCTTTATGTGATTGTATCCTTATGCAAACCGTAAATGGGATGTTCATAGTACTGTTATGATTGGGCGCAGTGAAAAATTGGTAACATCTATGTCATAAATGAAGGTGAAGATTTGACTTTATCATGCTCTATCGCTGATTTGATACCGCAAAAAGGGAAAATGGGCTTGGCCCAAACATTGATTCAAACCAAAAAGGATGGCAGTGAATCTCGTGCGGTTATTACGGGAGATAATATTTTTCTTAATGACCGCCATCAATTATCCAATGCCGTACTTGTCGAATATATAAATCAATTGACTGCAGGTGTTTTGGGATATCAGGCAAGGTTAGAAGAAGGACCGGTAGTTCGGAAAGGATTGTTTGTTGGCTTGCAGGACGCCGAATTTTCTGATCCGGTTTGCCAGGGCGATATATTGACATTGCGTGGCTTTTTGGCTGAAGAAGTTTCTCAAGTAAGTTTTATCCAGGGGATTGTCGAACGGGACGGAAAAAAAATCGCTCAACTCGTCACCAAACTGTATCAAGCAGAAAATGTAGCCGAATTAAGCGGCTCCATTAATCCTACGCCTGCTCCTTCCGGAATAAGCGAAAAGAGCTTTGATAATCGGAATTTGCCTTTATATCTGGTTTCCAATATCCAAAGGAAGCTTTATTCCTATACTCAGAAAGTTCGTATTGAAGATGGACAAATATCTTTTGCCATAGCCTGTCCTGAAGATTTCGAAGCCTTTGACGGCCATTTCCCGGAAAATCCAATTTTACCCGGCGTTGTTTTGTTGGAAATCGCTGCTGTCGGTTTGGAAATACTCCTCGGGAAAACTATTTTCTTGAAGTCAATTAAGAAAATGAAAATCAGCGGTATGGTACTTCCGGATCAAACCATGGGTTGTGAAATAAAGACAGCCCCAAATAATGAAGGGGGATACACATTTACAACCGTTGTACAGGATAGAACCGGGAAAGAAATTTCGCGGTTCATCGGTAGTTGTGTACCTACAGTTTGCAATGAGTGAGGAAAGAGAAGAAAATTATGCAGATGCATCGAAGATATGATAGTTATTTTCCACCGGATGGCAAAACGCCACTGATAGCGGAGTGTTTTCGCCGAGTCCAATTCGATGAGGTTGATCCGTTGCGGATTGTATGGCATGGACGGTATGTCAGTTATTTTGAACAAGGCCGTAATGAGTGGGGCCGTAAATTCGGGTTTAGTTATTATGACATGGCCGGGCATGGATTCGCAATGCCCATTGTCCAGCAGCATGTTGATCATTTATACCCGCTTCGCTATGATGAACTCATTCGGATTCAAGCTGCCTGTCATTGGACGGAAGCGGCGAAAATGAATTTCAGTTACCAAATTTTTGCCGAAAATGGCACCTTATCGGCTAGAGGTTATACGGTTCAGGTTTATACCGATATAACCGGGAGTCCCATGATTTTAAGACCGGAATTTGCGGAAGTGTTTTATCAAAAATGGGATGAATGGAGCCTAAAGTGAATAGAGAAGTTTATTTAAACCATTCTGCAGTGATTACCGGATTGGGTACTCTGGAACAAACCTGGCAATCCCTTCTTAACCATCAATCCGGTATTATAAAAAAAGCATATTTTGAAAACTTCTTGTTACCGGAAACAGGGCTTGCCCTCTACCGAAGAGATTTAGTAAATACCCAAGCGAATTTTACTCAATATTTGATGGAGCAATGTCTGGCTGATCTTCCTAAATTGCCTGAGGATACTTTCGTAATTTGGACTGGTATTAAAAATAATGCCGAATGGGTGGAAAGTCTCTACAATGAAGTCCCGGAACCATCTTACTCGTCTGCTTGCGATTTACGTACTTGGGTGGCTGAGATTTTGGGTTTAAAAAATGGGGGCATGGAAATTAATGCTGCCTGTGCTTCTTCAACAGTCGGTTCTGCCCTTGCGGCGCAATATATTGCCGAGGGGAAATATGATAATATTTTAGTAGTCGGCGCTGATATAGTGAGCAGGTTTGTGTATTATGGTTTTGCTGCATTAAAAGCTATGACGGCTGAGGTATGTATGCCGTTTGATACGCAAAGGAACGGGTTATCTTTAGGAGATGGCGCGGTAGCTCTTTTTTTATCGGCAAAACGGAATTCGGATATCCGGATATCCGGCTTTGGGATAACCAATGATGCAACCCATATCACCGGCCCCTCTAAAGATGGATCCGGTCTTGCAAAAGCTATTTCTCAAGCGATAGAAATGGCTGGGCAATCTCCCTTAAGTGTGCAGGCTTTTTGTGCCCACGCGACTGGAACTCGATATAATGATACGATGGAATTATTGGCAGCTCGTTCTGTTTTTGGAGAAAAGGGGCCGGGGATTTTTGGCGTCAAAGGTTCCATTGGTCATACTTTAGGGGCCGCTGGAGGAATTGAGGTTGCAATATGTGAGAAATGCTTGCTGGATGGCATGTTACCCCCCACAGTGGGATGCTGTCTTCCAGAATCTTCAAATGTTATATTGGAAAAAACAATATTTCCAGGCCGGACGATTTTGACAAGCAATTCAGGATTTGGTGGAATTAATGCCGCAATTTTAATGGAGAATTTATCATGATAGGCCAAGAGAAATTCTATCTTTTAGGGTCGGGATGGATTTCCGCCTTTGGAAATGGTTTTTTTGGTTCCAGGCCACGGTTTTCCAATTCCGATGTAAGGTTCCAATATCCCGAGTTGGAGAAATACATTCCTGAATTACCGGGACGATTCGGTCGGTTCGATGTTTATACAAAAGTCTGTTTTGCTGCTGCAGTACTTGCTTTAAAAGACGCCGATATGCTTGAGGGGACCCGGGATAAAGAAAAAAAGAGTATTGGAATCATCGTTGGAAGCTCGAGTGGTGTGTATGATGATGATTTGGCCTTTTTTGAATCCACTCGGGAATCCAAAGGGGAATTTTCCAGCCCCAATCTTTTTTCCTATACTCTGCCCAATGTTGCCATAGGTGAAATCACAGTGTTTTTTAAATTTTCCGGACCAACTTTTTGTGTGGGAAATGATCACCAAAGGCCTGGTATCACTGGGATGCCGGCCGCGCTTTCATTACTGGTCACCAAACAATGTGAGCGTGTCTTGGTAGGGTGGGTTGAGGCGTCCCAGAATATAAGCCATCATGAAAAGTTTCCTAAAGGTGCGGCTTTTGCAGTACTATCAATGGAGATGCCCAGTAAATCCAAAGGAGTTTTTTCATTCAATCAAGAATTCAACTTTTCCGAACTGTTTGAGGGGTGACGATGGCCAAACTATTAATGGTTGCCACCAATTTGATGGATGATCCCTATCCGGTTTATCCCCTGGGAGCCAATATCGTTGCCGCTGCTGTCCAAAGCTCAGGAATTGATGTGAAATTCATCGATTTAATGGTAGATGGAACCGATGGCCTGGATTTGGCGCTGATTGAATTTAAGCCCGATTATATCGCGCTTTCCATGCGGAATGTCGATAATGTGAATTTTAACGAACCCCAGTCTTTTTTATTTCAATACAAAGCACTTGCTGAAAGGATTAAACAAAAATCCAGCGCTCCTCTTATTTTGGGAGGATCCGCCTATACAATCTTTCCAGTCCAATTTTTGGAGTTTTTAGGTGCCGACTACGGAGTCACCGGACCGGGAGAGGTTAGTCTGCCGAAATTAATTCACCAGTTGGAACGGAAAATGCCGCCTCAAAATCGGATCCTGGAGGGAGAGATTGATTGTACGGGGGAAAACCATTATTTTTTGAGCCGCGAGAACCGGTTAGCCGACTTTTATTTAAACAAAGGCGGTATGCTGAATATTACTACCAAGAGAGGTTGCCCCCATCAATGTCTGTATTGTTCTTATCCAAATTTAGAAGGCCATCATTATATTTTTAGAGAGCCGAAAGCTGTCGTCGATGAGATTGTTTATCTTCGAGAAAAACATGGGGCCGATTTTGTTTTTTTTACGGATTCGGTATTTAACGATATCAACAACGAGTATCTACGAATTATGGAGGAAATGGCCAGGCGGAAGATTTCGATACCCTGGACATGTTATCTAAGACCGACCGAATTTCACCGGGACGAAATCGAGTTGATGAAACGGACCGGCCTGCATTCGGTTGAATGGGGCACCGATTGCTCCAGTGACGCTACTTTGAGCGGAATGGGCAAAAATTTTTATTGGGATGATGTCCGGAAGGCTAATAATTTATTTGCCGAGCATAATATTCCGGGCTCCCATTTCATCATTTTCGGTGGCCCGGGAGAGAACGAAAAGACGGTCCGTGAAGGAATAAAAAATCTTTCGGAACTTGATTTTTGTGTGGTATTCGGCGGAATGGGAGTGCGCGTATTCCCCGATACCGGCATTTGCGAACTGGCTAGACAGACAGGATTAGTTCGGGATGAGAGGGAGTTATTTAATCAAGAGGTATATTACCATTCGCCGGGTATAGATGTTCGGTGGTTGAATCAGTACCTTACGGAAACTTTTAAAGAAAAGCGAAATTGGATTTTCCCTTGGGCCGGTGTAGCCGAAAGAAATCGCTTTATGCACGCCTCAGGAATCAGAGGCTCGCTCTGGGATTTACTATTGAAAAGGAAACGGTTATGAAACAATGTAAGGACGACATCCCCAATAATGTCAATGAAAATAAACGGGCCGACAATAAAAGGTATGGTAATAAGTTGGGATATTCCATCTTTCATTTTATTTTGCAACATATTGGCTTGAGTGGAGCTTATGGAATATTGTTTTTATTGATCCCCTATTATGTTATTTTCAGACCCAGTGTTTATCGATGTGCGAAACCGTATTTACGGAGAAGATTTCCAGAAGATACAGGGGTTAAAAGGTATTTGCGCCTTTTTAAGTATATTTATGTTTTTGGACAAGCTCTGGTTGATCAATTATATTTCGGCTTTGTAGGGGAATCTAAAATTAAATTAAAGTTTGACCGGGAACCTGAAATCTTGGATCTCCTAAGAAAAAAACCGGTGATATTTTTACTATCCCATGTGGGTTTTTGGGAAGTTTCAATGGCCGGCTCGATTAGGTTTCAGAGAAAGATGAATGTTTTAGTGGATAAGAATTTTGATAAGGACAAAAGAAAAAGTTTTTATGATGTCAAGAAAAGCGGTGAAGGGGCTCAATTTAACCTGATTAACGTGAGTGATAGTTATGGAGGAATGATTGAAGCAACCAACGCTTTATTGCGGGGAGAAGTTGTAGGAGTTACCGGAGATCGGGCCGAGGAGTGGCGTACTAAAATTGTTTCATTCTTAGGTTCTCCCGCTAAATTCCCAATGATTGCGGAACAACTTGCCGTGGCCACGGGAGCATCTGTAATTGCCTTATTTACCGCCAAAGAGGGCAGGCACATTATCCGCTATAGTTGGAAGGATATTTCAAGTGAGGTTTTGGATGATGAAAGTTTGAATAAAGATCAAAAGATCCAAAAGATGCTGGAATTATATTCGACTGCATTGGAAAATCATGTCCAGGAACATCCTTATCTGTGGTTTAATTTTTTTGATTTTTGGAAGATTTGAAAATTAAAGAGTTAGTGGCTTTAAAGGGGAGGATTTGGATGGTGGAAAGCGCCCGGAATTTTCGAATGAAATATACCGTAGCGACCAATTTTGACCCGGAGCTTATTGGCGAAATTGCTAAATTCAACCAAGATCATACTTTTTCTTCGGTTTTCGGTAAATTAAAAAAAGATATCATCGGCGGCGGCCGATCTTCAGTTAATTTACCCAAGGTTTCAAAAAATGAGCTTAAAGCTTATATTCAATTATGTCATAAAAAAGGACTTTTTGGATTTGAATCTAATCTATACCATTACTTTGTGTTAAACCAATCATGATGAACATTCAATCATGAGCGATTCATAAAATCTATTGCAAGGAGAGAAACTATGGATACTGCTACGAATACAAAGCTTAAGGAGCTTTTATGTAAGGAATTGAACTTGAAACTGAAACCGGAAGAAATCACCGATGATATGCCCCTGTTTGGTGAAGGCTTAGGTTTGGATTCACTTGATGCCGTTGAAATTGTGGTGATTTTAAAAAAACATATGGGAATTACCATAGCCGATAGTGAACAGGCGAAAAAGGTTTTTGTATCGATGAAAACCTTGATTGATTTTGTTGAAAACGAATTAGGGAAAAAGTAACGTGTGCAGTCAAACTTATATTACAGGACTGGGATGTATCAGCGGAGCCGGGCGGAATCTACCGGAGACAATGCAACAGATTTATAGCGGCAAGCGAAATCCCAAGCCTCCACTGAGGATTGGCTATAATTTAGAAAAACAATATCCTATTTTTGAGATATATGGTTTTGAACAGCAAGTGAACGATTTGAGTTTTCATTTTGCCAAAGTTGCCATTATCGAGGCGTTGGCACAAGCGGGTCTAGACCAAAATTCTCTGTGCCGGTACAGGGTGGGAGTATTTCTTGGTTCCACAGCGGGTTGCTTTTTTAATAAAGAAGACTATTACCGGAAGTGCCGCGCTGAAAAATCAGGCGATCCTTCTTATATTTCAGAGGTATTGCTTCACGGGAGCATTGCTCATCAAATCCTCAAAGATTTCAATCTTTCCGGTCCGGCAATGACCTTATCCAATGCCTGCGCATCCGGAACGGATGCCATTGGCCTCGCTTCCAAAATGATTGAAAAAGGCGAATGTGATATTGCTTTGGCCGGGGGGTGTGACGAAATCGTTAGAATGGTATATCTTGGTTTCATCTCCTTAATGAACACCTCCGAAGAACCTTGCAAACCATTTTCGAAAAGCAGAAAAGGCTTGAATTTAGGGGAAGGCGCCGGAGTCTGTGTTTTAGAGAGCCGGGTTTCTGCTGAAAAGCGGGGCGTTCAAACTCTGGGTTCAATTGAAGGATATTCCACGGTTGCCGATTCATATCATATAACAGCTCCGGAACCATCGGGGCGGGGACTAAGAAAAGCGTTTTTAAACGCCATGGGCCAGGCGAGGGTCAAGCCGGAGGATATCGCTTTTATCAACACGCATGGTACGGGAACGACTGAAAATGACAAGGTCGAAGGCAGAACGATTGCCGAAATTTTCGGCAAGGAGGTACCTATAACTGCAACCAAAGCATACACCGGGCATGCCTTGGGAGCGGCGGGCGGTTTAGAAGCAGTATTTTCAATGCAATTTTTAATGGATCAAAAAATACCGGGAGTACCGGATTATCAAGATTTTGATGAAGAGTGCGGTATTGTACCCCATCATGGAATCAAAGAAATCTCAGGACAATATGCCTGTTCATCTTCATTAGCTTTCGGCGGAGTGAATTCCGTGATTGTGATAAGGAGACCCTTATGAATCTATCTGTAAACGGGTTGGGAGTGGTCTCCAGACTCGGGGATCAAGACAATCTAAAAGAATTATTCGCAAACAGCCACCCAATCGATCCAAGAAGTTTGCCTTTTAACCACAGCCTGCCGATTGATATCCCGGCGGATTTTAATATTGCCCAACAATTACTCAGGAGGATGAGTCATTTTTCTAAAATATCCCTTCTGTCGGCTGGTAAAGCCATCAAAGATTCCGGTTTCAATTTAACCGGAAAAGCGGTCGGGATTATTCAAGGGTCGGTTTATGGTCCCATCATTTCGGGCCTCCAAGCCTTTGATGATTTAATTGATTTTGGCGATAACCAGCTTTCTCCGACTAATTTTTCCGGTTCCGTTTTCAATACTTCCGCCACCTATCTTTCTTTGGCTTACGGAATTCAGGGGCCTACCTTATCACACACCTGCGGGATGGATACTTTATATCATTCATTCGTAACGGCCTCGCTATGGTTGGAAAGCGGAGCGGTGGATTATGTATTGGTGGGTATTGGAGATGAATATACGCCTTATTTTGATGACGGTTTTCTAAATGGAGATCCTCATTTTCGTTCAACTCCGGGTTTATTGCCGGATTGTGAAGGCTGGACTACTTTTTTGGTCAGTAGAGATAAAACAGCGAAATATGGCCGGATTGAGTGCGGCTACCGCAAATCATTGCCCCAAACCCGGGACCAAAAAATTATTTATTCAGTCTGGCATGAACAACGAACCCCTGCTTTTTTTGTAAATCATGCCTCGAAAAACCAGGCCTTTTTTCCAGGATTTCTGCGCGGTTTCTATCCTAGTGCCGCAGCATTTGATTTAGCCTTGGCTTTAATCTGTTTCAATGCCGGCAGATTTCCGATGGTTGACGGTTCAGAGGGGCATTATAGGATTCAAGAAATGGATGCCCGTGAAAAAATCAGATGTTACAGCATATCGGAGAATGGATCCTTGTTTTATTATGAAACCTTACCCCTATGAATCCTGGTCAAAAACGCGGACATATTTTACAAGCTTCAGGGGGATCTTGGCCAATCATTTCCGTACGATATTTTTGCAAAACTTTTCCATTCCAAATTTCCGAAAAAGTATTTTTCAGGAGATTTCCCACCATGAAATTGGGTTGACAATCACATAAAGTAACATTTCCTTCCACATCGACCGGAATGGTTTGCCACGGGGAAAAACACCAGCGATGACTGGGGGAACGGTGATAGAGTTGAGCGGGGGGGATCATTAAAAAATCCTGGTACCGTTTTTGGAGACCGAATTCTTCAAGACCATGCACAGACAATATCGGTAGATTTTTGGAAAAGGCGTAAGAAACCCCTTTTCGGACTGTTTCTTCAACTTCCGGGCTAACATTTTGCCAAAGGGTATGTTTCAGATTTGCCTTGAAATTAATATCGGACAACATCAATACGTCTACCCCCAAATCGGCTACACAGTCAATTAACTCGTTGAAATGAGCGACCGTATCAATGGAAACAGCTGAAAAAACAGCTTTGGAAACCGAAGATAACGGTGTTTTCGGGGTCGAATCAGCAATTCCCACAAATGCCTTGATATTTTGAATGACTTTTTTAAAGTCGGTTCCCTTACGAACCTGTGATGAAACGGTATCATTGTATCCGTCAATGCTAAAGGCGATGGAATCCAGTCCAGCCTGCAGTAGTTGGAATGAGACATCCGGAGTCAGCAACATCGCGTTGGTGACGATGCCTACCTTTCGGCCTTGGGATTTGGCATAGATGATAAAGTCGATAATCTCCGGGTGCAGCAGAGGTTCACCTAAACCGACCAGTACAATTTTATAGGTATTGGGCAGCAAAGCCAGAATATTGCGGAATAATTGGAAAGACATGTGTTTGTTCTTTTTGTTCAGCTCAGAACGGGCGCAAAATTGACAGTTGAGATTACAATAGGTTGTAATCTCAATATTAGCGATGACCGGATCGGTTTTGGCAAGGGCTATTGGTTCCGGCTGGTTTTCAAGCACCCGTTGACCGCTTGGACATAGGGTGATATGGGTTGGGCAGAGTGGGGCAACCTCAAAGAAACGTTTTAGGCCAGGTTCAACCTTAACAATAGAATCAAGAGCTTTGGAATCCTGATTACCGGAGATGGCAATATCCATTACGGCTCTTCGGATTAGATCAGCCACTAAATGGCCGTTGCTACTATGAAAAATATCATGTTCAACTTCAGGAAAAGTGACGGTTCGGGGGATTTCTTGGAAATTTTTTGACCAGGATTGAGTTTCCTCTGATAAAACCAGTTGATCGTTTTCTCCTTGGATGATTAGGGTTGGAAATTGGTTAGGAAACCGAATCTGCCCGGCTTTGTTGATGAGTTTTACCATTAAGGCCACGTCAACCATTGAAACAGGTTTTTTGCCGGTTTGGTGTAACTCCCACCTCTTGAAATAACTCTGGTTAATTTGGCGAGGGACTGCAAGTAAAATCAACAAATCCGGAATCAGAGAGAACTTTTGAAGAGCGGCCAGAAGTAAGCTTCCCCCGGTAGAATGCCCGATGACGATTACTTTGCGACCTTCATTTTGATACACGAAAAAAGAATCCGATATGAATTTGATAAAAGTTTCTTCATCAAATTCGGGGACCTTTTCTCCTTGGGCGATTCTTTCATGGCCGGGAAGGCAAAGGTTGTTGACCGACCCGGGCCCGAAATTTTGCTTTAACGCATCCGCCAGCGGCTGCAAATTTTGAGTGGAACCGCTATATCCATGAACGAGTATAATGCCCAGTTTCATCGAATTTTTTCTCCTCTGAGAAAATCGGCCAAAGCTTTTGCTCCTTGATAGTGTTCAAGGGTCTTTTTTATTTTAGCTAAATTATCTTTGATGTTCCTGTTTGTTATAAGTCCGTGAATTTTGGCTTTGATTTGTTCGTCTGTAGTTTGGTTGAAAGCCTGAATATAATCTTCAGGAACCCCTGTAAAATGAGTAGAAGGTATCAAACGGGCGCCGCAACCGATCCTTTCGAGGCATACACCATTATAGGCTTGTTCCGGTTGGAGAGGCATTACCAGTACAGGGACTTCATTTTGAAGCGCCTCAAAAACAGTCATTTGACCACCATGGGTTATTAATAGGGAAGTGTAAGGAAATATTCGGTGCAGGGGAGCGAAGTTCAAAACAGTTACCCCCGGGTCTGGCTGTCCGGAAACTGTCATTTCTGTTTGGCCACCGGCCGCCACAATGACTTTGTATCCTAATTCAAGAAGGATTTTGGCTATTCTGGACACAGTGGGACTATCCGTTACACAAGTCCCGAATGAGATGACTGCCAGTGGTTTTTTTGACTCTAATATCGGCTCAATGGGAACCGGGTCATAGGGCCAACGTTCGAAGGATACCGGACCAATATGAATAAGATCCGGTGTTTTCTGGAGGGGCATAAATTCCGGAAAATCCCATAGAAATGTGCGTTCTCCCTTCAGAGCCATCCGGACGTCTTCGATAGGGGGTAAGCCAAATTCGTGCAATGCCAGGCTGAATTTTTTCCCGGCAAACCTAAAAAAGGTATCTATCAATTGCCTTTGAATCTCAGAGCCGTTTTCATTTTCCGAAAATCCCAGCGCTTCATGACTATCAGGAATCATACAACCACAGATCAATGAATCATAAGGAACTTTCGCGATTTGTGATGAGGCATGGAGTGTAAACCGGAAAACACCGAGAACTCTATCGGGTTTAATTTGTTTCATTAAATTGCTCTCTTCTTGAATGCAGCGAACGATGGTTTCTATATTTGAAAACCATTTACACGAAGGGAAACCTCCGCCATCCGTTTCTTGGATATCCGATAAGATATGGACGCACGCGTGCGTGCTAATATCTGAATTATTTACGAAACCAGAATGTTTCCGGCTGATGGCGATATGGACTTCGTGTCCGGTAGATTTTAAGATATCCGTAA
The DNA here is from genome assembly GCA_023392595.1 of Bacillota bacterium. GTDB lineage: Bacteria > Bacillota > UBA4882 > UBA8346 > UBA8346 > UBA8346. The sequence goes on along the minus strand of JAEVYU010000034.1, from coordinate 979 downwards.
GCGCCAGACACTTTGCAATATGCGATAAGGAGTTGTTTTCAGGGATTAGTAAAAATTTCATGAGGAAAGTTCCTTTTTGAAAGGTTATTAAGGGGCGTTTTCGGTTGAATTTCAGTTTTAGCTGTTAAAATGAGAATCATTTAAAAAACGATTATATTATTTAATATAATCGTTTTTAATTAAGCAATTGCTCCAATATTGGTTTAATCCTGAATTTGGCTAACCTTTCCATTTTCGAAATATACAATAAAAGTATTAAAACGATTGCTCCAATATTGCCACTGATCGATTTCTAAATTTGGGGTTTTATGTTTAGGAGGATAGCCCAAGGCCGCAATTACCGCATTCTTTCTCATTCCCTCTTTTAATTCACCGAGTAAAATAGATTCCCTTTCATCTTTGGTGAAAACTGATAAATCAACGGGATTTGCTGCAAATGTGCGGCTGAAGATTTTATCAATTGTTTCCCCGGAGTATTGCTCAATGTTCCGGATTTCGAGTTCTTGACCATTGGGAAGTGTTACGAAGATGCTTCTATAGGATATTTTAATGAATTTTACTGCTGTGTTAATAGGAACCAAAACCCCTTTTCGATAATTGGTGGTTTGATGGCAATTTTTTTCGTAATATAAGCTAAATTGGGTATAGAAAGTGTCCCCTTTGGCGGCTATCATCGTATTGGCGCCGTAAATCGGTGAAATTGTGAATAATGTTGCCAGCCCCAGGATGCAAAAGACAATCAAGAGAGTTGAATTTTTTTTCAATAAAGGATTCATTGGCAAATTCCTCCGTAATGAATGGATAATTTAAATCGTCTTCGTTGATGAAAAAGAGTTAAATTACATATATTATTAACTCAACTTTCGCACCTTGAAAACAAAGGAAAACAGCTTAATTGCATAAGATAGCAGCAAATATGAACAAGAATTGACAAATCGATAGAAACAATATAAAAACACCCCTTCATTTGGTATAGTGA
>JAEVYU010000018.1 GCA_023392595.1 Bacillota bacterium | reverse complement strand
GGATGATACTTTGTAGCATTGAAATTCGTCCCCTGTTTGGTCGCTTATTGAAAATCGTCCCGTAAAAATCTTGATGAGGCGTGGCTGCGCGCGCAGGCGAACCGCCGCAAGCCATTGCCAGCCTGCAGACATGGATTCATGCCGCCGCCGTCCACACCCCTTGCTTCCTTCCGCCCGGCCAAACGTAAATCGGCTACTTCGTGCCGTTACAGTTCCGGTTGCGGCTTTGCGTTTCATAGAAGCGCTGCTTTACCGGCAAGCGCTTCGCGTGCTTGATCCGGAAATCCTAAAAAATTGCCCCCTTGGTTTGAAAAACCTATATACGGAATCAGAAAGGCAGTTTATCAGCCTCAACGTTGAGTACTTGTGGGCTCAATCACTACTTGCTTCCTCTACATATCTTTGATATGAATAGTTGGATTTTAAGTATGGTATATTGTACTTTTCATATTGTGCCAAAATTCTGTCTATGGTATACTTATTCAAAGAAGATGGAGGAATTGCGATGTCCTTCTCATACAATAAGCTCTGGAAGCTATTAATTGATAAAAACATGAATAAAGTCGCATTGCGTGATGCTATAGGTATTACCCCCTCAACATTATCCAAGCTAAGCAAAAATCAAAAAGTTAGCATGGATGTGTTGGAGAGGATATGCAAGGAGTTAAACTGCAACGTTGGGGATATCGTAGATTACTTTGATGAATAGTCGCAAAAAATGGGATGTAGGTGATGAATTTGGAGATATTCTCCTTTTTTTCCGGACTTGGAATCCTTGATTTAGGATTTCATGACGTCGGCTTTAATGTATGTTTTGTTAATGAAGTCAACAATGATTTCTTGACATCTTACAAATATACTCGAGCGAAAATGAATATGCCGCCGCCTGAATATGGATATGCTAATTCTGATATTCGGAATGTTTTTACCGAAGATAAATGGAACAATATCTATAAGGATGCCCGCAAAAAAGGTATTATCGGATTTATCGGTGGCCCCCCTTGCCCTGATTTTTCGTTTGGGGGAAAAAATGAAGGAGGCTCTGGTACAAATGGCATACTGACGCAAATATACTGTGAAATGATTATAGAGAAGCAACCGGATTTTTTTCTTTTAGAAAATGTAAAAGGACTTATACAAACAAAAAAGCACAAGGATTTTTTTGAGGGCTTAAAAAGAAATCTACATGATAGCGGTTATTACCTTGTAGAAACACTGGACAATGCTTTGGAGTATGGTGTCCCTCAATACCGTGATCGCCTTTTCTTAGTAGGCCTAAAAAAATCTGTCTTTGGCGAAAAACCTGATTTTCAGTTTGGATATGGCCGAACCGGAAAAATAAAAGATATATTAGAATTACCTTGGCCTACTCTGGATATGTTTGCAATAAACACCCATGTTGAAAAACCATTTGGAATTAGAGAAGACTTAACGGTTCAACATTGGTTTGAGAAAAATGATGTTTTGAATCATGCAAATGCAAATGATTATTTTCAGCCCAAACTAACAACAACAAAATTTCAAAGCGTCCAAGAAGGCGATACCCATGGAAAATCTTTCAAACGGCTGCATCGCTGGAGATTTTCTCCTACTGCAGCCTATGGAAATAACGAAGTACACTTACACCCCTATCAAGCACGACGAATCAGTGTGTCTGAGGCATTAGCAATACAATCATTACCATGTAATTTTGAACTTCCTTCTGAACTACCACTAAGTGCAAAATTCAAAATGGTTGGTAATGGTGTTCCTTATCTTATGTCTTATAGTATAGCAAAAGGCTTATATGACTGGCTAAAAGAACATACACATTAAGAGGTGCTGTATATGATATTCAATGTTGATATGATGAAACAAGAGCTAACCGAATTAGATGAAAAACAATTTTATATCAAGTATATCGTCAAAACAATGAATTGGTATTTTTCAACCTATATGGAATTTGATGATGCAGCTATGCTTGAAACCTTAGATCATTTTAAAGAAATTGTTTCGGAGAAATTGTCGGTTAGTTTTCATAGTGCTCATATTGTTGGAAGTGCTAAAGTAGGATACAGCCTTTCGCCACGTAAACCTTTTAGACCTTTCCACGAAGAAAAGCCTGGAACACCTTCTTCTGATATTGATGTTGCAATTATTTCTGATTACTTATTCACTATGTTTTGGCAAAAACTCCGGGCATGCTATAAAACTCAATTTATAGCAAATTATAATCAGGTCACATCAACAATATTTCAAGGATATATTAACGAGAAAGACATTACAGCGATAAAGGGCATAGGGCAAGAGTGGATAGATATGTTTTCTCCAATAACGAAAACACTGCAGGATGAACTTAATATTATTCATCCGATTACATATCGGGTTTACCGTTCGTGGGAAGATCTTGAACAATATCAAATTAGTGGTCTGAATAAATTAAAAAAATATTTGGAGGAACAATGATATGTTTACATTCAAAAGCAACAATCGCGATGTCAAGAATATCCATACTATGTTTAACGATGCTTCCTTAATCATTGACAGCACATATCAAAGAAGATCGGTTTGGGGTGAGCGCGATAGAATAAGACTCGTCGAGACCATGCTGCTAAATTTGGTCATTCCTGAATTATTTTTTTGGAAAGCATCTACAGATCCAGAAACAGGAAAATCCATAACGCACATCGTAGATGGACAGCAACGTATAAATGCTATCATTGATTTTATTGATGGAAAATTCAGGCTCAAAGAAGCTCATCTATTGGAGCAAGAAGCAAAGGCGAAGTGGGCAAATAAAGCCTTTTCTCAGCTTGCACCAGAAGAAAAAACAACCATATGGAATTATCAATTCATGATAATTGAAATTGATCCCGCTGCTTCACGTGACGACATCGTTAGGATGTTCAGGCGGTTAAATCTAACGGATTATAATCTCAATGATCAAGAGCGTCGTAACAGTATGCATGGTGAATTTGCGGTACTGGCTCGAGAGTTATCTGAAAATGTATTTTGGGAAAAATATAGGTTGTTCAATACTACAAATATAAAGAGAATGAAGGATGTTGAGTTTTGCGCCACCATCATCCTTTTATGTAGAAATGGCATAATTGATCAAACTGATCAAAAAGCATTAAATCAGGCATATGAGGAACTACAAGAAAATTACACTTCTGCGGAAACAGATAAAGGGATGATTATCAATGCAATTAACATTGCGGATAAATTTGTAGATGATGATACGAAAAAATTCTTGCAGCGAAAAGCACAGCTATATACGTTGTTCTCACTTGTCTTTTATTCTATACGAGAGGAAAAGCCTTTAGATGAGAATCATTTGTTGAAATTTAAATCATTCATCTCATTATATGAAAAGTTCAGTAATGAGTTTGAACTGCCGGATGGCTCTACTGAAAGCGAGAAATTCTTGTTTGATTTGCTGAAGAAATATAAACTTGCATCTTCCGAAGGATTAAACAAACACACAAATCGTATGATACGGTTTACTGTATTAAAATCGTTTTTATATGAACTTTCACCGGAACAAATAGATGCACAGGAAACATTGAGAGAGAAGCTGATTGCAGATCCGGTTGTAATAGTAGAAGAAGATTCGGATGATGAATAGGAAAAACCTGCTTTATCAGAGAAGAAAACTACATGGCAAATTTCTGGATTGCTATATGAAGCCTACGGTGGTGTGATATGCCTGATACCGTTTCTAAAGAACGCCGCAGTGAGATAATGTCACATATTAAGGGTAAAGACACAAGTATTGAACTGTTGGCGCGTAGAAAGCTGCATTCTTTGGGCTACCGATTTCGAGTCAATTATAAAGAACTGCGAGGAAAGCCCGATATTGTATTCACTAAAAAGAAAATTGCAATATTTATACATGGATGTTTCTGGCATGGACATGAAGGTGGATGCCGATATTCTCATATATCCCAATCGCGTAAAGAATATTGGGAACCTAAATTAATAAGAACCAAAGAACGAGATAGAGAGCATATTGAGAGTTTAATGCGCGAAGGTTGGACGGTATTAGTTTTATGGGAATGCGAAATAAAGAAAGATTTTGAGAACACATTAAACCGTACCGTAGATATACTTGAAAACAAAAAAGTGGAGGATTGAACGACGACGGTAAGGGGCACATAAACCAATAAATTCAGCTTGTTAGAGTCACAACTACCTCTGCCGTCATATATGCAAAGCCGACAAATTCCAATTTATCTATCAGATAATGAATAGTTTAGCTGTTATCTTCCTATATGAGAGTATGGAAAACGCCATTTTATTGATATAAAAACAACTAATACCCGTAACTTGGAGTGAGAATTTACGAGTATTAATTCTTTCTAGACGGTATATGCGCTATACTTTAGACAAATTAGGATGGTTTCCAATAATTGATTTGGCAAACGAAGATATTTCTACCCGATCGTTATCATCGGACTTATAGTTTGCCATAATTAAAGGAGTTGAAATATATGCCAAATAGCAAAATGCTATTTATAAGAAATTATGAATCTTTCCAAGAAGGAAAGAATGAAGAATCGATAGAGTTTGAAGTGATCGTTGATGCCCATATTATTGGGGTGTTAAAATCAGATCTTTATTGTTTAAATATATGGGACTTTGGATACTTTGAAGAAGGTGAAGAAAGAAAGCTATGCCTAAAAATTAAAAGCAATCGTCTTAATAGTCACGAACGTCCTGAAACATCAAGAAATGGTTATTATCATGGAGGAGATATTGCTGATGAAATTGTTGCATTATCTTCATTATTTTTGAGAAGAAAAATTAAGTTAAGTTCAATTGTTAGAAGAAACGATATTCCTATGAGGTTTTCGCATAGTAATGAATGGATAGACAGACCCTTGATATGTGGCGAGAGTAATCTTGAGATGCTTACTGAATGGTTTGATTTGATAAAAGGGTTAAAACAAGATTTACATCAAAAATTTATTCTTGCTTCTAGACTTTATCATAGGGCAATTTTATTAATTGAGGATGAACCAGATTTAGCATATTTAAATCTAGTATCCTCAATTGAAGTCTTATGCCAAGATACTGATATTGGGAATGTGACGTTGGCTGATGTCGATTTGGAGCTTGCTAAGCTTGTTAATTCCTTAGATGTGAGCGTGCGTCAAAATATAGAGGAAAAGATTCTAAAAAGAGAGAAATTCATTAAACGAAAATTTGTTAAATTCATATTAGATCACGTTGAAGATAGTTTTTGGAGCGAAGAACGACCACAATACGGTAAAATTGAGGCAGATAGGTTAGCGGAATACCTTGGAAGAATTTATAAGCAACGTTCAAAAACATTACATAATGGAGAACCTTTTCCACCATCAATACATAAACCGCCTTTACATGACTGCGAAATTGATTTTTCATTAGGCGTGTCAGTAGGAGAAAGACGTTGGGAACCGCAAGATTTCATTCCGCATCCACACTTCTTTGAAAGATTAATAAATCATGTATTAAAAGTTTATCTAAAAAAGAACGTTGAATAATATAAAATCTAAAGTTTTAAGGATGCTACTACGTCACAGTAGAGGGAGGGATAAATTGTAAATACATGGATATGTAAACTTGCTCATATTTCAACGTAGATAGGGGCTATATACTTAATTGTGGGATCTGCAAAGCCAATAATATTTTTTAGCCCTGACTTGACACGAGTGTTTTATTATCTAACTTCTCATGGACAGGGATAACCTGCTCATATGTGATATTTACTATGTTTTGGTTTTTTTCACATGGGGGCAATTTTTTGGATTTTCCGGTTCCAAGTACGCAAGCTGCTTGGCCGGGCAGCGCTGCCTATGAAATGCAAAGTCGGCAGCCGACCGCGGTAACCGGCACGGGGTAAGCCGTGGTTACGATCGGTGGCGGGAAGTGAACCAAGGGGCGTGGGACGGCGCATGAATCCAAGTTGCACGATCATGCCAGTCTTCGGATGCCAGGCCGGGACACGGGTTCATGGGACATCCGGACATCCACTGCGCCGCAACGGCGAATCGGCAAGCCGGGCCCAGCCGCAACATCCAAGCTCCCAGGGTTGCAGGCTGGCAATGGCTTGCGGCGGTTCGCCTGCGCGCGCAGCCACGCCTCATCAAGATTTTTACGGGACGATTTTCAATAAGCGACCAAACAGGGGACGAATTTCAATGCTACAAAGTATCATCC
>JAEVYU010000060.1 GCA_023392595.1 Bacillota bacterium | reverse complement strand
AGAGAGCCAAACAGTTGTGGACTCAAAAACTCAATCTGGACAAAAAATGGAGCTTAACTAAAAAGTTAGGCTCTGTTTTTTGAAGTGGATCTTTGAAAAATAGGCTGATTTGAAGCAAAAATTCTTTAATTGAGATCTAGGTTTTGGCAAAATGGCATGGAAAAACAAGCCTTCAAAATTGGGAGAAGATCGGTTTTTCCTTTAAGCGGCTTTGCGGTAATTATGATACAGCCCGCCCAGAAACGGCTTGAAAATCAAATTTGTTTCAGCAATGGATGTTTCCACCGGTTTTGATGAAGGGAGCGGTATTTGCCGATTAATTGCCTGGTGAGTCCTGTTTGGATTGTAATAATCATGAATATATCCACGAATCAAACATTCAAGATGCTTTTGATTCATAGGGATAATATGGTCAAGTAACTCCCGGCGAAGGATACCGACTGTTCTCTCACAGATCCCGTTCTGCCAGGGTGAATGAAATCCTGTGTGAATAGAAGTAATCTTGGAACCAGCCAAAAATGTTTGCAAATCTTTACTTACGAAAATACGGTCATTATCATGATTTAAGTATTCCGGTTGGTTCCCGAAAGAAGTTGCTTCTCTAAGCTGTTGTGCGACTGTCGACTTCAAAAAATTCATCTGAGCTTAACTCCAAAGTTAGGCTCTTTTTTTCTGTCTGACTTATCCAACATTCACAACATACAGGGGATAAATTCACAAAGAGAATATTAGCAGGAATATTATGGATAAATCAAGAACACCTTTATGTGGTGTTGTTGAAATGTTTATTCAACATAGGATAGGAGCAAGCATAAATGAAAACAAGAATTATAATAATTTTTTGGATACTTATCTTACCTGTTATTTGTTTGGCAACTGAACTTCCAAACCAAGTTAAGACTTCAGATGGCTTTATAATCAATTTATCAAAAGAATGGAGACAAATTCCCAAAGATGTTCTTGAAACATATTCTGAAAAACTTGTAAAACTAGCTCCAAAAGCTCCTAAACAATTGTTTAATTATGGATTTCAATTATCAAATTCCAAAAAATGGTTTGAATTTCCCTATATTATCATTCAGGTTAAAAATAATCATAGATTTTCAGAATCTTCACTTAAATCCATAAAACAAGTTGAAAAATCGTTTAATAGCGGTATAAAAAATGCCCAAAATGCTTTACCAAATTATTTATCAAATGTGAAAATTGGTGAAACAGTTTATGATCCTAATTTGCATATCCTTTGGACTGAAATTGGGATGAATACGAAAAATAATGGACAAGTTAAAGGGCTTCTTGCAGCTCTATTAACAGAATTAGGAACAATCACTATCGTGGGTTATTCTAAGGCAGAAGACTTCGAAAAATATCATGATGTATTTCAAGCAATAGCGATTAATACCATTATTGATAATAAAATAAAATATAAACCTCGTATTACTGATTCGATTCCATTTTTAAGTAGAATTGATTGGATTGAAATTATTAGAAACCCAATTATCTGGATAATATTAACGGGTTTATTAGTGTTCATAATACGATTTATTAAACATAAGAATTCAGTCGGTGGGTTTAGAGAGTAAATTTAGTTGGGTTTAAAACAGATAGAAAGCTATAAATGTGGCATAAATCCATCTGAATAAAAAATCGAGCTTAACCCTAGGCTCTCTTTTTCTGCTCAACTTGTTCAATATTCACAATCTATTTTAAAAATAAAATAAAACATTATCACTATTTTTGTTATTATTGATAGAGGTGTGGACTTTAAAAACTCCATCTGGAAACGGAGCTTAACTAAAAAGTTAGGCTCTGATTTTTGAAGTGGATCTTTGAAAAATAGGCTGATTTGAAGCAAAAATTTTTTGATTGAGATCTAGGTTTTGACAAAATGACATGGAAAAACAAGCCTTCAAAATTTGGTGGAGATTGGGCTTTAAGATTTGCTTGGCTTCAAGCGGCTTTGCGGTAATTATGGTACAGCCCGCCTAGAACCGGCTCGGAAATTAAAGTTGTTTCATCAATGGATGTTTCCGACGGTTTTGATGAGGGAACTGGCGTCTGCCGTCCAATGCCTTGATGAGTCCTGCTTGAGTTGTAATAACATGAATTTAACTTCGAAGTGAATACTCAAGGTGCTTTTGATTCATAGGGATTATACGATCAAGCAGTTCCCGGCACAAAAAGTATATTCAACTTTCATTCATATTTTTTCCGGATGAGTGTGAAGATTTATGTTTATCGGGCTTTTTATATTTGTGTGTTAAATATTCAGTAAATGCTTTTAATTCTATGATAGCTTCTTCCGGAAGGTCTGCTATTGGGGTGTTTTGATGGCAAACAGTGGTCATTTCTGCCGGATATCGGATGTTTGTACGGCCAAGAATATAATCAGTCGTTGTATTAAAGAAATTTGCTAATTTGATAAGTGTTTCACAGTCAGGCTCCACGATATCTTTTTCGTAGTTGCTAATTTTTTGCTGGGTTGAGTTTACACCGTCAGCAATCTGTTGCTGTGTTAATTCCGTTTCTTCTCTGAGCAATCTCAAACGTTCACCGATCATATGTCTTAATACCTCCACTCTTATAGTACTATTTTTTTTGGTAATCATTAAAAAATACCTAAAAATTATGTAATAATTTATTGATAAACCCAAAAAATAGGTTTATATTAGATGCAGATACAAAAATATTAGGTTTTTTTAAAGAGAAAGGAGGAATTTTAATGCTCAGACCTTACGCCCAAATATTACGGGACGCTATCACCGAGCGGGCTATTGAAGTTGAGATGGAGCTACTCGCCAAGGACTTGCGCTATCAGGAATTAATTGCCAGACTCTGTGAACTGTTGGATAAGATCGAGCGGAACTTGCCGCCTGAAATGCAACGGCTTGTATTTGAGCTGGATGATGTCCTGATGGAGCAGGGCGCTTTAGAAATACGGACGATGTATCTGCAGGGACTGTATGACCAGTTAAGCTTGGAAAGGTTTTGGATGAAGGTTTGCGGGATGCGGGGTAGAAAGTACGGAAAGAAAGTGAGAAGATGGCTCGCAAGGATGTTTAAAGGTCTTTCGCTGTTTCTCCGTATCTCTGCGGCTAAAAGTTCTTAAGAAGCAGAACAAAAGATTGATTACGCCAATGGGGTGAGAACCGGCGTCATGGAACAACATTACACGGATTTCTATTTCAAGGTGAAGAGGGCTGATTTCCAATGAGGTCAAAGCTTCGCAAAGAATCAAGCCGATAAAACACACCTAATTTTTAAACCCCGATATGGTCGGCAGGGAGGCAGACCACGCGGCTTAACGTTAGGACGGCGTTCAGCCGTCGGCATCGCGGAATGAATAGAGAAGGCCGGCTCTACGATGGAGCCGACCAGTCCCCAAGGTTCCCACGCCAAGGAAGGCGGCGGGATAAAAGGAAGACCGAAACCTTGGTGTCGGCGGATTTTTGGTGACTTTTTGGCCGTTCAAAAAGCCACCCAGCCGGTGGAATCCGTGGAGAGGAAAAATCGGCTTTCATTTTTTCAAGCTTTGGTTATATGGATTTTATTCTACAAGGACTAATCCAATAGACAGAAGACATACGGGAATATAAAAAATTTGGAAATGAAAGGGAATCCATATCGTGATAACTCGATACTTATACCGCCGCCTCGGGAGAGGGAGTCGAATACAGTCCGGACGGACTACGGCAAGTCAAACGGGGCAGTAAGGGCAATGTCATTAGGCTGTGCTGTAAAAGACAGGAAAATGATGTTGATTCCATTTCCGCCCCAACGTGAACGATGGGGCTAGGTATATTAAAAAATGTTCTAAAGGCCTTCCAGGCCTCGGTGTCGTGTTTTTATACACGCAGCTTTAAAGCCACGCTTTGCGTTATTTCAAAGAATTGTTTCACAATTTCACGTAAAAGGTATTCGTCCAACTTTCGGGTCTATTGTTGACCTTTGTTGGTCGCCTGTAAAAAAGCTTCTTCCAATTCCCCCCCGCCCTCCACAAATCAGGAGAGGCGAGGTTATATTTTAAGCGGAATTGGAGCGCCTCACGGGCCGCTGTTGTTATTTTAGTTCGTCGTTGCTTGGTTATTGCTCTTGGTTTCCTCGGATTCACCGGCCCTGAAGCCAAATGCGAGCCATTTTTCTTCCGGAAGGTTGACCCGGATCGATTTTCGCACCAGAGAGCTTTGATGATTCAATTCTTTCATGATTTCCTGTTGCGTCGTGGTGGCCTCTCTGGAACTGGCCATAAGAACGTTCTTTTTTTGTTCGACCAGGCCAGCCTGGTTGTATAGATCGGTGATTTTGGCGACCAGTTCTTTGGTAATTCCCAATTGGCTCACACTCTCCCCGTAGGAATTGAGCCCGTCGAGGAGCGTTTTGGCGCGGTTGATCTTGTGCGCAAACGTTTGATACATCATCAGATTCACCTCCTTTCCAAATAAAGATGAGATTTCCGAACTTTATCCTCTTGCTGGTTAATCCTGCAAATCCGGGTCAAATCATGGTCCGGGCATAAAAAAACGCCTCTGTATGTTACAGCGGCGTTTTCGATGTGTCGATTTATTCCCGGGAACTTTGCGTTCTCTGTGGCCCCCAATACCGGTTCGGCATTTGGGCATAAAAAAAGCCCTGTATAAACTACAGCGACATTTTGGGAATGATTAACCACTATCATTATATCACCTTTTTTTGGAAAAAGTGTGTCGATTTTGTGTCGGGAACTCCAAATGTTGATATGGAAATTGTTTGCGGACTTAGGTGTAAAAAAATGCCATCTTTAGCTGGTAAATTAAATTTAACATCAGGTAAAAATTTTAAAAGATTCTTTCGCCGCACGGGTTTGGTGAACCGATGTCTTTGGAGCCTATAGAATTTTGGGGGACATGGTTAAGGTTGCCCTTCCACTTGAATCAACAACTTGTTTTACTGCACAAGGGGAAGGGCAAGGGTCAATGTCATCAAGCTGCGCCGTGAAAAACAGGAAAATGATGTTGGATTCCATCTCCGCCCCAACGTGAACGATGGGGCTAGGTATATTAAAAAACGTTCTAAAGGCCTTCCAGGCCTCGGTGTTGTGTTTTTACACCCAGCTTAAAAGCACAACCCAGCCCTGGAATATCTTGATATTCCTAAAAAATACGCTGGCGTATTTTGGCTTGTCCGGGGCTTAGAATGATTTTTAAGGCCTAGCCCAGAACTTCAGGTCTGGGTGGACAGAAGGAGCATAAAGTAGTTTTAGCCATTTCCTATTTATGGATGCTTAGCTTGATGACATTGGGGCAAGGGTTAGGTCTGAATAGCCTCCTGGGGTTCTATAACTTATTTCAACTTAAATAGCGATCAAAAACTTATTTCATCCTATCCCGACCAAGTTTTTCCCCTTTTTTAGAGGTAAAAAAGGGTATGAGGTCCAAAAAACAAATAAAAATGAAAAGGATTGGTTTTTACAGATAACGATAATGTTAGATGAAATGAAATCATCCAAGGGAGAAACGGAAAAAATGTTAGATGAAACGAAATCATCCAAGGGAGAAATGGAAAAAATGTTAGATGAAATGCAATCACCCAAGGGAGAAACGGCAAAAATATTTGGAGAAATGCAATCACCCAAGGGAGAAATGGAAAAAATGATTGGAGAAACGAAATCACCCAAGGGAGAAACGGAAAAAATGATTGGAGAAACGAAATCATCCAAGGGAGAAGCGGAAAAAATGTTTGATGAAACGAAATCACCCAAGGGAGAAACGGAAAAAATGTTAGATGAAATGAAATCACCCAAAGGAGAAACGGAAAAAAGGTTTGGAGAAATGAAATCCGTAAAAGCTTCGCCATTTTTGCTTGGCTAATGCAGGAAATTGGGTTTAAAACGGGAATTAATCCGGTAAAAATTAAATTTGGGATTCTCCGGGTCTAACTGGACCTAAAGCTTATATTGATAAAGGCAGAGATGGAAAATGAAAAAAATTCTGTTGGTTTTTACGGGCATGCTCCTTATTACGGTGCTGTCTTCGGTATCCCTGGCCCGGAATGAAGAACGTTATGCGTATATTACATCCAATAACGATGGGGATTTTTACGTTGATAAAGTCGCCCTTCGTGATTTCATCTCATTAAACAGCTCTCCCTTGGAAGTGTGGGTTAAAATCGTCGGTTCGGAAATGTATCTGAGAAATCTGGTCCGGCAATATCCAAAACTCTGTTATTACAGCGGCTGGTATGTGTTGCAGCGTATCCAATTTAACGTATCGCAGTTTAAAATATTATCTTATTTTATCTATTCGGATGCCGGAGAGTTATTGGTATCCTATCAATTCCCCAGTCCCCAGTGGCAAGAGATGTCTCCCGTCTCGGTACCGGGAATCATCGTTCACAAGATCATCGATCAATTGAATCAAGATAACAGCCAAAACGGTGAGAACGGTAACAATCCATAAAAGGCGGGCCAATTTAGAAAATTTACCTAAGCCCGGGAATGAAGCTTAACCTAAAAGTTGGGCTTCATTTTTTTGTCGGTAAAATGATAAAGACTGAAATGGGCTGTCCCAAAGGGAAATTTTACGATCAGGAAATACAATGAATTGAAACCGACCGATTTGATGAAGGGATATATTGTATTTCTTAGGGATTTCGAATTGCTTTTTAGACAGCCTCGACAATTTATAATCTTTTGAAATAATCCGAGCAAAATGAAGGAATAATTTCTAAATTATGGAATTATACAAATAGAGTTATGCAAAAAATATTCTCATCGGCAGGTGAAAAAGCTGCTCTCTCCCAAATACTTTCTATATCTCGCTGTTAGTCCGGAAGGAAAGAATAAAATCGACATCAGCAGCAATCCCCGTGTGGATGCTTATTATTTAAACGAGTTCAATTACAGCATGATTTATGTTTTTCAACCTCCTTATCCGATTTGGGCTGCGGAAATCCTGCTCCGAAGATTACGGATTGATCATGCGATTGGTCAAATCATCAGTCCCAATCAATTATTAAAAATTGCAGCCAGGATTGTAAAAGAAATCTTTCCGCGTACCCGGTTATCGGTTCAAAAATATGAAATTCATGATTTGAAGCTGGAAGAATTCAATCTCCCCGATATTGAAAGCCTGTTTTGGGGCAGAACGTTGCTGGAAACTGAGATTCCCGAATTGTTCCGCGCCAATGGCATTGAACTTCCCTGGGATCCGGAGGATTGGATGCAGTATTTGTATCTCCAGTCCAAGGTGCGACGGGAAGCGGCGGTTAGCCTTGATAAGTTGGGTTTGCCCCATTGCCGGCGATGTGGCGAAAGAAAAGCCATCATGGAAGATGATTGCATATTTTGTGGCCATTCCCATTGTTTGACTTGTATGAATTGCCAGGCCATGGGTATCGCCAAAAGCTGTATTCCATTATACTCTCAGAGTTATCCGATGCGCCACGGTATTCAAATAACAACCGTGCGGCCCCGTTTGAAGTTCGAGTTAACTCCGCCGCAACAACGGGCTTCCGAAGCAGTGGCCCGTTTCCTGGAGAGCAAGGAAAGACGGTTTTTAGTCTGGGCCGTTTGTGGCGCCGGAAAAACGGAAGTGAGTTTCGGGAGCTTGGCAAAGGCGCTATCCGGGGGTCAACGGGTATTGTTTGCGATTCCCCGTAAAGATGTGGTCATCGAGTTGGTTCCGCGACTCAAAGAGGCTTTTCCGGAAATAGCCGTTTCGGCATTGTATGGTGGGAGCGGTGAGCGTTTTCTTGATGTTCCGCTCACGATTGCCACTACTCACCAGTGTTTACGGTTTTATCAAAGTTTTGACTTGGTGATATTGGATGAAGCCGATGCTTATCCCTATCAGGGATGCGCAATGCTGCATGATGCGGTTTTACGGGCTATGAAACCGTGCGGGCATTTGGTGATTATGACGGCAACCCCGGATCAAAATATGCTAAAGCAGATACGACAGGATGAATTACCCTATGTTTCGATACCTGCGCGCCCTCATCGCAAACCTTTAATTGTTCCCGAATGGGTGAAATGCGACTTGCCCGTGGCTGTCGATTGGAAAAGCAAGTGGGAACCTCCTTCGGCCATCCGTGAATTCTTAATGAATTTGAAGCAAAATCCCCATCCCGGGCTGGTTTTTTTGCCGACGATTCAGCAGATTGAATCCCTGGGCGGTAGTTTGGTGAGATGGGCCGAAATGCGTGGAGTGATTGGTACAATTACTCACTCGAAATCCCCCAACCGGATGGAGACCAAAGAAAACCTGTTGAGAGGCAATCTACAATTTGCAGTCACTTCGACCATTTATGAACGGGGAATCACCATTCCCAATTTGGATGTGCTGGTTCTTCATGCGGATAACGAAAATATTTTCGACCCTCAAACCTTGATTCAAATTGCCGGACGGACCGGCCGGTTGGGGGAAGGCGGGCGGGTTTTGTGGGTTTCAAAAACGAAATCCCGTTCCATGGATACGGCCATTCAAATCATTGCGGAAATGAACCGCGAAGGATATGAATTGGGATTTTTAGATGGAAACTAGGACTTTCCAATAAATTCCTTATAAATTAGGTCTAAGGTCTTATAAAATTTCTAAAGAAAGTGCCGATGATGAGAATAGGTAATTTAGAAATTATAAGTTGGCTTCGGGAAGTGGCCTTGGGTTTGATGGAATTATTTTTTCCGCCCCAGGAGCGTTGTCCGGTTTGCTGGCAGGAAGAGCGTTTTCATCAGGGACTCGGAAGAAATTGTCTTCGCAAAATTGCCATGATAACACCGCCCATATGTGAAAAATGCGGCCGCTCCTTAAGAGGCGAAGGGATGGGTTCCGGTAGAAAGGTTTGCAGGCAATGCAATCAAACCCGATATTATTTTTCTAAAGCAAGGTCCGTTGCAGTTTATGAAGGCGCTATGCGTGAGTACCTGGCGGAGTTAAAATACCGGTATCGTCCCGATCTGGGCAAAGCCTTGGGCGTGCTACTGGTGGAATGGGTTAAAAATCAGCCTGAATTTCAAAAGATGGATTTGATCATTCCGATCCCCATTCATCACTTGAAATTGATGGCGAGAGGTTATAATCAGGCTGAAATATTAGCTAATCCGTTACAAAAATATTTGGGAATTCCAATCAGAAATGATATAATAATAAGAGACAAGATTACGCTCTCGCAGAATGCGCTCCATAAGGAACAGCGTTTTATCAACATCAATCAGGCCTTTCGGGTTATCAACGCGAAACCCCTTGAAAGGGCCAAAGTTTTATTGGTTGATGACATTTTTACGACTGGCGCCACAGTCTCCGAGGCTGCCAGGGCTTTAACAAGATCCGGGGCCCTTGAAGTTAAGGTTTTAACTTTAGCGGGGGGTATTTTGGATCCGGAATGGTTTATTTCATAATAGCTTAAAACGGAGGTGGAGTTATGGACATCAGAAATTGCAAAAGATGCGGCAACATGTTCCACTATAACGGCAATTCCGTGTGCAATCATTGCGCCGAGGCAGACCAGCAAGACTTTGATAAAGTGCGGGATTATCTATTTGAGCATCCCAATTCACCGGCTTCGGAAATCAATCACGAAACCGGAGTGGAAGTGAAGGTTATTACCCGTTTTTTGAAAGAAGGCCGTCTGAAAATGGAGGGCGGCGGTTCCGACTCGATGATTACGTGCGAGAAATGTGGAGATTCAATCTCTTCCGGCAGGTTTTGTGAGAAGTGTCTCCAGGAAATGCAGTCGGAGTTGAAACGGGTTGCCAGACCGTCTCAGGGTATTTCTTCTTCGCCGTCCGGACCTTTGCCGGGCAATCCGGGAACTGTTTGGGCGCAAGCGAAGGTTCATACTTATGACCATATTTTGAAAAAGAAAGATTGAAATGCCTTTACAACTTAGATAAGGAGGAAAGGCCCCCGGTCGGCGGGTTATCCAATGAACAAAAATCTTACACAAATCGCAAAGGCAGGTGATAAAGGATGATCATCTCCAATAAACAAGTGCAAAGTATTCTTTCCATGGATCAAGTAAACGGCGCCAAGAAAAAAGGGAATGCCGTCAATAATCCCAGTCCGGTAAATAAAGCAGATTCCCTGGTTTTATCGGATCGGGCTCAAGGTTTGCAATTTGCTACCGAACAGGTACTAAAGTCTCCGGAGGTTCGTGCCGAAAAAATAACTGAATTGAAAAATAAAATTCAGGATGGCACCTATCAAGTATCTTCATCAGACATCGCGCAAAAGATGGTTGGGAGGAGCCTGGTAGACGAGATCGCCGGGAGGTAGTCCAATGCAAGACAATCAAATACTCCAACAGTTGTTGGAACAAGAACTTGCGCTTTTAGAAGAGCTCAACGGCTTAAGTTTAATAAAAAAGGAAGCACTAATGAAGGAGGACATGGAGACATTAGGATCCATCGTCCACAAAGAAAAGGTGTTATCTGTTAGACTTAAAGACGTTAGTGATGAGTGCCTTCCTCAAGTGCAATTTTTTTTGGAAGATTCGAATTTTCCGGCTGAGTTAGACGAAATCTTAGGGCGGGTCCGAAAAACGGCCCTCCAATTTAGGAAAAATAATGAATTAAACCAAAAGTTAATTCAGGATTCACTGGCGTTGGTCCAGTTTACGCTGAACTCCTTCCGTTCCATCATGAGTGGAGATTCTCCAAACTTGTATGGATCTTCCGGCCGGGTTCATCAAAAAGCAATCCATATGTTGGATGTGAAGGGGTGAGGATAAATGGCGTCAACATTTTTTGGTTTGGAAACCGGTGTGCGGGGATTGTTGACTCATCAGCAAGCTCTTGAAACGACCGGGCAAAACATGTCAAATGCCAGTACTCCTGGATATTCCAGGCAACGGGTAGAGATTACGGCGACAGAGCCTTATACGGAGCCTGCTTTTACCCGCCTAAAAGTAGCCGGCCAAATGGGAACCGGTTCAGAAGTGACCGAGGTCAAGCGGATTCGGGATCAAATCATTGATCAGCAGATTCAAAAACAAACTACGTCCCAAGGTTATTGGGATACTCGCCAGGATGTATTGGGACAAGCCGAACGGATTATTAACGAGCCCGCCGATGCCAATATTCGCTCCGAAATTGATGCATACTGGGTGGCTTTGCAGGAGCTCACCAAAACTCCGGAGAGTCAACCCACCCGTTCGACTCTGCGTCAGACGGCGTTAACGTTGGCCCAAAATATCCGGGAAAATTATACAAACTTAAAAGAGCTGCGTTCGGATACCAATGATAAAATTGTCAGTACTGTCGCTGAGATTAATCGTTATGCCGAGGAAATTGCCCAGTTGAATAAAAGAATCGGGCAGGTAACGGCACTGGGCGATCATCCCAACGATTTAATGGATAAACGGGATTTATTGGTGGAACAGTTATCGAAAGATGTCAACATCAATACTTCTTTTGATGCGCTAAATCGAATCACCATTCAGATTAATGGAATTCCTTTAGTAAACGGGGATACGGCCGATCCCATTTTGGCAATATCGGAAAATAAAAAAGGGATGGTCGCTTTAGAATGGAGCATTCCCAAACATCAGAATGTTGTGGTTACGAATGGTAATTTAGCGGGCCTTTTGCAGTTGCGGGACGAGGATTTGCCCAAATTAATGAATAGTTATGACACTCTTTCCAAAACTTTAATTACTGAAACCAACTTGATTCATAAGAAAGGTTTTGGTTTAGATAAAAGTACCGGCACTGATTTTTTCCAAGGCAGCGGTGCGGCGGATATTGATTTATCGAATGCAATCAAAGATACCGAAAAAGGTTTGAACAGGATCGCTGCTTCCAGTGATTTAATTGGCCTTCCGGGCAATAACGTCAATGCCCAAAAAATGGCTGATTTACAGCATAAATTTCTAATGCTTGATGAAACGACTACGATGAATGGATTCCTGGGAAATATCATCGGTGATCTTGCGGAAAAATCGCTGGCGGCCCAGACCAATTCCGCGCATCAAACCACTTTGCTGACCAGTTTGGACAATCGGCGGCAATCCGTATCCGGAGTCAATCTGGATGAAGAGGCTGCCAATATGATTAAATTCCAGCATGGTTATAATGCGGCAGCCAAGGTAATCAATACCAATGACGCGATGCTCGATATCATCATCAACGGCTTGAAGCTAAACCCTTAAAGAACCGTTTTGACCAAGGAGGGAAACCATTATGATGCGTGTTTCCAGTAAGATGGTTTATACCAGCTTGACTTATAATATCATGAATTTGGAAGATGCAATCAATAATTCGACCGATCAAGCCAGTTCGGGTAAAAGAATCCTAAAGCCCTCGGACGATCCGATTGGTACAACCAGGGCTATGAAATACCGTACTCAAAACACGGAAATCCTGAAATATACGGACAATGTGAATGCGGCTTCCAGCTTACTCAGTGCTGCCGACACCGCGTGCAATGCCGTGGTTGATAATCTGCAGCGGGTAAGGGAACTCATTGTCGAAGGCGCCAACAGTACCAATAATGATTTGGACTGGGAGGCAATGGCTACCGAGGTTGATCAGATTAAAGCCGGACTGATGGATCTGGCCAATACTTCAATGGGAGATCGCTATATTTTCGCCGGTGAAAAATATACCGACAGGGCTTATACATTAAGGGCCAATGTTGCTGGAAACATCAGAAATTTAACGATGAATCCCATCGTGATCGACGCCCAAAACAATCAATTTAAGATTAAGTTGGACGAAAATCCAACCCGGACGATTACTTTATCGCCAAAAACTTATGATGGCTCCATCGGCCATCAATTAAACGATCTTGCCAATGATATCCAAACCCAGCTCAACAATGCGGGCTTTACGCCTCCGGTTTACGTAAAAATCAATACCAATAATCAAATATCTTTTTATTCCGGTGTAAAACCCGATGATGGGGTTGCTCATAATATTGTGTTAAAAGACGGACCTGCCATTAAGAATATTGGTAAGATTAAAAGCGCGACTCCGACTAAAGTTCAGATGGATACCGCGTTGGAGAGTGTTGTACCTGATTATTACCGGGGATGGACGATTCGAATTGCCGGTGGTACCGGGGTTGGCGAAATCAATACCATCACCTCCTACAATCCGGAAAAACAAATCGCCGAAGTGGCGATTCCATGGCTAAAAGACCCCGATAGAACGTCTACTTACGAGCTGATTCCACCCTTGAAAGGGCAAGCGGATGCCGTTCCCGGAGGAAAAATTACTTTGCCGGCCCACGGTCAAACTGCGCCGTTGGATAATTTTTATACCGGCATGACCATCAATATCGAAGATAGCATCGGGCGTACCGAGTCGCATAAAATTACCGGTTATTCCAATGCCACCGGAGAAATTACGGTTGAACCCGAGGCGTTTGCCTTGAAAGGTCCGGTGACTTACACTATTTTGCCGGCGAGCAAGGGGGATGCGATTACGCACGATCCTTCCGGTTCTTCAATTCAGCTGGCAAGTGATTCCAGTCAGTTTAAGGATTTTTATAAGGGTTCCGCAATTACGGTTACCTTTTTGGACGGATCAACCGAAACACGTCAAATTACCGGCTATGACGAGGTCAGTAAGATAGCCATGGTCGATCACCCGTGGGGGAAGACCTTTGACAGGTGGGCCCAATATTCGATTTCTGATACGACTTTGACCCAGATGGGTTTTCAAAATCAGGATACCACCCGGGGAATTATCGGCAATCCCATCGCGGAGATGACCAAAGTACTCGGACGTTATCCGGTACGGAATGATGTTGCTGCAGTCAATGGGGCGACAGTTACTTTGAACCCGCTGGATAACAATGATCAGGCCGACTTTTACAAAAATTGGACCATGGCGATAACGGAAGGACCGGGCGCCGGGCAAAGCCAGGTAATTGCCTCTTCCAATCAGAATGTTGTCACTGTCGGCGCGCCATGGGATCCGCCCCTGGCCGAGAATTCGAAATATGCGATCCGGCCGCCCTTGATTGGAGGGGTAACTGCAGCGGCAACCAACGGGCCGCCCCCAAATTTGCAGTTAGCCGGAAATTCAAGCGTAATCAAAGATTTTTATAAAGGGATGACGGTAACGATCACCGGAGGGAAGGGAGCAGGACAAACCCGGACCATCGAAAGTTATGATCCGGTTACCAAAGCGGTTACTTTGGATAAGGATTGGGAAAACCCCTTGCCGGACATGAGTTCGTCGTACGCCATTGATGATGCTTCCGATGTTGCCGGTGATAGTAAATTCATTATCACGGTCGGGATTGACAAGCCTCAGGAGATTAGTTTGGATGGCGGTGATTTCAGCCCGGCCCAGTTAGCCCGGAACATTCAGGACCGTATTAATGAGCGGGGCGGGCATTATGCCAATGTCCGGGTGGGGTTGACATCCGATAAACGGTTAAAATTTGTTTACCATGATCCGGATTTGAATGACAGCGATTCGCCGCTTCCAATCAGACTGAATTCAGGTTCAAAAGCGGATATTTTACCGGATATGGGTTTTTCGGACGGAACTTATTCCGAGTCGACCGAACCCAATTTTGAGGGTAATTGCAGTGAAATCAATTATGAAGTGAATTTTGGCGTTAAAATCCGGGTCAACATTTCCGGAGACGGCTTGTTTGATCCGATTTTTCAACATCTATCGGAAACCAGTATCAATTTAAGAGGATCCAATACCAAAGCATTGTCTGAAAAGGATTTGACTCACATTACGAATGATATTGATAATATTTTAATCACCCAGGGAGAAATCGGGGCCAAGGTGAACCGTTTGAATCATAGTATTGATCGCTTTAACGGTTTATCCGATAATATTACCAAACTCCAAAGTGATATTGAGGATGTCGATATTTCCAAGATGATTAGTCAGTTTACGATGCAAAAAACGGCTTATCAGGCAGCTTTGCAAGTAGGAGGCCAGATTTTACCGATTTCTTTATTAAATTATCTGAAATAATAAAGAATGAATCGTTCGTTGGAGAGCACGCGCCCGTAGGGGCCAAGGAGTGCAAACGCACAGGAAATACAGTTGAAAAAAGTCGTCTGGGAAAGGGTTGACAAAATGAAAATCGCGACAAAGTTTTTTGGATCGATCGAGGTTGAAGAAAAAGATTTCATTACCTTTGGCCACGGTATTCCGGGATTTGAAAAATTTCATCGCTATATGATTCGAAACTATAGGGACCAATCTCCGTTCTTGGTATTGCAATCCGTGGAAAAGGCGGATTTGGCTTTTATTTTGATTGAGTTGGAGCAAATCGTACCGGGTTATTCCATCGATTTAAGTGACGAGATTGTCGAAGAATTAAAACTGTCCGTGCCTGAGGAAGCCGTGGTCCGGGTTATCGTCACTTTACCGGAGGATGTTCGACAAGCCACCGTCAATCTGGCGGCTCCGATCGTGATTAATTTTAAAACCGGTCTGGCCAAACAAATTATTTTGAATAATCCGGAATATAGTTTAAAACATCCCCTGTTTGCGGCGGATGGTGAAAAGGAGGTCCTTCAAGCAGCGCCTTAAGAGCATGAGTAAAATCAGCATTCTTTTCATAAAATAAAAGGGATTTTCTGACTTTCGGAGAAATTAAAATGTATGTTTGGGTTGTTGATTTCTACAAGAGGCGTCGTTTGATTACGAAGGCTCAAGGAGGATCCCGATGCTCGTTTTGACCAGAAAGCTTAATGAAAGCATAATGGTAGGCGATGATGTTAAAATAACAATTGTTGATGTCAAGGGTGATCAAGTAAAATTGGGGATCACAGCTCCAAGGCAGATAACGGTTCATCGTGAGGAAGTATACCGGGAAATCCAAAAAGAAAACCAGCTGGCAACCAGTGGGAAACCCAATCTTGATAGCTTGGAAAAATTACTGAAAAAATAGACCTTTAGAAAATTTTCACTAAAGTTTTTAGGGTTTTATTACGATATGTAATATAGAAATCAATATAGGATGCGTTTAAAGCATCACCCGTGATATTAAAATTTCAGGTTGAGCCGTTAATATCACCGGCGATGGTTTAACAGCCATCGGCCCTTGCGCTTCTGAGGGACGGCCGACTTAGAGGCGATAAGGAAAGAAAGGGTATGGATACCCAAAAAAATTTCAAGGAGGACAAAAGTTTATGATTATTAATCACAATTTACCCGCTTTAAATGCGCTGCGTAATTTGAACGGAAACGACAAACTCCATTCAACGGCAGCAGAAAAACTGTCTTCAGGTCTCCGGATCAACCGGGCCGCTGATGACGCCGCAGGTCTGGCTATATCTCAAAGTATGCAGAGCCAAATCGAAGGTTTGGATCAAGCCACCCGGAATGCGCAAGATGCGACTTCGTTAATTCAGACCGCTGACGGTGCTTTAAACGAATCTCAATCCATCCTGATCCGTATGAGAGACTTGGCGGTACAGGCTGCCAACTCAACCTACACTGATAATGACCGTACTTCCATGCAACAGGAAGTTAACCAGTTAAAGGATGAATTGGACCGTATCGGTAATACGACTGCATTTAACAACAAGATTTTGCTTGATGGTTCTTCGGCTGCCGTATCATCGTCAAACGATGCCAACACGAAAATCTTTATGCGGGGCGCCATTCAGGAAAAGGGTGTTTCTTCAGCCGGTACCTACAAAATCGATGTTAGCGTGAGAGCGGCTGGTACTGCTCAAGTTCAACAGTCCAACATCATGACCAATAAAAATACCGGACTCACCGCCACCGGTAACACCCAATTGAAAGATATCGCCAACTTCTATGATGCAGGCGGAAAATTCTTAGTAGAAAATCCGCAAAATATTTCCTTGGTTGAAGGCGACGGCAAAGGCACCACGATTACCCTTAACGGCGACGATACTTTGAACGAAGTTGCCACCAAATTTTCAAGCGCCATCTCCAAAGGCCTCGGTCAGGGTGTAATTAACGGTGTGTCCGGGAATGCGGCAAAAATGGCACAGTATAATACGTCCAAAGGTTCCGGCGTAAGAGCCGTTTCCGGCGTGTTCGTATTAAGCAGCGCCAAAGCCGGTGAAGACGGTAAGATTAACGCGGTCGGCGATTCCCAACTCATTAAAGCCTTTGGTTTTAATCAGTTCGGTGAAGTCAATGACGTTGTCTATTCCGTATCCGTAACCAATGCTGCAACCGGTTCCGGACTTGCAACGGGAGTGGCTGTTGAAGGCAACAACATCATCGGTTTGGTACACAAGAATGTTGATGTTCAAATTGGTGGTAGTACCGCTCAAAAAGCCGTATATAATGACTCCGAAGGTAAATTTACCGTCGGTTCCGGTGATACTCAGTCAACTTATGTGCATTTGGTTGACAATACCCAGGTGTTCCAGATTGGCGCCAACGAATTGCAAAACATGACTGCAGCTATCGGCGATATGCGCGCTTCTTCATTGGGAGTCGATAAAGTTTTAGTTACCGATATTGCTTCGGCAGGTAAAGCGATTACCACTCTTGATGCGGCAAACAGCCGTATTTCGGCTCAACGCTCAGCTCTCGGTGCTTATCAAAACCGCTTGTCGCATACTATGACCAACTTGGGAGTAACACAAGAGAACTTGACGGCATCACAATCCCAGATCAAGGATGTAGATATGGCGCAAGAGATGACCAACTACAGCAAACTGGGTATTCTTACACAGACTGCAAATGCTATGTTGGCCCAATCCAACCAGACTCCGCAACAAGTTCTGCAATTATTACGGTAATGAATTCACCTAAAAGCCCTTCTTCGGAAGGGCTTTTTTGATGCCCTTTTTACCGCAAACAGAATCACCCCTAACCCGAACAAGTCGGAAATCTACAAAGAACCAAAAGTTATATCCGACAATTTTCTTTCTGAAAAAGCAAGAATTTTGAGGGTTAGAACCTAAAGGATAATGGAGAATTGCCGATTACAATATTAAATGTCGGCAACGGCAGGGACGGAATTTTAATGGGAAGCGACTTTTCAAAATAATTCCTTTTTGATACCGGGCGAGAACAGAGGAGGAAAGCAGAATGACGCAGGAAGAATTGGATCAAACGATTGCCGCTTATGATCAATATCTAGAGCGAATGTCTTCGGCGGCTGAACATTTTTGCGAAGACTTAGTGGAAAGCAATTACCAGGAAATCAGCGGCGTCTTACCGGCGCTGGTTGAGGGATTGGCTTGGATTAACGCGAGTGTGGAAAAATTTGTGAAGCTGGAATACATTGGGCAGGAAGAAGTGAGCGCGTTTCGGGAGTTCCTTAAAAATCTTTATGAGGCCCTCCAAAATAAGGATTATGTTTTGGTTCATGATTTGTGTGAGTTTGAGCTGTTATCCCTCTTGGAACGAATTCGTATTTCCGGGGCAGAATTAAACTAAAGGGTGATCCTTATGATGTATCAAGAAAATAAGAATTTGGTAAAAAAGAGATTTCCCTACCTGAAGTTGAACGGCAATATACATCCTTCAGGAACGGACATCGATATCCTTGTTACCGTCAGCCGGAGCAAGACAGGATTGCCCGTTGCTCAAGTGACCCGGAATAACCACCGGGTCTTTTTGAATAGTTCCTACGATCCGGAACTGGATGCCAGGCGCTGGATACAGCATAATTTGGATTCCAAGGCCAGTCACCTCATTCTCTGCGGCGCGGGTTTTTTTTATCATGCCAAGGCCTTATTGGATTCAGGGCTGATTCAAAAGTTAGTGATCTATGAACCGAGTCCCCTTATTCTCGAAACCGCCATGCATGAAATTGATCTGGCCCCGCTCTTTCAATACGATAATTTGCTGTTGCTGACGGGCATGGACTATAATGAGATGATTCCGGCGGCACTGGGTTTTTTCAATAATGGCATGATTTATACCACGACGGATATTCAGTTTAAAACCTTAACCGCTTATCATGAACTCTTTGCGGATGAAATCCATTTTTTTCAGGAGAAATTACGGGAATATCTGAGATTGGTTCAAATGAACCTATCGACCACCGACGCTTATGCCAAACAATGGCTCTCGAATGCGTTTGCTACATTTCCCAACGCGGTTAATTCGCCGGTAATCCGTCATTATTTCGGGCAATTTAAAAATATTCCGGCGATTGTAGTATCGGCTGGCCCCTCTCTTGAGAAAAATATTCATTTGATCAATGGAATTAAGGAGAATGCGGTCGTGATTTGCGCCGGGTCCAGTATCCGGGCGATGAAACACAACGGAGTTTCACCTCATTTTTTAGTGGCAATCGATGGTCATCAAATTAATAATCAAGTTTATGGCGACTTGGATTTAGCCGATAGTTATCTGGTTTACAATTTTCGCTTTTGGCACGAAACAGCCAGTAATTTTCAAGGCCGGAAAATTTTGATGAAAGTTGATGCCGAAAGTCTGCCGGAACTTTTTATCACGCAAAATGGCGGTTATGAAATCGGTTCTTTAAAAAGCGGCTTTTCCGTATCTCATACCGCACTGCATCTGGCGCATCAACTGGGTTGCGATCCAATTATCCTTATCGGGCAGGATTTGGCATACGCTCCAACCAAACGTTATGCCGATGGACAAATTTCATCTTCCCAGAAACATTTCAAGGAGGGGGAAATCCCCCCGAACTGTTTTTATACCAAGGATATTTATGGGCAGGACATTTTAACCGATTACGAACTAGATAGTTTCCGGATGTTGTTGGAACGGATGATCGAAACTTCGTATCAGGGAAAAGTCGATATCATCAACGCCACGGAAGGCGGTATCCACATTCAAGGCACCACCGATCGAAAATTGGCTGAAGTGATCGATGAATACTGCCGGAAGGAACAGCACATCTCTGCACGCCTAAACACTTGCTATGAATCGGGTTTAAAAGAGATTAAGGCGCATAAGATTGATCCGCGGGACTACTGTTCAAAATTGCAAACCGTCACCAACCGGGCCATTATTAAAATGGCCGAGTTGATTGATGCATTACAAGCCTTACGGAAACGTAATTTTAGCAGCAAGTTTGTTCCGGGTGAACTGGATCCGGTACTTGATAAAATCACCGCTGCCTATGATCAAGCATTAAATTATAAAGAGTATCATGTTTTATTAAAGGACATTCAGTCAACTGCGCTTTCAGTGAATAAAGCCCGTTTGAGCGAGATGGCTGAAATTATCAATCAAGAAGAATATGACTGTAAACTTCAGATTTATCTGAATATCATTGCCGATACGCAAAAAGCTTTGGAATTTGTGATGGAATGTATTACGAAAGTTCTCAATACCAAGAATACCTCGGAAAGACTTTCCTTGGTTAGGAATGATGAACGGATATCCGATATTGATATCGGGGTAACGGAAAAACAAATCAAACAGCGAACGGGATTGCACCAATTAGAACGGAATTTGGAAAATCTTCTGCTGAAAGAGAAATCATCAAGACGCGGAATTTACTTATATTTATATGGAGCGCTTTTCCATCGGATAGGCCAGACTGACAGAGCCGTTGATATTCTGGAAGAAGCTGTCAAGACAGATCCGGAGCAGGTTAAGGCCTATTTTATATTGCACCGAATATACTATCAGAATCGCAATTACAGTAAAGCGCTGCAATCATTAAGCTATTGCATACAACTTAATTTTAAAACATATTATTGCAGCAAAATGCAATTGAAAATTCACTACCAAACTCAAAATTGGGTGGCTGCAGGTAATTTGGCCACGGATTACGGGAGGAAAGATTTATTTTCCGGGAAGCGGTTATTAAAACTGATCAAAATTGAATGCCTTTGCCGGTTGGGGGTTAGGGATGAGGCTCAAAAGCTTTATCAGCAATACCTGGCCCAACATAATATCGGTTCCAAAATTAAACAACAACTCCAAGAATTATTCAAGGGCAAGGACCCCATGGAATACTGGCAATGTTATCAGAAAAACCGGGATTTTTTCGCCGGGACTTTAGGATTCGATTTACCGGAATATGAGGGTATCCAATATAAAGTATGCCGTTTTTTAAGTGGAGAATACGCTTACGATAACGGCACGGCTTATATTTTGTCCGGTATTAATCATACGGCGGAAATCGATATCCAATTATCTCCAGAAGATTGTCTGGCGATTTACAACACGGATAACTCGAAAATCTTTGAATATCTGGAAACGGTTTTGGAACAGACGCCGGATGAGGGAGGGGGTAGGCAACTCAGGAAAATTCCCATTTATATCCTTGAAGATAATTTAGAGAATTGGTGTTTAATGGCCCAATTATTTGACTTCCGGAAACTCGGGGGTTGGGGAAACCTCCATTATTTTATTGCGCCTCCCGGTGGGATCGCGGAAATCTTTATGGCGGAAGATATACCCTGGCCTAATTTATTATATGGCACCGCTCCCCAGGAATTTACCGAGTCGCTTTCCCAGATTAAACAGGAGAAAGATCAAGTTTTTCTCGGACGCCTCCGGGAATTGCAGGAATATTACCACCAGAGGCAGGTTTCATCTGAAAACTATCGGAAAATATTGCTGGTCTTCAGTGCCCGGGATGAAATTCAATGCTATTACGGGCAAATGATTCAAACCTATTTACAGGGGCGGGGATTTGAATGCTTTGCGTATACTGAAAGTCCGATATATGGATCGGGTACGATATACAGCGAGGCCAAGACGGTGGATGAAATTCGGCCCGATGTGATTATTCATCTGTTTGGGGTTAAAGAGGAATCTGAAGTATTGAATACCCTTGAGCTTCCCTTTATCAGCTGGCTGATGAAGGGAAAACAATTCCCCGGAGAATTAACGGCAACTGCAGCCCATCAGCAAATCTTTCTCACGGGCAATGAAAATCTGCATTCGCTTTTGTTGCAAAAGGGGTTTCCGAAAGAAAACATCCAGTCGGCTTTTTTGCCGGTATTTTCCTCACAGGGCCCAAAAGCGGTTCAGGATGATAGGATGGAGCAACCCATTGCCGTATTAAGCGACCTGGAAAGTTTGGATGCGGTTATTCATGACTTAGGGACGGTTCTCTATGGACTCTTACTCCAGAAAGCGAAAGCCCATACAGCCCCAATGACAAGTATCATGGCGGCTTTACGAGCGATTTATTTTCAAGTATATGCCCGTTTAAATCAAGAGAAGTTGGTTCCACTTGATTTATCGGAGTATCAAAAAATTATGGCTGAAAATATGCAGCGGTATCAATGGGTGCTTTCGGCGGATGAACAAAAAATTCTGGCGGGATTTGTAAAAAATGCTTTTGAAAATTTTATTTTTAAACGTTTACAGGTGAAGTGGGTTGTTGATGGCTTCGGCGATGCCGGAGTGGCAATCTACGGTTCCGGGTGGGAGCAAGATCCGACTTATACGGCACCGTATAGGGGTGAGCTGAATCCGCTGACCAATCCCCAGGGTTATGGTAATATGGTACGAAATAATAAAATTAATCTTTGGCTGGGGGAACGTTTGAAAAATTCATCTTATATGCAACCGGACTTGATCGAGGGAATCGCGGCCGGAGGATTTTTTATGGTGGGTAAACTCATGGATAAAGATAAAGAAGAAGCCGCTATAAGACCTTTCGGGGGACTACTGGACTCTTTCGGCTCAAAGATAGAGTTACAGGAAAAAATAAACTACTTTTTGCTTCATCCGGAGCAAAGGCTAAAACGGGCTCAAGAATTGCAAAACTACATTCGGGATCATTTTGATGTTGGAAATCTTATCGGGAAATTCTGGAGGCTGCCATGAATATACAAGGGAAAAAGGTTTTGGTGACCGGGGCCGGCGGCTTTATCGGTTCTCATTTAACAGAACAGCTGGTTGCAGCTGGGGCTGAGGTAAGCGCTTTTGTCCGGTATAACTCAAAAGGAAATTGGGGATGGCTGGAAAGCTCGCCGGTAAAGAAGGATATTACCGTGGTTTCAGGAGATATCCGGGACTATGACAGTGTGAAAGGGGCAGTGAAGGATGTTCAGGTGATTTTTCACCTGGCGGCTTTGATTGGAATTCCCTATTCTTATCAGTCTCCACTGGCCTATATCAAAACTAATGTTGAGGGAAGTTACAATATTTTGCAGGCAGCCCGGGAGCTGGGAGTGGAAAAGGTTGTCCAGACTTCAACCAGTGAAGTTTACGGTACTGCCCGTTTTGTACCGATCCATGAAGAACACCCGCTGCAGCCCCAGTCGCCCTATTCGGCTTCAAAGATAGGAGCCGACAATATTGCCCTTAGTTTCTATCATGCCTTCAACTTACCGGTGGTTGTGGCCAGACCTTTTAATACCTATGGGCCCAGACAATCGGCAAGAGCGGTGATTCCCACGATTATTACCCAGATTCTAAACGGACAAAAAGAAATCACTTTAGGAAATTTGACTCCCACCCGGGATTTAAATTTCGTTCTGGATACGGTAAAAGGATTTATTAAAATAGCAGAAACTGACGATATCTTAGGTGAGGTAATGAATATCGGTTCGGGAAGCGAGATCGCTATCGGTGATCTGGCAAAGTTAATCGCGGGTCTGCTCCAGAGTGAAGTCGTTATCAAGCAGGACTCTGAGCGAATCAGGCCGGGGAACAGTGAGGTTGAAAGACTGGTTTGTGATAATACCAAAATAAAGCGTATTACCCACTGGCAGCCTCAACACTCACTGGAAGAAGGCTTGAAAATCACGATAGAATGGCTCAAAGGGAACTTACAAATCTATAAGCCGGAGCAATACAATGTCTAAATCGATCTTTCTTGATGCACCCAATTTGGGCGCCTTAGAAAAAACATATTTAAATCAAGCGCTGGATAGCAATTACGTCTCGACGGCGGGCCCATTTGTATCGGAGTTTGAAGAGAAATTCTCCTCTTATCTGAATACCGGCGGGGCGGTTGCAGTTCAGAGCGGTACTGCCGCTATTCACATGTCCCTTTATGAGTTAGGCATTAAAGCCGGGGATGAAGTCATCGTACCGGCCGTCACTTTTATCGCCACGGTGAACCCGATCATTTATGTAGGGGCTACCCCTGTTTTTGTGGATATTGATAGAAATAGTTGGAATATTGATCCCAGTGGGATCCGAAAGGCAATTACTCCAAGGACAAAGGCGATTATTCCGGTTCATTTGTACGGGAACCCATGCGATATGGGGGAGATTATGGATATTGCCGGGGAACATGGTTTAAACGTCATTGAAGATGCCACCGAAAGTTTGGGGGCGACTTTGGGGGGGAAAGCTACCGGAACTTTCGGAGATATGGGATGTTTTAGCTTTAACGGTAATAAGGTGATTACTACCGGTGGTGGCGGCATGGTTACCACCGCCAGTCCGGAAAGGGCCCAACATATTAAATTCCTGGTTAATCAGGCGCGGGATGGTAACCGGGATTATTACTACCATCCGGAAATCGGTTTTAATAACCGGATGACCAATCTGGAAGCTGCGCTGGGTTTGGCTCAATTTCAAAGAGTAAGCGAGTTTTTATTGAAGAAGCGGGATTTCTTTAGAGAATACCAGCGGGTCTTTGAGGGCGATGAACGCCTTAGCCTGCAACGGGAGTTACCCGGAGCCGTTTCGTCGGTATGGATGTCTTCGGTACGCTTTAATAGTTTAAAAACAGGATTGAAAGTCCCGGAGCTGATGGCGAAATTGAAAGAAAAAGGCATTCCCTGCAGGCGTATTTTTCAGCCTTTGTTTGAGTCGCCGCCTTATCAAAAATATAAAACCGGCGATTATCCCAATAGTTACGAGTTATTTGACAATGGCATTAATTTGCCCAGCTCGACATTGAATTCGTTGGAAGATATTCGTTATACGTCTGACACGTTATTGGAAATCCTGGGTCGTAAGTAATTTAACCACAGAGGACACCGGTGAAATTAATTTTAGATTGCGGAGTTGTTGATGATTGAGAAAAATCGCTGTAGTGACTGGGACTAGAGCCGATTATGCCTTATTATACTGGCTTTTGAAAGAGATTCAGCAAGATCCGGAGATGGAACTCCAACTTGTCGTGACAGGAGCTCATCTGGCGCCTGAATATGGCCTCACTTACCGGGAGATTGAAAAAGATGGCTTTGTGATCCGGGAAAAAGTCTCCATGTTGGTATCCGGCAATACCCCGGGCTGTACGATCAAATCAATGGGTCTGGCTTTAATAGGTCTGGCGGATGTCTTGGAAAGGCTTACTCCCGATTTGTTGGTGATTCTTGGTGACCGTTATGAGATCCTGACTGTAGCGGAAGCCGCACTGATTGCTGAAATTCCCATCGCCCATATCGCTGGAGGTGATATTACCGAAGGGGCTTTCGATGACTCGATCCGGCACGCCGTCACCAAAATGGCTCATCTTCACTTTGTAACCAACGCCGAGTCCTGGCGGAGAGTTCGCCAAATGGGGGAAAACCCGGACTTTATATATAATGTCGGTAGCCCCGGATTGGATTATATCAAAAAAGGTTCCTTACTGACCAGGGAACAATTGGCCAGTGAGCTGAATATAAAATTTTACAAGCGAAATCTGCTGATTACCTTTCATCCGGCGACGCTAGAATGGGAAAATGCCGGCCGGCAGTTTCAGATTCTTTTGGATGCTTTGACGGATCTGGGACCGGAGGTGGGTTTGATTTTTACCAAACCTAATTCCGATCCGGGAGGACGGGTTTTATTGGAAATGGTTGATCAATATGGGAACAAACATGGCAATGCCATGGTTTATACTTCCTTAGGCCGTTTTTACCTGAGTGTGATGGCCCATGTGGATGCGGTAGTCGGGAATTCTTCCAGCGGACTTTATGAAGCGCCCTCATTAAAAAAACCCACTGTCAACATTGGCGACCGCCAAAAAGGACGGTTGCAGGCCGGCTCAGTGATAAATTGCCCGGTAGAGCGGAAGGCGATTGTCCGGGCGATTGAGGAAGCTTTCCATAAAGATTGTTCAGGGGTTATAAACCCATATGGTGACGGTGAGTCGGCCCGAAGAATCCATGGTATTCTAAAACAAATCCCCGATTTTCAGTTATTAAAAAAACATTTTTATGAGGTGGATTAAGGAATGACAGGGAACCAAAGGGTACGGATTATCGCTGAAGCCGGCGTTAACCATAACGGTTCTTTGGAAAAAGCATTGCAATTGATTGATATTGCCAAAGATTCCGGGGCCGATATTGTTAAATTTCAGACTTTTAAGGCTGAAGCCATCAGCAATCATTCCGCCCCCAAAGCGGAATACCAGAAGCAAAATAATCCCGGTGAAGAATCCCAGTTGGAAATGTTAAAACGGCTGGAGTTGGACGAAAGGGCCCACCAAAGTTTGATTGCCCATTGCCGGGAAATAAATATTCAATTTCTATCCACACCTTTTGATATGGCAAGTTTAGAGATGCTCAACAAGAGGTTTGATATTTCCCAGATAAAAATACCCTCCGGAGAAATTACCAATCTACCGTTTCTACTGAAAGTAGCCGAAACGAAGAAACCAGTGATTTTGTCTACCGGAATGAGCTCCCTTAGCGAGGTCGAATTGGCCTTGGCGACCTTGGCGTTTGGTTATAAAGGATCGGGAAGACCGTCGATTCATGCTTTTCAGGATGTTTTCAATTCTTCGGCAGGCCAAGAGGCTTTGGCGGAAAAAGTGACCTTACTGCATTGCACGACCGAGTATCCGGCCCCTTTTCAAGAAGTCAATTTAAAAGCGATAGATACTCTCAAGGCGGCATTCGGTTTGCCTGTGGGTTTATCCGATCATACTCCCGGTATTGCCGTTAGTATTGCGGCGGTCGCTCGCGGCGCCACGGTGATTGAAAAGCATTTTACGATGAATCGTAATTTACCGGGTCCAGACCATCGGGCATCGTTGGAACCGGAGGAGCTGAAATCGCTGGTGCAGGCAATTCGCCAGGTAGAAGCGGCTCTGGGTGATTTCAGGAAATGTCCCGCTCCTGCCGAATTGAAAAACCGGGCAGTTGCCAGAAAAAGCTTGGTAGCGGCCTGTGATATTCCGCAAGGAACTGTTTTTAATGAGCAAAATGTGGCGATTAAAAGGCCGGGCACGGGTATTTCACCGGTGGCGTATTGGGAGATTATGGGTAAAAAAGCGCAGCGGGATTTTAAACAAGATGAGTTGATTGAAACATGAAGCTACCGGTGGTTTTATTAGGCGCCGGCGGCCACGGCCGGGTTTTATTGGATATTCTATTTCAGCAATCTTATGAAGTGCTGGCCATTGCTGATCCTGAGTATAAAAAGATGCTACCTTTGAATAATATTCCGTTGATGGATGACCGGGAAGCCTTAAAATATTCACCTGCCGAGGTCTTGCTGGTGAACGGCCTGGGTTCTGTGGGGGATACCGGAAAAAGACGGCAGGTATATGAATCCTTTAAAAATCGCGGTTACCAATTTGCCACGCTCATTCACTCCTCCGCGGTGGTTTCTCCCCGGGCCGGGCTCGGTGAGGGAATTCAAGTGATGGCCGGAGCCATTGTACAAACGGGAGTTACCATTGAAAATAATTCGATTATCAATACCAAGTCCACGGTAGAACATGATTGTAGGATTGGCGCCCATGTTCATATCGCATCCGGCGCAATTCTTTGCGGCGGAATTGAGGTTGGTGACGGAGTTCATGTTGGAGCGGGTGCAACGGTTATTCAGGGAATTTCTATCGGCAAAGATTCCATCATCGGGGCGGGGGCGGTTGTTGTCGGCGACCTGCCGGAAGCCGCAGTTGCGGTGGGCGTGCCCGCCAGGATTATAAAGTATAGGGAAGGATAACGTCCAGCCATGTGCCAACAAGCAAAACAGGCCTTGATTACGGAAGAAAAGACAATTCGCGAGGCTATCGAACAATTGAACGAAAACCGCCTCCAGATCCTGCTGGTGGTTAATAGTGACCGAGTGCTATTGGGCACTGTAACCGACGGCGATATTCGCCGTTCGATTTTAAACAATATTTCATTAGATAAGCCGATCATCCGGATCATGAACAAGAACCCCAAATACACTTATGGAGGGGAGACTCAAAAAGCCCGCGAGTTGATGCTCAAATATAAATTAAAAAATATCCCGGTTGTTGATGAAGCAAGGCGAGTTGTGGACCTGGTTTTGATGGAGGATATTCTTGAAACCAAGGAAAAAATCCGCCCGAAAAACAACCAAGTCCTGATCATGGCTGGCGGAAAAGGTTCCAGACTTGATCCGTTCACCAAGATCCTACCCAAACCGTTAATTCCGGTAGGAGATAAACCCATTATCGAAATCATCATGAATAGTTTCAACAAATACGGGTTCAACAATTTTATTATTTCTTTAAATTACAAGGCTGAAATCATTAAATTGTACTTTTTGGAAAATGCCAACGGATATAACGTCAGTTACACCCATGAAGATATTCCGCTGGGAACGGCCGGCGCTCTCGGTCTTGCCAAGGACCGTCTGAAGGAGACGTTTATTGTCAGTAATTGTGATGTCATCATTGATGTAGACTTCGATAAACTCCTGGATTTCCACGTACGTAATAAAAATTTCGCAACTGTGGTGGGAGTGGTGAAACATATGCAAATCCCCTACGGGGTGATTGAAGTCAAAGACAACAAGTTGCATCAGATGATTGAAAAACCCGAATATGACTTTGTAATCAACTCCGGTGTTTATGTCCTGGAACCGGAAATCATTGATTTGATTCCTGAAAATGAGGCCGCCAATATGCCGGATTTATTGTTGAAAGCGAAAGATCTGGGTCATAAAATCGGAGTTTTCCCCATCAGCAATAAGTGGTTTGATATCGGTCAATGGGAGGAATATCAGAGTACTTTGGAATATTTCAAGAAAGCCGAGGGGACAAGCTACAGTGGCTGACCAGAAAAACAGATTAGCCCTGATACCGGCCAGAGGGGGTTCAAAGGGCTTACCGCGAAAAAATATTCGGCTGCTTGGCGGCAAACCTCTGATCGCCTGGACCATCGAGGCGGCTATCCAAAGCGCTTGCTTTACCCATGTCGTGGTGAGTACGGATGATCCGGAAATTACCGCCATTTCAAAAAAATTCGGAGCGGAAGCGCCATTTCAAAGGCCACCGGAATTAGCCGGCGACACGGCCAAAAGTATCGATGTAATTCTCCACGCAATCGAATGGTTCGGGCAACAGGGGGTATGTTTTCAGGAATTGGCTTTGTTGCAGCCGACCAGCCCCCTTCGGAATGCCGTTGATATCGGGGGGGCGTTCAAAGTCTTTCAGGAGAAAAAAGCGCTTTCCCTCGAGCGCGCGGTAGTCTCGGTATGCCAAAGCGAGCATTCGCCGTTATGGATGAATACCATTGGCGAAGATTTGTCGATGGCCGGCTTTTTGCCGAAAAGCGCCGCCGGTGAAGGAAGACAATCATTGCAACAATACTACCGGTTAAACGGCGCGGTTTATTTGGCCAATATTTCTTATCTCAAAGAAAATAACGGCTTTTTCGGACCCAAGACTTATGCCTACATGATGCCCCAGGAAAGATCGGTGGATATCGATACGGAGTTGGATTTGAAATTTGCGGAATTTCTTTTGACAAAAAATTAACGAAATAGGCCAAAAGAACTATTCATTTTTCAATGGGATTTTCCGAAATCATAATCAGGAGATTTATACTCATTGGAAGGATATCGTAATTTACAAGGAGGTAGTTTTATGAAAGTGGGAGCAGGAGCTTCAATGAATACTGTTAATGCCAATATAAGCTCTACCAGAATATCAGCGGATAACTCGGCGGTGAAAGCATCAAGCCACGATGAATCGTTATCTACCGCCAAGGATAAAGAAAAGATCGAAAAGGCGCTCAAGATTATCAACATGGCTTATAAGGAAGTCAATATTGAATGCAAGTACTCCATGGATGAACGGACCAAGACCGAGATTGTCAAATTTGTCAACTCCGAAACCGGTGAAACGATAAAGCAATATCCGCCTGAGGAAATCTTGAATATGATCACCAGAATGTACGATATGTATGGGATCCTGCTGGATGAGAAAGTCTAATTTAGGTAAAGGTAAGGAAGTGAAATCATGGCCGAATCGAACTCGAGCTCTTCAGTTACTACCGGCGGAGTTAACGGTTTAGGAATTGTCGGACTCAATTCCGGTATGGATACGGCGGGTACGATCAAAAAAATCATGAAATATGACAGGAAACCGATTGATCGGACCAACCAGCAAATTCAGTTATTGCAGTGGAAAGAAGAGGCCTTTCGCACCCAAAACACGGCTCTTTCCGAATTGCGAGATTCTGTTTTTGATTTGAAAATGGAGACTTCCTACGAAACCCGGAAGATTGATACGACCAATCCTGAGGTGGTCAATGCCACCGCCGGTAAAGATGCCATCAATGGCAGTTATGCGGTGAAAGTTGAAAAATTGGCCACTTTCTCCTCCAATAGCAGCGTAGATGATCCTAAGAGCAAAGAGAAGGGAGTGTTCCTTTCTTCTCAGGTGATCGGCGCACCGAAAAGTTTAATCACGATCGACAAGGGTAAACATTCCTTTGATCTTACCGTGGATGGCGCACGGGTGACGATTAATCTCTCCAAGTTGTCCGGCAAATACAGTATAGCCGGAGAAGATCACGATAACGGCCAAGTTTTGACGCCCGTGTTGGGCCGTACCAAAAGTTTAACTCGTTTGGCGGAAAACATTGAACGGGAAATCAAAAAGGCGTTTCATAAAAAAGATATCGATGATATTTCGTTGAAAGTAAAAGTTACTTCCAACAATCAGTTGGAACTGTATACCGATGATGGAATAAAGCATAACATCACCATGAATAGTGTACCCAATAATTCGATTCTGACCGATTTGGGATTTAAGGATGGAGCAAGCGTCTCAACTGTAGATACTTCGACCTCTTTATATAATCTGCGGGATCAGTTCGTCAATGCCAAGGACTATTTTACTGACAAGAGTTCGCCCACGGATTCCTTCGGTTTTACTATCAACGGTCAGGTATTTAAGTTCACCCAAAACGATTCCATCGACAAGGTGGTCGAACAAATTAATTCCGCCACTACGGCGGGAGCCAAGGCGTTTTTTGATGTCGAAAGCAATAAGCTGATTTTAACCGCAACACAGTCCGGCGATTATAATCACGGCCGGCCGGGAATTGTGATTGACGATACGGATGGGTTTTTAAAATCCCTTTTTAAAATTGACCAGGCCAATAGTACGATTGGGGGAAATAATGAATTCACGGTTAACGGGACCCCGTTTAAACAAGCAACCAATTCCTTTACCCTTAACGGAGTGACTTTAAACTTAGCCGGAACCGGTTCTGCGACGGTTAATGTCTCTACGGACCCAACTGACATTGTTAAAAAGATTGATGATTTTATCACTTCGTACAATAAAACGATGAGCGGAATGAACGAACAGATAAGCAAGGCCCGGCCTACCAAAGGCAAAAAAGTTTATGATCCGTTAACGGATGAACAAAAAGAGCAGATGTCCGAGGAACAGATTAAGAAGTGGGAAAAATTAGCCCAGGAAGGTTTACTCAATAACGATCGCCTGATGATCTCGATAGTGAACGATCTGCGTTCGAAGATGTCCCGGGTGATCTCAACACCGATAACTTTAAGCGGGGGTTCTTTGGGGGGAGCCGTTAACGCAACCCCGACTGCCAATCAATTCAAATTCACCTTGGGGGATACTACCAGAGTGATTAAACTTGATCCTCAAGTTTACTCGGTGACCACTTTGAAAAGGGCCTTACAAGAAAAATTGGATCAATCTTTCGGTGTCAACCGGGTCAGGGTATCGATAAGCGACAGCAAAATTTCGTTTGCCACTGAAAATGTTCCGATGAAAATCAATAGTGGCTCCCAAAATGACATTTTAAGCCAATTAGGTTTTATGAATGGCGATAAAAAAGATTCTTCTTATAATACATTAAGTCAAATCGGTATTCGGACCGGAGATTACAGTGAAAACGGCAAACTCCATTTAGATACCGCCAAATTAACGAGTGCTTTGCAAAATGATCCGGACGGGGTCATCCGGTTGCTTACGAATAATCGACAGGTCACTGCCCTCTCGGACAGCGCCGTCGACAAAGCTAAAGCCGCCGAACGAACATCCGAAAGTCAGGGGATTTTTACCAATTTTTATAATTCATTAAATACGAACGTTAAACGGCTTACCGAGGAGGCGGGTCTACCCGGCGGCGGCGATGCCAATTCAAAGATTGGCAAGGATATCATGAAAAAGAATACTTACATTGATACGGTTCAAAGGCGGGTCGATGCGGAGGAAAAACGGTTGTGGAAAGTTTTTAACGGAATGGAGACATCCCTTAATAAAATTGCCAATCAGGCGAGCGCGGTTGCCAATATGATGGGAATGTAAAAGGAGCAACGATTGAATCCGAAATATGGGGCTGGATTGAAACCATCCGGAAGGGGTATCAATGGTGGAGCCATTGGAAGAAAATCACATTCGGGGGCTGCTGGAGAACAAAATCCATTTTTTAGAGGAATTGCTGGCTTGTTCAAAAATGCTTACCGGTTTGACTTATGAAAACCATGAGAGTGAATATGACAGCCTTTTGGAGACGCGGGAACGCTGTGTTGAGACGTTGAACAGCATTGAGGATGCGTTAAAAAGCGAATTTCAATTAAGTGACGACTCCATAAAGTATAATACGGCGGTTGCCACTTTAACCGCTCGATCCAAAATGCTTATTCAGGAAATTTTAGGGTTGGATGAACAAATTAAGAACGCCATTACAAATGAATTGCAAAATCTAAGGATGCGCATTGGTGCATTGAATTGTGGACGGAAGGGGATCAATGGATATCAGGCAGGTCAGCGGATCAGCGCGGCCGGTGTTTATACGGATAGCCGTAAATAACGAACAATCCTGGACATGGTCACCAAAAACTAAGGAGGTTTTTACGATGGCATTAGCAAACGGACAAGCGGTTTATCAAACTAATTCAATTTTGACTTCAAAGCCGGAAGAACTGACCCTGATGCTTTACAACGGACTGGTGAAGTTTTTGATTCAAGCTCAAAAGGGAATTGAAGAAAAAAACATTCAAAAATCCCACGATAACTTGATTAAGGCGCAAAATATCATTTTGGAATTTAAGGCGACTCTGAAGCCGGAATTTGAAATTTCCAAGTCCCTAAGCCCTTTGTATGATTATATGTATCGGAGATTAGTTGAGGCCAATTTACAGAAAGATGGTAAAATGATATCCGAAATTCTGGGATATTCAACTGAATTGCGGGACGCCTGGGCTCAGGCAATGAAAAAAAATAAGGAACAGGCGCTGAATAAAACAAGTATCCCCGGCTAAAGAACCATCCGTTCTGCTTTGCCTGTCGGTTTAAAATTAAATCGTGTTATAATAATTTAATAATTCGTAATTAAAAGTTCATTATCAAAGAAAGATGCATTTTAGGGTCTTGTCGTTGTCACACGGTTGATGGAGTGAAGTTTGCAATATTTGCCTTGGTACTGGATTCCACAACTTCTTTTGTTTGACATTGATATTTTCCTGTGTTATAGTAGGTATTGTGGTTTTGGCCCAGAGTTTGGGTTTCCCACAAGAGATTTTTTTTAGGAGGAATGGTTTATGCAAGGTAAAGTTAAATGGTTTAACGCAGAGAAAGGTTTTGGCTTTATTGAGAGAGACGGCGGCAAAGACGTTTTTGTTCATTTCTCAGCTATCCAAATGGATGGTTTCAAAACCTTAGAAGAAGGCCAAATGGTTGAATTCGATATCGTTGAAGGCGAACGTGGGCCGCAAGCGGCTAATGTTACCAAAGCTTAATATCAATTCGAAAAACCCAAAACCCCGGCCAATACCGGGGTTTTTTTTAATATTGCCATTCTTGCAATAGAAGCGGCTGTCCTGAAAAAGAGTTGGTAAATCCATAAGAAATGCAATATATCACTTTTTGTTCATATATTGTATTTTCCGGTCGATTTTGCCTCTTTCAGACAGCCGCTTATTTTTATTCCGTTTGTTTTTGAAAGATTCAGGGTGAAAGGGCCAACAGGGATATTTTCATTTGTATCAAGGGAGACAAAATGAGGATGATGCGCATTGCAACGAATCATCCTCATTTTTGTGGAAAGAAGTTTTAAAAACTCTTGATTATCAGGTTTGATTTTGCTACTATTTATAACATAAACATCACACTTAGTTAACCTGAAAGTGTTTAGCAAGACAGCATTGTTTGTATTTTCGTAAATTTAAAAACAAAAGGAGGTAATCGTAAAGCGTTCACGAATAGACTTGTTGTTCGTTTTATGCTTATGGCTGGGGTATTTGGCGCCTAATTTAAAAAGGAGGACTTAAAATATGAAAAAATGGGTTGTTTTTTTGCTTGCCGCAATGTTTGTCATTTGTTTGGGAATTATAAGTTATGCTGCTGATGAATTGAAAATCGGCGTGTCGGCGCCGTTGACCGGTGATATTTCAACACTCGGCCAATCAACCCAGAATGCCGTATTAATGGCGGAATCGGAAATCAATGCCGCCGGAGGAATCAAAGTGGGTTCTTCCAAACGGAAAGTGAAATTTATTATTGAAGACGACGAGAATAAACCGGAATCAACCGCTACGGTCTTTCAAAAGCTAATCAGTCAAGACAGGGTCCTGGCCATTATCGGCTCCCAGGCCAGTAAATGTTCAAATGCCGGCGCTCCGATCGCGGAGAGCGCGCAAGTTCCTCAAATTACTCCTTGGTCGACCAATCCCAACGTGACCAAAGGACGTTCCTATATTTTCCGGGCCTGCTTTATTGATCCTTTTCAAGGCCGGGTCGTAGCGGAATACGCTCTCAAAAATCTCAAAAAGAAAACCGCCGCCGTACTTTATGACGTTGCCAGTGATTATAATAAAGGGATTGCCGAAGTTTTCCGCGCTGAATACACCAAAGCCGGCGGAAAAATCGTCGGTTTTGAAACTTATAATACCAATGACAAGGATTTTTCCGCGCAACTCAGCAAGATTAAAGGCGCCAATCCGGCTATCCTTTTCTTGCCCAACTATTTCAACGAAGTGCCGCTGCAAATTCAACAAGCCCGGAAACTCGGACTCACCTGCACCGTAATCGGCAGTGATGGCTGGGATGATCCCCAATTGCTGAAAATAGGGGGCAAGGATATGGACGGGACCTATTTCACCAACCATTATTCCCCCGATATCAAACGTCCGGCTGCTCAACATTTTATCACCGCCTATGAAAAGAAATACGGGAGGAAACCTGATGCCGCTGCAGCTTTAACCTATGACTCGGCTTATATTCTGTTTAAAGCCATTGCCAAAGCGGGTAAAGCCGATTCCAAAGCGATTCGTAATGCGATTGCCGCTACCAAAGGTTTCAAGGGAGTAACCGGGGACATCACTTACGAAGGTACGGGCGACCCGGTAAAAGGCGCGGTGGTAATCCGGATTGATAATGGCCAATTTGTGCTCGACAGTGCGGTAAATCCGTGATAGAAGCTTAAAAGAAGTGATTTTCAGCTATCGGCTATTAGCTACTTGGAAAATTGTTTCTCTGTGTCTCTGTGGCTAATTGATTTAGCCACAGAGTTCACAGAGAAAATCATTATCCTTTCGATTGCATCGCAATTTGCCGTAGGCGGCGGGAAAGTACTTCAATTATTAAAAGCCAAAAGCTAATAGCAAGAAGCCATTAAAAAGGCGGGGGGAGTTAACCCTTGGAGATTGTCATTCAACAAATATTGAATGCAGCCCAGTTAGGGGCGGTTTATGCTTTGATAGCCCTTGGATATAGCATGGTTTACGGGATCATTCGCCTGATAAACTTTGCCCACGGCGATATTTTTATGCTGGGAGGATTTATCGGGTTCTTGCTGGTTACTTATATCACCGGTATGCCGTTGGTCATCATGATGCCCCTGGCTATGCTGCTTACGGCTTTGGCGGGAGTCATCATTGAAAGAGTCGCTTACCGTAGACTTCGCAAGGCCCAAAGAATGTCGCTGGTCATTACGGCGCTGGGAGTGGGTTACTTTTTGGAGAATATCGTCCGGCTGCTGGTCGGACCCGAAACCCGCCAGTTGCCGGCGCAATTGCCGAATCATGTTTTAAAGTTATTTAACGGCATTGTGGTTACGGAAGACAAGATCTTAATCATTGTAGTATCGCTATTTTTGATGGGTGTTTTGTGGTTTGTGGTCAATAAGACCATGGTTGGCACGGCCATGCGGGCTGTTGCCGACAATCAGGATGTAGTCCCGTTGATGGGGATCAATTTAAATTGGATTATCATGGTTACCTTCGCAATTGGTTCGGCCCTGGCTGCCGCGGGCGGAGTTTTTTACGGGCAGGCTTATTCCATTGATCCGTATATGGGAATCGATCTTGGGTGGAAGGCATTTATAGCCGCGGTTATCGGCGGGATTGGTTCGATCGAAGGCGCAGTTTTGGGATCGTTCCTCCTGGCGGGCGTGGAAGTTTTGACAGTGGCCTATCTTTCTTCCAATCTGAAAAATGGGATTGCCTTTGGGTTGCTGATTATCTTATTACTGATCTGGCCTAGCGGAATTATGGGCAAACCAATGATAAAGAAGGTGTGAGAGAATGTCTGAACCGTTATTAAAGCCGAAGGCCTCATTTCAATCGTTCTTGTTCAGTTTTTGGCCGGTTGCGCTCGCTTCCTTGATTGCAATCATGGTGCTCTTTTTTCTCGGTGAATGTGACTTGTTTAGCCAGTATTATATCCATGTCCTGACGGTTATTGGGATGAATGTGATATTGGTATCAAGTTTAAATATTGTCAACGGCTATTTGGGAGAGTTTACCCTCGGGCACGCCGGTTTCATGGCCATCGGTGCCTATACAGCTTCCCTGATAGCCATTCATTTCAATTTGCCGTTGGTATTTCGG
The DNA here is from genome assembly GCA_023392595.1 of Bacillota bacterium. Classification (GTDB taxonomy): domain Bacteria; phylum Bacillota; class UBA4882; order UBA8346; family UBA8346; genus UBA8346. Next base: position 29,424 of record JAEVYU010000060.1, on the reverse strand, counting down.
TTAATGCTTTCCTTAAGCGGAGGCGCAATTGCCGCCGGACTGATCGGGTATTTAATCGGGCTCGTTACCTTTAAAACCATTGGGGATTATTTGGCCATTATTACCCTGGGCTTTAACATGATTATCGTCAATGCCATCCAGAATATTGATTTTGTCGGTGGGCCCCGGGGGCTGGTCGGAATACCCAAGGGAACGAATTTAATCGTCGTAGGGATCTGTGTCGTATTGACCTACGCAATTCTGCGGAACCTGGTGAATTCAAACTACGGAAGGCTTTGGGTTTCGATCCGCGAGAATACCATTGCCAGCGAACTCATGGGCGTCAGTATTAACCGGGTTAAAAATATCGCCTTTACCGTGGCCGCCACTTTTGCGGGTTTGGCCGGAGGCCTGTGGGCCCAGTATCAGCAATTCATTACCCCGAAAAGTTTTGATTACATTAAAACTACTGAAATCCTGGTCATGCTCTATCTGGGAGGGATGGGCAGCCTTTCCGGTTCTATCCTGGGAGCCGTTTTTTATACCTTGATGATGGAAATTCTCCGCAATGTGCTCAGCATGATTTCGCCCCGCCTGGCTGAGTGGCGGATGATAGTCAGTCCCTTGGTACTGATCATCATCATGTTGACCAGGCAGTATGGTTTGATGGGTAATCGCGAGTGGCGGTGGCTCAGCTCTCGAGAGGAGGAACCGGTCATTGAAACACGTGCTTAAAACGGAAAAACTTTCCAAATCCTTCGGCGGGCTTACCGCAACGCTTGATTTTACGTTAGAACTCGGTGAAAGGGCGATTCAGGGGATTATCGGGCCCAATGGGGCCGGCAAAACCACGGTTTTTAATTTAATCACCGGGGTCTACAAACCGGATGCGGGCAAAATGTGGCTCGCCGAAAAAGATATCACCAGACTCTCCTCGGATGCCCTTGCCCGGGCCGGCATTTCCCGTACTTTTCAAAATATCCGTCTCTTTGACCAGATGTCGGTATTGGATAATATCAAAATGGCGATGCATAACCGGATCGGTTATCATCTTTGGGATGCGATTTGGGCTTCCCCCCATTTTCGCAGCAGAGAAAGGCAGATCCGGGAAGAAAGTTTGGCGTATCTAAACCGGTTTGGGCTGGTGGACCGCAGAAATGAACTGGCCACAAATTTGCCTTACGGGGAACAACGCAGGCTGGAAATTGCCAGAGCCCTGGCCACACAGCCAAGAGTGTTGTTACTGGACGAACCGGCGGCTGGGATGAACCCGACCGAAGTGCGGGAATTAATTGACCTGATTCACCGGGTTCACCAGGATTTCAATTTGTCGATTTTACTGATAGAGCACCAAATGCCGGTGGTGATGGAACTTTGTCAATATGTCCAGGTGATGGATTTCGGACGGACGATTGCAGCCGGTAAGCCGGATGAGGTTACCAATGATCCCATGGTCATCAAGGCTTACTTGGGAGAAGAGGAGGCTGCGGGATGAACGCCACACCGGGTCTTTTGGAAATCAGGCAGCTATCGGTAGCCTATGGGGCTATTAAGGCTTTGCATCACATTTCGCTTCAAATCAACGAAGGGGAAATCGTTTCTTTGCTTGGGGCCAACGGAGCCGGAAAAACCACCACGCTTCGGGCGATCTCCAGAATGTTGCCCCTGACCGAGGGGGAAATCATGTATCAGGGAAACAGTTTAAACAACCGTCTGGCCCATCAGGTGGTTGCTTTGGGAATCGCGCACGTACCCGAGGGACGGGGTATTTTTCCAAGCCTGACGGTACAGGAGAACCTAAAATTAGCGACCTGGACTGTAAAGAAAGCACCGGGTTCCAACACCCTGAATAAATTATACCGGGGAGTTTTTGAACTGTTCCCCCGGTTGGAGGAAAGGCAATCCCAAATTGCCGGGACTTTAAGCGGCGGCGAGCAGCAGATGCTGGCGCTGGGCCGGGCCATGATGAGTGACTGCCGGGTGATGTTACTCGATGAACCCTCGATGGGACTTTCGCCGATTTTAGTGAAAGAAGTTTTTAAAGCGATCCAGGAAATTAACGCCCAAGGAACGACCATTCTTTTGGTGGAACAAAACGCCAATATGGCTTTGAAAATCGCCCACCGCGGCTATGTATTGGAGAACGGACGGATCGCCCTGGAAGGGTCGGCCGCTAATCTGGCTCAGGATAGCCGGGTCAAAGAGGCCTATCTGGGCAATAAAAAAGGGCCGAACCAGCTTTCTGCCGGGTAATGCTGAGAGAGGGATCCTAATCCGATGCTTTTGGCAAGGTCATGTTGATACGCAGCATGCTGATGGCGCTTTAAGCCGCCGGCGGTGGAGTGTCAATCAATTCAGCTTATTAAAAAGGAAAGTTAAAAAAGTAAGTCCCGTTTGGAACTTACTTTTTTATCGTATCGTTTGAGCCAATATACCGTTTATAATGGGTTTTTGACGGAAAGAATTCACTGAACGACAGAAAGAATTATTCTTGTGACGGAATGGATTCTCTCAATGGATGGCGGAAAGCATGTCGGAATATGATATAATTTTAGAAGTGTTTTTTAGGTTGCATCATTATGAAAAGGGAAATTCTCTATGAAAAACATTGTGATACTTGCCACCGGTGGAACAATTGCCGGGGTTTCCAGTTCGATAACCGATACGGCCAGTTATCAGCCGGCTATTTTGCCGATTGAAGCGATTACGAAAGATATTTCAGAGCCCCTAAGTAATATCGCCCGGATTTCCAGCGAGCAGATTGCCCAGATTGACAGTGCGGAAATGACCCATCAGATCTGGCTTACTCTTGCCGCCCGCATTAATGACTTGCTTTCCTCGCCGGAGATTGACGGCGTGGTTGTTACCCATGGGACCGACACTTTGGAAGAAACCGCTTATTTTCTCAATTTGGTGGTCAAAAGCCATAAGCCGGTGGTTGTAGTGGGGGCGATGCGCCCGGCTTCCGCGCTCAGCTCCGACGGACCCATGAACCTTTATAACGCCATTATTCTGGCGGCTAGTGAAGAAGCATCCGGTAAAGGGATTTTGGTGACGTTGAACAATACTATCAATTCCAGCCGGGAAGTTACCAAGACCAATACCTCCCTTCAAGATAGTTTTAAAGCCCCGGAGCTTGGTTATATCGGATATCTCATGGAAGGGGAGCCCCATTTTTACCGGCAACCTACCCGTAAACACACCTATATGAGTGAATTCGTCATTGACGGCCTTGGCGAACTTCCTCCGGTTGAAATTATTTACGGTCATGTGGGCAACCTTGGCGTACTGGCGCAGGCCGCCGTTGCCGCCGGAGTTAAAGGACTGGTCTATGCGGGTCTGGGAAACGGCAATATGTCGAAGATGATGAAAAATATTTTCATGGGTATTCAGGCCCAAGGAGTGGTGGTGGTTCGGAGCACCCGGGTCAGTAGCGGGATTGTTACCCGGAATGGGGCCATCAATGATGATCTGAGTAATTTTATCGTTTCCGACACCCTCAACCCCCAAAAAGCAAGCATTCTCTTAGCCATGGCCCTTACCAAGACCGATGATCCGGCTACCATCCAACGGATGTTTTGGGAGTATTAAAAAGAAGAGTGGTTACCTCATGGGAAAAACTTTAAGGGAACGCATTTTCGAGTTGGCGGACGAACCCTACCGGAAGTTTCAGAGCGGATTGCTCCCCGGAATCGATAATATTTTGGGAGTTAGACTCCCGGCCATCAGGAAGCTGGCCAAGGAAGTCGCCCAAGGCGACTGGCGGGGCTTTTTATCGGCAGCACAAGGCGATTATTATGAAGAAATCATGTTACAGGGTTTAGTCATTGGCTATGCCAAAGGGGATATTGAGGAAATTCTGAATTTTACCGCCGATTTTATACCTAAAATTAATAATTGGGGAGTTTGCGACAGCTTTTGCAGCAATCTTAAAATTACCCAGAGCCATATGATACGGGTTTGGGGGTTTTTACAGCCCTATTTGCGTTCTGGTAGAGAATTTGAGATCCGTTTTGCTGTGGTCATGTTGCTGAATTTTTACCTGAATCAAGAGTACATTGACAGAGTGCTGGTGAGTTTAAGCCAAGTAAACCATGATGGTTATTATGCTAAAATGGCGGTAGCCTGGGTGGTTTCGATTTGTTTTGTGAAATTCCCTGAAAAAACCATGCCCTATTTACAACAGAACCATTGGGATACCTTTACTTTTAATAAAGCGCTCCAGAAAATCAGAGAGTCGTTGTGTATCGATGAGGAAACGAAGGCCTTGATTGGGAAGCTGAAACGGTAAAATGGGGCATAATAGGAAGCATCAAAATATGGTTTCAGGGTAACCTCGGGCTAAATCCCATGGATAAAAAGTAAAGGGACCTCTGGAATCGCGGTGATACAGCGGTATATCGCATTTAGTAAAAAAGGAGTGTAACCTTGAAAAAATTGCTCGGGATTTTTGTAAAAGGAATTTTCACCTTGGCTCCCATTGCTTTGACACTGTATATCTTGTACTTGCTCTATCAATTGACCGATGGAATATTTGAAGGGTTATTGCGGCGGGTTGGAGTTTACTTCCCCGGCATCGGTTTCCTGGCTACCATCATCATCATATTTCTCGCCGGATTGCTGGCTTCCTACTGGTTAACCAATAAATTATTCCGTCAGTTCGACCGGGTGTTGTTGAGAGTTCCTTTGTTCGGCAGCATCTATGGGATCATCAAGGATACGGTAAATTCTTTTGCGGGAAACAAAAATAGTTTTTCGCGCCTGGTGAGGGTCAATATGCCCGGTGGCCTAAAGTTTTTAGGTTTCCTGACCAATGATGAAGTGAGCCTGTTTATCCCCGAAGGATATGTGGCGGTATATCTGATGCAGTCGATGCAATGGGCTGGGAATTTGGTTTTGGTCCCCCAATGTTGGGTGGAGCCGGTAGAGGTTTCTGCCGAGGATGCTTTGAAGTTTGTCGCTTCCGCCGGCTTACTCCGAGGCAAGGGGTACTGAAAACGCCTTTATCCGAATGGATGGAGCATTTGTTAAAGGCTTATTTTGTTGCATAAATACCATAATATTGTTATAATAACCAATGAATCATTCATTTTGGAAAATAATCAAAAAGTACAAGCGCGAAAGAGACGTTTCATTCAATGATTATTGCCTTAACCATGTGGACTATGGCAATTATATTTAGGATTGCTGATTATAAAACCGAATCGACCCGTTGGGCAATGGGATTGGCATTTCTGGCGGGATTAGGGGGATTTTGCCTATTCTGGTCCGGGAATACAACCTTAATCCAGAATTACCTTGGGTTATCCGGTGAAACCCAAGAGATCATTGAAGTGATTATTTCAGCGATAGCCCACTATTTCACGCCATACTTTGCTTTAATGTTTGGACTTAGCTACTCGGGCGTCTTGGCTCCGAAATATAAAAAAGTCGTTATGCTGCTGTTGCTCGTTCCCATGGCAATCACATTTCTTAATTACCCTACCCACGACTATGGTATAAAAAACACTTATCAATGCACTATTTATTATAGGTTTTTTTCGATTTGGGCGGTCCCCTATTCCTTCATCAGCTGTGCGCTGCAGATTTACGCATATCGAAAAGAGGATATTCCCAGCTTCAAAAGACAACGGCTTATATTTTGTTTGATAGCCGTCCCGGGCATTGCTTTGACTTCGATAACTTCTTACCTGCTGGCGGGTCTTCCGGCCGACAGATCCTGGAGATATTGGGACTACAATATTTACATCATAATTTACATGTTTGTCTTATTTTTATATTTTCTCATCAAAAATGGAGTACTAGGTATTAAGTTACGGATTGAGAAGCAAAATCTAAGCAATATCATGAATATCATGGACAGTGGCATAAAAATATTGAATCATTCCTTAAAGAATGAGATTACCAATATCTCGGTCTGTATGACCAATATGAAGCTTTCCTTAGCTTGCCTGGATAAATATGATGGCGCCTGTGCGCGTGAGATAAATGAGAACTTTCAAATGGTATCGGCATCGTTGGAACATTTATCCAATATGATGAAAAAATTGCAAAAAAACACAATTGACCCGGGTAAATTTAAATTAACCCAAAACAATTTGTCGGAAATCATTGGGGTTGGACTGAAATATGTTGCTGTTCCAGTCAAATCCAAGAATATTGATATTGAGAAACATGTCAGCGATAACATTACAATCCTAAGCGATAACGTGTATTTACAGGAAGTGTTTGTGAATTTATTTCAGAACGCCGTGGAAGCGATGGCCGGTGGAGGCAAATTAACCATTGAAGCTGTTTTAACAACGGGAGGTTTGACTGTTGTGGTGAAGGATAACGGCATCGGCATAAATAAAGAGGACCTCCCGCATGTAATAGAACCTTTCTTTACGACCAAAGCGACACGAAACAATTTTGGATTGGGTTTATCGCATTGCTATAATATCCTGAAAGAGCATGGGGCTTCGCTTGAAGTCAAAAGCGAGAAGCATATCGGCACTACAATTCATCTGTTTTTTCCCAAGAATAAGGTGGTAATAACCCCGAGCAAAGAATTTGTCCCCGGTTGCTGTTTGGCTTGTAAGGAGTAGGTATTATGGAGAATATCAGAGTAGCCATAGTAGAGGATGATTTAATCTTTCAAAAGGCTATCACCAATTTTATCAATAAACAACCCGATATGATGGTTGTTGGGATGGCATCCAATAAAGTAGAAGCTATCGGTCTGGCCAAATCATTGGAAATGGATCTCATTTTGATGGATATTAATTTAAACGGAAATGAAAGTGACGGTATCGTCGCTGCAATTGAAATCGTAAAATTCAGTAACGCCAAAATAATCATGCTGACCGGTATCGATGACGCCTCAACCATTGTGGATTCTTTTACGGCCGGTGCCTTGCATTACATACTGAAAGAGAATTACCTGGAAATTCCCAATACCATCCGGTTGCTATATAAAAACGAGATGCCGTTTAAATTGTTAATCAGCGAATTCTCCCGGCTGAAAAAAGAAGAGCAGCTTCAGGAATTGTCCGGCCCTGAAAAGGAGATATTTAAGCTTATTGAACAAGGCTATACCCAAGCTGAGATTGGACTGAAGCTCTATAAAACTCAAAATACCATTAAAACCCAGATTAAAAGCATTCTGAAAAAATTAAAAGTCAAAAATACCAAAGAAGCGGTTGAAAAAGTCAGCTTAAAGGGAATAGTGGAAAAGTAAAAGCATACTAGTAAAACGTTCTCTAAATAACTCGCGTGCGCACGCACGCGCACTCAATGATGGGGAACGTTTTACTTAAGTAGAGCGTATCTTCCCCATTTATGATTACCATTTATTTACGATACGCTCTACTAAGGAATTAGCGGATTTATTAAAATTAATCAATAAGTCTCAAGATAAAATTAAGGGTCTGTCGCAAAATAAGATTTATCGATAGAGAAATACAATATATGTAAAACTTTACCTATTGTTGATGGTATATTGTATTTCTCGTTGATTTTACCTTTTGCAACAGCCTCTTTTTTATATTGATAGACCGGTTTTTAAAGAAAAAAAACTCTTAAGGGTGAAAAAGTTCACCCTATCATTTAGGATGAAAAAACTAATTTTTGACGAAATAAAGAAAAGATAGTAAATCAGGGAAAATTGCTTATTTACAAAAGAAAGGAGTTGATTGGAATGGAGTATCAAATTGAAAACGGGCCGGTTTTTACAACATTGCAGGTTAAAATGGCTCCCGGGGAAACGTTTCGCGCCGAGTCCGGAGCGATGATTGCCATGTCCCCCACCGTCGAACTGGAGGCCAAATCTTCCGGAAAAGGATTATTGGGAACTCTTAAAGCCGCAGTAGGCGGTGAGTCGCTGTTTGCTACCCTATATAAAGCGACCGGCGGCGCTGGGGAATTGATTTTGGCCCCATCCATCCCCGGTGATATTGTTCGCTTCAATTTGGCCGGAGAGACACTTTTCGCGCAAAGTGGAGCTTACTTAGGAGGGAGTCCGGAGTTGGAACTTTCCACGCAAGGTTCTCTGAAGGGGATGATTAGCGGCGAGGGATTGTTTCTACAGAAAATCTCCGGGAACGGGACAGTGTTTCTCAATTCCTATGGCGCGATTATTGAGAGAAAATTGGCCGGGGGTGAAAGTTTTATCGTGGATACCGGTCATATCGTTGCTTTTGAGGCATCGGTACAATACCAGATCAAAAAAGCGGCTAAAGGTTTGTTTAACACGGTGGCCTCCGGAGAAGGAATCGTTTGTGAGTATAAAGGACCCGGTTCCATCTGGATTCAAACCCGCAACCTGCCGGCTTTGGCTAAGATGATTGCGCCTTTCCTGCCGAAGCAAAACGGCTAAAGAGATAATCGGTAGCAGAGGAAGTTGGTTTTATAACAAACATATATTTTGGAGGAGAAAAAAATGTTGCTTGACAGAAAAGTATTTTTAATCAAAGAGCAAGTTGAATTCATGAAATTAGCGGGTACCTACGATATTTTTGATCCTGAAACCGGTAAACAGATTGCTGCGGCCAAAGAAGAACCCGGCGGTATGATTAAATTTTTAAGGTTGCTCGTCAAGAAACAAATGCTGCCGAATAAAATTAATATTTATGATAACGAGGGGCAAGGTGTTGTATTTTCGATCAGTAAACCCTTTTCCTTGCTTCGATCGAAGATATCGGTATTGAATCAAACCGGTGAGTGCCTCGGTTTTTTCAAAAGCAAAGTGTTTACAATCGGGGGAGGGTTTTGGGTCTTTGATCCGGCAGAAAACAAGGTGGCGGAGATCAAGGGCGACTGGAAAGGTTGGAATTTCCAATTTGTCGGCACAGACAACCGGGTTATAGGGACTATCACCAAGAAATGGGCTGGAGCGGTCAAAGAGATATTTACCAGTGCGGATAATTATGTAGTTTCCCTGGAGGAAGCCGCAGAACTTGATCCCAATCGGGTAGCTCTGTTATTGGCGGCGGGATTGGCCATCGATACCGTTTTTAAAGAGGGAAAATAATCATTTGGAGTAGGCTTTTTTAACTCAGAACCGAAAATGAATAGAGGTTGTTTGTAAGCAAGGGCAGGGGTGACGATTTCTACCCCTGCCGTTGCGCTTGGGATGTAATGTTCATCTTTAAACGGATGAAAGCCGGTATTATAGTATAGAAGGAGTAATTATACAAAAATTTCTTAAATTAAGGAGCAAGAAAATGAACAAAAAATTATTTCTATTCATGGGTATGATTTCGTTGTTATGTTTATCTGTTACAGTGTTTGCAGGGGGGCTTCGTCTTCCGATAGGGAACAACCCCATAAAAGAAAAAAAAGACCAACCCGCCCAAGAACCTTCCCAGAAGCAATCAGAACAAAGCTCGGCTAATGTTACAATAGCAGCTGATGGCCCGGTTGTAGATGTTTGCTTTAGTTCCGATGGATCAAAAATTGTCTTTGCCTACAAAAATGTTATTAATGTTTGCAAAACCGACGGGACCGTCATGAAACGATTTGGAGTTAAAGACGGGCCGGATATCAATGTTATGGATTACGCCAATAATACTATTGCCACATTTGCATATACCAATCCCGCTCAAATCTATCTTTGGGATGAAAACGGAACGAATATCAAAAAGCTTGGTGCAATCGCTAAAAATGCCGATGAGGCTTCGGTTAACTCTGAAATTGAAACCTCTAAAAGTTACCGCTTATTATTCTCCCGGGATGGAAAGAGTTTGGTGAATGTAACGAAAACAGATAATTTCGGTGGAGTTAAATCCAGGGATTTGGCTACCGGGAAGGTAAAACTTTTCAAAGGGTATGACGATACATCGGTCTATGGTTGCAGCTTTAGCGTGGATGGCAGTAAATTCGTTACCATATCCAGGGATGAACAAGTAAAAGTATGGGATCTGGCAAAAGGAACTTTGGTGACGGCCATTGATACCGGTGACCCGCTGACTTCCAGTTATAATGGTAAAGATGTCGCTATCTTAAGCGATGGTACCATTGTAGTGGTTAAAACGGACTTGGCATTTTGGTCCAGTGACGGAAAGCTCATTAAAACTCTCAAAAAAGCGGCTGACTCCAGTTATACACTGATTCGAGCCAGCCGGGACGGTAATTTGTTTGCGGTGGCTTTCGAAGAAAGCGGCCTGGCTTTATATTCGAAAGATGGCACTTTGCTGAAAACTTTTCAGACCGAAGGACAATATTCGCTTCCCACTGCGGTTACAGGCATTGCCTTCAGCCCTGATAACAAGTTTATGGCTGTCGCCACGGATGGTGGGGAAGTTGGCAAAGGGGAAGTCAAAATCTTTGCACTCTAGCAGGGGGGAGTATAATCCCTGACTCTCACAGTTCCGAGTAAGTCGGGATGGATAAAAAACGAACCCAAATCCGTATTGTTTTTGAAACAAAGCTCTTCCGGCTATTAACCGGAAGAGCTTTGTTATGGGTGCGCCCGGCATGGGCGCAATCATCTAATGGGTGGAAATCCAAAGTGCTGGTAGATAGTGTCAGATAAATTCATCATCGGCCGCCTACTCGATTTGAAACCAGTCTTTTAACAAAAAGCATTCTTAAGGGTGAAAAAGTTCACCCTTTAATTTAGGATGGAAAAACTAATTTTTGACGAAATAAAGAAAAGATAGTAATTCAGGGAAAATTGATTATTCATAAAAGAAAAAAGTTGATTGGAATGGATTATCAAATTAAAAACGGACCGGCTTTTACAACATTGCATGTCAAAATGTCCTCCGGGGAAACCTTTCGTGCCGAATTGGAGCGTGATTGCCATGTCTCCCACATAGAAATGGTGTCAATTGTTTTGTGAAAGGAAGATATACCAATGAGAATGGAACACATTGCAGCCATTACCAGACTTCGCGCTGAAGTCCCGGAAGCCTTCGGAAGGCCGGCAACTGCAAAGGAGATTGCCGAGGCCGAAGAACGGTTAGGTGTAAAAATTTCCGACAGCTACCACGATTTTTTAGCAGAATTCGGTTCGGGAGGCGTCGGTAAGGCTATGATCCTCGGTTTAAGCGAAGCCCAATTTGTTTATACCCCTTCGATCATTGAAGTATCATCCCGGTTTCGTAAAGAATTGCCGGAGTATGACCGGATGGTGGTTATCGGAATGGATGGCTCCGGGAACCCGGTGGGCTTTTTACCGGATAACCCTTGCATATTTACCCACGATCATGATTTCGGCGGCAGGTATGATTTGGCCACCGATTTTGACGATTATCTGGAGAAGGCGCTTTCCGGAAGGTTGGCAGCCGCATTTTAATAAAAATGCAAAGGAGAGCGATGGCAATATGAATTTCACTGAATATCTCACCCAAGGCGACCTGGATAATGTCAAAAAAGTGATTGAAGCCGGAACGGACATTGAAACAACCGATGAAGACGGCATGACTCCTCTGATGATCGCTGCAAGTAACGGCCATTTGGCTCTCGTGAAATATTTGCTGGAGAAGGGCGCTAGGCTAGAAGCCACCGATGGGCTGCAAATGACCCCGATCATGATCGCAGTTTGTTATGACCAGCTTGAGGTTGTGAAGTATCTGTTTGAAAAAAATGCGAATATTGAACGTAAAAATAAATACGGGCTCACCACAGCGATGCTGGCCGCTTTTAATAATTGCCGGGATGTTCTGGAGTACCTGATTCAAAAGGGAGCCGATATCACAGCCAAAGATATCGACGGTTGGAATGCATTAATGCTGGCATCCAAAAAAGGTAATGGAACCATCGTCGAATATTTAATTGAGCAAGGCGTCGATCTTGAAGCGGAAGATAATGAAGGAAACACCGCATTAATGCTGGCTATAGAGAAAGAGCAATCCGAAGTTGTTGAGTTGTTGATTGTCAAGGGTGCCAATACCGGCAAATTGAATATTTTTACAGCAAGCGCCAGCGGATTGCTGGGGCGGGTGCAACAGTTGGTCGTCGGAAAGATTAACCTCCAGGCTAAAAACGATGAAGGTATGACTCCGCTACTGCTGGCCGTGAGCAATGGCCGTTTGGAAACAGTAAAATTTTTATTGGATAATGGTTCCAACCTGCGGGAGGCCGATGATGATGGCATGACTCCCCTGATGTACGCCGTAATCAACGGCAATTTGGCAATGGTCCGGTACTTGGTGGAAAAAGGGGCGGATTTGGAAAGCCGTACCGCAGGCGGAGAAACTGCCCTGCGGCTGGCCGCGGATCGTTGGCAGATAGAGATATTGCAATACCTTATTGCTCAAGGGGCCAATATCGATGCCCGGGATGATCAGAGGCGGACGGCTTTGATATGCGCCGCAGCGGATGATAACTTGGATATTGTGCGTTGTTTGGTGGAAAACGGCGCGGATCTGGAGGCAATCGAAGCAAACGGCCAAACCGCATTAGTGTTGGCGGCCGATGAGTGTCAAACGGATACTCTTCAATATCTGCTGGAAAAAGGGGCGAATATTGGGCAACTGGATATCATCCGGGCAAGTAAGGTCGGTTTGACTGAACGGGTTCGGCAACTGCTTGAGGCCGGAGTGGACCGGGAGACTCCAAACGATCAGGGAATGACTCCATTAATACTGGCGGCAAAAAATGGCCACCTGGAGACTGTACAATACCTGGTGGAAAAGGGAGTCCACGTTGGCACAGCCGATGTGAACGGGATGACTCCGTTAATCTTTGCTGCGAATAACGGCTATCCGGAGATGGTGAAATATTTGGTTGAAAAAGGCGCCGCTACCGAGGGGTCGGATAGTGAGGGAACTACTCCTGTTGTATTTGCCATATTTAACCGGCAATTGGAGATCGTCCGATTCCTGGTAGATAAAGGGGCATCGATTCAAACTCCCGATCATTTTGGAACGACTCCCTTAATGCAGGCAGCCCGTTTCGGCCATTTGGAGATTGCCCGCTACTTGATAGAAAATGGTGCTGACCTTAACGCGCAGGATAACGAAGGAGAAAATGCCCTGGATTATGCAACGGAATATGAACAGGATGAATTGGCGGATTATTTGCGGAGTAAAATGATTCAAGAATAATCGGTAGGGAGGCAGCCTGGCATATTACGGTATGACTCCAATAATTTCTTTAAAAGAGGATGGCGGCGAATATGGGATTTGGTATGCCGATGGCGATCGATTCTGGGGGCATAGCATTACTGTATTCGTTGATCGGAAAGGCCGACCGGTGCGGACGGATATTCATGGATGAAAGGGGCGGTTACGGTGAGTATCTCAATTTATTACACTGCCAGACGGGGCCGGAAACTCAGTAATCAAGAACAGGAAGAGATTGATCGCTTGATCTCCAGGTATTCGGATGAATTCAATCAAATGACAAGCCAAGACCAGTCCGAAGCGGGGTATAACGGAGAAGCTTTCTGTGTTTATGATTCTGAAGATCCGACTGAACCTGATGTTATTTTTGAAGGCGCCACCAAATTACCGGATGGTTTCCAGGAAACGCTATGGGAGGCAGTGCAGCATTGGACAACCTTGCTTTCGCAGATTCGGCGCGTTATACCCGATGCAAAGTGGCATGTACATGTTGATGATCATGATTTGGTCTGGGATGAGCAGCTTTTGGAGTATGATTTGGCCCGGTAGGATAAAGAATTCCTTTCTTGAAAGGCTTGCAGGAACCATTTGAAAGGGGGATTAGAATGGAAGAACAAGGATATGTCTCATTATGGTTGGGAAAATGCTCTACTTATGAGGAGCTGGATAGTTATCTTTCAGGAAGTTATACGGATGATGGGGATTACATCAAATCCAGTTTTGAAACGGATTTTAAGATTGACTGGTTTGATGAGGATTTTCGGGAAGCTTTTTGTAGGGATTTTACTGCCCATGATTTTGAACAACTGTTGGCCGGTTGTTCCTATGCGAAATCAGTGATACCGGGGTTTGACAAGCACTTTCAGCTAGGTTCAATTGAAAATTTTAATGCTGGTTTATTACTCTATGATTTTATGTATAGTGGTCAAGTTCGAGAAATAACGGCAAAAGGTATCTATCTGAAATACATCGGAGCAGTGGAGTATAACGAAGATGAGTAATTTCCTTCGAATCGATGATGTCGGCCGGCCAACCGCCCGCGGGACGGCTGTCGCGAAAGAGTTTTGGAGGTGGAGAAGATGAATCTGTTCGATGAAATAAAGAATATTGGAAAAAGGCCGGTTATTGCGCAAATCGGCGGTTTTAGACCTGAAGACGGTTTGAAGAGTTGGTTCGGGGGAAACTTTGTTTTAAAAAAAGATATGAATTGGCCTGGCGATGATGATGGATTTATGGTGCCGGTCTTGCAAATCATGGTTAATGAAGTCCCCAATGGAAAAGCTTATTTTGGGGACATCAAGTTGATTCAAGTCTTTCTTAACGCGAAAGAACTACCGTCAGAGCTTGTCAAAAACGGCGACGGCTGGCGGTTGCTTGAATATAAATCCACTGCAGATATGGAGGTGGTGGAAACGCCTCCAGAATCCCAAATCTATAAACCGTTTCAAATTAAGTGGAATTTAGCGGAGAAACCGGATTATCCCTGTTGGGAAGAATCATGGAATTACTTTGATATGACAGAGATTAATGAGTCTGAGGAACTTAGTGATCGGTTTTTTGAAGAGTTTGAGCGACATTATCGTACTAAAATAGGCGGTTATGCATCTTTTATTCAGTCGCCTTGCGGGAATTATGAATACGTTTTTCAAATATCTTCCGAAGAAAAGCCCGGATTTATGGTTGGAGACAACGGCAATCTTTATATTTTGAAATCCAAAGCGGACAAGCAATGGTATTTGCATTGGGATTGTTATTAAGTAAGGTGTTCAAGATATGAAAATAGAACAAATTAAAAAGAATGTAGAACCCGAAATTAAATTTTACGATGGAATTTGCTTAACTGAGTTTAAGAAACTATTGGAACGATGGAAGGAAATTCTTTCACTTGTTCATCAAGAGATTGAAAAATACGTAAATGATGATGATGTGTGCTTTCATGATCAGGACAATTTATTCCCGGTACGTAGCAGGCTAACAGGTCATTATTATATTGATTGTGTTTCATATATCAAGCATATTAACCCCATAGGATTTCGAATTTTAGTGAATATAAAATTGACAGAACCTACACCGGATGGAGAAGATGATTATCTGGGTTTAGATGTAACTTTATTTACACATTCTGAAAATGATATTTTTGAAGTTTGGGGAATCGATAGTTCTTCAATATAAATAGATTATAAGGGCGATGAGGTGTTGTTACATGCTTGGGGTCAATGACTTTATTAAAAATGCTGAGGAAAGTGATGATAGATACATATGTTTTAACTTAGGTAAAAGCATACGAATTTTTAATGATGTTATTGAAGATGAAGATTTATCAGATGTTGTAATAAACATATCATCAAAAATAAAGTTAGAATCAATAATCGACGAAATAATAGGATACATAGCCTGGCTTAGTCAGTGTGAAACTGAATTAAGAACATACTATGAGAATGAACTTCAAGAAAAAGTATATGATACGTGGTTTGATGATATTGAAGTATATCATGCCAGTATTACGTTTAATCGTGCAGATGATTATGGAGCAACCATTTCTTGCGGGGACCCAATAATTTCGGATCATACTTTAGAAATAGATTTTGAAAGAGAAGAAGTGGCTGATATGCGCTTAAATGGGTAATAGGAGTTGATATTTTTGATAAATTTTCATTCCAATAAAAATACCGCAACCCAGATCGGTGAGCTAAACATCCATGATGTAGAAAGTACCCAATCATACGCCTTTGCCATTGAAGCGCTCCTTCAGGAATATCTTCCTCATGTGCGCAATAACCAGGAAGGTTTTTGTACTCATGAAATCATCATCCGTTTCCATGATGGCCGGATTCCGGATGGTTTCTTTTGGGAAAAAGCTATTTTTCAATATGGTTTGTTGGATTTGGCTATCCAATATTTATCCGGACTGCTCCAAAGCGCAAAACAGGGCAAGCCGGTTTGGCTGGACGAGGAAAATCCCGCCGCCCGGAATGTGGCTCTGAATCTAGCCCTTTACTCGAAAGATTATGTACCAAGCTATACGGAGTATCTGGAATGGCACGACATGGATCATGAAGTCTATGAATATCAGGATATTGATGAAATCATGGCTAAATACGGATGGTGCGAGGAAACTCTTGAGTTGGCCGCTTTACGCGCCGGCATAGCTTGCGGACAAAAAGGGATGGAACAATTTGGGAAATTGGTTACGGAAAGCAAATTGAAAGAGTTCCTTTGCAACCACGGGCTTATGGATGATTTCATTTTTCAGTTGTTTTTACAGAAATATCTGCAGCATTACAAAGATGAAATGAAGCAATCCCCCGGCTGGCTTTGGCTGTTGGAATACACATTGGATTCATTATCCGATCTTTTGGAAGTATTGGTCGAGCAAGAGGAAGAAAAGGCCGAGCGATATGGGAAAGCTAAAGCGATAGCCGAAGAATATTACCGGGCGAATCAATTGGAGGGAGACAGATGAAATTTGATCTCAAACCGAATTTGGGAGCAGGGGATATTTTATTAGGAATGACGGAACAAGAAGTTCATGCGATTTTGGGGAATGATTTTGAAAAAGTTAATAAATCGATGTCGGATGAGATTGAAACCGACATGTATGAATGGTGTTTTGTTTACTATAAAAGCCCGGGCGTCTGTGAAGCCATCGAATTTTTTGAACCGGCCGTCCCCTTGCTGGGTGGTGAAAGACTGATTGGTAGACCGTACACTGAAGTTAAAGGGCTTTTCTTGAAGCTGGATAGTTTGGTCCAATTTGATGATGCCGGTTTAACCTCATTTAATTTGGGTATCGGTGTTTATGCACCTTCAGCGGAAAAAGAGCCTGATGAACCGGTAGAAGGCGTTATTGTGTTTGAGAAGGGTTATTATGACTGATGATAATTTCGGGAAATAGGCGTTAATTGGGCTGAATCATAAAAACAAGGAAAATAAACCAATGGAACATAAGGCTTTTATCTTTGATACGCAGGGTTTTAATAAAGAATTAAGCCCACTGATACTTACATCGGGACAAACTGGCGACAGGCAACCTTTAAAGGGATTTATTACGAATTATATGGGAAAAGCCCGTTCCCCCTATTCCAAGGGATTGCTGGAGTGTGATTGGGAAAATGAACTTGAGAATGGCGATGTGCAGGAATTAGCCGATTTTGCTATGACTTGCTACTATTTACCTGAAGCCGACCGGGGTCTTGTTTATTCTTGGGATGGGCTTTTAGAGGCATTACGACAGATGCCGATCGAATGGGATGCGGAATATTGCATCCTCGGACGTCCATTAGAAACTGCCTCTTTCACGCTTGATCCGGGCAGGATGGGAACAGGATTCGTTCAAGCCGAAGATATTCCCGCCATCTTCAGGGAATTGGCTGCTCAGAAAGAACTTCTGATTGCCCAAGGATTACCTTCCAGTGAAGAAACACTCTATGAATTAACTGTCGCGGAGTTGACTGAGGCCTTTGATCAATTAATTTCATTATATAAAGACGCCATGGAGAATAACTGTGGGTTGCTAATGACTTTTTAGCAATATTGTTAATAAGGCTCAAGAAGTTATGTTATATTCTCAATGACTTGGAATTCACCGATTGGGAGCGATTCATAATGCAGACAAAGAAGGATACTGCTACTTTTTCAGGGGAACAGACTTGTCTGGCAAGGGATGCCTATCAAACAAAACTGGATGCGGACAAAACCCAACTTGCCTTGCAAGGTTATCATACGGTACTGGCAGCCCAAGCCCAGGCAGTTTCGGTCAAAGCGGCAACAGCGGAAGAGGATCAGGAACTTTACCGGACCGGCGACTATATCGGGGAACGTTACGAAGTGCTGGCAATCCATCGGGGCGCCTGGGGAGTGGTCTATGGGACCTATGATCATCAAACGGAACTTCCCCGGGCCTTAAAGACGATTCAAAAAAGATATCAGTTTGATAAGAAATTGTTGGAGCTTTTTAGGGAGGAAGCTGCTCTTTGGGTCCAGTTGGAGAAACATCCTTATATTGTCCGGGCTTACCAAGTAGATAATTTTGACGAACAACCCTTTGTGATTACGGAATATATCAACAATCCCAGGGGAAACGACTTGCGTAGCTGGCTGGGCAGTTCTAAGTTAACCTTGGCGATCGGGGTGGAGATGGCGCTGAAAATTGCCCAGGGGATGCAATACGCCCACAGTAAAGTGACAGGACTCGTTCATCGGGATTTAAAGCCGGCCAATATTCTGGTGGACGAATATGCCCAACCCTATATCACCGATTTTGGCCTGGTCCATGCCGCCGGTTCCGATGCAGGCACCCCCGCCTATATGGCTCCGGAACAATGGCGGAAGGAAGTTGTAACCATCAGGACCGATATTTATGCTTTCGGATGTATCCTCTATGAGATACTGACCGGACACCGGATGTATTCGGCTACTACCGTGGACGAATGGCGGCATCTACACCTGATGCAGCTCCCAGTGCCGCCACGTCAGTTAAAATCAGGGATTCCAGCCGGATTGGAAGAGTTTGTCCTGAAGTGTCTGGAAAAAGATCCGGACCGCCGCCCGCCCGATTGGGGTGAGATTGTAACAGTCTTAGCGAATTGGAGCTATCAGATTACCGGACAACCGCCGGTTTTAGACTTCAGGAATTACAACCTGGATGCCGAAGAACTGCTCTCTGCCAGTATTGCTCTATTACACCTGGATAAATATCCTGAGGCAATGGCTATTTGCGAGCGGATATTCGTGATTGATCCGAAATGGATCAAGGCATGGTGTATGAAGGCACTCATTTTGTATTGTTTAGAACGATATCAGGAAGCCCTGGACTGTCTTAATTATTACTCCGATTCAGACGATTATACGGTACTTGAAGTCAAGGGAATTAGTTTAATCGGTTTATTGAGGTATGAGGAGGCCTTAACCTGTTTTGAGCAAATTTTGAAAACCTATCCCAATGATGAAAACGTTTTGGGATTTAAAGGGATAGCCCTTAATGGATTAAAAAGATATACTGAAGCACTGGATATTTTCAATGAATCCTTGGCAATAGCCCCAGATCATTGGTCGGCATGGTTGAAAAAAGCACAGGCTCTGGAAGGACTTGGAGCATACGAAGAGGCTCTAGGCTGTTGTCAGAGATTTGTGGAGGCTCAAGCGAGGCTGGTGGAAGGATGGAATGAGCAGGGATATATACTTTTGCATCTACATCGCTTCACTGAAGCGCTGGATTGTTTCAATTGTACGCTGGCAATCAATCCGGATGATTCCCTTGGTAATTTTAATAAAGGTCTTACACTTAAAATTATAAAACGCTACGATGAAGCGGTTGAATGCTTTGATAAGGTCATCGCATTGAAACCTGATAAATGCGAAGCCTGGCGGGAAAAGGCGGACAGTTTGAACGATTTGGAACGCTACCAGGAGGCGCTGGACTGTCTTGCCCACGCTTTGGAGTTAAATCCAGCGGATGATAAAACTTGGAGTGTAAGGGGCTGCGCCTTATATTACCTGGGAAGGTACAAAGAAGTTATTCCCGATTGTGATCGGGCTTTGGATATCGATCCACATAATGAAGATGCTTGGTTATATAAGTTGAAAGCTTTGGAAGAGTTAGCCGGTTGTGAAGAAGCATTAGCTCATTTTGACCAGGCCCTTGAGAACTGTCCCAATCCTAAGGAGCTCTTCAAGGAAAAAGGAAGAATACTGGCCGAGCTAAACCGCTACGAAGAAGCGCTGCCTTATTTTAACCGTACTCTGGAAATGCACCCCGAGCATTATCCCGCCTGGAACTGTAAGGCTTTTGTTCTCTATGAATTGGAACATTACGAAGAAGCTTTATTCTGTTACAGCCAGGCTTTGGGGTTTAATCCGAAGAATAATGTATCCTGGTATTACAAGGGAATAATACTGGACAAGTTGGGCCGCTGTAGCGAGGCGGTGGACGCCTTTGAACAGGCAGCGAAACTTAATCCTGAAGAAGCCACATATTTTAGCAGTCAAGGCCGTTCCTTATATCATTTGGGAAGATATGAAGAAGCGGCGGCCTGTTGTGATAGTGCACTATCTATCAACCCAGAGAACAAATGGGGACTTGAGTACAAAGGGAAATCCTTGGTCAAGCTGAATCGCACCACGGAAGGAACATCTTGCCTGAAGAAACTACTGGAACTTGACCCGGCTCTGGACATTTGGGATGATTTTTCCGAGAAGATAGACTTATAACAACGTAGGAGCGAATCAAGATGCAGCCAAAGAACGATAACCCCGCTTCCCTTGGGGAGCAGACCTGTCTGTCAAGGGATGCCTATCAAACAAAACTGGATGCGGATCAAACCAAGCTTGCCACGGAAGGTTATCATACGGTACTCGAAGCACAACCCCAGGCCATGCCGTCTGAATCAGCGGCAGCTGAAGAGAATCAGGAACTCTACCGGACCGGCGACTATATTGACGATCGTTACGAAGTGCTGGCAATCCATCGGGGCGCCTGGGGAGTGATCTATGGAACCTATGATCATCAAACGGAACTTCCCCGGGCCTTAAAGACGATCCAAAAAAGATATCAGTTTGATAAGAAATTGTTGGAGCTCTTCAGGGAGGAAGCCGCTCTTTGGGTCAGTCTCGAAAAACATCCTTATATTGTAAGGGCTTATAGCGTAGAGGAATATGAAGATCTACCTTTTGTACTCACCGAATACATTAGCAACCCCCAGGGTAATGACTTGCGAAGCTGGCTGGGGAGTTCCAAGTTAACCCTGGCGATCGGGGTGGAGCTGGCGCTGAAGATTGCCCAGGGGATGCAATACGCCCACAGTAAAGTGACAGGATTCGTCCATCGGGATTTAAAGCCTGCCAACATCCTAGTGGACCAATACGCCCAACCGTATATCACCGATTTCGGCCTGGTTCATGCCGCCGGTTCCGATGCGGGAACTCCGGCCTATATGGCTCCGGAACAGTGGCGAAAGGAAGCTGTAACTATTCAAAGCGATATTTACGCTTTCGGATGCATTCTCTATGAGATACTGACCGGGCACCGGATGTTTACCGCTTCCACGGTAGATGAATGGCGGTATATGCACCTGATGCAGCTCCCGGTTTCACCAAACCAATTAAAACCCGGAATTCCAGCCGGATTGGAAGAGTTTGTCCTGAAGTGCCTGGAAAAAGATCCGGACCGCCGTCCGCGCGATTGGGATGAGATTGTAAAAATCTTGGCGGGTTGGTGTTATCAGCTTACAGGAGTGCCGCCGGTTTTAGACTTTAGCGCTTACAAATTGGACGCAGCAGAACTGCTTTCGGCAGGCATTTCCCTCTCCACGTTGGAGCGTTTTAATGAAGCAATGAACTGCTACAATCGTTCTCTAGAAACCAATCCGGATGTTGCTAACTGCTGGCTTAATAAAGGACTTTCACTAAGCCATCTGAAACGACACCTTGAGGCGCTCGAATCCTTCGACAAAGCAATCTCGTTGAAACCGGATTATTTCACCGCCTGGCGTTCAAAAGCATATAGTCTGATTGAATTGGAACGCTGTCAAGAAGCGTTGAACTGTCTCGACCGCGCCGTGGAATTGAATCCGGAGGACGGCGAAACTTGGAGTAGAAAAGTCCGTGCTTTGTACCGCCTGGAAAGATACGAAGAAGTTATTTTTGCTTGCGACCGGGCCTTGGCTCTCAATCCCCATGATGCCGTTTCCTGGACTCATAAATTAGAAGCTCAGGGAGAGCTGACCGGTTGGGAAGGGGTATTATTCCTTTATGACCAATCATTGGAGTTGTTTCCGGAACTTCCGGATTTATGGAAGGGAAAAGGAAGGGCATTCAACGAGTTGAAACGGTACGAAGAGGCGCTGCCGTATTTGGACCGAGCTATGGAAATTCGTCCGGACCATTACCCCGCTATGATCTGCAAGGCAATCGCTCTCTATAACCTGGAACGTTACGAAGAAGCTCTAATCTGTTACACGAGGGCTTTAGAGTATGATCCGGAGAATGAAGTATCTTGGTATTACAAGGGGCTGATTTTGGATAAGCTACACCGCTATCGCGAAGCGGTGGAAGCCTTTGAACACTCGGAGAAAATTGATCCGGAGAAAGCCGCATTTCCCAGCAGTCAAGGCCGTTCCTTATATCATTTGGGAAGATATGAAGAGGCGGTGGCTTGTTGTGATCGTGCACTATCCATCAACCCAGAGAACACATGGGGACTTGAGTATAAAGGGAAATGTTTGATAAAGCTGAATCGCACTTCGGAAGGAACATCTTGCCTGAAAAAGCTATTGCAACTTGACCCGGATCTGGATATCTGGGATGATTTTTCTGAAAATGTAGTTTTTTAACAACAGCGAAATGGGTTAGGAGGAAACAAAAGTGGAGAGTATCGAGATTCAAAGAATTAGATCCCTTTGCAATCAATTGCTGGAATCGGCCGCCGGTGAGGCGCGCGCCTTGCAACATCCGTATCTTGGGGTGGAACATTTATGGATTGCCCTAACGCGCATTTCGGACGGAGCAACCGCCGGGATATTGGCAGCGGCCGGAGTCGATCCGGCTCAGGCCCGGGAAGAGATGCGCCGGGAAGTGGGAAGAGGAAAAGAGGCGTTACCCGGATTTCCGCCTTGCACACCTAGATTAACTATGATTTTGCGGATGGCAGAGGAGCAAGCCGGTCCCGGTAAGCTTATTCTTGAACGGCATTTATTGGGGGCGTTGCTTATGGAGGGGGAAAATATCGCCGTCAGATATTTACGGACATTGGGAGTGGACTGCGGGGTTTGGGCCGGCCGGTTATCTGCAGGGGCCGCTCAGGAGACATGTCTTGCTCAATCTGGCGATGCGGATGGAACCAGGCTGACCACGGCGGCGTTTCCTTTGAATCCATTTCAACCGAATTCTCATGAGTCCGGTATCCAAGCGGGTCCTGCCATCACCCCGTTACAGGTTCCCTCCACTATTGCCACCCCTACTTTGGACAAGTATGGCCGGGACTTGAACCGGCTGGCGCGGCTCGGGAAACTGGCAGAGGTGATCAGCCGCGAGGCGGAACTGGAGCAGCTCATTACGATACTGGCCCGGACTCAAAAGGCCAATCCCTTACTATTGGGAGAGCCGGGAGTCGGCAAAACCGCCATTGTGGAAGGATTAGCCTGGCGGATTACTGAAGGAAGAGTGCCCGAAATTATGAAGGGCAAACGAATCGTCCAAATCGATATGGGCGAGTTAACCGCCGATACCGAATTGCGAGGCCAGTTTGAGCGGCGGGTCAAGCAGATTATTAAGGAAGCCAGCGAAGCCCCGGAAGTGATCTTGTTTATCGATGAGATTCATACCCTGGTTGGGGCGGGAGAAAGCATGCATTCCGCCTTGGACGCGGCCCAGATGTTCAAACCGGCGTTGGCCCATGGCGATTTTTCATGCATCGGAGCTACCACTCAGCACGAATATTTCCGCTATATCCGGCGCGATCCCGCCCTGGAGCGGCGGTTCTCTCCGGTGTTAATCCGGGAACTCACTGCTGAAGTGAACTTGACGATTCTGGAGAAAGCAGCCGAACGGATTCTGGAGAAACAGGCCAAGGCCGGTTACAATTTAACCCTGGCGCCCGATGTTTTGATAACGGCCCTGAAATTAACGGATCAGTATATCCGGGACCGTAACCAACCGGATAAATCCATTGATGTCATCGATCTGGCCTGCGCCAAGGATATCGTCAAAAGCGATAACTTGGTAACTGCCGAGGATATTGCCAATGTGGTGTCGGAGTGGACCGGGATTCCGGTCTCCCGGATGACCAGTGATGAAAAGCATCGTTATGCGCAAATGGAGGATGTTCTGAATACCAGGGTCATTGGACAACGACAGGCAGTGACTGCGGTAAGCCAGGCCATCCGGTCGGCTTTGGCCGGTATGAAAGCACCGCACCGGCCCATCGGCGTTTTTCTCTTCCTGGGGCCGACCGGTGTCGGTAAAACCAAGCTGGCCAAGGAGCTGGCCAATTTTCTCTTTCAGTCGCCTCAGGCGTTATTGCGTTTTGACATGAATGAATATAAGGAATCCCATACTATCAGTAATTTAATTGGATCGCCCCAGGGCTATGTCGGCAGCCAACAAGGCGGTTTGCTCTGTGAAGCCTTACGGAAACGCCCTTATAGTGTGGTGTTGTTGGATGAGATCGATAAAGCTCATCCGGAGATCCTCGATCTTTTCCTGTCGATTTTCGATGACGGCCGTCTCGCCGATAACCAGGGCCGCCAGGTCGACTGTTCCAATGCCCTGTTTATCATGACTTCCAATTACGGGCTGGCCGGAGGACGGATCGGTTTTGAGCTTTCCGACAGTGGGATGTCACAGGATATGAGGGCTGTGGTCCGTAAAAGTGAGGATACTCGTAAAAAAGCGCTGGAGTTCCTCCGTCCCGAACTGGTCAACCGCTTGACCGAAGTCATTGAATTCCCACCGTTGCAGCGTGACGACTTCAAGGCCATTATGGGTATCGTCTTACAGGAAAGAATCGCCGAATTCGGCGCGGCGCAGCAGATGCAGATTGATTTGACGGTTCACGATTCAGCCAAGGAACTCATCCTTGACCTGGGGTATGACCCCAAGATGGGCGCCAGGTCGCTGGAGCGCGCCATTGAGCAAGTATTAATCCATCCCCTGGTGGATGTGATTTATAATGAAAAAAATACGGCGACGGCGTTTACGGCAGTTGCCAAAGATAACCGGATGGTTTTCCTTACCGAGGAGGAGTTTGAAAACTATGAAGCAACTCTCGCTTTTGCCGGCGAAGGCGACCGGAATGGCGCGGATAGCGATAAGATGAAAGCAGAGGGTGCGGCGGATGAATTGAATAATGGTTTTAAATTAGAACTGCCCGCTGAGCTGGAAAATTACCGGGACCCATTTGAAAAGTCAATCAAGCCTTTTATCAAGATTACCACACGCCGGGGTAAGACCTTGGCCTGGGAAAGCAAATTCGGCGGAAATCCTTATTTGCCGCTAGGTTATGAATACCCGAAAGATTTGCAAGGAAACCCGATGAAGTTGCTCGCGCAAATCAATTTGACAGAGCTGCCCGATATTGGGGTGTTTCCCGGGCAAGGGATGTTGCAATTCTACATTTCGCCAAATGATGATGTTTGCGGCCTCAACTTTGATCAACCGACCGGCCAGGGGAATTTTAGAGTAATCTACCTTCCGGAGGTAATCAAGGATTACTCCAAAATCATGACCGATTTTAGTTTCTTAAGTGAGAATGATGATTATTTCCCCATCGGAGCGGAAGGCGGATTGCAGTTTGAAGTGAAGCATGCGCCCGTCGGGACCGATGATTTTCAGTTTGAAAAATTTTTGAATGCCGCGCCCCATAATTTTTTCGACGATCAGGCCTGGGATTGGTATCACGACCATTATTCCAGCACCGGGCATAAAATGGCCGGTTATGCCTATTTTACCCAAAGCGATCCCCGGGAATCGGATTATGCGGATTATGATCTTTTGTTACTACAAATTGATACCGACGACGAGCTTAATATCATGTGGGGGGATTGCGGGGTGGCCAATTTCTTTATCAAGGCCGCGGATTTAAAACGGTTGGATTTTACCAAGGTTTTATACAACTGGGATTGCTGCTGAGATAGGAAGACACAGAGAATTATATGAAAAGCAGTATGGGAATGAACCGCAACAGATGATCGAATTTAATCCCAAATTTACTGATATTAAAAACACCTGAGACGTGCTCAATATAAAATATATATTTGGAGGATTAAATATGGAAAAAGAAACGATTGCTTGGTTTGCAGGCGAAGACCAAGAAATGCTGGAAGCAATTCATCTGGCTCAGACAAAATTCCCCCAATTTTTAAAGGCAATGGAAGAAGAAAGCAGGAGAATTCTACCTGTTTTTGAAGACGCGCTTGTCAAGTACGCTTTTCCTGCAACAAAAAATGAAGTTGAAGTTGAGCATATGTTTCTTTCCAATATACAAGTTAACGGGAGTCGTTTATCCGGAATGATTGCAAGTGAGCCGATGTATACGGATGCGGTTAAAGCCGGACAAACGGTTGAAATTGAACCATCACGGGTTTCGGATTGGCTTTATGTGATAAACGGCGTCGGTACCGGAGGCTATACTTTTCAAGTGATGTATTCCCGGTTTAGTGAGCGGGAAAAGGAAATGTACGGTAATGAGCCGCCTTTTGTTTGGATTAAAAAATAAGGACTTTAAAGGAGGAAAAGTGATGATGGTCTCCCTTAAACTAAGCCGCCTCAGCGGTATGCGGGATGGTGAAACTTTACAGGTTCAACTGCGGGAAACTGTGGCTGAAGCAATCCTGGGACGGGCGGCGGATTGTACGGTCAGTTTCCCGGAAGATCCGGAGCTGTCCCGGAGCCACGCCCGGCTCATATGGAACAGCCAAACCTCTGCCTGGCGGTTAGAGGATTTGAACAGCACCAATGGGACTTATTGGGGAGAGTTTCGGCAAGCAAGAAGGGTCTGTGAGCCGGTTGCGCTTACCTATGGCCAGGTTTTCCGGGTCGGCCGTACCTGTCTGCGCCTGGAACCGCCGACTTTACGGGAAAGCGAGACAGCCGCCGTGGCCTATGCGCAGTTAGGGGGTGAATCTTCCCGGCTAGAAGAGACCGGGACTGGAAAAGGCGAGATTTGAGGGAAATAATCATTTTTTATGGCATGACAATTTAATCATAAGGATGGTACTAATACGATGGAAAACGTTGCAAAGAAAATTCGGAATTTTAAGTTCAGGTTATGGCTGATTGTTGTGATTGCTTTAGCGGCTGTGATTGCAATTGGCGTCATTATCTCCTCAATCGACCAAAAGGCCAACGGCCCGGAACAATCTTTTGCCATTTATAATTCGGGGGATAAGGAAGTTAGCGTCACGTTCCACCGCCTGAAGAAGGATAAGAAATACAGCGGTTACTTGGACGACCTTTCCGTGAAACCGGGCGAGACCAAGTATCAGGCTTATCCAGCCGGCACATATAAAATAATTGTATGGGACGGCAGTGTCGCTGATGATAATTCGGAAGAGTTCCGGAGTATTAAAAATTTAAAAATCGCACTTCCTGAACATAAGGATAATTATAACCCGATTTACCTTGATACTACCGGAGCCAATTATTTTGCTTTGATAAACGTTAACTATCTTTATTCCGGTTCGGCGCTGGCGAATCAAATCGCTAAATCCGTCGGAGCTTCCGGTGAGGGTCCGGTACTTAAAAAATTATATAACGGTAAATTTCCATTCCGAACCCTTGAGCTGACAACCAATCGGACAATCGTAGGACCAAGCGATAAGCTTCCCCAAAAAGTCAGCGCCGGTCATAGTGTGTATATTTTGGCTCCCGTGCCCAATTCTGTCAAGAAAAAAGCGGAAGTATACCAATATGCGCTCAGTTTTATAGAGAAACATATGGAGCAGTGAGCGAAAGTCATTGGAAGAGCCTTCAGTACAAACAGTCGCTTTAGTTGAGCCAAATGTCAAAAAGTTTTTTCCTGTTTTAAATGACCTTTTTTGTGTGATTCGTTGGGATTGAGAGGAATGGCGTCGGATGAGAGATGGTTTTGTTCTCAAACAAATTCAAAAATATAATCGTAGACTTTTGATCATCACTGCGGTACTGATTTGCCTGGCAGTTACATCGGGGAACGAATTAATAAAATACCGATACAATCTTCAAAAGGGTCCTTTTGAAATCACGGTTCGTCAATTGAACCGGATTCAAACTGTAGATTCCCTCAGAAAATATTATGTTACAGTAAAGGGTCAAAAACTCTATCGAATTTCCAAAAATCATGATTTTTATTTATTGGAATTGGGTCATAGCTTTTTAATGATCAAGGGAAAACTCGATGAAGATAGCCTTGAATTCAGTGGAGAACTGAAAGATCTTTCGGATGATTACCGAAAAAAGCTGAACAAAGCTCTTAACATAATGAGTGGAGAGGGCCAAAATCCTAAGGTGTTGATTTATCCGGTGTTCCTTGAGGAAGGAAGACTTCAAACCCGTAGAAATACTGATTATTGGCTGTTCGTGCTTCTTCTGGCCCTCATCATTAGGAATGTCATTGTAGTGCTTAAAAGAAATTCCGACCCAACTCTTCACCCAAGTTGCAAATATCTGTCCAAGTTTGGTTCGGCGGAGACAATCATTGATAATATTGATAATGAAGTGATTAAAGCGGAAGCGGCGTTTGAGAAGTTTTCGCCGCTTGTTACCGATTCCTGGATTATTAACAAAAGGTTTCTTAAACTTCAGTTTATTGCGTTATCGGATGTTGTGTGGGTTTATCAAAAAGTAACTTCACACCGGTACAACTTTCTTCCGGTAGGCAAAACTTATGAGTTGATTATCTATACCAAGGATCAGGAAGTCCATGAACTAAGGGTCCAAAATGGATTAGTGGGCGAAGAAGCCATAGAACGGATAGGTTCCAATGCGCCTTGGGCTTTTACCGGATACTCGGAAAAGTTACAAATGATGTGGAAAGAAAAACGGTCTGATTTGATCCAAATTGTTCAGGAACGGTTCGGCGAATCGGGCCAATGAACAAATAGTATTTATGCAAATTATAAATACAAAAGGAACGAGAGATGTTTAAAGAATTTTGCCGATTTTTTAAAATACATGAGATAGACTCTAGTAATATAACTTCAATCCATATTTTTGATAATCCTTCAAAAGTACCTTTGGGGTTTTTGGAGATATTGAATGTTTTTCAGGGACAATCCTTTGGGAAGGGTCTTTATCGCTTACATCGAGTTGAAAACATTACCAAATGGAATGCGATTGTTCTGGAAGCTTTTCCGGAATTTAAAAGTCGGATAACTTGTTTCGGATACGATTGGTTGGGCCGACAATTTTCTTTAGACAGTGGGCGAACAGAAAACAGTGAGCCTCAAGTATTGATGTTTGAACCGGGGACAGGAGAAGTACTGGAAATTCCCTGTAATTTTATAGATTTTCATAATACTGAAATTCCGAACTATCATGAGGCTTGTTTAGCTTCGAGTTTTTTCAGAGAATGGTTGGATGAGAGTCAAACCATCTTAGCCAATGAGGAATGTGCCGGTTACAAAGTCCCCTTGTTTCTTGGCGGTGAAGACGAAGTTGTCAATTTGGAGAAGTGTGATCTGGAAGTCTATTGGAGTATATGTGCACAGTTGATACGGAAGACTAAGTAAATTTGTTTTTCAATCCAAGTCGTGATGGGAGGTTCATCAAATGGGAGAGAGTATGGTTTTAGTACGAAATATTCAAAATGTAAAGGACGAGGTCGAAGGGGAGGTTTATTGTAGACTCTTTCATCAATACATTAAACGTTATTCTTGGGAAGGCGCGGGAATGGGCTATATCGAAAAATGCGCCGCTTATTTAA
>JAEVYU010000082.1 GCA_023392595.1 Bacillota bacterium | reverse complement strand
TGCGCACTCATCGCCCTGTACTCCGCACTCACCGCCCCGACCTTTTTTCTTACCGCCCCGGTCTGCGCACTTATCGCCCTGTACTTCCCACTCACCGCCCCGACCTTTTTTCCAATCACCGTTATCTTTCAACGATTATTTTTTTAAACATTGGGTTCCCGAATGCTCCGGATTTAAAACCGCAAAGCCCGCTTTGCATGTTCATTAATCCCGCTGAAAAAGTGAAGGAGCGAAAACAGAAAAGCCGAGATTCCCCACCCCGGCCTTTGCTTTCCTCTTCTGTACCCACTATCAAAACTAAAACGAGGGTATTCCCTTCATTTTGATTACTTGATGGTTCCTCCCCGCTTTGCATAGGCTTTATTGCCACGAAGCCTTGTAACGACATAGCGTTGGTTGTCTCCCGTGATGTATTCATCCCCTTTGGTAACCGGGGCCGATGAAATATAGGCTATCGTTTTCCCGGTATCCTGATCCACTATTACGAAATAGCTGTAGCGGACCGGCTGGGGACGGCTTACGTTCGGCCCGGGGGTTTGAAAAATCAAAGGCGCCATATAACGGATCCCCACAAAAATCAGGAGCGCGATTCCGGCAATCATCACCCATAACCGATAACTAACTTTCTTAATTCTCATGCCTATACCATCCCCTGCGCTTTTTTTAAACTAGTGTAAACCGCAGGGGAAAATATTATTTATGGTTGACAAAGGCGGAGAGTTTTTTTATAATAACAATTAAGTAATTGCTTAATTGTTTTTTTGGAGGCCCTCTCATGGAAAAAGAAACCAAAATTCATTCTCATTCCAACAACCCGGATATGTGTGACAGTTTTTGCCCGTCAGACAACAATATTGAGGGTCTACGGGAAAAAGCCCTGGAAGTAGCCGGGTTATCGGAAATTTTCAAAGTCCTCGGCGATGAGACCCGCACTAAAATTTTATATCTTTTAGCCCACCAGAAGCTTTGTGTTTGTGATATTGCCGTGATTTTAGAAATGACTCTTCCGGCGGTTTCCCATCATCTGCGGCTTTTAAAAGCCCTGCGGCTTGTCAAATACGTCCGGGAAGGAAAAATGGTTTACTATTCCCTGGACGACGAGCACATCATGAACATGATTCGCCAGGCCCAGGAACATTTCGCCGAAGGAAGGTAAAAGGTAGTTTTTATATTTGCCCGTATAATCTGACGAAAGAAGGTAAGAAGATGCGCTATTCACTGAGGGGATTGGATTGTCCGAACTGCGCCGCTAAAATTGAGCGGGAATTGCGGAAAGTTCAAGGTCTTGAGGATGTAAGCGTCAATTTTAGCACACTCAGCGTGGAATTATCGGAAAGCTTTGAAACCAGAGCCCGGGCCATCATCACCGGGATTGAGCCGGAAGTGTTACTGGAACGGGAGGGGGAAAATACCGTCCGTTGTTCATTGGATGGCCTGGATTGTGCCAATTGCGCCGCCAAAATCGAATCAGAATTGAAAAAAATCCAGGGGCTGGAAAATACCCAAGTTAACTTTGCCACCAAAAGTGTGGAATTGCCTGTGGAATTTTTGAAACGAGCCCAGGATATTATCGCACGGATAGAACCCGAAGTTACGCTGCGGAAGATCGAAGGCCTCGGTGGGGCAGCGCCGGAGGAAAAAACGGAGAAAAATAAATTATGGATAGTGGGCAGCGCCGGCGTATTATTGCTCATCGGATTGATATTTAACGACTCCTTGCACCGGACGCCATTTTCCTGGGCTGAATATGCGATTTTACTCCCCTCCTATCTCTTGGTTGGTTGGCCCGTGATCGCCAGTGCGGTGAAAAGGCTCCTTCGCGGTCAGCTCTTTGATGAAAGTTTTCTGATGACCATCGCCACCGGTGGAGCCATCGCCATTCATCAATTACCGGAAGCCGCCGGAGTGATGCTCTTTTATGCGGTGGGCGAATATTTTCAAAGCCGGGCGGTTAACCGCTCCCGGCGTTCCATTACCGCCCTGTTGAATATTCAGCCCGAATATGCCAATCTTAAAGAGAATGGCGGAACCCGGCGGGTTAAACCCGAAGAAGTGGAAGTAGGCCAACTGATCATCATCAAACCGGGTGAAAAAGTGCCGCTGGATGGTGATATTGTTGAAGGGTCCTCTTTTGCTGACACCTCCGCCCTAACCGGCGAATCGGTTCCCCGTAAAGTGGAACCAGGGGAGAAGATTTTGGCCGGTATGATTAACGGCCAGGGGTTATTAACCGTTAAAGTGGCCAAACCCTTTAAAGATTCTTCAGTGGCCCGGATTTTAAACCTGGTGGAAAAGGCCAATGAGCGGAAAGCCCCCACCGAACAGTTCATTACCAGATTCTCCAATTACTACACACCGGCGGTGGTAGGCATTGCCGCGTTGATCGCCCTCGTTCCTCCCCTTCTCATACCGGGGGCGACTTTCGATCAATGGTTATACCGGGCGCTGGTATTATTGGTTATCTCCTGCCCTTGCGCTTTGATGGTTTCCATTCCTTTGGGCTATTTCGGAGGCATCGGCGGCGCTTCCAGAAACGGTATTTTGGTGAAAGGCGCCAATTTCCTGGATGCTTTGGCCGACCTGGATACCGTGGTTTTCGACAAAACCGGCACGTTAACCAAAGGAGTCTTCCGGGTAACCGAAATCGTCCCCAGAAAGGGATTCACCCAGGAAGAGGTTTTAGCGGCTGCGGCCGGGGCGGAAATCTATAGCAACCATCCCATCGCCGACTCCATTCGGAACGCAGCGGAGAGCCGCGGAAACAATTTTTCTGAGGAAGATGTGCAGGATTATAAAGAAATCCCCGCTCATGGCATTAGCGCCAAGGTAAAGGGCAGAAGGATTTTGGCCGGAAACGATCGCTTGATGCATAAAGAAAATATTGACCATCAGGATTGTGATGTAGTGGGCACCAGCGTTTATGTGGCAATCGACGAAGTTTACGCCGGATATATCATCATCTCCGATGAATTAAAAGAGGATGCCAAGGAAACTATCGCCGGCCTAAAACGGCTGGGCATCCGTAAAACGGTCATGCTTACCGGAGATGAAAAAACGGTAGCGGAACGGGTTAGCCGGGAATTGGGTTTGGATGGTTTTTACGCGGAACTTTTACCGGAAGATAAAGTAACCAAAGTGGAAGAATTGGAAGGGGATTTAAAAAACAAGCGCAAACAAAAACTAGCCTTTGTCGGAGACGGTGTGAACGATGCGCCGGTAATCACCAGGGCCGATATCGGGGTGGCTATGGGCGGTCTGGGGAGTGACGCCGCCATTGAAGCCGCCGATGTGGTATTAATGGAAGATGCCCCGTCAAAACTGGTCAAGGCCGTGGAAATTGCCAGATGGACCAGTCGTATTGTCCGGCAAAATATTCTTTTGGCATTAGGGGTTAAAGGATTTTTCATCCTCCTGGGCTCTCTGGGAGTGGCCAGTATCTGGGAGGCCGTCTTTGCCGACGTGGGAGTGACCGTCTTGGCTGTTTTGAATGCCAGCCGGACCCTGCGCTATGGCAAGAGCGCTTAAAAGAAACCGGCGACTACTAAACAATAAATCCCAACCACGGCAAATGGTAACCATCACGGAGGCGTATCATGGATATAGTGGGCGGTTCACTGGTTATAACGCTGTTTTTTATATATTGGCTGCTATGGAAGGGCAGAAGATTTGTACTGGTTAAGACCTCTGGGGTTGACCCGGAGGTCTTTAAAAAATCAACATCCTCTCTACAACGATATATGGGGTCCATGCTCAACATGCTGACTGTCTATGTCGTTTTGATCATCATCACCCACACCGCTAATTTTCAAGTTTACTCCCTTTTCGCTCGCTTTGAATTATGGGATGGTTCTTTTTTCAAATTTGTAGGCTTTGGTACCGGGATCATCGGGTTGAGCGTCTGCCTTTACGCCCAAATCAAGATGGGTCAATCCTGGCGGGTGGGTATTGATGAAAATGAAAAAACCGCTTTGGTTCAGTCCGGTATATATAAATTCATCCGCAATCCGACTTATTTGGGGTTGTTTGTGCTGAATTTCGGAGTCTGGCTGATTTGGCCAACCTGGACCGTTTTTATTTTCAATTTACTGTTCATCTATACCCTTGAAATTCAGGTGCGATGCGAAGAGGATTTTCTGGAAACTGTCCATGGCGAAGACTTTATTCAATATAAAAAACACACCCAGCGGTATGTTCCATGGATCTATTAAGGCCATGAAACACACCAATGACAATGGCGGTCAAGGATTATGGCGGAAGAGCGCTTTCCCATCATGACCTTGGAGCCCGGGAGGTAATTTATACCTCCTCCAGTTTTTTCAAGATTACCGCCACGATAATCCCCCACAAGATTACACACAGATTATTGAACAACACGGTTTCCAAGGGAACTTTCTCGGAGAGAAACGGCAATCTGAACATTATGGCCAGCGAACAAAAAATAAAGGAAAGAAGGATTCCATAAATGGCTCCCTTGGTTTTATATCCGCGCCAGGATATTTTGGGAAGCAAAAAGGCAAAGATAATGCCCATGCCGCCATCCCAAAAAAGCTGTTGGATCAAGGCGAATATCGTTTCCAATCCATTTTGCGGGAAGCCTCTTAATACCAAAATAGCAGCCCAATCCAAAAAACGGATTTTAATGATATGAAACCAGTAATATGCCGGCAAATTGATCGCGCTAACGATTAATCCCGCGCCAACTCCGGCGATAAATCCTTTACTTGTCCGATCCATCCCAGTCCCCTTTAAAGCCGTTCATGACAATCAAACTTCTTTATTTTCCGTATTTCCGCCCGAAATAAACCTGTTTCTCTTCATCTTGCCGGAAATAAGTAAAATCTCCACATGTCGGCCTCCATGGAATGAACCGGTTTTGCGGATTGGGGGCTGTCGCCACAATAAGATGGGGCGCCGCATGCAGGATTCCATCCATTCCCTTTTCACGATAGGCGTGGATATGTAAAGGAAAGCTCCACCATTGGGACTGATTAACCTCCATCCACTGAACAGTTGTCTCCCTCACTTGCTTAAGAACTTTTTCGTCTTTTATAATAATATACGATACCCTTGCTTATTACTGGCGTAGGAGCAAATCGCGCAATATCTACCAATTTTAATAATTGGTCAGGAGCCTCTTCCATCCCTTCCTCGATATCGTTAGGCCCCTAACTTAATTATTGACTACCAAGGCGGGCGGTGCTATACTATAAACAAGTTAGGAGCCTAACTAAATTCAACCAAGGAAGTGCCTTATGGAAAATAACGATTCTGCTAAATTGTATACCGCTTTACACCGGCTGGGCCGGCAACTTCACCGTTGCTCCCACCGAATGTTTCACATGGAGGAGTACTACCGGGAACAGTCGAGATTATTATTGCTGATTGCTGAAAATGAAGGCGTTATTCAGCGCGAGCTTGCCGAAGCCATGGACGTCCGGCCGTCCTCCATGGCGGAGATGCTGACCAAAATGGAGCAGCTCGGCCTGGTTCTGCGCAAACAGGATGAAAAGGATCAACGGGTCTTGCATATTTTTCTGACGGAACAGGGGAATTCCGCGGTAGAAGAATCCAAAAAAGCCAATGCCAAACTGACGGATACCCTATTCAAAGGACTTACGGAAGATGAAATCAGCGAGATGCTCCGGCTAACCGAAAAGCTTACCAACCATCTGGACTCCGTGGATTCTTCCGCTTTGGATCAGGAAACGCCGCGCGGGCACCATCGCGGTTTTGGCGGGCATCATGGGTTTGGCGGCCATCACCACGGGATGCGGCACCACGCTGATTTTGGCGACAGGCGGTTCTGGTAAACTTGTCTCGAAAGTTGGTGGATCAAAATGATGCCTGCCCATGCCCAACAAAAGTTTTCCAAGATCATGACCGAAATATCGATCCAGAGGGGGTGAATACTTTTGAATTCTTTTTTAGCTGATGTTTCTCCGACCGGAGGAAACCGTGAAAAAATCGGCATCTTGGTTGGACTGACAGGAATTCTTACCAACGGTTTCGTTTTCGCTCTGGAGTTATTTTCAGACATATCCACCGGAAGCACTACAGTGACGGCCGATGCCTTTCATAATTCGGTGGATGCGGTTTCCTCCGTTGCGACCCTGGTAACCTTCTTCATTGTAAAAAGACCGGCTGACCGGAAACACCCCTTCGGATTTGGCCGGGTGGAATATTTGGGTTCCCTTTTTATGGGCCTGGTGATTCTGGGAATCGGCCTGTTTTTTCTGGGATCTTCCTTTGAAAAGATGCTTCATCCATCTCCGGTGCGATTCAGTGCCGTGGCCTTGATTTTCATGTCCCTTTCCATCGTGTTGAAATTACTTTACAGCCTGTTCAACCATAAATATGCCCGGATGATCGCATCCCAGACGCTGACCGCGGCCTCCCTGGATGCTTGGGGAGATGTTTTGGTATTGGTTGTAGCCACTTTTTCCCTGGTGTTTACCAAATTAACCGGGATTCCGGTGGACGGTCCCCTTGGCCTTGCCGTTTCCGGGTTTATCCTTTTCTCCGGTTATTCAGTCCTCAAGCGGGCGGCTGCGTCCCTGATCGGAAAAGCGCCCGATCCGGCAATTACCCAAACCATAACTTCCGTTATGCGCAAGGCCAAATATATGACGGGTATCCATGACCTGATGGTGCACGATTACGGGCCTGAAAAAGTGATTGCTTCCATTCACGCTGAAATTTCCTCTGATGTGCCTCTGGTTAAGGCGCATCAGGCTATGGCCCAGGCTCAGGAGGAGCTGGAGAAATATGGCGTGGAACTGGTTATTCATATCGACCCGGTTGTGGCGCGCGCCAATCCACCTGCGGCACCCAGCGTGCCTGGCGTCCATATGGCTACCCTTCCGCTAAAATGACAAACAGGGGGTAAGCGGATGAAGTATGAAGATTTGTCCTGTTCCGAGCGGAATTATCTGGATTCCATCTATCATTTAAGTAAACTGACAAACTCCGTGCGCCCGGTTGATGTTGCTAACGATTTACATGTTACAAAACCCAGCGTCACAAGGGCAATTAGAATATTAGCAGCCATGGGAATGATTTATAAGAACTACCTCGGCGAAATCATCCTTACTTCAAAAGGGGTTCTGACCGCCCAATCCTTCTCGAATCAATGTAAAACCTTAAAGAATTTTTTCAACAAAATTTGCGGGGAAAATACCATACCCACGAATCAGGATATCCTCAAGATGTGTTGTACGATTAGTAATGAAACCCTTGAAGCGATTCAGGCATATCTGAAACTGTTAAAAGTCTGAACCGCATCAGTCATAGCACAATATTGGCATTTGGAGTGGAAACGATGGGAAACGATTTAATCATCGACGAGAATATGTATGGCCATGTTTTGGGGAATACTGAAACAATTCCAATTCATATCAAACACAATTTCTTCAAGGAAAACGGAACGATTTTCCCGCCGCACTGGCATGAGCAGCTGATGGTAATGTACATTGCAAGAGGAACGCTGGAGCTCCAGTGTGGGAAGGAAAAGATTTTAGCCGGACAGGATTCCATAGCGATTGTCAATCCCAATGAAATCCATTCCGGAGAGAATCCAGAGGGGGATTTGGAGTATTACTCATTGAAGATTGATCTCCTGCTGCTGCTGGGAAACCAGCCTGACTTGCAGCAAACCCTGTATACGGAGCTACTTTTGAAAAACCGCTTACGGTTTGAAAATAAGATTTCCCATGATGACTTTCTGCTGGGTTGCATGGGCAATATCATTCAAGAATTCGGGGATAAAAAAGAGGGCTATGAACTTGCGCTACGGGGATTAATCTATCAAATGCTGACTGCGCTGCTGCGTGAGTTCACGAAGGAAATACCAGAACAATCCGAACTGGATATGCAGTACCGAAGGTTAAAGCAAATCAAGCCGGCGATTACCTACATGGAGTCGCATCTGGCCGATAAAATCACGCTGGAGAATCTTTCAGAGGTTACCCATTTGAGCCCGATCCATTTTTCCAGGGTCTTCAAAACGGTGTCGGGATTTTCACCGATGGAATTTTTGGGCCGTCTGCGGGTTCAGAAGGCTTCGCAGCTCCTGGTGAATACCGATAAAACCATTGTTGAAATCGCAATGGAAACCGGGTTTAGCGACGGCAATTACTTCAGCCGTTTCTTTAAAAAATACCGCCAAGAAGCTCCTCGTGAGTTTAGAGAAAAATATCTAAAAAGGTAGGCTGGTGATTATCAACCATGAACCATCATATCCGCTGAAATATATCGGGGTCAAAGAAGATGGACATTCCATATTGGAGTGCCTTTTTTTATTGTCTTTTTTCAACAACCTGCTTCCACTGGGAATTCCTTGTAATTCCAACTTGAATAGGCCATGATAAGATTGTGCTATGTTTTGATTGAATCCTTCATGCGCCGGGAAAGCAAACATGATAAATTAATGGTGGTCGATGATATCAACCAAAACTTGATGAGGAGGAGCGGAAAATTGGATTTCGAAAAGGCCGGCGCCTATATTGAAAGCTTATATGAAAAAAGAAAACTAACGCAAAAACAATATACTGAGAATACAGAATTAAAAGATTTTGGAGCGGTTGTGGATGACGATGTCGCCAGAATGCTGCAAGTTTTAATCATGGTGGCAAAGCCCGGAAGAATTCTGGAGATCGGCACCAGTATCGGCTTTTCAACTGTTATGATGGCCAAGGCGATGAAACATTATGGCGGTAAAATCGTTACCATTGAACTTGACCCGGAAGTAGCCAGGCAAGCAGTTAAAAATTTTGAACGGGAAGGGGTCAAAGAGCAGATCGAGGTTCGAACCGGTGATGCGCGCACCATCATCGCCGGTATGAACGAAGTGTTCGATCTGATTTTCCAGGATGTCGGTGATAAAAGGCTCTACCACGAAATGTTGGAGGACTATGGCAGGTTGC
Organism: Bacillota bacterium; assembly: GCA_023392595.1. Lineage (GTDB taxonomy): Bacteria > Bacillota > UBA4882 > UBA8346 > UBA8346 > UBA8346. Next base: position 5,541 of record JAEVYU010000082.1, on the reverse strand, counting down.
TTAAGCCGGGTGGATTGCTCCTTGCTGAGGATACACTCTTTCCGGTATTTGATTTTGGTTCCGGGTTCGGCGATTGGGCCTCCATATGTAAGTCATTAGATGCATTCAATAGAAGCATTGCCGGTTGTCTACAATTTGAAAGCACTTTGCTGCCGATCGGGGACGGCTTGACGGTAGCGGTAAAAAAACCAAACTGAAGACTTAAAAAAGCCTATTTATCCTCACCCTCGCCGTTTGGAGAGAGTGCGGGGTCAATGTCATTAAGCTATCAGGGAGAAATTCCCCAAAACTATCGGGTCTAAATGCCGACCTCTCTCCCGGCCTCTCCCCGGTGAAGTGTTTCAATGACGGCTATTCGACGGGGAGAGGTGTATCGAATGAAATTCGCGCCAATCTTTTAGGTTTCAAATTTTTGGCTTTTAAAAAGGCCCAAGTTTACTGCTCTAACATCCCTCGCCGTGATTTGCTTCTCTGAGTTGCATCGCCGGAGAGGGCGGGGTGAGGTAGCATTTAGGCATCCATGAGAGGTGGAAATGATATGAAACTTTCGGGAAACACCATCCTCATTACGGGTGGAGGTTCCGGAATCGGGCTATCCTTTGCAGAACGCTTTATCAAGCGAGGGAATCAAGTCATTATCTGCGGCCGGCGTGAAAACGCACTTCAAAAAGGCAAAGACGTTTTCCCGGGCCTCATTACCAGGGTATGCGATTTGACGATAGAATCCGAGCGCATAGCGTTATTTGAATGGGTAACCGCCCATTTTCCGGAGATCAATGGATTAGTCAACAATGCTGGAATTTTACAGCGTTTTAATGTGTTAAAAGCCGACGTGAAGAAGAACTGGGGCTACTTCGCCAAAGAAATCACAGCCAACCTGGAAGCGCCGCTTCATCTTTCCATGCTGTTCGCCCCCATCTTTGCTGAAAAAGAAGCGGCGGCGATTATTAACGTCACATCCGGGCTGGCCTTTACTCCGCTGGCTGTGACTCCGATTTATTCGGCCACCAAAGCGGCGCTTCATTCTTTTACGATGAGCCTGAGATACCAGCTTTCAGCCACCTCCGTCGAAGTGATCGAAGTAGCCCCCCCGGCAGTCGATACGGACTTAAACGGAACCTGGTTAAAAACACAAGTTGAACCGTTAAACGCCTTCGCTGACGGTATTTTTAAAGGATTGGAAGAAGGCAAGACGGAAATCGGATACAGTACTTCCGCCGATCGCTTACGGATGTCGCGGGATCAAATTGACGAGTACTCAGCAAAGATGTACAACGCCATGAAAGGTTCAATCGAATAACCTTACACTTGTCGCTCAATCCCCTTCGACTGATTACCCCTAAGCGGCGTGGCGCATGAAAAGTAAAACAGGAGGAATAAGAATGAAAGTCATAGCATTTGTGGGGAGTTCCAGAAGAGATGGAAATACGGCAAAAATAGTTAATGCTGTTTGTAAAGGCGCAAAGGCAAGCGGACATGAAGTTGATGTTTACAATTTATCGGAGATGAATCATAAGGGATGTATGGCCTGTGATGCCTGTCAATCCGGTAAGGTTGATTTTTGTTCAATCGATGACAAGCTAACCGACCTTTTACCCCAAATCGCAGAGGCCGACTGCCTGATCGTGGGAACACCCATCTATATGTTGCAAGTTAGCGGAATAACCAAAAATTTTCTGGACCGGTTACGCCCCTTTCTGAAGCCTGATCTGACTGCCAAACACTTACCGGGGAAAAAGTACATCACCGTTACATGTAGCGGTGCGCCCGCAGCGGCATTTAGCAATGTGACGGAATATTTGAATCAATTTTTCGGTTACTTCGAGATGAAAAATGCCGGGAATATTGTTGCCGGTGACTTACATAAAAAAGACGATATTCTGCGGCAGTCTAAGATTTTAGAGGAAGCGGAAGCAGTGGGTAGAAAAATAAGTTAGTTGAATAAAGGTTGGCCTTCGGCGGGAAATGCAAAAAAACATCCAAAACAAAAAACGCGGGTCTGGCAACAGCGCCGCGTGAAATAAAAGAGCCTTCCGGATACCAACTCCGGCAGGCTCTTTTCTTATAACCTTTTTCTTGGGCATCGCTCAAACCGTAAGTTGAGGAAATCAGGCTGAACAATTACCCGGTTTGATAATGGGTCGCTATTTCGGATACTTGTATACCGCTGTTTCGAAGTATATAATATTACTTATTGCCTCATAAAATCGATATTAAGAACGGTTCAAACGAAAATCTTGTCAAGGGGGAGCCCCAAAAATTCAGGGATTTTCACTTCTACGTTAGGACGCGATGCCGGAAGTCATGAACACTAAAATTGCCACAACTCTCAGCACCACCTTTTCCTCATTAAAATACAAAAATTTTCGCAACTTCTGGATCGGTCAATGGATATCCTTGACCGGTACCTGGATGCAAAGAACCGCCCAGGTATGGCTGGTTTATACCCTGACCCGCTCACCCCTGTTAGTCGGCATTCTGGGGGTCTGCCAATTTCTCCCCATGATGCTGTTTACCCTCTTTGCCGGTGTTTTCGTCGATCGTTTCCCGAAGAAAAAAATCCTGCTGCTGACCCAGACTGTGTTCATGCTGCAGGCTTTTATTTTGACCGCTCTGACCTATTTCCATGTGGTTCAATACTGGCACGTTCTGATTTTGAGCGCTCTTTTCGGCCTGACCCAGACCTTGGACATGCCGGCCCGGCAATCTTTCTTCATTGAAATGGTGGGACGAAAGGACGTGATGAACGCCGTCTCTCTCAACTCGACCATCGTAAACCTGGCCAAAATCGTCGGACCGGCCATCTCCGGCATTGTCATTGTCAAATTCGGTCCGGTCTTTTGCTTTTTTCTCGATGGCCTTAGTTATATCGCGGTCCTCTGGGGGATTTTGCTGATCCATACTCCCGACCTCGTCGTTCAGCGAAATCACCGCCATATGTTGCAAGAAATCAAGGAAGGGATTCAATATATCAGAAAAGACCGGACTTTGACCAATAATGTGCTGATCATGGCCGTGGTTTGCACTTTTGCCATGAACAACGATGTGGTGATTCCGGTATTTGCCAAAACCGCTTTGCAAAAAGGCGCTTACGCTTACACCACTTTAATGTCTGCCGCCGGAGTCGGTTCACTTTGCGGCGCGCTGGTCATGGCCACCATCAGTAAAAAGGGCGTGAAAGAAGGCTTATTGTTTTTCGACGGCTTGGGTACCGCCATCTTACAGATGGTCGCCGCTTTCACAAGACAATATTGGGTTTGTATTCTTCTGGTCGCCGCTATCGGATGGATGAATCTGACCTTCATCAACACGGCCAACTCCATTTTTCAGCTGAAGTCCAGCGATGAATACCGCGGCAGGGTCATGAGCGTTTATTCATTTTTGAATCAGGGTTCCACCCCGATCGGAAATTTTTATGCCGGAACGGTCATGGAACACTGGGGCGGCGGCATGGGCTTTTTAGCCTGCGGCTTGACAACCTTTTTACTGGTGATTCCGGTGATTGTCAGGAAAAAGCGCGGTGATGGATAAGTACTCCACTTATTTTATAAGCTACATAAGTAAATAAAAAATGAAGTTAGCTGTAAGTTTTTATTTTGAAAAGTTATCATCAAACTGAAAATCTATATGGGTTCTCATAAAGTTTGAGAAAACTCAATAGGTAAAAGGGCGTTTTTTGAGTCCACTTCTCAAAAAGTTTAAGAATTCTTATCAAATAGTTTGAGAAAAACCTACAGATTCTCAAAATGTTTGAGAATTTCCTCAACCTAATCAATTATTCTGCATATGACTATTTTTTTATTCAATTGATGTGCTCAGAAGCATTTTCTTTCTAATATAATTATGAAAAATTGCCCCCTAAAACACATTGAACCCTAATTTTAACAATCCCCTAAATTACTTTCCTCTCCTTAAATTCCTGGGTAAAAATGCATCGATCTCTTCGTCTGTAAATGTCATATCCCTAGGGAGTCTTTGAAAAGTTACTTTAGCTTGTTGTGGATGTCCTCCACGGTCCGGCATTCTTTCACCAATTCCTTGGCGCGGTGCATCTGTACACTTTACATAAATGGCCATCTCCTCTGTGGATATTATTGCCATTTACACAAAGTTTGAAACATACAAGCTGGATTTAAGTTTGTTTCCGCGGTCGCATCTGAATTATATACTCTTCGCCCCAAGCCTTCATAGTTTTTATAACTGGCTTAAACTTTTCTCCCATATCACTTAACGAATATTCAACCTTAGGTGGTATCTTCAATCTATTCTTCTCTAATGTTCTAAGCTGCTTAGTAAGTGTAGCCCGGGTAAGGTTTGGAAGTTCCCTTAGCAATTCATTAAACCGCATGGTTTTTCTTGATAAACCAATTAAAATGGCCAAAGTCCATTTTCCCGAAAGTAGCGTTTGCACCGTAGCATACGGGCATATACCAAAATCTTCGTCTTTTCATGTTAATCGCCTATAGTATCTATTTGTATACTTAGTATAATAAACGATTGTACTTGATTATATTTTTATGCATACTAAAATAATATTAAACAGCAGGCAGAATGTCAAGTAAATAAAATAAGGGGGGTTTTTCCCTGAAAGAAGTATGTGATTTTTAAAGAAGTGCAAGACCTATTACATTGCTACGCTCGACGGTGACTAGCCAAGGGTGCGTCCCTTCGGACCGGTAGATATGTTTAAAAACAAGCTTTATATCGCGACAGGCAAAGTCAAGAACGTCTCCAAGTAGATCCAGGCAAACCCCAAATTGAAATCTGTGCTTTTTATGGTAGCAAGTGGATTCGCGTAGCAGCAACCGCTATAAGAGACGAAAGGGTCGAAGCAAAACAGCAGATTGATATCGAATAGCGATTGGGGTGTTTTCCCGGTTCAGCCGAAATCGGGTAATATCACCCAATATCCCGTAATAATGAAACAAACGAAGATTTTATATGAAATCGATGAGCATGATTGGTTCTGAATCCGGAGAGAAAGGAGGAGAATAGAAAACGTACAAAGCCGCGGTAAACCTGTTGGAAAGTTATTTGGTAGTCGTATCAATAGGGATGGCTAGAATTGTAACCATTGTAAAAGCGGCTTAAATTATCAGGAGTAATATTCAAATGTAATTTTTCGAAGAAAGGTGATACTCATGATTAACTCAACAGATTTTTTTAAGGTGCAGAAACTGGACGATGATCTATATGTCATTACTGATGCTGGAATTGTGCATTGTTATCTTATCCTGGGGCAGGAAAAAGCGGTCTTAATTGACGCCGGTTTTGGTTACGAGGACATAAGGCCCATCATCAGAAGTATAACGGAACTTCCGGTAATGCTGGTATTGACCCATGGCGATCCTGACCACAGTTACGGCAGTGAGCATTTTGGGGATATATGGCTGTGCCAGCCGGACTACGGTCAAATTATGGGTTTTGACACAAAGCCTGAAAGGCAGTTCGCGGCTGAGTCGGGAGTAAAATTTCTGAAAGAGAATAAACCTGAAGCCATTGAACGTTTTGATAGCAAAGCATTCGCTGAAAAGAGCCTGC
>JAEVYU010000080.1 GCA_023392595.1 Bacillota bacterium | reverse complement strand
ACCGGCTTTATCGAAGGCAGTGAAGTGCAGGTGATAGTTTCCTTCGGTCAGTGCCATCACTCCACTCAGGCTGCCGCCGCCGTTATCAGTCATCTGAATCACACCACTGTCGATGGTTGTATTATCCTCGGCTGAAATTTTGGTATAGCTGACTTTATCAACCCCGCTTAAAGCATCACTGGTGGTGATGGCTAATTGGTTTTGATTGGTATAGGTATAACGGGCCGCCTCCACGTTCAAGGCCGGGACTACGGTATCGACGGTAAAAGTCCCGGGAATTCCATTTTTGGTGGTATTGTATCCATCATAGGCTTCGATGTACCAGTTGTAGGTCTGGCCATGGATGAGTCCGTCGATTACATACCCGCTGGTAACGTTGAGATATTCCTGATATTCTTTATCGCCGACAGCCTTAAGGTATAGATTATATAGAATGTTATCGCCATCCACATCGGTAGAGGGTGTAAATGTAAAGGCTACTTTGCCCTGGGCAAAGCTAAGCGGGGATTTTAGTTCCGCCACTGTTGCCGGAGTATTCGGAACCTGCCGGGTAGAGATGGATCCTTCGGTACGGTCGCCGGAACGATTTAAGGCGACTAAACGGTAAGAGTAGCTGCCATGAGCAACCAACCCGCTATGGGTAAATTCACCGGATAGGAACGAAAGAGTGGCTAAGACGGTGAATGTGCTGGTATTGGTATCCTGGGTGCCGTATTCCAGGATATATTGAACGGTTCCGGTATTAACTGTGTCCGATACCTGCCAGCTGAGATAAAATTGTTGTGATGAGCTATCATATCCTCCGTCCAGGTTTTGCAGGCTGCCCAGAGCGGCTTTGGTGTATGCGGTATAATTAACCGGTAATGTTTGGTTGCCGGCTTTATCCACCGATGAGATGGTTAATATCAAAGGTAAATTTGGCCCGTAGCTGCCAACTTTTACTGTTAAAGTCCCAGTTGCCGCTGTACCGTTATTGACCGGGGTGACGGTGTAGTTTTGAATGGTTCCGTCGGGCAAGGTATATTGGCCTTGGAATTTGGCGACATCCCCATTGGTATTATCCGCTTGCCAGTTAAAGGTGATCTGGCTGACGTTGGTGGTATGGCTTAGTTGGCTCTGATCGGGTGCCGCCGGAAGTGTGGTGTCCAGCAGTACTTGATAGGTAACTAAAGTGCTATTCCCGGCATTGTCGACCACTTCCATGGTGACGGTCTTTTGGCCATCTCCAGTCGGCAAACTCCAATTAATATCTTCCGTAAGTTTCCAGGAATTTTTGTCAGGCCCGTTTTCATTAATAATTTTGTGGATAGCATCAGACGGCGGAGTGGTCCTATCACCATTCCAAAAGTAAAGCTCTTTAATTCCTGATCCGGCATCGTATAAAGTAATGTCGGATAATTTGACTTGAAGGGTATTGGTTGGATTATTGCCATTATCATAAACCGTACTACCGGATAACGATTGAATCCGAAATGAATTGCTTCCTTGCGGCGGATCCGTATTATCAACTGTAAACGAGCAATCATTGGTGAGCTGAGGTTCAGTATCGTCGCCCTCATAAATTTCAAGCCACCATTGATATTTGCCCTCACTTAAGCTACTAAGAGTTACAAAATTTATATCAAACGGGCTGTATTGAGTACCGGACGCCGTATATCCTACCCTGAATCTAAGTGGCGTGCCATCATCGGAGGTAATCCCCAATTTTACTGTAGATCCTATGTAGGATTCATCAGCCGGACCTTCAATTGTATAATTAGGAAATGGGCCGCTATGTTGCCAGCTTCCTTTATTGCCGAGTCTGTCGATTGCCCGAACCCAGGCATAGTATTTCTTTTGTGAATTGATGGGCGTAACAAAAGTATACTTTGTATTAGAAGTAGTATTTTTCTCGATGATATTGGCTTGAGCATTATCCGGGTCAGCAACACTCCCCGTCAAAACTACTTGGTATTTATCCAAGCCAACGCCATTATCCATCACGGCATTCCACCCCAAGATTAGGTTTTTGCCGTTTTGATGGATTGGATATTGCTTTAAAGCTACCTCCGGTGCTGAAAGGTCAACCGATATCCTATTGGCTTGGGATTCATAGCTTTGATTTCCTACATTATCAATAGCTCTGACTTTGCAGGTATAACTTGTTCCATCTTCGACCGTATAGCTATAGCTGTTTGTCGTTACATTAACCCAATCAGCAACAACCGTGCCGTCTGCTTTAGCGATATATGCCTGATATCCCTTTAGACCGCTCCCCGGAGCAACATCATTCGATTGATCCCACGTCCAAGTTAGATTGGTGGATGAAACATAGTTGTCGTTTTTATGATCTTTGATATAGGGTTGCCCCGGCGTTGTTGGAATGGTTTGGTCTACAAAAAGTGCCAATTCCTCACTTATGGGGCTGATATTACCCGCTATATCGCGAGCTTTGACACGAATATCATTTTCTCCCTCCGGAAGTGATAAGGTGCAAGGGGAAGTAAAGGACTTTTCTTGTTGAAGCCCGTTGATAAATAACAGATAATCTTTGATACCGCTAATCGTCTCACAATTGCTATATATTGATCCATGATCTGTAGCGGTAAATTTTAAAGTAGGATTGTACCGTGTATATATTTTATCGCCTGTTTTATATATCGTTCCATCATCAATAACTTCTGGTTTTGATGGTGCGTCTGGAGCGACTTCATCTGGTTGATATATAATTGTATAGGAGCAATCAAAGCCTCCTCTTCTTGTATGATTACTCCCATGATGCCAGTATTTATGTTTCCAGTGCCCTGTAAATACTGTAACACAAATACCAGTATTGGCTGGAAGTAAAAAATGACCGTTTCGAGTGTCATTGTGAAAAGCTTGTGGAGCGATAGCAGACGGGCCCACTGCTCCATTGGAATAATATTGAATTTGAAACTGAGGTTCTGTACAAGTATCCATTAAGTCGGTACCGATGGTAATTTGCCAAAAAATATAAATTGGATATGGATAAGTGATGAATTGGTTTATTGAATTTAGAGGAAAGTAATTGGTATAAGTATTATCTTGGCCACCATAACTATACTGATACGATATGGGGCCGGTTGCCATGACAACTGGCATTTTAATAAGCAGAATACTTGCGGCTATCCCCATAAAGCAAGTTAGCAAGAGGATTTTTCTAATTACCGATATCTTTGTCATAAAATTTCCCTTCTTTACAATCATTTATCATTGTCGAAATTCACTGATTTTTGTCGAATGCAAATTTAAAACCCAGCCGTTTTCCGGCTGGGTTCATTGTAAATAAATAATTTTTTTGCCAAAAAGATTTCAATCAGACACTTCCTAAAACTTCTTTTTGGGTTTATTCTCTAAATTCTTTTATTTTCCTTTCAAAAGACCAAAAAATTTATAAAAGATTTTATGAAACGTCTAAGTAAGACAATTAACAAAGTGTTCATCTTTAGGTATTGCCCGAATTCATAAGCCAACGCGCCACATAATCCCTCCGCTTGTATTCCTCGCTGTAGCACACTTACGCCTGTCGAACACTCTGTCAGCCCGCACTCTCTATCCCCGGTCTTGACAATCCAGGTATTCCGGTTGGTCAAGGTGAATATCAAGTTCAAGATAGTCATCCACCCCAGCTTTGCTGGGACAACGATGGGATGAAAATTCCGCTGGGGTGGCTGTTCGACTTAGAATCTGGGTTAAAAGTATTTTCTAAGTAGCTAAATTCTAAAGAACCTATCCGCTAAATAAAAAATAAAAGAGCGTATCGTATCCGTCGCTCTTTTATCAATATGGGTTAAATTCTATCCCAGTCATACCGCTCTCTTGATCCTCTCCCGGAGCAGCGAATGCCGCTCCACAATCTTATTGTTCTTCACCGCAATGGCAATCGCTTTTTTGGAGCCGATCAACACCGCCATCTTTTTGGCCCGGGTTACGGCGGTATATAACAGATTGCGTTGCAACATCATAAAATGTTGGGTCGTCACCGGCATGATCACTACCGGATATTCATTACCCTGGCTTTTATGAACCGATATCGCATAAGAAAGCACCAGTTGGTCAAGTTCCTCCGATTCATACGGGACCTTTCGCTCCCCTTCCAGCTCCGGATATCCAACCACCATCCGGCGGTCCTCCGGGTCAATCTCACGGATCCGTCCGATATCCCCGTTAAATACCCCTTTTTGATAGTCGTTCTTCAGTTGCATTACTTTATCGCCCACCCGGAAAGTAAGTTTGCCGGATTTCAATTCGGAACACTCTGAAGTAGAAGGATTCAAGGCTTCCTGTAAAACCAGATTCAAATTCTCTATACCGGTCACGGTCCGGCGCATCGGGGTAAGAATCTGAATATCCTCCACCGGGTCACATTTCAAATATCCCGGAATCCTCGATTTTACCAACTCCGGGATAGTAGCCGCGATATGGTCCGGGTCATTATCCTCAATGAAAAAAAAGTCATTATCCATCGTCAGGACCGGAAATTCTCCCTGGTTTATTTTATGGGCATTGGAAACAATCAAACTTTGCTGCGCTTGCCTGAAAATCACATTCAAACGAACCACCGGGATACGTCCACATTCGATTAAGTCCTGCAGAACCGTTCCCGGTCCGACAGAAGGCAATTGATCAACATCACCCACCATAATCAACCGGATTCCCGGCCTAATCGCCTTCAACAAATTATAAAACAACATTAAGTCGACCATCGAGAATTCGTCAACGATTAACACATCCGTTTCCAACGGCTCATCCTCGTTATACTGAAAACGGCTGCCTTCAAATACCTCGGCGCCATAACCCAGTAACCGGTGAATCGTTTTCGCCGTTTCGCCGGTAGCTTCACTAAGACGTTTAGCCGCCCTTCCGGTAGGCGCTGCCAGCATCACATTAAGCTTCGCTTGCTTCAACAGATATAAAATCGCTTTAATAATCGTGGTCTTCCCGGTACCCGGGCCGCCGGTTATCACCAACATCCCGTTTTCCAAAGCCTTTTGGGCCGCTTCTTTTTGTTGGGAAGCCAAACTAATATTATTTTTAACGGAATACTGGTCGAGCAGATCTTCCACATCGAGAATAATGGGAGGCAAACCCACATCCATGATATTTTTTATTTGGGCGACCACACCGACTTCGCTATAATAAAAAGGTGCCAGATAAAGGATATTCACCTTATCCAGACTCTCCCGGTACAATTCTTTCTTAACGATTAAATCTTCAACGACACCGGCCAATTGCAATTCATTGCTTTCCAACTCTTTCACGGCCAGAGCCATAAACTCGCTTTCCAGGGCATAGAGATGCCCTTCGGTACAGTTTTCACCCAGCAAATAACGAACTCCCGCCCGCAAACGATAGGGGGAATCTTTCTGAATACCCATTTTTTGAGCGATTTGGTCGGCAATTTTAAAACCAATCCCATGGACCTCATCGGCTAAACGGTATGGATTTTCTTTAACAACCTTGACGGCCTCGCTCTGGTACGTATGATAAATTTTTAATGCATAACCGGGACTGATTCCCACCCCTTGCAGAAAAACCATGATCTGCTGAATCTCAGCATGTTCTTTAAGGCTCGCAGCAATCCGTTCCGCTTTGGCCTGACTGATGCCGGGAATTTGGGTCAACTTTTCGGGCATCAGTTCAATAATGGCCAATGTTTGTTTACCAAATTCCTTGACTATCTTTTTGGCGGTTGCCGGACCAATCCCTTTTAGTAAACCGCTGCCTAAAAAACGTTCGATTCCGGTTATAGATGAGGGCTCGCGGCTTTGCCATTCAGCCACCGAAAACTGTTCACCGAATTCCTTATGTTCTACCCATTCGCCTTTGACGGCCAAAACCTCTCCCAAATATAAGGGAGGCAGATTTCCGACTACCGTGACCAGATTCCCCGATTTCAACTTGAGTTTGGCTACGGTATAATAGGTATCTTCATTATAATAAGTTATCCTGTCAATAGTCCCTTCCAGTTCCGTCATGTGACCCCCGCCATCACGTATAATAAGCCAAACTCTGTAATTCGAGCGTTACATCCGAAGTCCTTAATTTGACGCCATCCGGGACTTTCACTGAGGCCGGAACGAAGTTTAGAAAAGATTTAACCCCGCTTTCAACGCAAACATCCACGATATGCTGCACATTTTCAGCAGGAAAGGTTAAGATCATCATTTTTATTTCCGACTCACCAATGACATTGGCTAATTGGTCGATTGGATAAACTTCCACATCCGCGATTTTGCGGCCGATTTTTTTCTCATCAACATCAAAAAGAGCTACGATCTCAAGGGGTTGATGAACCCGGTTTTTTTGGTGATAGCGCACCAAAGCGGCGCCTAGATTACCGGCTCCAATGAGTCCCACCCGGATTTCCTGATCGAGTTTTAAAATTCGCCGTAATTCAGCCCCTAATGAACTGGTTTGATAGCCTACGCCTTGCTTGCCGAATACTCCGAAATAAGATAAATCCTTGCGAACTTGCCCTGATGACGTACCGATAATCTTCGCTAATTGTTCGGAAGAAATAATGGGAGCCTCTTCCGGATCAAGGATCTCTAACACTCTTAAATATAGCGGCAATCTCCGTATAACAACATCAGGCACTTTACGCTGGGCCATTGCGCTTTCCCCTTTTTACTATATTCCTGTTCTTCGTAACTTTCGCCATGAAAAAATATTTCCCTCTAAAATTCGTCGGTTTCCTTCTTAACTCAATACTCCCTGGATAATATGGACATCCAAAGATTTTGAAATCTTTGTTCACCACGCTTCCTTTTTTCCTAAAAATTACTGAGGAGTTCCATCGATATACCATAAAAAAACAACCTTTGGGGTTGTCTTTTTAAAAATTAATATTGAGCAACTTATAATTGATCACAAACTTCGCGAATGAAGCAATCTGCGGCATTTTTTACTTCAGCGGTTACCGGATAGCCAAATTCCAATAACTTCGGCTGTACGCCCACTATAATGACCTGGCAGGCGATAGTTTGCTTTAAATAATCAATCAAAATCTTCAAAGGCAACATATGGGTAGAAAAACCTACCCCTTCAATCTGTTCGGGTTCGATTAAAGTAAAAGAGCCGGGTTCCTTACCCATTTCAGCCGCATCGACAATGACCACATGCGATGGAGCCTCAGAACGAATCGCGCCTGAAAAATTCTCCGGAGCCGATTCACCAAGGAAAAAAAGACATTCCCGGTTGGGATTCTTTTGGAGTTGATTTTCAAACTCGCTTACAATATAGAGGCCGATAGAATCATCGGCCCGCAAGGGAGACCCCACTCCTAAAAAAGCAATTTTCTTGCTATCCCGAAGCCGATTCAAAAACTCATTGATAACTTCCATTATTCCTGAGTCTCCGTTAACTTAGCCTTATCATATTGAGCCAGTTCAAATTCAGGTGTTGAGCTTAAAGCTTTCCGGGGACAAGAGTCAACACACTGGGCACAAAAAATACAATTATCCAACGCAAACCTGGCCCTGAAGACTTTCTCCTCACCGACCTTTTCAATTGTAATGGCTTTGGCAGGGCAATCCCGCATACACATTTTACAGCCGATACAATTTTTAGCGTTAAAGCTAATTTTGCCACGGAAATTTTCCGGAACCTTAGCTTTTTCATGGGGATATTTTATTGTTGCAACAGGTTTTGTTAAATTAGAAAATACTTCCGGAAAAATCTTACCTGGATGTTTCATTTAAAAACACCTCATTCAATGTTTATCAAAAGCGGGAGATTCAAGGGATCGGAAATCCATTCTCCCATTTATATCAAATACGCTTTCACAATAATATTAATCAAAAGTTGCACCAAAGCGATGGGAGCAAGGTATTTCCAACTAAATTTCATCATCTGTTCCATACGTACCCTGGCCATTACCGTTTTAAACACCGTTAAAATGCAAACAATCAATAACGTTTTAACGATAAATACTATAAATCCCAATACCGGATGAAGTCCAAAGGAACCTCCCAGGAAAACCGCAGACAACAAAGCTGATACCACCACTAATTCCAAATCTGTCGCCAAACGGAATAAACCCAATAACCTGCCGCCGAATTCCGTAAAACTTCCCGCCACAATTTCCGTTTCAGCTTCCGGAATATCAAAAGGCACCCGTTCCAATTTTCCCTGAACCGCAACTAATGCAACGAGAAATCCAATGACATTTACTACCAATAATTCCGGTCGTTCTAAAAAGAAAGCGGTGATACCACTGATCTTCCAGGTCCCTGCCAAAAGAGCGGGGCCGAGCAAAGATAAAAGCAACGGCACCTCATAGCTAAATAATTGGGTTAAATTACGAACGGATCCCAAGGCTGAAAAAAGTGATGTTGAATTCCATCCTGCCAAGAAAAATGTTAAGGTGGGTATGGTGAGCAAATAGAATACAACAATCAGATCCCCTTCAAAAGGATACGGCACATCCGTATTCCAAATCGGCACATACAAAAAAGCCGTCAATACTGCCGCGATTGCGAAAATCGGTAACAACCGGAACATTACTTTATCAGCTGCTTCCGGAATAATTTCTTCCTTGGACAGCAGTTTGATGAAATCGGCTTCCGGCTGAAACCACGGTGGACCGACACGATTTTGAAAACGGGCGAATAATTTACGGTCAACCCATTCACAGACCATACCATAAGCCATTAAGAATAAAAATCCCGGGAAGATGAACATGTATAATAACGTCCATTCAACGCTCATTGCTCCACCACCACAGTCAATTTTTGTAAATTCTTTATCGGGTTTGCCTTTATTTAATTTGTCCTAAATCCAAACCCCTATTTTTATGCCAGGAAATGCTATATTCCCTTAATTGCTGCCAGTTCATTAAACTATCCTTTTTTCCATCGCCGATTTTAATCATCCGGTCGGTGCATGAAAAACATGGATCGAGCGCGGCGACAATAATCGGAAAATCAGCCAAATAAGCCCCGCGAAGCATTTCCCGGATTGAAGCCAAGTTGGCCAAAGTTGGGGCCCGGACTTTCACCCGCTCCGGCATTTCAGTCCCATTGGTTTTTAAATACAAAATATCTTCGCCGCGAGGCGCTTCCAAACGGGATAATGCCTCACCTTCGGGAATTTTCCGGGGCACCTTAACAACGATCGGTCCCTCCGGCAAGCTTTCCACCAGTACCCGCAGCAATCGGTAGCTTTCCAACAATTCATTAACCCGAACGATGGTGCGTCCTAATACATCCGCATGATCATCGGTCACAATCCTAAATTCAATCTGGGAATAGGCGCCGTAAGGATCATCCTGGCGAACATCTCGGGCGATACCCGAAGCCCGGGCCATCGGGCCAACCGCCCCTAAACTTCTTGCAAGCTCTTTCGGAAGTTTTCCGACTCCCCGAAGCCTGCCCATGAATGTAGGCTCGTCGGTGACAATTTTGGTATAATATTCGGTGCGCGCAATTAATGTATCGAGGCTGCCAAGAATCTGCTCCAGTATTTCCGGACTGATATCGCGGCGGACACCTCCGATGGTATTCATTCCATAGTTCACGCGGTTACCGGAAATCCATGCCAAAATATCCATGACGATTTCCCGGTCACGCCAAGCATACATAAACAATGTCTCAAAACCGACTTCATGTCCGGCAACCCCCAACCATAATAAATGGCTGTGAATCCGCTCCAGTTCACCGATAATAGCCCGAATATATTTCGCCCGCGGCGGAATTTCCACCGCCGCTATTTCTTCAACAGCCTGCACCAAGCAAGTGGAATGGGAATGGGAACAAATACCGCAAATCCGTTCAATTAAATAGATATCTTGAATAAAATTCCGGCTCTCACAAGCCTTTTCAATGCCCCGGTGGTTATAACCAAGCTTATCCTCGGCATCAACAATGATTTCCCCTTCCAAAGTCAGGTTGAAGCTTTCCGGTTCATGTAACGCGGGATGTTGAGGCCCAATTGGAATCTTAACTTCACTCATACCTTATTCACCTCATCTTCCGAAGGAAGCCCTTTCCAGTCTTTCCGCAAAGGAAATTGACCTGCCGGCCAATCATCCGGCAAAGGATATCTGCGATGCGGCGGTGTCCCTTCAACATCAATACCCAATAAGTCCATCAATTCACGCTCGTATAAAAAAGCGCCCGCGAAAACAGTAGTAACCGTGGGAACTTTAGGATTATTCCGGTCGGTAAAGGTTTTTAGATTCAACACAATTCCTTCATCACTATAAAGGTGATAAATTACTTCAAATTTATCACTCAAATCCAATCCGGTAACGGTACCCAAAAAATCAATGCCGGAATCTTTCAAAGTTTGCATAACATTCACCAAATCAGCGGTTGCGACCTCGGCAAAAATTCTTTTTTCCCGCGATGTCGTTATATTGGTCAGCTTTCCGGAAAACTTGGTTCCTAAAAAGGCTACTAACTCTTGGTTATTCATTAGGTTCACCCTCTCCAACAAGAATTGGCCGTGCCTCTTCAAACTGCTCCGGCTTGTCGATCCGCTCCAGTAGCTTGACGACCCCGTCAATTATTGCTTCCGGGCTGGCGGGACAACCGGGGATATAAGCGGCTACCGGAACCGTGGAATCGATGCCGCCTTCAACATTATAGCATCCTTCAAAAACCCCTCCCGAACAAGCGCACGTTCCTACGGCGACGATAAATTTCGGTTCGGGCATTTGCTCATATATCCTGATTAAACGATCTTTGATTTGTTTGGTCACCGGACCCGAACATAATATGATGTCGGCATGACGTGGGGTTGCTTTGAGTTGAACCCCAAAACGCTCAATATCATATCGCGGAGTTAAGGCCGCAAGAATTTCAATGTCGCAAGCATTACAGGCTCCGGTATTGAAATGAAGCACCCACGGAGATTTCACCCGGGCCCATTTAACGAGTTTCTTTAGCATATTTGTCACCTCACGACCAGGGTATAAAGAGAAATCGATATTCCAGCCAAATATAATATGCCCATCAAAGCCATATTACCAACCGGCAATGTAGCCATGATCAATGCCGTCACATGAACGATGGTAAAAAAGATGGCAAAAGGAAAAAATAATGAATAATCCGGTTGAATCTTTACTGCCGGAACATTTTCCCCGCAAGCATAAGGGCTCTTTTTATGTTGACTTTGACTCCCTTTTTCCGCGAGTAAATAACCAAATAAATAAAGTAATCCTCCAATGAACAAAAAAAGTGCGAATGCCACCGGTGGGGATAATAATAATTTTGCCTCTTCCATTCTCTCACCCCTTCAAATTGGTCAACTTACGAATATTCAACGAATGGTTCTTCTTTTGAATCAACATTACTATAGCCAGAGCAATGGCTATTGATACAACCTCAACGACAATCATCGTAATTACCAAGGTCTGGCTTAATGCGATCTTGCCATTCGCATTTCCGGCACTGATAAAAGCCAAAGTTACTCCTTTGGTCATTAATTCAAAACCAATCAGCATCCGAATCATATTCTTGGCCAGGAGTAAAGTATAGAGTCCAATGCAAATGACTAGAATGACCGCGATGAAATCTATCCCAAAATAATTATTCATTGGATTTCCCCCGTCTAAATAGGACTACAATCCCATAAACACCCACTAGTAAAATAACCACCTGGCCAATTAAATCCAGACCGCGCATTCCCCAGAGAATTTCTCCCACAGTGGCATTTTCGGTAGCCTTTTGAATCACCAAACCCCCAAACAAGGAATCTTGATTCACCCAAAGGATGATTCCCAGAATAACAATAAGCAAGGGCAAACCCAGAAATCTTTGATAGTGATTTTTGATCTTGGATAACTCTTCCTCGCCGGTAACCGGTCGTGTCAAACTAATAATATTAATAAACAATACCGATATCAATCCTGCGCACACAGATAATTCAAATACGCCGGCCAGCGGGGCACTTAAATTAAAGAAAAGCAAAGTCAAACCCACACTGCAAACCAACAAAGCGATAACAGACCGCAATAAAGACCTACTTATAGCTGCAAGTACCGCTGGAATCAAAAAAAGGAAGATCAAAATGAAGATATGAAATTCCATGACCACACCTCCGTTACTTAAACATCAATCCTAACAATGAGTTAACCGGTAGGATCAGTTTAGGGATTATAAACCAGAAAAAGATTCCGCAACCAACAGTGATAAAAGCCATAATAATAGCAGGCCAGTATAAAACCGGCGCTACCTCATGTACATCTTCCAACCCTTGCTTGACTTTTCCAAAAAATACGCTACGTTGAAGAGACAGCAAGTATCCGAGAGTAACAATACTGGCAAAAACCGCTATCAGCGCGTATGAATGATAACCACCCTGCCAAAGGGCGATAATGATAATTAATTTACTCCAAAATCCGGCTAGTGGTGGTATCCCTGCAGTGGAAAGTAAACCGATAACCGAGGTTACGCCTGTAACTGGCATTTTACCGGCTAACCCGCCAAGTTCATCAAAATTGCGAGTACCGGTAGCCTCTTCCACTGCGCCGGCGTTGATAAACAATAACGATTTAAACACAGCGTGATTAAAGAAGTGGAATGCGGCTCCGATCATTCCCAGAGGAGAGCCTGTGGCAAACCCCATCATCATATATCCAATTTGACTGATACTCGAAAAAGCCAACATCCGTTTGAAATTTTTTTGACCCAAAGCCAGGAAGGCGCCCAATACTACCGAAATAGCCCCGGTAAATAATAACATCGCCGAAAATGGATTTGAAAACCCGAAAACCGCCAAAACAACCCGCATCAAAGTATAGACACCACAAATTTTCGTCACAATACCGGCCAGGAGAATCGATACCGGAGACGAAGCTGCTGTGTAAGCATCCGGAAGCCATGCATGAAATGGTATCATACCTGCTTTAACCAAGAATGCGAAAACCACAAAGGCAAATCCCAACTGAATGAATAAATTACCGGATTTCACTCCTGCAGCGACCTCGCTAAAGGAAACACTACCAGTCATTGCAAATAAAAGTGCTGTTCCCAATAGCAGAAAAACAGTTGCCGCAGCGGAAAGCATCATGTATTTAAACGAACCCTCAAGGCCTTCGATATCGTTTTGATATGCGATTAAAATATATGCGGTAATCGAGACAATTTCGAGGAACACATAAAGGGAAAAAAGGTCGGTCGCCATAACCAGACCGTTCATGCCGGTGACAATCAAAAGAAGTAACGCATTGTAACCGGGCCGCCGGTCCGGGTGCAAATTAAAACCAGCCGAATATATGGCTGTCACCAAAGCCACCAATCCGATCGCCGCCAGGGCAATTAATGATAAGCCATCCACGGTTAAGGCAAGTTTTTGCCCTAAAAGCCACTCGGTAAGCATTAACTTTTGATGGCTCACCAAATTATGAAAAGCGATCCATCCTGTCATTACTACCAGGTAAAAGCTAACCAGAGTCGTAATCCAAGTCGAAGCTTTGGCCCATATTTTTCGTATTATCGGCATAATTGCTGCGCCCAATAAAGGCACAAGTATAAATGCTAAAAGCACGGCTCTTCCCCCTATAGCGTTCAACGATTTTTTAACCATCCCCGGCTGGAGCTTTTCCGTATCTTCAGCGACCGGGTGGCTTAACTATTTAAAAAAACACATAAAATAAACAAGCAAGCACAAAAAACCCCCTAAAGACCAAGCCAAATAATTGCCATAGACTCCATTATGGAAGCGACGGGCTTCTGAAATAAAACCGGCTGCAGTCGGGATTAGTATTTGATAGACCCAATTGATTCCCCGGTCAATCCAGTAAAGCCCGAGGGCAGCATATCGTCCAATTGTTTTGCCTTGAACATAAGGGTCAAATATTTGACGTTCGGCCCAATGATAAAAATACTTAAAACCCGGCGCCATCCTGAAATGATCTGATGAGCCAACACCGCTGCCGCTCAGCCGGACTCCAATGGCATGGTTGATAATGGCAATCAGTAAAGTGAATAAAGTAAACAACACCAATTGATTCAAGCTAAAAACATAATGAATATTAATAACATCGCTGCGTAAGCCCTCTCCTAAATGGGGCTTAAGTAAATAATCAAAAGGAAAACTGGGATAAACGCCAAAAAATATTGTAGCGGCAGCTAAGAGAGCCATGGGAGTTATCATACTCCAATGAGCTTCTTGGGTCTCATTTGGGTCTGAAACTGTTTTTCCAAAAAATATCGCATGTCCCAATTTCAAGAATGTAGCCGCAGTGAAAAGCGTCCCTAAGATTGCCGCCAAGAAAAAAATTCGATAATTCGTTTGTAAGATTCCGTCAAAAATCATTTGTTTCGAAATAAAACCGCCAAAAAGCGGAATCCCGGAGACAGCAGCCCCAGCTATAGCAAAGCAGATAAATGTAAGCGGCATAACCTTCCAAAGACCGCCTAATTTTCTTAAGTCAGTTGTACCCGTTTGCTTTTCCAATGAGCCACCAACGAACACCAAACAACATTCACAAATGACTTGGTTTATCATTTGAAAAATACCGCCGGCAATCGCAACCGGGATACCCGTACCGATTCCCAGAAGCATATATCCGACTTGACTGATTGTACAATATGAAAGCGATCGTTTAAAGTCGGTTTGAATAAACGCCATCATCACAGCAAAAACGATCGTAATTGCTCCGACGGACATCACCAAAAGTCTCATTCCCAAAGAAACTGTAAAAAACTCCAAAACGATTCGGGTTGCTAAATAAATGCCCAACAGCTTTCCCAGAGCTGCCGGCAAAATCGCCATGAAAGGTATTGGAGCGTCTTTCGCGGCATCCGGGAGCCATGTGTGAAAAGGAATAGCTCCTGCTTTAGCGATTGCACCAATAAACATCAATACAAAAGCAACAGCGCCAACCCCTGTCGTATCCAAATGGATATCCGTCATTACCGTCGTTTTAGCTTGCGCTTCAATGATACCGATTCCAAACATCAAGCAAAGATCAGCTAATCCTACAATAACAAAAGCCTTAACAGCTGTTCGATATGAACCTTCGCTTCCCGAATTAATCATGGCAAACAAAGTAATCAATAGAGCTTCCCAGAAGAAAAGCATCATAATCAAATTATTGGCCAAGGCGGCGCCAATTGCCATAGCTTCCGTCAAAAAGAGAAAACCGTAAAATTGGTTATTGCGGGGGTGTTTTAACATAAAAGTGAAGGAATATAAAACCGTCAAAAAAACCGCCCCGGTTATCGCAATGATTACGAGTTGATTAAATTGGCCAAACCTTAATTGAAAATCCATCCCGAACCCGGCAAATGGCCTTATAAAGCTAATCGGCTGGGGCGGGCCCCAAATCAAAATCGTCAGGTAAACCATAAAAGCTGAAACCGCGACATTGATAACTTCCCAGAAACTTTTGACCTTGGCCGGGAAAGCTAGCAATATGGCGCCGTAAAGTGCCGGAATAAGAATTAATAATAGTAAAATACTCATTATAAACTCCCCATCATCTGCCGCAAGGCAATTTGTATAAATTCACTGGGATAATGCACCAGAAACCCGCTTATAAGGGACAAACCCGCTAATAAAGCAACTGCGAAAAGCATGGTTTGAGAGCCTTCCTTGGCGGGGATTTTCAACTCTCCCATAAACACGATGATGAACAATCTTAATAAATATAATATGGTAAGAAAAGCTCCTAATATAAATGCTGCCGCTAACCACAAATTTCCTTCTTCAATCGCGCCCGATATCACCATATGTTTACTAAAGAAGCCTCCAAATGGCGGAATCCCCATCACCGACAACGCGCAAAAGGCAAAGGAAATCGCTGTAATCGGCATGGTTTGGAGCAAGCCCCCCATTTTCCGAATATCTTTCGTATGGGTATTATGTTCGATGATGCCGGCGCAAAGAAATAACCCGCCTTTGGCTATTCCGTGCATCAAAATAAAAAGCAACGCGCCCCCGACAGCTAAAGGGTTATGCATAAAGAGTCCGAGAAAGATGAATGCCAATTGGCTCACTGTTGAATAGGCAATAATTCTTTTAATATCCGTTTCAACCAGCGCCGCCCCACCTGCGACAATGGCGCTTATTGCAATGACAATCGGCAATATTTCATTCCACATTCCCGAGAGGGCGAGGCCTCCGACAAATATACGAGCGAAAGCAAAAACGCCGATTTTGACCAAAACTGCCGCATGAAGCAACGCAGTAACCGGAGAAGGAGCAACTCCGGCATCCGGAAGCCAGGAATGGAATGGTAAGGTGGCCGATTTAGAAAAGATACCGCACATAATAAGGAGGACCGCCAAATCCGGGGCCAACTTCCCGTGCATCACCCGCAAATCAAAACTCCCGTAACTGTTGTATAAAATCACAAAACCCATCAACATTGCCAAAGCGCCAAAAACCGTTATCAAAAAGGCTTTATCGGCGCGTAACACAATGTCGCGTTCCCGGTAAAACCCAATCAATCTCCAACAGCATATTGCCGCAATCTCCCAAAACAGATAGATAAAAATCAAATTCTGCGAATAAACAAGTCCGGTCATAGCCCCTAAAAATAAAACAACCATCATGTAGTATTCATTTTGATTTTTATCATGCCGGATATAACCAAATGAATACAAGATAATGATAATTCCTAAAAACGAAGAGGCCAGCGCCATAAAAACTCCTAAGGCATCCGAAGTAAAAATCGGATCAAGGCCGAG
The DNA here is from genome assembly GCA_023392595.1 of Bacillota bacterium. GTDB lineage: Bacteria > Bacillota > UBA4882 > UBA8346 > UBA8346 > UBA8346. The sequence continues at coordinate 26,242 of JAEVYU010000080.1, read as the reverse complement.
TACCCATTTAGCGGAGAAAGTCGGCGTCGTTCCCGATAAAATCGGGGCTATCAAAGAAGCAGATGCCAAAAAAGAAATGCTAACAAATAAAATAGCCGCTAGGTTTCTAATTTTGACCGAAAAATGACCGATTATCGGTATGATAAAAGCACCAACAATCGGCAACAAAATGGCAAACAAAATCATTTTTTCCATAATTTTCCCTCGCTTGGAATTGATTTTTGCCTTCCTATCATCATTTCCAATAATTTAGCTTCAATTCTTAAATACAAAAAAGTCCATGAAAGACAAAATCAAATCAATGGGATTTTTCTATCCATTGATTATGATCCCACTGATATAATAATAGTAGAATTATATCCAAATTCATTTTACTATCTTTTTTGATGCTGTCAAGCATAAGTCATCAATTTAACTTTTTTTACTTTATATTGTAAAAGAAATTTACCTTATTTCTTTCGGTATTCAAATTTGTTTTACCTTTAAATATGAATAAGTTGTAAACGAAAATTAACATCTTCGTGCCAAAAATAACATTCTATAAAAATAATTGCACATACTTCCATCAAGGCAAAAAAAAATTGCGGGAGCTTATTTAAATAATCCCCGCAACTAACCAGCCATTTTTAAAACCATCCTTCAAATTCTGTTCCACTCTACGTTTGCTTCTTCCAAACAACGCCGCACTACAGTGTGGGCAATACTCCTTGTGAAACTGAATCTCTTCATGACAATCCGGACATTTCATAATTCATACACCTCCAAATTTTAGCGGGCTAAATTTCGTCCCTATGTTATTTTTTTGTCCCGCTGCTTTATTTATTATATTGTTTTGATTTCCAAAAATCAACACATTTACCAAAAAGTAACCAAATTTCAATGTGTTTTCAATGTTCGAACTCGCGCTTACTATAATCCGATTAAACAATTCCCACAATCGACCAAATACTTTTGGCGCCTTCTTTTGACTTCTTCTCCGAGTTCCTGTTTCTTCCAAATAAGGAAGCGCTGCAATGTGGACAATACTCCTTGTGAAAATGAATTTCCTCATGACAATCTGGACATTTCATATTTAATACACCTCCATATAATTTGGCGGGTCATTTTTTGTCCCTGCTTTTTATTTTCTGTCCCGCTGACAATTTCATTATATTCATTTCCTTACCAAAAATCAACCGATTTACCCAATGGTAACCAAATCTATACACGTTCTAAATGATCACTTCTATGGGACAGGACTTTACCAGGCGAAAAATCATCCGGCCAATTATTTCTCAAATCGACCTGATGTTTTTGTAATTAAAACTCCACCCGCTAAAGTTTCATTCCATCGACAATACCCATCTATCTTTTCATAACAACACTTTTGTTTCATATTACAAAAGTGGTATAAAGTCAAAGCTCTTGTAATAAAAATGAATCAATACAAATTAAATTGTCAAAACTATTTTGAATATCTTCCACGACAAACATTATCGATATTTGATCACTCTGGACAAACTCTTTCTATGAAAGGGGGGATTAACCAACATTATTCGTGTTGTCAAATTCTATCAACGGAGGTGATTTAGGTGCCAAAGAAAGGATTTACGGAGTTTTTTGCATTCCTCTTTGTTTTAAGTAGTATCGTTCTTAGCTATTCCATGCCTCAAATATGTACAGCTGCCGGAATTCAAAATGATAAATCTCCGAGTAACATTTTAGATAAAATTACGGTTTTTAAAACATCCTTGGCTGATCAGGATAATTCTAATGTTGCTCCAGCTGATACTCAAAATTCCCAAAACACAACAGAGAATTCTTCTGCAATTACAACTTCAACCGATAATAAAACTAATACCGAGGAAGAAGTTGCCCCGGCTGATGAGGTTGCTCCATCCGAAGAAGAAGTAGCTCCCGCCGAGGAAGAAGCCGCACCGGCTGATGAGGCTGCTCCATCCGAAGAAGAAGTAGCTCCCGCCGAAGAAACCACCCTATTCCAAATAGCTGAACTTAACAAATCGTTAAGCTCCATCTACTTTGGATTTGACAAATCAACTGTACGTCAAGACCAACGTATCGCTCTTGACAATGCCGTAAAAATACTTAATGCCGATACGAAACTATATATTTCCCTTAGTGGATTTACCGATGAACGCGGAACTAAGAAATATAACTTAGCCTTATCAACTCGACGAGCTGAAGTTATCAAAAATTATTTGATAGCACAGGGCATTGACCCCGCTCGCATTCTGATCTTCGCTTATGGCGAAGAGTTCCCGCTCAAAAAAGGCCATAACGAATCAGCCTGGCGTTTCAACCGCCGAGTGGATATCCGGTTATGGGAGGCTCTCCCGACCAGAGAGCAGAGTGTGAAGAAATAAACATAGAAAAGGCTGTCTCAATTTTCCTTCTGAGACAGCCTCTTTTTTATACACTTTTGGCCAATTATTTAGATTTAGCAACACTCACTAAATCCTTAAAAGCTTCACCGTCATGTACAGCCAAATCTGCTAATATCTTTCGGTCAACCTGAACTCCAGCTTTCTTAAGACCGCTAATAAACGTGCTGTATGACATACCATTCAATCGGGCTGCAGCGTTAATCCTGGTAATCCAAAGTTTTCTGAAATCACGTTTTTTAGCTCTGCGATCCCGTAAAGCATAGGCCAAAGATTTAAGAACCTGCGAATTGGCAGGTCTAAAAATCCTACTCTTTGAACCACGGTAGCCTTTGGCAAGCTTTAAAATCTTTTTATGACGATGGCGACTCGTAAAACCGCCTTTTGCTCTTGGCATGATAAATCCCCCTATCCAATATTTGAGAATGAAAAAATTGTCGTAAAGGCCGATTAAAGACCCAACATTCTCTTAACTCTTCTCATGTCGCCATGATCGACAATCCCGGCTTTTCGTAAACCGCGTTTACGCTTTGAACTTTTTGATTCCAAAAGATGGCTTTTGAAAGCATTATTCTTTTTAACTTTGCCACTACCAGTCACTGTGAGACGCTTAGCAGCCCCACGATGGGTTTTCATTTTTGGCATAGAAATTTCCTCCCTATTCTGATTTGCAGGCTAAAATCATAATCATATTTTTACCTTCGATTTTAGGTTCCCGTTCCATAATGGCGTTTTCCTGAACACCCTCAAAAAGTTGCTTGAGAAGAGTTTTCCCTAATTCAGCATGAACTATCTCCCGGCCACGGAAACGGATAATTGCTTTGACTTTATCGCCATCCTTGAGAAACTTTTGGGCAGCCTTCACCTTAACTTGAAAATCATGTTCTTCTATCTTCGGCGTCATTCTGATTTCCTTGACTTCAATGATTTTCTGTTTTTTTCGGGCTTCCCGTTCACGTTTGCTCTGCTCGTAACAATATTTTCCATAATCCATAATGCGGCAAACAGGCGGTTTCGCAGTTGGAGCAACTTCAACCAAGTCAAGATCTTTCTCAAGGGATATCTTTAAAGCATCCCTAACCGACATAATTCCCAATTGTTCCCCATCGGAGCTAACGACCCGGATCTCCTTGGCCCGGATCTCCTCATTGATTCGCAACTCGTTACTAATTAACAGCCACCTCCCAAAGATAACTTGGCAATTTAGTTTAAGCCAAGTAAGAACTTACCGTAAGACTGCTCCTCATCAAGAAACAGCCTTTTCCCAAAAAATCACAAAAATAAAGCGGGTGAATCCACCCGCTAAATACCAATTAAAGTTTGGTGTTATAAACCCAAGCGACTTCAGTCCTTAGGTGAGAAGCGGATGGCTTCTACTTGTTTAAACTATTGCAAGTATATCACCGACTTGAAGGTTAGTCAATAAGAATTTGACATAAAACGATTCAGTCAAATAATCTTAATAATCCTTCCCCACCGCCAAATCAAGTTTGGCTAGAGCGGTCAGATAATCCGATATGCTACTGTAATAACTGTTGGAAGCCTTATCAAGAGACAGTTCGGCGTCCATAATATCCATGGTCGTTGACATTCCGGCGCCAAACCGGGTTTGAGTTAACCGTAAATTTTCCTTATTCAGCGTCACATTGGCCTGGCTTGAAGCGATAGTCTCCAGGTCGGCGTTGAGACTTTGAATCGATTGCTGGACTTCCAAACGGATGTTATCCTTTTGATAGGATTCATCGATTAATGCTTTGGCTTCCGTTTCTTTATCTTTGGCCACGGTTGCCGTAGTTTTAAAGCCGTCAAAAAAATTTCCCTTGATTCCTAAAGTAAGGCTCCAAGACTTATCCCAATTCCCGGGATTATAATCCGTGCTGCTCCCGGTATAAGCCCCGGTTAAATACATATTCGGCTTATAGCCGGACTGATCCATTTGAGTTTGCGCCCGGTTGACTTCATTGGCAATTTGCAATTGACGCAGCTCCGGCCGGTCTTTATAGGCTTGATCGACCGTATTCTGCAAAGAAATTTCCATGCTTTGCGGCAGTTGGGTACTGGATAGCTCATCACCGACTTCAAATTGACGGTCTTTATCGAGCCCGATAGTGGTTGCCAATTTTAATTTTACCAGCACAAAACTATTTTGCGCCTGAATCAATTGCGGCTTGATGCTTTGATAATTGACTTCCGCTTGAAGTAAGTCATACCGGGATTTGGTTCCCGCTTGAAAAAAGACTTTTACCTGCTGATAATGACGATTCAAATTATCATAGGATGCCTGCTGGACATCGACCGCTTTTTTTGCCAGCCAGGCTTGATAATAAACGGACTTAACATCATAGGTCAGTTGTTGCTTGGCTTTTCTTTGGTCTTCAAGAGCTTTGTTCAAACCGAGTTTAGCCAGTTTAATACCACCCGTCACTTGCCCTCCGGTGTATAAATTTTGAGTCACCGAGATTTCACCTTTGGAAGCCTCCGTAGAGGTCGTCAGTGACGAGGGCGGATTTTCATATTTCATGGCTCCAAGTGTATAGCCAACCGTTGGAAATAAACCGGCCTCTGCCGAACGGACTGTTTCCTTAGCTATTGCAACGCTCTTTTCCTGGGATTGGAGTTGTTTACTGTTTTGATAGGCCAATTGTAAACACTGATCCAGCGTCAAAACTTCTCCCGCCGTCTGGCCGGCCTTGTCGTCCGCAGCAAATGCGATAATAGGCGTTACCATCACCGCGAAGGCTAAAATAACAATTAAAAAACGATTCTTCATCAAAAAACCTCCTCTTTTGCAATCCTTTAAGACTTTTCCACCGTCAAACAACACCTTGAATCCGGGTAGGAACCTGTCCGTCATATAACCGCATTTCTTTCCAAATTCTTTCCAACAATTCCCCCTACTATACTTCCCGATCCATGTCCATGCTCCATGCAATGGAATTTCGATCAAGGATGGGGTTTTCCTGCCCGTTTTTCATTCCCTGCTGCCGGAAGTCGCTGGATCTTCCTTCATGCCAAGACCCAAGTTTTTCCTGAATCCAAAATTTTTCCTTCATTACTATAACGTGACTTTGCAGGATTTATTGAAAGCATCCCGTCAAATTTATGTTAAAACTTTTTTACAAAGAAGTGTATTCATGGAAAAGGCATCTTTTTAAAAATCTTCACCTCCCTTCCATCGTTGGAAATAAGAAAATTTATTAAACTTTCTGACGGGCTTTTTCCGTCAGTATCCCTTCGCTGATAATTTTAATGATCGCTTCAAGTATTTCGTGAAGGGTAAAAGACGATTCGGAAAGCGCCTCACTGGAAATGAGATTTTCAAAAGCCCGGGATATTACCAACATAATTAATTGTAAATCCAGATCACTACGGATCATTCCTTTTTGAACTCCCTCATTCAACAATTGCTCAATGTAGGGAATCAGCCGTTGATAAGGGGGACCCTTATGACCAAACCGGTCAAAAGCCATTTTTTTCAAGTCCCGAATCAGTTGCGGTGTAAATTTCGCTTTATACTTTCCTATCAGTCTGGAAATTTCCTGTAGTTTCTCCAAAAAATCCATTTCCCCATCCCGGGTGAGAGCCTCAATCCGGCTGAGCATTTCCTGGTGATCCATAGCCAACACGGCAAAGAGCAGTTCTTCTTTGCTATTAAAATACTTATACAAAGTCTTCTTACTAATTTCCAATTCTGCGGCGATTTGCTGCGTTGTGGTATTGACAAAACCGTATTGAAAAAATTGGACACCCGCTTTCTCAAGGATCAACTTGCGCAGGTTGTCTTCTTTGGCATCGGTAACCATAAACCCGTCTCCTTCAATCGATTTCCTTCTTATGGCGTTATCCGTTGTAAAACCGGATAATATCACAGCGGATACCGGAATGGTTTTTGTGGTTTCCATTATAAAAAACATAGCTCCATTTGTCAATAGAGGCAAAACTTTCCCAAAAATTCACGGCGTCATGCCATCCGATAGTTTTGTCAATTTAAGTTGCTCCTGACCCATTTGAATTTGAACTCCGGAGGTGGAACTGTATTCAAAATGAATGTTCATGTTAGCGGGCAATAGTGTCGAATCGCAGGAAAAACTGGTAGTTATCAAGGAGTTGCTATGAGCCAAAAAAAACAAATCCGGTATTTTGCTGGTATCCCCCCAGGTTGTATCCAGAGGAACCGGCTGATAATCGGGGGTAAAAAAAACCGCCCAGGCATGCCCGATTGGGCTGCCGTAATAGTCTCCCGAAAAATAGCCGGCGGGAATGTTTAACGCCCGGAGCAAAGCCACTGTGATAACGGCATAGTCCTCACAGTCTGCTGATTGCATATGTTGCAAGGCTCTTTTAACCCCGGCTTTTTGGCCCATTTCTGCCGGCTCCCGATAGGCCATGGCATTCATCACATATTGATAAACCCCCTGCACCCGGTCGGCCAAACGGCCACTCCGGACGTTTTGACGGATTTCCCAGGCCATTTTTTGAATCTGGGGATTTTTTAAATCGACAGCCTCGGTCGATTGGGTCCATAGCTGATATTTCGCTTCAGTTTTCCGGTAATCGGTAATTTTCATGGAAGCGATACTGTCTTTGGAAATCCGTTTATCGGTCACCCCAACCTCGGCAGCAATAACCAAATGATTCAGGCCCGGTAAAAGACTGTTCGAAATTTCACAGCGTAAAAATTGGGTTCCGAATGGATCGATGACGGTTTGGTAACGGATGGCCCGGTTATTGAGACTCACCTGGAGATTCTTCACGGTCTGATATTGATAGGACTGGGGGATTTGCAACATTATCTTCGCCGTGACCGACGATGCCCCCCTGACGCCGGCAAAAACCTGGATGGGATAAATAGCCTGATAACGGTAGTTTGCGTTGCCAATATTGTTATAGCGCTCCAGGCAGGTGGCATAATAAGGAGAATCGGGATAGAAATCCACTACCTTTTTAAATTCCCCTTTGGCTAAACCCGCTTTATTTTGATAAAGATAAATAAATCCCAAGGTTTGGTGTAAATAAGGATTGTCTTTTTGGGCCAAAGCCGCCTCAATACACTGGATCGCCTCTTGAAAATATTCCACCGCCGGGGGGCTAAACAGTTCATTGCTTATGTTAATAGCCAACGACTCCAAAGAGTCGTCCCGCAAACGGCATTTGCCGGCAAATCGGTACCCGTAAAGGAGCATCGTTAGACGTTCGCTCTTTTGGAGCTGCTCTGCCAGTTGCAGATAGCAATAAACGGTATTATGCTGAATGGAAATCTCTTTTTCAATACTGAGAGCTGCTTTATAGTAAGCAATCGCCCCTTTATAGTCTCCCTTTTTTGAAAAGTCCTCCGCCACACAAACAGCCCAAAGGTACAAGGTTGACCGGTTGTCTTTATAGCCGCTAATCAGCCCTTTCAAAATCGGTAATGCTTTTGAATATTGACCCGTATTATACTCATCCACCGCCAGATTATAATCCCGGTAAAAGCGATTATCTCTGGGCTTCAAACCCGGCCTTAAAAACGCATCCGGAAACGGAGAGGCCTGAATATCCTCTATTTCAAGAGGGGCTTCAGCGGCCCACACTTTTTGACAACCATCCTGAAAAAGCTGCCCGGAAATTAATTGCAGTAAAACAAAGCATAATCCCGTTAACAAAGCGACTCGCCCGGCCATTTCATTCAAATGAAAGATCCCTCTTTTCCCTTCCAGGTGATCTTGTTTTACTCCACTGGCAAACGAGGATTGGATGCTATTTTCTGGTATGCCACTAAATTCCCTTCCGGACAACCTTCGGTACACCGGCCGCATCCTGAACACTTTTCATCAATCTTCAATTGACCGTTATCCAAACAAATTAAACCTTCCGGGCACTTTTGCGCGCACTGCCCGCATATACGGGTGCATTTCTTCTTCAACACAAACCCCTGGAAAAGTTGATTCATAAAGGGAGTCATTTGCCCGGGCTGCAAATCAACGAAAGCCGAAAGGGCTTCCCTGAAACTGATTTCTCTTCCTTGCAGCGCCGATTTGGTGTACTGATGGTGCAGAATGTAAAGAAATAGATCATCCAGGCTATGTGCGGGAAAACAACTTTCGATATTCAGCTGTTTGAGGGAAGCGATGGCCGGATCATAAACCTCCATCCGCCAATCACCGGCGGCTTCCTTTAAAGAAATTTGGGCCTTATTCTTTTCGCAAAGGGCCTGCTGGTGGAGATGAAGATAATGGCTAGCCAAACGGTAGGACTCGATATCGGTGAAATTCAGTTCCAGCCCCGTCTTAAGGGTAAAGCCCGCTTTTTTCCTCCACAACACATGTTCTAAGGTATCTCCGGTCGGCAATAATTCAAAAACCTCGGCATCAATATATAACTGATGGATTTCTTTGGCAACGGTAACCCGGTGATTCCCGTCGATCACATAATAATCATCCTTTACCTGGTATACTTGTATCGGGGGAAAAGAGACCCCTGATTCAGCGGCCAGACGGATATTTTTCAATTTTGCCTGATCGGCGTCTTCGGAGTGAAAATGAGCGTCAAAGTCCTGCCAGCGGTTGACACTGCCGCGAATGCGTTCAACCAATATCTCTCGGACCCCCAGGTAGCGCATTTCCTTCAGGTTTTCCTTTTGATAACGCTCTGCAAATTCATTTCGCTTCGATTTATTCATTTTCTTTAAACCTCCCGAAAAAAAGGAACATGCTGCTTGCCGCGGCAACTCCTCAGCCAACTGCTCCCGTAGGCTACCGATGATAGTATAAAACCAATATTTTACACCGGATTCATTTTTTCCTTCCGGTTATGGTAGAAATTTAAATCCTGGCCGCCTCAACCTCAACCTTCACTTTCACTTTCATTTCTTCCTAAAGGAAAATCCATATTCCTGACTGACTATCAGTCAATCGAATTTCATGAAAGTATCCATTCATTTTCAGTTAAGCGTTTATTCGGGATAACGCTGGGCAAACCAATCAATCAACTTCCGGGCGACACTGATTTTCCCCGGGATCGGGGGAAGATTGTCGGCGGTAAACCAATTCGCTTCAATGATTTCCCTGCCGTCAACTTCGATATCCCCGCTTTCATATTCGGCCACAAAAGCAACCATTAAAGAATCCGGAAACGGCCAAGGTTGGCTGGCGAAGTATTGAATATTCTTAACTTCGATACCCACTTCTTCCCGGACTTCTCTACGCAGACATTCCTCCAACGATTCTCCGGGCTCGACAAAACCGGCAATTACCGTACGAAGATCCCCCGGAAGATTGCGGTTGCGGGCTAATAGAATTTGATTATCCTTGGTGATCGCCACGATGATCGCCGGAGAAATCCGGGGGAAAATAAGCTCCCGGCAACGGGGGCAAATTTTAGCCCTTTCTTCGGCGGCGGGTTCGGTAGGAGCGCCGCAACTGCCGCAATATAAAGTATGCCGATCCCAATTGGAGAGGTGATAGGCCCGGCCCACCAACCAAAATAAATCCTCCGGCATCTTCCCGTAGAGGTCGCGCACCTTAACAAAGCTGTATGTGGCAGGGGAATTTTGATCTGCCGCAACCGTGGCGAAATAACAGGGATGCCCTTCCAGTGTTCCCAGATAACGCTCGGCGCCGGTTAAAGCGAATGTTTCTCCGGCGGCTAACGGCAAGTGATAACCGATTCCGCCCGGATTACCGGGGACACCAGTGTCAGCGACACAAATGTCGAAGACACTACTGGTATCGGGAGAGCTATCCATCAGAATTTGATGGTCGTGGAACAAAAACCAGTAAGCTGCGGAATCCTTTGGGTGATTGAGGCAAGTGCCGGGTATGAAATTCATTGCGCATTCTCCCATGCTGTTTATTCAAGCGTAAAAACATAATGTCCGTAGACATTGATCACTTGAGTTTTTCCATTCTCCCAAACCCGTACCTGATCCAGGGGATTATATACCAAATGATTATGACCGTGTAAAAAAAAGCGGGGCTCGCTATGTTCGATCAGTTTGTTAAATGCCGCAAATCCCCGGTGAGCAAAGTCTTTCCCCTCGTGAATCCCTTTTGGCGTGGCGTGGGTCACGATTACATCGGGCTTACCGCCAAACCAGGCGCTGAAAATGGCCTTATTCACCATCAAACCCATTTCCCGCTCAGTATATTGGACTACCCCGTTATTGTAGCGCGGACATCCCTCAAACCCAAGAAATTTGAATCCTTTATAGCGGACCATCCGGTTATGTAAATTCTCCCCAAGGGAGACGGCCTTGGTTATTTTCTGATCATGATTGCCCCGTACATAAAAAAGTGGCGCGCCATACACCGTGGAAACATAGGACAGATAATCCTCCGAGAGATCCCCGCAGGAAATAATGAGATCGACGGGACCGATCTTCAACCTCATTCTTTCTTCATACATCGTTTCCTCTTCAACATCGGCAATCGCTAATATTTTCATCAAAAACCCCCGTTTAGGCCTTGGAATCTATTTCAATGTTTCGACGATCCCCAGCCTTTCCCTTCCTTGCCCGAGGGATTTTATTGATCGTGTCTTATTTTTATTGTGCGGAAAATAATGTTATAATAAATTGTAAATGTTTCAAAAAACGGTGGAAAATGATAAACCGGAGGGATTTTTTTCCCATGCAACAAAGGGGTTCCTTTTGGTTATTCTCAGGTTACGTTTTTCCTTACTTCAAATGGGGGTCGTTCAATGAAAAAAAATTATGGTTTATTGAAAACCATCAAGAAATACTTGTTTTTCGAGTTGGGAGCGGTGCTGGCTGCAGTCGGACTGGAAGAATTCCTGATACCCAACAAAATCATCGATGGCGGTATTACCGGGGTATCGATTATCTCAAGCTATTTAAGCCATTTTTCACTGGGCATTTTCATCTTCATTCTCAACATTCCCTTTCTCATCTTCGGTTATAAACAAATCGGCAAGACCTTCGTAATATCCACCCTGTTTTCCGTAACTTCCCTGGCGATATGGGTTTCGGTTCTCCATCCGATTCCGGGCGTCACCCACGATGTGCTGCTGGCGACGGTTTTCGGCGGTATCATTCTGGGAATTGGAGTCGGAATCATCATCCGCTACGGCGGGTCTCTCGACGGAACGGAAATTATCGCCATTTTTCTGAATAAAAAAAGCGGTTTTTCCGTCGGTGAAATTATCATGTTTTTTAACATTTTCATCATGGCCAGCGCCGGTTTTGTCTTTGGCTGGAATAAGGCGATGTACTCGCTAATTGCTTATTTTATCGCCTACAAAATGATTGACATCATCATCGAAGGCCTGGATGAAACCAAGGCCGCCCTAATCATCACTGATAAAGGCCCGGAGATTGCCGAGGTCATTACGGCGCGGTTAGGCAGAGGAGTGACCTTCTTAGAAGCGAAAGGCGGCTTCAGCGGTCAAGCAAAAAACGCGATTTATTCCGTGGTGACCCGTTTGGAAATCGTGAAATTAAAAACGATTATCCACGATATCGATGAAGAGGCTTTTATGACCATCAGCGATGTCAGTGATGTGATGGGCGGAAAACATAAAAAACGGAATATCCATTAATGCCGGTAAAAAACAAACCATGATCCAACGCTTCTTTTAAAACGTCACTTTATCGTAAAAGCCATGGGTAAATGCATAAAAAACCCCAGAAAGACTGGGAAACGAGTCTTTCTGGGGTTTTTTCAATTCATCAGGGTTGATGCATTTCACTTTGAAAAGTTTTTTGATTATCCTTGGTAACAAGAATTGTACCCGAATCGGTGAAAGACGGAACTTTCTTACCCTTAATGGTGTCCATTGCATATTTGCCGCCTAGATAGCCCATTCTCCAAAATTTCTGGGCCATTGTCGCCCATATTTTACCTTTGGAAATATTGTCCACGGTTTCACTGATAGCATCAATCGCAAGAATCGTCATCTTATTTGTCAAATTATTTTCGCTCGCAACCAACGCGGCGCTATTCCCGCAGGTAGCGTTGAGGCATAACACGGTATTCACTTCAGGGTGCGCTTTAAAAATATCCTGGAATTTCTGAACTGCCGTCATGGAATCGCCATTGTCCTGTTCGGTGATTACTATTTTAATATTGGGATATTTTTGGGCCACCCGGGCTTCAAAAGCTTTTTTCTGTTCCAACTGATTGGACACATCGAGCCGAACCATCATAATGCAAACATTTGCCTTCCCGCCAGTCTTTTTTGCGATATAATCCGCAGCTTGAATACCATAATTCGTATTATTTGTGCCTACAAAACAAACCCGGCTATCCTCCGGCGAATCGGAGCTGGTATTGATAATCGGTATTCCGGCCCGTTTAGCCTTAATATATGTATTACTCAAAGCGCTGTAATTATAGGGAACCGTGATAATAGCATCCGGTTTCTCGGCAATAGCGCTCTCTAGCGCCTGCACCATTTGGCCGTCATCAATAACGGAGGGACCAATGATTTTAAGCCTAAAGCCTGATTCTTTAGCTGCTTGTTTCATGCCGTTTTCTTCATCGGTAAAGACGGGGTTGCCCACCAAGGGATTGACAAAGATAACATAAGGTTTCTTTGCGGAACTACCTGCAGCAGCTAGACTTTGGATTCCAGGCGCAATCAGTACCGAAATCATAAGCAATACCATTCCCAATAATAATCCTTTTTTCATTTCCATTCTCCTTTTTTGTTAATATATATCAGTTTCATCAACTGAAATACTTCTCCAAACCTGTTGCGGCCCGCATGACCTTTTCCTGCGAGACCTGGCTGCGTGGGATTTCAGCCCACACTTTTCCTCCAAAAAGCACTAAAAAGCGGTCACACATGCCCAGCAATTCGGGTAAATCTGAAGATATCATGATGATGGCCACCTTTGATTTTACCAATTCATTCATAATGTTATAAATTTCCACTTTAGCCCCGACATCAACGCCGCGGGTGGGTTCATCCAAGATGAGTACTTTCAAATCTTTCATCAACCATTTCGCAAGGACGATCTTTTGTTGATTACCCCCGCTAAGGTTCATAATGTTGGTATTTAACCCTTCCGCCTTCACATGCAATTTGTCGAAAAAATGTTGGGAAATGGTTTCCTCATTGGCTTGGTTAACGATTCCCGCTTTCGATACCGCATGCAAACTTGAAAGGGTCATGTTTTCCCTCAAGTTCATCGGCGGGATAATCCCCGTTTTTTTTCGATCTTCCGTAACCAGTCCGATTCCATTTTCAATGGCTTGCAACGGTGTTGTGATATCCACTTTTTTACCGTTCAGATAAATTTCACCATCGATAGGTTTTAGTGTCCCAAAGATTGCATTGGCTATTTCAGTCCGGCCTGCACCGACCAAGCCTGCGATACCCAATATTTCTCCTTCTCTCAAGACAAAACTGATGTTTTCAACAATATTTTTGGTGGAGATAAAAGGATGTTTTACGGTAAAATTTTCAATGCGTAATACTTCAGATCCAAGGGGCACTTTCTCTTTGGGATACATGTCATCAATTTTGCGCCCGACCATATCCTCAACGATTTGATTGACCTCCAAATCAACGCGGTTATAGGAAGAAATGACATTTCCATCCCGCAGAACCATAACCCGGTTGGCAATCTCAAAAACTTCTTCCAGATGATGCGAAATATAAATGCTGGAAATTCCCTTAGAAGACAGTTCTTTCATAATACTAAACAAATTAAGCGCGTCTTGCTCGGTTAATGCGGAGGTCGGTTCATCTAAAACCAGAATTTGGGGGCGCCGGGCCAAAGACTTTGCGATGGAAAGGAGCTGCTGCTGGCTGGTACTTAAATTTCTCACCATTTCTTGAGGATCGACATTCAAACGCACCATTTGAAGATACTTTTGCGTTTGTGCATAAGTTTTTTTCCAGTCAACGATGCCCGGAACCACTTGGGGCAACCGGCCTAAAAATATGTTTTCGGCAACCGTCAAATCCAGATGCAGGCTGATCTCCTGGTGAATCATTTCGATTCCTGCATTTTGTGAATCGCTTGGGTTTTTAAAAACTTTTTCCGCGCCATTGATGAAAATTTGCCCCTCAAACGTCCCATACGGATAAGTACCGCTTAGAATGTTCATCAACGTAGACTTTCCGGCCCCGTTTTCCCCAACAAGCGCCAGAACTTCCCCTTGATGCAATTCCAAATTAACATTTTTGAAAACCGTGATAGGACCGAACCTTTTGGTGATATTCATCATCTTTAAAATAATTTCCATCGATAATCAAGCCCTTTTCCTGGAATTTATTTGAGTTCTAAGCCTTTATTTTATTCCGTTTATATTGATCAAGACCGACGGCAAACACAATGATTAAACCCATAACGAATTTTTGCCAGTAAGCTGAAACCCCCACCAGGTTCATTCCGTTATATAAGACACTCATAAATAATGCGCCGAATACGGTTCCCAGAATCGTGCCCGAACCGCCATTCAAGCTTGTACCGCCTATGATTACAGCCGTAATGACCTGCATTTCATAGCCATCGCCGATAGAGGGCTGCGCCGAGCCGAGTCTAGACGCCATAAGTATTCCGGATAAGGCTGCCAGGGTCGTAACGATAATATAAACCGATGCCTTAATTCGATTTACGTTAATTCCCGAATAACGGGCCGTTTCCTCATTGCCTCCAATGGCATAAACTTTTCTGCCATAGATAGTATGTTTAAGGATCCAGTTTGCCAAGAGCGCAAGTATGGCAGTTATTATGACTACATAGGGAATGCCGAAAAGGCTGCCCAGGCTGAATTGGCTGAATGCGGCAGGTAATGGATATATCGGAGTCCCTTTGGTAACCACAAGAACGAGCCCTCTCGCCATATACATGGTGCCCAAAGTCGTAATGAGCGGCGGAATCGAAAACTTTACCACCACCAAAGCATTGAATAGTCCTCCGGCCACTCCTGAAAGCAAACCGATAAAGATCGCCAGGGGAATGGGCACGCCCGATTTCAGACAAATGCCGCAAAGTAAACCGCAAAGCGCCAAAAAAGACCCCACGGAAAGATCAAGACCGGCTGCAATGAGAACAAAGGTCATCCCAATTGAAATAATCAGTATGTAGGACGTGCTGCGAAGTACATCGTTGATATTACCAAACGAATAAAAAACCGGATTCATAATTCCAATCAACAGGCATAACAAAATTAAAGGAATGAGTATCCCTGTCTCTCTGGCATTAAAAAACTTACGTAAAAAACTTTTTGTCTTCACCGCAGAATCCAACCTCCTCAAATGTTACATCGTAATACCAACAAATTACGAAAACGGTTTCCTTAAAAACCGAACGATTTCCATTTCCTTAAGCATTACTTGAAAATGGAGCTTTCCCCTTTATCATTTCGCTCTCTTGATCATTACATAATATTTCCGCCTCAAGATATCCATCTCTATAAGGATCCATAGATAATCTGTCTCATGGCTCTTCTCACATTCAAATCGGGTCCCTGCGCTATCTGCTGCATATAGGTTACCGCCAAACCTTCTTCGGGGTCTACCAAAAAATAGTTGCCGGGTAATCCGTCCCAGCCATATTCGCCGACACTGCCATTGCTTGAGGCTGTTACATTATCCACCATGACCCGGAATAGATTGCCGTAACCATATCCTGCAAGACCGTCGAAATATATCGAATCCCGCTGGGCTTGATTTAACTGATTGGCCCTCATAAAGGCAATCGTCTTACGGCCCAGAATTTCCTGGCCGTTATAAACTCCCTCATTCACCAGCATCCTGAGAAAATGCATATAGTCCTCAAGTGTGGAATACAGGCCGGCTCCTCCGGACTCGAAACATGGTTCTTCGCTAGGGTTTATTGATGAAAAAGCGAGTAAGGTTAAGGATTCCATCATTTTTTCATCCGCTATTTCCAGATGGCCCTGTTCGTCTTTTCGGGTGTACATTTTGGCTAACCTGGCCAATTTACTTTCTGCCACTTGAAAATCGCTATCGGCCATTTCTAGGGGCTCAAAGAGTTCCTTTTTCAAAAACTCGCTCAATCGCCGACCCGACACAACTTCAACCATACCGCCCAAAATATCCGCGGACGAACCGTATTTCCATCCTTCTCCCGGCTCAAAGTCCAACGGGGCTTGTGCCAGGATGTTGCAAATCTCGGCGCTGGAAAATTTCCGGCCCATCTTTACCTGTTGTTTGATTTCCGCGAATAACCGGGCCATCGCTTTTCCCCCTTCCGTATCCGCCGCAGGATATACAAGACCGGAAGTCATATTTAAAAGATTTTGGATTGAGATTTGTTTTTTGGCGTCAACAATTCCTTGTTTGTTGCATACCTTCATATGTTGAAATTCCGGCAAATATTTGGCAATGGAATCATTTAAATCAATGAGACCTCTTTCATAAAGAATCATGACTGCAACCGCGGTAATCGGTTTACTCATGGAAAACATTCTATAAATCGAATCCCGGCCGTCCGAACCATAGCTATTTTGAAACACTCTCTGATGATGATGTTCCACTGCTATCGATGCGCCCAGTATCTTTTGTTTCTTCAGTTCATTATTAAACAAGTCATTGAGGCTATGTAGTTTAGCCAGGTTCATAACGTTTCATCCTCCATAACAATACCCGTTCCGTATATGAAATAAAATCTCGAAATGTTTCGAAAGCGCTTTCGGTAATTAAAGCATACCAAATGTTACTACGCCTGTCAATATATTTGGGCTTTTTTTCATTTCGACGAACCATAAACCATAGCCGAACTTCAAGAATGGCTTCCATTGCTTAAATATGCAGATGGGAATGGATTTTTTAGGCGACCCATCTTATTGCATGGACAAAAAACCGTTTTCGTTGTATCATTATGGCAAAATAAAATAAGAGGTATCATTGATGGCAAGTTTAAAAGATATTTCCCAAAAGGCAGGCGTAGCTGTTTCGACTGTTTCAAAGGCCTTGAACGGCCGTGCCGATATTTCCGAAGAAACCCGGGAGAAGGTTTGCAACATTGCCAAAGAACTTAACTACAAACCCAATGTCGTGGCCCAGACTCTTGCCGGGAAGGCATCCAAATTGGTAGGAATTATCGCTCCGGAAATCCAAAGCAACTACTTTGTTAAAATCGTAAACGATTTACAATTTTTCCTGCAAAAAAAACAGTATAGCACCATCCTCAACATCTCTAATTTTAAATTCGAGGAAGAGTGCGATGGGTTGGAAATGTTTTGCAACCGGAATGTTGACGGAATTTTTCTCATTTGTTCCATACATCATGAAATCATCAATCAACTAAGGCGTATCAAAAATTCCTATGGAATTCCAGTGGTATTGATTGAGGCGTTGGATATTTTCCCTGACTATGATTATATAATGATTGACGATACGTATGGTATGAATACCGCCATCAAACACCTCAAAAAAAAGGGCCACCGGAAAATCGGTTTTATCACCGACAGTGTCAATAAATTTATTCGTCTTCCAATGTTTACCAAGGCGATGAAGGAAAATGAGCTGGAAATCAAAGAACAATATTGTGTGGATGATGCAGAACGATTTGAGCAAGGCGGATATAATTGCATGCAAAAAATTTTATCCGGCAAGGATCGCCCCACCGCATTACTTACCGGTTATGATAATATTGCAATCGGAGCCATGAGGGCGATTTACGAATCCAACTTAAAAATACCGGAGGACTTTGCGATGATCGGCAATGATAATATCCGCGAATCTTCCTATTTGTATCAGAGCCTTACCACAATTTCGCCGCCGGTATTGGAAATGGCGCGCATGGGGGTTGATTTGTTGATTGAAAAAATTGAAAACAAGGAAAACCATACCATTCATAATATAAAACTTAATCCGGAGCTGATTATCAGGGAAACCACTTAGGGTATACCCTTCCCCCATCGGGGATATCAGGAATTCTTTTTCCTTCTCACATAAATCCGCTCTCCCGTTTCCGTCGGCTGGCAGCCGACGTCCTCACCCAATCTGTCTATTCACAGCAGCGGCCTCTCCCGTTTCACGTTTCACAAACCAGGGATTACGATTATTATGCTGTTATCCCTCATCTCCCTTTCCGGTATTTCAATTGGTATATAAAACAAATTAAAGGTAAAACCGAGCAGGATTTTTTTGTTATTGGCCGAAAAAATTCGACAATTGTTTAGTTTTTTATCTTTTATTAATTATTTAATAGGAATTTACCAAGGATGTGATAGTGATGGGAAAAAGAATCTCAATTCTATTGGTAACTTTTTTTTATATTTTTAAATTACCAAGTTTTGGCTTATGATTATTTTATGTATGATTGGGAAGAAAATAAAATCTTACATATGAGCAATGTTGATACCGGTTTTAATCAGTTTATCGATATGAAAAAATGCCCCCAGTTCATTATGGCGACCCCCAATCCAGACAAATTCTTGAATAAATTTTTTTGCCAAGGTCTTTCGAATTTGGTGCAATGGAAGGCTTTTAAATGCCTCCCACGACCTCTCTCCGCGCTTTCTTAAAGGCGGGCTCTCCCCCAAGCACATTCAGGGAAGAGTAACCGATGCCGTTGGAGCCTCAAAGATTTTGGATAGCTAGCTGTGGTCAACCCTCATTCTTCGCCTCTATGAAGGCGCACTTTCTCCCTCAAGGGAAAACGAACTGCAATTCTGTTGGTTTTTGATTCTAAAGGCTTCGCAGGCTAAAACCTTCGTTCCTCCCTTCAGGTCGAATCCTCCGGATTCGCGGAAGCCAAGTTGGAGGGTTGACTCAATGTCGCCGCCGCAACCCGCCCCTTCCGACCCCCAAACCCAATTCCCACCGTACTTCAACCTGTTGGGCACCCCTTGGCCAAGGCCTTATATAAAAAAAGCTCTGACCTGCGCTATCATCGCCCTGCCCTGCGCTCTCATCGCCCCGTCCGTTTTTCTCACCGCCCAGGACCCCGCCAACACCGTCCGCACCTCCACTCAACCGGTTCTTCTCAAACGTTAAAATTTTCAACTTGATTTTTGGTATCTTTCGCCATAAACTCTATCTATACGGCTTCTCCAAAAAGTTCATCCCAACCTGTTCCTGATCAAGCCGACAGGATGAATACCTAAAAACACAGCCCGGAGAAATACTCGCCGTTTGAAAGGTGCTACCATGGATTCCACCAATCTTTCCCGCTGTCCCTGGTGCCTTGGGGACCCGCTGCTCACCGAATATCACGACAAAGAATGGGGTACTCCCCTCCATGACGAACAGCAGCATTTTGAATTTTTAACTTTGGAAGCGATGCAAGCCGGACTCAGTTGGTTGATTGTGCTGAAGAAAAGGGAGATTTTCAGAGCAGCCATGGATTCCTTCGCGGTTTCAAAAATCGCAAGTTACAACGAGGCCGATATTGAACGGGTACTGGCTTTTCCCGGCATCATCCGCAACCGGAAAAAAATCGAAGCCACGGTCACCAATGCCAGACAATTCATCCAGATTCAACAGGAATTCGGTTCCTTTGACAGTTACATCTGGGGTTTTGTAAATAACAAACCGGTAGTCCACGCTTATAAGACCACCGGTGAAATTCCCGTTACAACAGACCTCTCCGACACCATCAGCAAGGATCTTAAAAAACGGGGTTTTAAATTCCTGGGCTCCACGACTGTATACGCCCACTTGCAAGCGATTGGAATTGTCAACGATCACTTAGTGAGCTGTTTTCGATATCTGGCCGAATGAGTTTGCCCTTTCCCCTCCAAATAGGCAATCTGCTCCGGGGTAAGCTTAAACCGCAAAACATCCATGCTTTCTTCAAACTGGGCCAGCGAAGAAAATGCGCATAAAGCTGAAGTCCGGAGCGGATTATCACGGACATAGGCAATAGCCAGCGCCGAAACATTGGTTCCCAATTCCGCAGCAAGTTGAATCAATCTTTCAGCCCGGCGGTAATTTTCCGGAAGGAATCCGTAATATTTTTGGGGCCATTCTTTCAAAGGCAATCCTTTGGCAACTTGCGCAAAAAAACCTTTCCCCTGGGCCGCAAAGGCCATTACCGAAAAGTTGTTCTCAAGATACCATCCATACTCAATATCATTCATGGTAACATGAGTAACATCCGTGGTAAGAGCGGGCGTCGTCTGGGCCAAGCCAAAATGCATTTGGCTCACGGAGAAAGGCGTCAGGCCGTTGGCCACGGCGAACCGGTTCGCCTCATTGATTCTCCCGGCGGTCCAGTTGGAAACTCCGATAGCGCGTGTTTTCCCGGTTGCCACCAGCTTATGAAGGACCGGCATGATGGTTTCAACCGGAACTCTCGGATTATCCCTGTGCAAAAGGTAAAGGTCCGTATAATCGGTTCCAATGGCGCGAAGGCTTGTCTCCAAATCCCCAACAATATCTTCCGGCGTTAAACGCGATATATGCATGGCATTGGGATCGAGGGGATGGCATCCTTTGGCGCAGAGGACTATATTTTGACGGTTGCGGCGTTCTTTGATCCACTGCCCAGCCACACATCGGATTGCCCATTCTCATAAACCCTTGCCGTATCAAAACATTTTCCGCCCAAAGCAAGATAACGTATTTTCCTTATTGCCCATCATCGAAGAATCCGTCGCCAAACCTCCCTAAATATGGTAATATGGATTAAGAATTGATGATTGCATTAAATTAGAAGGGTTGAATCCTATGTTCGGATTGGAAAGAAAAAATCAAATCATTAATATCCTTGAGCAAGAAGGAAAAGTCGATGTAAATTCCTTATCGGAAAAATTCAATGCCTGTAAAGAGACCATTCGCCGTGATTTGAGGGAACTTGAAAACGAAGGCATCATCAAACGCACCCACGGCGGGGCTATCCTTAATGTTCCATCCGATAAGATCCTACCGGAATTTCCGGTAGGAATCCGCGAGATTCACCACGCCGAAGAAAAAAAGACCATTTGCCAAAAGGCAGCCACGCTGATTCGGAATGGCGATACTATTTTTGTGGATAACAGTTCAACATCCCTTTATCTTCTCCGTTATATTCCGAAAGACCTCCACGTATCCATCCTTACCAATTCTTTGAAATTGCTTCTGGAAGCGGTTCAGGTTCAAAATCCCAATCTGCAGTTCATTTGTTTGGGCGGAGTCTTTAAAGAGAGCAACATGTCCCTTTCCGGGACGATTCCCCAAAGGATTGCCAGAGATTACTACCCCAGTAAGGCCTTTTTATCCTGCGCCAGTATTCATGAACAGCAAATGCTGACCGATTCCAGCCCCGATGAAGTGGATACCAAGCGCCTGATGATTGAACGTTCCCAAAAAGTGATTGTTTTAGCTGACTACACCAAGTTTTCCAAAATGGGACAAATTTATCTGGCCGATTTCGGCGCCATCGATCAAATCATTACCGACAACAAAATCAATCCGGCCTTGGTGGAGTTTTTAAAGAAATATCCATTGGAACTGGTTGTATGCGAATAAGAGGAGGCTGTCCATTCATTTCTGCAGGGGACAGCCCAAGTAAGATATGAATAAGGGGCCTGTTGCAAAATAAGATTTATCGATAGAGAAATATAATATATGGAAAGCTTTACCCATTATTTATGGTATATATTGTATTTCTCATGGATTTCAATCCCTTTTGCAACAGCCTCTTTGGGAAATCGAATCGGCGGTATTCATTGCTTTAAATGAATTTCTCCAAATGTCTTTTGGCAATCAAGAGTCCCTCTTTGACTTTTTCCTCCGTGCCCTCATAATCGGGATCTTCATGCTCGATGCTGACCACACCGTCATAACCGTTATCCCGTAAAGTTTTCAGAAAAAGGTTCCAGTCGAGATCTCCCAGACCCGGCATACAGGGTTTCCAATAACCAAACTCATGTCCTGTTCCGCTAAATAACTGCCGGTTGAAAATCCCGTACCGTTTTAATTTCTCGCTGTTCACTTTGGCTTCTTTGGCATGAACATGAAAGATCCGATCCTTAAATTCCGGAATGACACTGATATAATCCATTAACTGAAACACCAAATGGGATGGGTCCAGATTCAAGCCGAAGTTGGGGCTGGGAATCCTGCGGAACATTTCATGCCAGAGGTCCGGCGCAAAAGAGATCGTGCCCGGAAGTCCCGGCACTTGCCATCCCTCCATAGGACAATTTTCAATGATGATTTTAACCCCTTTGCTTTCAGCATACGCTACCATTTCGCTGAATACTCTTTCAAATTCATCAAAGTTTTCCGGAATCGATCGATCGATATTCCTGCCGATAAAGGTCCCCACCATCGAAACGCCCAGCATTTCCGCAGCATCAATGCATTTTTTCAAGTGATGATGGACACGGGCCCGTTTGGATAAATCCCGGTCCAGATTGTTATCATAGTAGGCCAGCGAGGAGATGGTCAAACCCAATTCCTTGCAAAGTGAATTGATTGGGTCAGCCTCTTTCGGGGTAAAATGCTCCACATCAATATCCGAGCTTGAATAATCACGATCGTTATTTTTCGGCCAACAAGCGATCTCAAGTGCTTTAAAGCCGTTTTCCCTTGCCCAGCGGGCTTTTTGTTCCAAAGACTGATTGCCCAGACAGACTGTGAGAAGTCCCAGATACATGGCGCTCCACCTTTCTTTGATAACTCAACGGTTAATCCTGTCTCCGTTAACTTTTTTAGGTCCACTTTTTTTACAAAATTTAATTCAACCTATCGAGTCTATTTTTACCGTTTTACCGGTCAGGGATGATTCCAAACAGGCGAAAATGATTTTTAAAGCGGCCAATCCTTCTTCACCGGAGATTTCCGGGGGAGTGTTGTTTACGAGGCTATTTACGAAAAGATCGATGATTCCGGATTGGGTCTGGCTTTCATTGGTTTGAATTTTGCCGATTTGGTAATAAACTCTTTCGCCGTTTCTTTTGTTGATCTCGATGGGAATGTCGGGATTTTCGTAAATCTTGATCACGC
The DNA here is from genome assembly GCA_023392595.1 of Bacillota bacterium. Taxonomy (GTDB): domain Bacteria; phylum Bacillota; class UBA4882; order UBA8346; family UBA8346; genus UBA8346. The sequence goes on along the minus strand of JAEVYU010000080.1, from coordinate 3,008 downwards.
CTTCGCTGCAATACAGGATCGTGCTGTTGTCTTCAGCTCCGTAATTTGTCCAACTGACACAGAGGGTGCCGGTTATTCCGGTTTTGGAACGCAATAGGCAGATGGCATTATCGTCAATCTCGATCAATCTTCCATCGGGGCCTTTTTTGTCCAAAGTTGAAACAAAAGCGGACACTTCAACGATTTCATCCCCAATGAGCCAGCGGATCAAATCGGCTTTATGAATACCCAGATCGCCCATGGCTCCCAAAATGGCATCCTTTTTGCTAAAGAACCAAGTATTGGCGCTTTTATCAGCGCTCCACCCTTCAGGTCCGCCATGAGCAAAAGAGGTTTTAAAACTAATGATTTTTCCCATTTCGCCGGAATTTAAAATCTGTTTCACCTTCACATGGGCCGCGGCTAATCTCTGATTATGTCCGATCATCAAAAATTTTCCGGCTTTTTGAGCGGCGGTAATCATGTTTATGGCATCCGTAACGGAAGTGGCCATGGGTTTTTCACATAATACATGTTTACCGGCTTCCAAAGCGGCTATGGTTACGGAGGCATGAAAGTTATTGGCAGCACAAACACTCACTGCGTTAATTGATTTTTCAGCAAGCATCTCTTCAACCGTTTCGTACACTTTACCACCAAATTGCCCAGCCATTTCTGCGGCTCTTTCTTTCCTGAGATCAAAAAAGCCCATGATTTCAGAATTTGGATTCATGGCATACTCCGGTGCATGCCGGTACTTGGTGATGGAACCGCATCCGATTATCCCTACTTTCACCATCATGAACCTCCTGTTTCATTTTTTGATTCTGATCAGCGATCATCGATAAGCCATTACCATAAACGTATGGGACGACATTCTATTTCTAAAACAGTTCAATTGATATTTATTTTGAGGAGTCAATCTGAAATTGAGAAATCGCTTGTTTCAATTTACCGGAGATGTTGGTAAGGTTCTCCGCTAAAGCAGCGTTGACTTGTTCAACGGAAGCATTTTGCTCCTCGGCGATTGCCGATACTTCTTCGGTACTGGCAACACTTTCTTCACTTAAAGCAGCAATATTCGTTATCGCTGCAATCATCCCTTCGTTTTTATCAGCCATTTTTTTAGCAGATAAAGCTACCGTATCAATCCGCACCAAAGTCCCGCCCAGTTTATCAAAAATTTTTTCAAAAGTGACTGTGGCATCCGCTACCATGCTCCGGCCTTTCTCCACCACATTCAAACCGTTATTCACCGAAAATACCGCTTGTTGGGAACGGTTATTCATTTGATCGATTCGGTCGGTGATTAATTGCGCAGCCTGCTTGGATTGTTCGGCCAATTTTCCGGTTTCGGCGGCGACTACCGCAAACCCTTTTCCCTGTTCAGCGGCTCTTGCGGCTTCGATTGCGGCATTGAGAGCCAGCAAGGTGGTTTGTTCGGCAATACCATGAATCATCGAGGTGATCGTGGCAATTTCCAGAGATGTTTTATTAAGCGCATCAATATCCCCGGTTACCTCTTTGGTCATATCGTAAATTTTATGAATGGCATCGGCTACGTCATGGGTGGCTTTTTGGCCGAGTTTGGCGAACTCTGCCACGCTTTGCGATTCAAGCGAGATGTTTTTCAATTCTTCGGATACTTGACGGACCAATTCAGCCAAGGCGTTAATCGTTTCTACCGCTTGAGAGGTCTGACCCGCTTGTTCCGAAGAGGCGCCGGCTAATTCTTCCATGGCTTTGGCAACTTCCACAGCCGATTTACCTGTTTCATGAGAAGCGTTCTTTAATTCCCGACTGGCGGTATACAGCACATTGGACTGTTCGTCATGCCCTTCATCAATTGGCGGAGACTTAGGATAGCCTTGTTCAGACTTTCCACCACCGATGTCACTTCCAGAGAACCTTTCGCGGAAATCGTGCGGGTCAAGTCTCCGGCGGCCAAAGAATTGGCAGTCATTTTCACCGACTTTAAAGGCCTGGCTATCGATAAGGCGATGGCCAGACTTAACAGTAAGCCAAACCGGTTCCAACCACCAGAAGAATTACCGTGATGATTTTGGCCTTATTGGAATAACTTTCCCCTTGATCCATCGAAACCATGGACATGATCCGCACTCTGCCCATAGCATTGTCGGAAGAAAACTTAATACTCGCCAAGGATTTTTTCAATCGCGGTGATTTCTTTCTCCATATTCTCGATATTTTCAATATTCGCTTTTTTAAATACGCTGATCTCGGAATGTATATTGTTCCTAACCCTTAAAAAACCCGCGGCTGCCGAATTTCCTTTGGTAAGGATATTCCGTAGATAGTTTGTTTGCAACCGCTCAAAATTTCTTTGAAACTCATTGATTTTAAAGAGCACTTGAAATCCATTATCAAAAGTATCACGGGAATAATGATTCAACGTCGCAATGGTAGAAATTCCCATAATACCTTCTAAACTCAAGAATACAAACATCATCAAGGCAATGGTCAAAATCCGGAAAAAAACATTGACCCTTTTCAATAGACTTAGCAGTGAATCCACTAATTTTCCCACGATTGAACCTTGGTTTTTGTTTTGTTGTTTTGTAAACATCATCCGCAGGCTTCTCCTTTGGACAGATTATCCCGGGGGAAGTTCATTCAGCATCGATTCTTAGGACAGTTTACCAAGAAAACCACAAATCCTGATGGCAATCAATCGATATATGTTGAATTAAATTTTGTTGTTGTCAGAAATCACTGTTGGAAAGCGAACGCCTATTTGACCTAACCTGTGCGTCCTATCGGACGCGAAGCCCTTCCCCTCTCTGAAGGGAATAAATATAGCTGATTCAAGTGGAAGGGTAACCTTAACCGCTGTAGTCAAAAGCATTTAGACTGCATAAGATTGGGTTGCTCTCCCACTTTAGGGGGAGACATAATGGAAGTGTCAGCACTCCATTCGCTATCACGTAGGTTATAATGAGAATGAAGAGGCTCATTACAGAGCTACAAAACGAAGGAGGCTGACAATATGAAGTATACCACATTCGTAG
>JAEVYU010000079.1 GCA_023392595.1 Bacillota bacterium | reverse complement strand
CTTTTCCGGGGGAATTACCCCTGGAAACAGTAAATATGTGCATATTAGCCTTTAAATGTTTCAAAAACAAGAAATTTAATCAAGAAAAAACGCTGTAAGGTTAATTAATCAGTGGTTCCCTAGGTTTTGTTCTTATGCCGACGGCTCGGCTTGCTAGCAAGCCGCGTTTTCCATCCCCGAAAAGATGCCGCGCCGCCGACATCCTTGATCGGCGGATTATTGTTTACTCAAGTAGCTTATATGTTAGGGATTCAAGAAGTTTTGGAGGCTAAACATTAAAGCAAAAAAAATACAGATTTGTTGGCTCCGAAATGGTCAACAGGAGGTTGACCAACGCGGGTTAGATTTAGGACGAATCTCACCCGTCGGCCATCAGAATCACCCAAGAAGACGACTACAGGGATGTAGGAGTCAGTCCAATTGCGTCAGCATTCCTTCAACGTTCATGGAAGAACGCTGTGATGGAGGGGTATCCCTGGGGGCACAGTGCCCCCGGGCGGCGGGATTCAAAAGGGTGTGCCGCTCACACCCTTTTGCCATAGGGGTTGCAGGGGAACGGGTGGTGTCCCCTGTTGAGAACAATGTCGACTTCTTTTTAAACATTTAAACTCCATATCCCCCGGAACTTTATCGCGGGCAGCGGCTTTTTTGCCCGTCATTCCTTTTTACGGGCCACCCTCGCCTGGGACTCTATTGCCGAAAAGAACGGCCCTCCAGATTTTCCAACCTTTAAAGTGAAAATTATAAAGTAGCGCTCTAAAAACGATAAAATCGAAATGAATTCCGATCCTCGCGGATTGGAGCCCGAATCGATCAAGGAAAAACTTATAATACGGATACGGCAATGGGCGCGAGTATTACGCAATGCCAGGGGTCATGAGGATTAAAAAATTTATTTGTTTATCATAGAAGCCGACAGGGGACGCCACCTGCTCCCCTGCACTCCTAAGGCAAAAGGGTGTTACAGAACACCCTTTTGAATCCCGCTGCACGGGGAGATCCCCGTGACCCCCTTTATCCCCGGCCATCCATAGCCGGGGTTGCAAAAAATATTTGTTAGTAAAGCCTTTGTTGTCCATGCAGGGACCCGAACATCGTGTTCGAGCCCTACCAGGTTTTTGCTTTCCGGCCGACGGCAGTTTTTCTTCCAAGAAAAGATGCCGCGCCGCCGACCTCCTTGATCGGCGGTTATTGTTTGTTCAAGAAGCCTTGTTTATTGTTGTTTCAAGAAGATTGTAAGCAGAATATTTACGCTAAGAAATATACAGATTTGTCAGCTCCGATATGGTCAACAGGAGGGTGACCACGCGGCTTTGATAAATGGACGTATCATGTCCGTCGGCCAACAGAATTACCCAAGAAGACGACTACAGGGATGTAGGAGTCAGTAAAATCGCGCAAGCACTCCATTCATCGGCTGTTGTCGGCTGGCTAAAAGAGGCCGTTATGTTTCCATAGCGGCCTCGCACCAAACAGGGAATACCGCAGACAGAAAAACACAGCGATACCTCCTCATGTACCGCCGTTTGGCTTACTCCGTATTATTTGGGCGCATAACTATCCAGCCGCCGTAACAACGGTTTTTTTATTTCCGTTGTCTGGCGGCATTTTGGGGTAGAACCTATATGTTAGGTTCTTTTCACTTCTTTATCAATTTTTTTGCATAGACAGTAGCGTCCGGCTCAATTATTTTTTTTGCAAGACGAAAGCGATAAAGTTCAGATACTTCCCGCCGCCTGCGCCCATTGTTTTGCGGTCATTGACTGCAATCTCATTTTCCTGGTTCAGCCAATCCGCCCAAACTTCCTCGTTGCTTTCCATCTCGTATATGGAAACAACTTCGGCGTCCCGGCTGCTATTTACTATTTCCGTCCAATAAATAATATCGCGCAGATAAGCAAGCTGTTCCGGAGTCCACGAGAGAAGCAATTCTTTTGGCAGGTTATCATGGCAATCCTTTTTCAGGCCGGGTACACAGGCATATATATACCCGCCACGCTTGACGAAAGGCAGCAGTTTTGCGTCTAAATACTCCGGGTCACGGCCCCAATAATTATACGAATCGGTACTGACTACCGCATCGAAAAATTCTTTCTCAAAGGGCAAGGCGGTGGCGTCAGCCTTAACGGGAGTAATTTGTTCAAGGGTTAACCCCATTTCATAAAAAAATCTACGGTTTTCCTGTGGTTCACTCCACAAATCGGCGGCGTAAACCTTGAAGCCATAATCTTTTACGAGCATAACGCTTGTAAGCCCTTGCCCGCTTCCAAGGTCGCAGACGAGACTTCCAGCGGGGATTTTATGATTTAGCAGCATTTCTTCCTGCAATTTGAACGGGTTAGGTCCCATGATTTTAGCCAGTAATTCGGGGGTATTGTACTTTTGGCTTTTAGCATACTCCATTGTGATTGCTCCTTATCTATTGTTCTTGTCTTTAATATGCTTCTTTAACTGTTTCATTTCACCCTTGCCGCCGAACATTCTATTGAGTTTCTCGTTTTCAAGCTGACGGGCATTTAATCCGGCGTATGATACTTCCCGTTGCAATTTTTGATAGCTCTCAAAGCGTTTTTCGGATAGTGTTCCATTTTCGATTGCTTCTCTAATGGCGCAGCCTGGCTTTGCTCCGTGAGAACAGTCGCCAAATTTGCACCGGGCGGCAAATTCTTCAATATCTTCAAAGGTTTTTGACAGGTTGCCCGTATAAATCTGCAACTCCCGCATACCGGGCGTATCTATCACAATACCGCCATTTGGCAATAGCAATAGTTGGCGGTGGGTTGTGGTATGTCTGCCCTTGGCATCATCTTCCCGTATAGCTTTTGTTACAAGCACATTCTGCCCCATAAGGCGGTTAATAAGTGTGGACTTGCCAACTCCCGATGAACCGACAAACGCAATCGTCTTTCCTTGCCCGATATAAGCGTTAATCTCGTCAAACCCATCCCCGTTTTCAGAAGAACAGGTAATAACAACCGCACCCATGCTCACGGAAGCAATATCCTCCAACTTCAGCGGTAAATCATCACACAAATCGGATTTCGTCAGAACGATAACCGGGGTTGCCATGCTGTCCCATGCAATTGTTAAATACCGCTCTATTCGTCGAATATTAAAATCTGCATTGAGCGACATACAAATGAAGATAGTATCAATATTGGCCGCAATAACCTGTCCGGCATTTTCCGTACCGGCGGCTTGCCGCGCTAAAACACTTTTACGGCGCAGGATATGATGAATGATTGCATTGCCGGTACTTCCGTCCACTCGGTCAATCATCACCCAATCCCCAACGGCGGGAAAGCTGGTTTGGTCGTCTGCATTGTAAGCAAGTTTTCCTGAAACACGCGCGTCTATTTCACCGCATTCATTGATTACTCTGTATAATTCACGGTGTTGCTCGGTCACTCTGGCAATAAACAGACCATCATATATGGTCACTTCCTGTTCAAAGCGTTCATTTAGTCCGTAGTTTTTCAAATTGATATTCACCGATTCAGAATCCTTTCGCAAAGTATGCGTGTACCCAATAGCCTTGCGACAATAAAAAAAGCGTAGTTACCCACTACGCTGCAAAACAAACAAAAAGGTGTTGGATAAACACTTCTCTGGTCATTCCGTAAGGCATTTGGGTACACAAAATAAGCAGGTCAAAATCCCGCTTCTGTGATACAAATAATTACCTTATCGGACGACCGACATCCATACACCTCTTTCTAATAATTAATTATATATAAGCGTAACACCATATCACAGAATTGTCAAATCCCTATCGTTGTATCATTTTTTAGTATTCCACTAAACGGCAAGCAAGGCAAATGTGCACACACAGTTGAATAAGAGATAGCTTTAAAAAACTTATTTGCTAGTAAATTTCGGAAAATAGACAAAGTTTGACATAAACAAATGTTTGCGATATTGTTTAAGTGGGAAAAATTAGTACCTATGAACCAGTTGCAACGAATCCTGAAATGAAATAAAACAATGGAGCGGTATTAAGCAGAACTTTAAAATGGCTTGTGCATAAAAAAGGAGTACTGTTATGAAAGAAATTAAAGAATCCGACTGGAAGTATTTACGAAACCTGAAAAAGGAATTACTTAACCGTTTATGCAACCGGATCCTGGATGATATTCGCACAGAATGCGGCATGGAAAAACGGGAGCCGGATGCCCATGAACAATACCTCAAAGTTTATGACCTCATCAAAAAGAAGGACAAGATGGTTGCCGATTGCTTCGATGATTGGCGCCGGAGTAACGTGATCTTTAATATATTATTCTTAATCAAGTATAAGGTCATAACCGATGAAGAAGTCGCCCAACTATCGGAAGAGACCAAAGAACGGTTAAAGTTTCATTTGGATAATTAAAGTGTTGCTATGAGCGATCCTGGAATGGACAGACGATTCCCTTCCGAAAAAGATGCCGGGCCGCCGACCTCCTTGATCGGCGGTGATTGTTTGTTCAAGTACCAGATATTGTTGATTCAAGAAGTTCTGAAGGCTAGATATTAAGGCTAAAAAAAATACAGATTTGTTGGCTCCGAAATGGTCAACAGGAGGTTGACCAACGCGGGTTAGATTTAGGACGAATCTCGCCCGTCGGCCATCAGAATCACCCAAGAAGACGACTACTACAGGGATGTAGGAGTCTGTTAAATCAATGCAAGTATTCCTTCGACATTCAAGGAGGAATGTCGCGATAGAGGGGGAACCCGGGGGACTCAGCCCCCCGGGCCGGTGGGTTCCTTCGCGATGCGAGCATCGCGCGGGATGATCCGGCTACATCCCTTGGCCTTGGAGGTGCAGGAGGGCGGATGGCGCCTCCTGTCGAGAACAATGCCGACTTCATTGAACGTCAATGCTTGCATTTCTTATCGGTTGCCGGAAATTTTATATTTCACCGCCTTGACGTTTTTGCTAAAACCCCACGCGGAAGAAGGACCACGCGAAGTCCGGAATGGGTTGTTGTTGAGGGAGGCTCAACATACTTTATTTGACGGGGTTGTATGACGATTACGAATCAATTTGCAATGATTAGATCAAAGAAGATTACGGCAATGGACGGGAGTATTACGCGTTACATGGAAAGCAGTTATTGATATTGCCAGGTAATGAAGGGAACAGGCTGTCGAGGAAGTTTATTGAATGGTATAATGAGAAGGTGTATGTCTCATAAATAGTTGAAAATTTTGTTTCTTAATCATTGAAGCCGACAGGGGACGGCGCGAACAAGTTCGCGAACCTGCTCCCCTTGCGACCCCTAAGGCAAAAGGGTGTTACAGAACACCCTTTTGAATCCCGCTGCACGGGGAGATCCCCGTGGCCCCCTTTTATCCCCGGCCATCCATAGCCGGGGTTATAAAAAACGTTTTTAGTGAAACCTCCGCTCTCTATGCAGGGACTCGAACATCGTGTTCGATCCCTACCAGGTTTATGCGTTTTCCGGCCGACGGCAGTTTTTCCTCCTAGAAAAGATGCCGCGCCGCCGACCTCCTTGATCGGCGGTGATTGTTTGTTCAAGATTGTAGCAGAATCTTTAAGCTAAGAAATATACGGATTTGTTGGCTCTGAAATGGTCAACAGGAGGTTGACCAACGCGGGTTAGATTTAGGACGAATCTCACCCGTCGGGCATCAGAATCACCCAAGAAGACGACTACAGGGATGTAGGAGTCTGTCCAATTGCGTCAGCACTCCTACGGTGTTTACGGAGAAACGCCGACATAGAGGGGAATCCCTGGGGGCCCAGCGGCATAGGCATCAAGACAAAGCAGGTTTCCCCTCGCCCGGCTTAATTTACAACGTGAATTTTTGGGAGAGGGGAGAAAAGGGGAGAGGTCGGCCGGTGGGTTCCTTCGCGATGCGAGCATCGCGCGGGATGATCCGGCTACATCCCTTGGCCTTGGAGGTGCAGGAGGGCAGGTGGCGCCTCCTGTTGAGAAGTACGCCGACTTTATTTATATGCAATGCTTGCATTTCTTATTGGTTGACGGAAATTTTATATTTCACCGCTTTGACGATTTTGCTAAAACCCTACATGGAAGAAGGACCACACGAAGTTAGGAATGGGTTGAAGACCCGGTATGTTTTATAAAAAAGAAAAAGCGATAAATCGTAACAAAGAAATTACCCTCTCGTGTCGAAAGTCTTCCGGTATTTTTCAATCAAGCCTCAGCTCATCATGAAAAAAGGAGATTGCATCCAATGTCAACCATCTCAACACTTCTGGCCGAATTAACCAAACATCATCTTCCTTCCGTCTTCAACCCCTGGTCCGACTACGATCCGGATCTTGATATAGGCCCGAACGCTCCGGCGATCCGGCGCGATCAGTTGCAACAATATTTGAAGATCCGCCAGGGCCGCGCCCGTTATCTTTTTCTTGCCGAAGCCGTAGGCTATCAGGGCGGCCGGTTCTCCGGCATTCCCATCACATCCGAACGCATCCTCCTGGGTTTCCATGATAAGGTCCGGCCCGGCGACGTCATCAGCGGTCCTTGCCGGCGCACCAGCCGTCCGGATTGCCCATCCCTAAACACCACCGAGCAGGCCAAAGGTATGGCCGAACCCACCGCCACGATTGTTTGGGGAACCCTGCTGGCTCACGGTCTGAAACCGGAGGAGTTTGTGTTTTGGAACACTTTCCCCTTTCATCCCTATAACCCAAAAAGTCCTCGCAAAACCCTAAGCAATCGTACCCCCACCGCAGCCGAACTAGCCTGTGGGGCGGAAATTTTTCAGCATTTTCGCACCCTATTCCCGGCGGTCCCAATTTTCGCTGTCGGTACGAAAGCCAGCCAAACACTGACGGAGCTAAATATTTCATTTTCTCATCTGCCGCATCCCGCCAACGGGCATGCCAATCAATTCCGGGAGACGGTGGAAAAACAGGTAGGGAGGATATGACCAGTACGAATTGATTTGTAACAGTTGGAAGGGGTATGTATCAGAGCCTTGTCCATCCAGAACCTTGACTTGAATTGGTTTTCATTCATTTTGGCTACCCTTCATCCCACTTTAATAAGGCCGATCGAGTTTAAAAAGACCAGTGCCAGTAAGATCGGAGTAACATATTGGATAATGAAAACGATGATATGGATCAGTCCCTTGTTTTTTAAGGCACCGTGATTTGAAAGTTCCAGGGCAAAATCTTCTCGGTTTACCCCATAACCCGTGAAAAGAATGATCAACAACCCGCCCACCGGCAAAAGGATGTTGGAAGAAACATAGTCGAAGAGGTCAAAGAAACTTTTGCCAAAGATATGAATGGTGCCGAGAACCGCTGCCTTATCGGCCGACAGGGTGGCCAGTACTCCAATAACCGCAATAATTCCAACGTTCATCAGCACCGCTTGAGTCCGGGAGAAGCCCCGTTGCTCCGTCCAGTAAACCACCAGCACTTCCACCAGGGAAATCATCGCTGTCGTCGCGGCGATAGCGGTCAGGAAAAAGAAGGCCACCAGCAAAATGTTACCCAGAGGGATCTTGGAAAAAACCATCGGGATCGTCATAAATAACAGGCCGGGTCCGGCGCCGGGCTGAATCCCGAAAGAAAAGACCGCCGGGAAAATGGCGATGCCGGCCAAAAGGGAAACAATGGTGTCCGACAGGGCGACTCTGGCCGAGGTAGCGATCATATTGTTGCCCTTTGTGAAATAACTGGCATAAGTGATCATACAGCCCATACCGAGGGAAAGTTTGAAAAAGGCTAAACCTAAAGCGGTTAAAATGACCGGAGCGGTAATTTTGGTAAAATCGATCCGGAACAGAAAATCAAGCCCTTTCCAAGAGTCAGGCAGGGTCAATGCCCGGATATCGCAGATGATAATCAGAATGAACAGCACCGGTAAAAGAGTTTTGGTGATTCGCTCGATGCCCTTTTGGACACCGCAGATCAAAATTGTAGCCACTACAACCAGGACGATCCATTGCCAAACCAGCGGCGGCAGTGGACTGGTTACAGCCTGGCCAAAGAGGGCCCCGACTGAGTTGGTGGTGAGAGAGGCGAAATCCCCCTTCAACGCTTTGAAGATATAGGAATAAACCCAGCCGGCCACGGAGCTGTAAAAGAACATAATCAGATAAGAGGCCAGCACTCCCATGAAACCAATGATTTTCCAGGGGGAACCCGGTTTTAAGGTTTCGAAAGCTCCAACAGCATTTTGACGAGTTTTCCGGCCGATATAAAATTCGGAGACCATCACCGGCAGTCCGATAAAGAGTATACAGATGAGATAAACAAAGAGAAAGGCGCCTCCGCCATATTCCCCGGTCAGATAAGGGAACTTCCAAATGTTGCCCAAACCAACCGCTGAGCCGAGAGTGGCAAAAAATACCGCCAGCCCGGAAGTAAATGTTTCCCTGGTTTTTTGGCTGTTTTCCATACTGTCATCCTTCTTTCCTAAGGTAGGAATTTAACAATCAGTGAGGGAAAAATTGTAAAAGAGCTATTAAAAAAAATATAACAGGGATTATTCATTGTGTCAATTGAATCACAGTCTGGATTTTCACCTTTTGATGGTTATAGAAATTTTATGCTATAATAAAATTACAAATTGGGTGTTCGTGTTAGGTATGAATAGAAAGGAAAAAGCCATGGCGATTGATAATCTTTTACTGGCAAAATTATTGGAATTAACTCCCCAGGATAAAATGGCTTTAGTTGAGTAGATGCAGGATTTAGCGGCAACCGTGACATGCAGGCTCTTTTGGTTGATCCGAATATGCCCAGCGCCCAAGCAGCAATCCGAATTTGTGAAGAAATCATGGCCATTGACAAGCCGTATCTGCCACAATTTGACTAATTGTTCAGTCGGCAGTGGGCATGAAAATAGAGGCATAGTTAAATTGAACGATTATGAGACGCTTTATCGAAGTTTTACTTGGAGATGTTCCTACGGGTTTTAGGGTCCGATTTTGGCGGTGGGTGACTGGAGCGGACAGAAAGCTACTCGCACTTCCAAGTCAGCGGCAGATCCTCCGGAACCGGCCAGGAGGTTCGCCTTCAGATGTTCTGGGGGTGGCGGTACTCATTACTTGTCAGGTTACGGCCGAAGTATGCAACTGTCTACTTTGATCAGAAATCGCTGTCCGGTTTGACCGAAATATGCAGGCCCTCAATTCGGTGATCACCGAGGGAAAGGAGAAGGAATGGAATTTCCAGTCTCTATTAAAGGAGTCATATTAAAAAAGGATCAGGTCTTATTAGTCAAGAATCATCGTGATGAATGGGAACTGCCGGGTGGAAGAATTGAAATAGGAGAATCCTCTGCTCAGTGTTTGAAAAGAGAAATACGCGAAGAATTAAAATTGGATGTCAAGATCGTAACTATTATTGACACGAAATTATTTGAAGTCATTCCAGGAAAGCATATATTTTTAGTAGCTTTTTTGTGCGAGATGACTAATGACAATGACATCATTGAAATCAGTCACGAGCACACGAAATTTCAATGGTTTATGATAAAAGAATTGGTTCAAATAAAAATACCTACAGAATATGTTGAAACCATCGAAAAGTCGATAAAAGAACGGACAAAGAATATGGAATGCCCTTAGAAAGTAATATTTTTGTGATTCACCAAATTCATCTTAGTGTTGGACTTTTATTTTGACGGAAGATGCATATTCCGAAGGGGTCATATCCGTTGCCTGTTTAAACCGCCGTGAGAAGTGCTGTAAAGAAGAAAATCCTAATCGTACGGCGACTTCTGTGAAGTTATATTGCTCTTCGCGGATTATTTTTTTAGCGGCTTCTATTTTTATTTTTTTAAAATACTCCATTACACTGAAGCCGGTTTTTTCTTTAAATATCGTTTTAAGACTGGTTTTGCTTAACTTGGAAAAGCGGCAGACATCCTCGAAATGAAGGTTGCTTGCCGCATTTTCATTGAGATAGGCGATAATTTTGTGCGTGATATCTTCGTGGGAATTTTCCTTGGCGGCAAAAGAAAGCTGTTTTTCTTTGCGAACGCAATTTCCTTTACGCACCAATGATATGAGGAAAAGTTCCAGATAAAGTTGGATTAATTGTTCGCATCCGAAAGGAGAGTGTATGTTTTTCTCTAATTTTTTTAAAGAGGGGATATTTAACGGAAACGAAAATGCTTTCTGGGCTTCCTGGATAATTTGAGCCAGCAAGTTCTTCTCAAAATCTCCAATCCGGATGATTTTATTTTCAAAAAAAATCATCGCTTTGGATTTGCACTCAAAAGAGATAACGATCAAATTGGGGGCGGTTTTCCCATTTGCCCAAAGATTGTGAAATTCGTTGGGTTTGTGAAAAATCATCTCGCCTTGTCTCAATATATACCTTTGGACATCAGCCTTTACTTCAACCTCACCTTTGTCAACATAAAGAAATTCCCAAAAATCATGTTTTTCACCTTGATACAGATAATCCTTGGCGTATTCGAAATAGTGGACTGTAACAATTTTTTGAATGGAGATATCCTTGATTAGATGGGTCTTGACGTAGTCCATAGTATCCTCTTTTTTGTTTTATTATAACACAGTTATTTATAAAAAAAGTTAGAAGGACATTTCCAACAAAAAGTACAAAAAAAGCGACCTTTTTGCTAAAGACGGATAAACAAAAAATTAATACAATATACCTAAAGGGGATCCCTATTACAGGCAGTTGCTGAAATAATAATTTGGAGGGCATTGGATGGCTATATTAATTACTGGAGGAGCCGGATATATCGGTAGCCATACCTGCGTGGAATTGTTACAGGCTGGATATGAGATTATTGTAGTTGATAATCTAGTCAATAGTAAAGAGGAGTCTTTGCGGAGGGTTCAGGAGATAACCGGTAAGAAGCTGGAGTTTTATCAAGAAGACTTATTGGATCGCGAGGCTTTGGATAAGGTTTTTAGCCGTTGGCCCATCCATGCGGTTATTCATTTTGCCGGACTCAAAGCGGTAGGAGAATCGGTATCCATGCCGCTGCGTTATTATCACAATAATATTATCAGTACATTGAACTTGTGTGAAATCATGCAAAAATATGGTGTTAAAAACATGGTTTTTAGTTCATCGGCAACAGTATACGGAGACCCCAGTCAAGTACCTATTACGGAAGACTCACCGCTTTCTGCCACCAATCCTTACGGCCGTTCGAAACTGATGATTGAAGATATGTTACGGGATTTGTACCGGGCGGATGATTCTTGGAATATTGGGATTCTGCGTTATTTTAATCCAGTCGGTGCCTATCCCGGGGGCCGGATTGGAGAAGATCCGCGGGGAATTCCCAACAATCTCGTCCCTTATATCGCGCAGGTTGCAATCGGTAAACTCAAAGAACTGCGAGTCTATGGAAATGATTATCCCACTCCTGACGGAACAGGGATTAGAGATTACATTCATGTAGTCGATTTGGCCTTGGGACATCTCAAAGCTCTGGAGAAATTACAGTCCTCTCCGGGATTGGTTGCCTATAATTTAGGGACCGGCCGGGGTTATAGCGTCTTGGAAGTCATCGAAGCCTTCGCCAAAGCCAGCGGCAGAGAGATCCCGTATCGAATTGAAAACCGCCGTTCGGGGGATATTGCCGTTTGCTATGCCGATCCCTCGAAGTCCGGGCAAGAACTGGGCTGGTCTGCTCGAAGGGGATTGGAAGAAATGTGCACGGATGCGTGGCGATGGCAGATTCAAAATCCCAATGGGTTTGAGTCATCGTATCGATAATGTATAGAATGGAGGAAGGAAGCTTATGGCTAAAACCACATTGGTTGTGATGGCGGCCGGAATCGGGAGCCGTTATGGTGGTTTGAAACAAGTTGATCCGATCGGGCCCAATAATGAATTAATCATCGATTATTCGATTTATGATGCCATGAAAGCGGGTTTTGAGAAGGTTGTATTTGTGATCAAGGAAGACATGAAGGACCTATTTCGCGAGAGGATTGGGGAAAGAATTGAAAGAAAAATGGACACGGTTTATGTCTACCAAAATCTCAGCGATCTCCCAGGAGGATTTGCTGTTCCAGAGGAGCGGGAAAAGCCTTGGGGCACGGCTCACGCCATATGGTGTTGCCGGGAAGTAGTGAATTCCCCTTTTGCAGTCATTAATGCGGATGATTTTTATGGGGCTTCTTCTTTTCAAGTGCTTTATGATTTTCTTAAAAGCGGGAAGGACGATGCGCGGGTTTATCAATATTGTATGGTCGGGTTCGTCTTGGAAAATACTTTAACAGAAAACGGAGCGGTTGCACGGGGCGTCTGTACAGTGGATTCCAATAGTTATCTCCGGGGGATTCATGAACGAACCAGGGTAGAAAAATTTGGCGACGCTGCCCGGTATACCGACAATGGGGAAGATTGGTTTGAAATACCTAAGGGTAGTGTGGTTTCCATGAATATCTGGGGCTTTACATCCAGTATTTTCAAGGAAATTGCAGCCGGTTTTCCGGAATTTTTTACCCGCAACCAGACAAATCTGATGAAAGCCGAATACTTTCTGCCGGAAATCGTTGGAGATTTGGTAAATAAAGGAAAGGCTAGCGTTAAAGTCCTAGCCTCCGATGAACGGTGGTATGGTGTAACCTATCAGCAAGATAAGCTTCCGGTTAAACAGGCCCTGTTCGATCGCATTCACCGGGGTATCTATCCCGCAAATTTATGGGAAGAACCCTGAAAGGTATGGAGTAAAAAAGCTGTCGCAAAGGGGAAAATATCCATAGACAGGAGAAATATTTTGCTTATCCCATTGGAAGCGATATATTGTGTGTCTTGTGGCTTATAACTGTTTTGCGGCAGTCTTTTCGGAAAATATGGATTGCCTTTTTTGCCCCACTTTTTAAAATTCCATTTGCCTCGTAATTCATTGATGCCTGCCCTGTCTCTTAATAAAGCAACCAAATCCATGCCCTCAAGTCCCGTTTGTAATGGTACAATTTTAGGCTTTTACTGAAATTAAGCGAACAGCCGGGGTTCCTCTGGGAAGAGAAATGATGGATTGTTATTATTGTGTCAATTTTTGAAATAAATAGAAACATTTTTATTAAAAATGTCAGGATGTTAAACAAAAGTACATGATTGTCCCGTTGTTAGTACAAGATAAAAAAGTTACAATAAAGTTAAACTTTATAAAGAAATAATATATAAGGTTACTAAATTCTAACAAATGGAGGTCATTTTGATGAAACGTTGCAGATTTTTGGCAATCATGTTGGTGTGTATTGTGATGATCGGGTCAGTTCAGGCTAAGCAACCCCAATCAAAAGTTCTGACGGTTTATTCACCTCATCCAACGGATACGATTAACTTAGGAATTAAAGAGTTTCAAGAAAAAACGGGAATTAAAGTTGAGCTTGTTGCCGCAGGAACGGGAGAACTTTTAAAAAGAATTGAGGCTGAGTCGACTAATCCCTTGGCAGATGTTCTTTGGGGTGGAGGTGCGGAGTCTCTGCAAGCTTATTCTCAATATTTTCAAAAATATATTTCCCCGGAAGACGGCGCGGTTAACGCCAAGTATAAGGATCCGAAACATTTTTGGGTAGGAGAATCACCGCTACCCATGGTTATTATGTATAACAAAAAATTGGTTCCCGAAAATGAAGTGCCAAAGGGATGGGCTGATTTATTACAACCGAGCCTGAAGGGGAAAATTGCTTATGCCGATCCGGCCAAATCCGGATCATCGTATACCATCTTAGCAACTTTACTGACGGTGTTCGGTAAAGATACCCCAAAGGGGTGGAACTTTATCCGCCGTTTTGTAGCCAACCTGGATGGGAAAATTTTAGGCAGTTCAGCGACAGTTTATAAAGGGGTTGCCGATGGTGAATATAGCGTTGGCTTGACGCTGGAAAAAGAAGCGATTAAATATGTAAAAGCAGGCGCCGAAGTGGGCATTATTTATCCTTCGGAGGGAACCTCAGCAGTACCTGACGCGATCGCTATTATCAAAGGCGCCAAAAATCTTGAAAATGCCAAAACATTTGTTGATTTTATCTTAAGTAAGGATAGCCAATCGGTAATGTCCGGTTCCCAGTCAAGACGTACGGTGAGAAAAGACGTGGGAGCACCCGCAGGGTTACCGGAGATGGGAAAAATCAAACTAGTCAACTACGATTTCAATTGGGCAGCCAGTCAGAAAGAAACTCTCTTGAAAAAATGGAAAGATGTTGTGATCGGAAAATAATCGATAAAATGGGTTGAAATCATGAGGATACTCGATCGTGAAAAAGTGGTTTGTGGCTTTTAAACAGGAGTATCCTCTTTTAAAAAGCGATAGGACAGGGGATGAAGGATGAGCCATCAAATTGACATCAACAATACAGTAAAACGTTATGGAGATTTTAACGCTGTCGATCATGTCAGCCTCACCGTGAATAAGGGTGAATTTTTTACTTTGCTTGGACCTTCCGGTTGTGGGAAAACGACTTTGTTGAGAATGATCGCCGGTTTTAACAGTATTGATGAAGGTGAAATTTATTTTGACAATGCTTTGATCAATAATATTCCGGCTCACAAACGAAATATCGGAATGGTATTTCAAAATTATGCCATTTTTCCGCATATGTCCGTTAAAGACAATGTGGCTTATGGGCTTAAAGCCCGGAAAATGGCTAAAGCCGAAATGGAACAGAAAATCGATGAGGCTTTAGCGATGGCCCAAATTTATGATTTAAAAGATCGCCAACCGGCTAACATGTCCGGTGGACAACAGCAGCGGGTTGCACTGGCCAGAGCGATTGTAATTCACCCCGGACTATTATTAATGGATGAGCCCCTCTCCAATCTGGACGCTAAATTAAGGGTGGAAATGAGGACGGTGATCAAAGAATTACAGCGCAATTTGGGTATCACCACGATTTATGTGACCCATGATCAGGAAGAAGCATTGGCCATATCCGATAGAATCGCGGTAATGAGAAAAGGGGAAGTAATACAAATCGGTAAGCCGGAAGCCATCTACCGTCGCCCAGCTAATGAGTTTGTGGCGGGCTTTATCGGAACTTCCAATTTCCTTTTAGGTGAGATCAGGAGCCGGGACAAAGAACAAAATACCGAGATAAAAATCAATGATTCGGTGGTAATTTCTTTACAATGTCAATCGGGTTACCAAGGAAAGGTTAAAGTTTCCGTAAGGCCGGAAGAGTTTATTATTCGGAGTTGCAATGAGGCGGGATTAAAAGGCACGATTGATCAAAGGACTTTTTTGGGAGATTTTATCAATTATGGAGTACGGCTTGAAAACGGCCAGGAGGTTCAGGTCAACGAGTATTGTAAAGATAATGAAGCAATCAGAGAATCCGGCGAAAATGTAAGCCTTGATTTTATAAAGGACAAAATCAACGTGTTCGATGAGACAGGTGAGGAGAAGTTGCTATGAGTCATGGGAATGAGAGGAAAGAGGGAAGGGATTTTGGCATAAGCAAGGCCCTTCAAGGTCAATTTGGCAACCTTAAGTCGGGTAAACTTAACGTCTGGAATGGAATCACCTTGATCGCATTGGGGATTTTAGCTCTATTTCTGGTATATCCTATGTTTATGACGTTGATTGAAAGTTTTCTAACGGATTCAGGGAAATGTACATTCCAAAATTATTTGGATTTCTTTAGACTGCCCTATTATAACAAGACCTTGTTTAACAGTTTTTTCGTATCGACCACAGCTACCTTCTTGGCGACATTGATCGGCTTGCCTTTAGCTTATGTGGTTACCCGTTATAACCTGGTGGGGAAGAAATTTTTTAATTTGGTGTTGATTTTATCAATGCTTTCACCACCGTTCATTGGCGCTTATTCTTGGATCTTACTACTGGGAAGAAGCGGAGTGATTACCCAGTGGCTATCAAAAATTGGGATTCAAGTTCCCACCATCTATGGATTTTTTGGGATCGTCTTGGTATTTACGCTAAAGTTTTTCCCCTATATATTCCTATATGTCTCAGGAGCTTTGGGGTCTATTGACCGCTCTTTGGAGGAAGCGGCGGAAAATTTAGGGGGGAATTCCTGGCGAAGACTTTTTACCGTGACATTTCCCTTGATACTTCCAACCATAACAGCGGGAATGTTAATGGTTTTTATGGCGACCCTGGCTGATTTTGGAACTCCGATGCTGATTGGGGAAGGCTACAAGGTTTTACCGGTAATGGTTTATGAAGAGTATATGAGTGAAACCGGCGGAAACGCCAATTTTGCCAGCACTTTAAGTATTGTTATTGTGATATGTGCGGTTGCGCTGTTGATGCTTCAAAAATTTATTATTTCAAAACGGAACTATACTATGAGCGCACTAAATCCCCCCAAAGTTGTCGAGCTTTCCAATAGCAAAAGGGCAATTTTGACAGGACTATGTTATTTGATAGGGTTGGTTGCTTTACTTCCCCAGATTACCGTGGTCATTACCTCTTTCATTAAGACCAATGGACCGATATTTGTCAAGGGATTCAGCTTTGACAGTTATAATCAGATATTGTACCGCTTGGGCAGCACTATCAGTAATACGTTCACCTATTCGATAGTCGCCATTTTGATTATGTTGTTGGCGGGATTGCTAATTTCATATTTAATCGTTAGAAAACGCTCGAAACTCAATTCACTGCTCGACGTATTGGTCATGTTTCCGTTTGTAGTTCCCGGAGCGGTTTTGGGCATCAGCTTATTGGTGGCCTTTAATAAGCCGCCAATTTTGATTAGTGGGACATGGATTATTTTGGTTATTGCCTATGTCATTCGAAAGTTGCCTTATACGATTCGTTCCTCAACAGCCATACTCTATCAGATCGACGCTTCGATTGAGGAAGCTTCTATTAGCTTGGGGGTTGCTCCCTTAAAGACATTCTTCAAAACAACGGCCATCTTAATGATTCCGGGAGTATTTTCCGGAGCAATTCTCAGTTGGATTACAACGATCAATGAACTTAGTTCAAGTATTATGCTATACACCGGTAAAACGGCTACGATCTCGGTAGCTATTTATACGGAGGTCGTTAGGGCGAATTTTGGAACGGCGGCAGCATTGGCCACCATCCTCACCGTAGCGACGACGATTTCCATTTTAATTTTCAACAAAATATCGGGAAATAAAGGAATAACCATGTAAACGGGAAGTAAATTGCAATGAAACGAGGGAGCATCACATGATTCACTTTGGAACGGGCGGATGGCGGGCCATTATCGGTGACGATTTCATCAAAGAGAATATTATTCGGGTCGCCGACGTCTTAGCCTATAAAATGGAAAAAGAAAATGTCCAGCAAAAAGGGATCGTCATTGGGTTTGACAAACGATTTTTATCGGATAAAGCCAGCCGTTGGTCGGCGGAAATTTTTGCCGCGCGGGGCATCAAAGTTTTTTTTATCGGGAAAGCAATGCCGACTCCGGTAGTGATGTTTACCGTTAGGCAATATGAAATCAATTACGGTATGACCATCACCGCAAGTCATAATCCGGCTGAGTATAATGGCATCAAGATATTTACTTATGGCGGAAAAGACGCCGATCTTGAAGTAACCCGGGAAATTGAGGAAATTATCAAACAAAGGCAGCTCGAAAAGCTCCCCTCCTTGAATTTCGAAGCCGGGTTGAAGTCAGAGATTATCCAAATCATCAATCCGCTTAATGACTATCTGGATGCTATTATTAAAATGCTGGATGTCAACAGTATCCGTCAAAAATCTCTTCACATATTACTGGATCCGATGTTTGGCGTTTCCAAGGTGGCACTTCAGACTATCTTGTCAACCTGTCGGTGTGAAGTGGATGTGATTCATGATCAGCATGATACGTCATTCGGAGGTCGAATGCCATCACCCACGGAAGATACTTTAAGACACTTGCAAGCCATGGTCATTGAAAAAAAATATGATTTGGGAATAGGAACCGATGGCGACGCCGACCGGCTCGGGATCATTGACGAAAATGGCACTTTTATTCACCCCAATAAGATTATGTCCATGTTATATTACTATTTGCTGAAGTATAAGAATTGGAAAGGCTCGGTGGTTAGAAATATTGCCACCACCCACTTGTTGGACAGAATCGCCGAAAAATTTGGGGAAAAATGCTATGAGGTGCCGGTTGGATTCAAATATATCAGTTCCAAGATGATTGAAACCAATGCATTAATTGGGGGTGAAAGCAGCGGCGGATTGACCATTCGGGGACATATCCATGGGAAGGATAGCGTTTTCGCAGCTAGTTTACTCATAGAAATGATGAGCGTCAGCAATTTAAAATTGGGAGAAATGGAGGAACAGTTGGACCGTGAGTTCGGCACCTTTGTGATGATAGAGAGTAATTTGAGCTTCGATGAAACAACCAAGGGCATCATTAACGAGAAAATTATAGTAAAGCGGCAGATGGCCGATTTTCCAGACTCCATCGAAAAAGTTAGTTATCTGGATGGGGTAAAGGTCTATTTTAGGAATGGGGGCTGGCTAATCGCCAGATTTTCAGGAACGGAACCTTTACTACGTATTTTTGCAGAGATGTCCACCGAAGAAAAGGCCCGGGAAACAGTGGGTTGTTTTGAAAAATTCTTAACATTGGCCTAAATTCGAAGACATATATAGCGGGCTATTCTTTATGGTATTGATTCCATTATTCCGTCGGACGCCGATCTGCGATATAATCAGAGCACTAAGTATGATCACGCCTACGCCCCAGGATATATAGTAAAAGAAGGGTTTTACGATATGGAGATGCAAAAGTTTAAAATTAATTTTTTTACAAAACTTTCCATATCATTTGGCGCTATTTGTGTAATACCTATTGTTGTATTGGGCGTGTTTGCTTATTTTTTCTTTTATGAGTTATCTTTCAACAACCTTAAGGCTCAAGTTAAATTTACGATGATTCGTTCGAGCGATGCCTTCGATAGGTTGATGGAGGATTATGGTCAGGCGTTGCAAAAGTTTTGTGATGATCCGGAAGTTCAAAGTATACTGCAACAAAAGTTTTTAAGTTCCAAGGAGAATAGCCAAATCTACTCCCGAATGTTCTCCTGGCTAAAAAGGAGGGACCTTGCCGCGGCGATGTTTCTGATGGGGGATAATGGGGTTTGCCGAATGTCGACGATTGGACCCCCGAAGGAATATGATATTTCCGTTTGCCGAAATTGGGGAATATATCGTGCAGCTGGGAATAGTCACAATGTGGTTGTCTATCCGAATGTGTATGTAAATTCGGGTGGGAAGGCTATATCCCTGTCCCTGGTCAAAGGAATTAGAAATAAAAAGGGACAAGTCATTGGATACGCGATTGTCGACATGCCTACCGATACTATAGCGGTCCTTTGCAATAAAAGCAGAGGCAGCTTACCGATAAGTTTCACCATTATCGACCAGAACTACTATATCATTTATGATGAGATAAACAGGAACCAGAAACTGGCTTTCTACAATTCGCCTTTCCGGGATGAATTTAAAACCGAAAAAAGTTGGCGCTTTTCCAGAACGGATAAAAAACGAACTTTGATATGGGACCACCGCTTCCAAAACGGGCAGTTTTTTTTGCTGGGAACATTGCATATGGGCATGATTATCGAAAATGTAAAAGCCATTACCTTTGTCACCTTAGGGATTGGTTTGCTCTCCTTTATTCTTTGCGTAATTTTATCGGTGCTGATATCCAAAAGCATCAGCAGACCCATCCACGCTATCGTCACGGCGATGCAGAAGGTAAAAGAAGGGAGATTTGATGTAAGGGTCAATGTACGGAGCCGGGATGAAATCGGTTTTATGGCCAATCGGTTCAACGATATGGTAAAAGAGATTGACGACTTGTTTCATACTAATTTGGAGAAACAAGACCGTCTAAGGCTAGCCGAAATTCAGTCGCTCCAATCCCAGATTAATCCGCATTTTTTGTATAATACATTAGATTCCATCAAGTGGTTGGCCAAATTAAATGGGGTCAATGAAATTGAGGCCATTGTAATCCATTTGGGGAAACTATTGAAAAATACCATTCATAATCAAAACGAAATGGTAACGATTCAGGAATCCATGGAGGTTATTCAGAGCTATTTGACGATCCAAAAGATACGGTATTCGGATCGCTTTGAGATAAATATGGATATCGATCCGAATATCTTAGAGTGCTATGTACCCAGGTTGATTATTCAGCCTATTGTTGAAAACGCGATTATCCACGGGATAGTTAAGAAAATGGAAGCCGGTAAATTGTGGGTTAAGGCTAATCAAGAGGGCGGCGAACTGCGCATCGAAGTCGTCGATGACGGCGTGGGGATCAATGATGAACGCCTTCGGCAGATTCATAGCGAATTGGCCCATAATAATGGAAAAGGTCAAAATATCGGGATATACAACGTTAATCGGCGAATTAAATTATATTACGGCGAAAAATACGGGGTTACCATTTTTAGTGAAATAGGAAAGGGTACGAAAGTGGTTTTAATGATGCCGATTCAATATTAATAAGGATAGAAATTTATGGAGGAACAGCAAGATGATAAAGGTAATCGTAGTTGAGGATGAAATGCTGGTGCGTAAGGGGCTGGTTTTAACAACCTCATGGGACGATTATCAATGTGAGGTTGTGGGGGAAGCCTCCAACGGTTTGGAAGGCGTCGAGATAATCCGTAACTTGAAACCGGATATTGTCATCACCGATATTAATATGTCGGGCTTGGACGGCATTGAAATGATCAAGTGCGTTAAAGACGAGGTTGACACCGAATATATTATCATTTCCGGTTATAGTGAATTTGAGTATGCTCGGCAGGCCGTTAAGCTGGGAGTCAAAGATTATTTAATGAAACCCATTAATGATGAGGATTTGAATAGCGCGCTTCTTAGTGCTTGTACGGAAGTAAAGGAAAAACGAAAAATTCATAGTATCCAAAACAGTCTTGAAAACCTTGAAGAAAATAAGTTGGTTTTTTTTAAAGAATATCTTTCTCGCGATGGGGGAAATGGTCAAATCAATTACATCACCAAAGCCATTCAATATATCCGGAGCCATTATAAAGAGGACTTGGGGATAAAGGAAGTGGCTGATTTTCTATATATTAGCGAAGGCTATTTGAGCAAATTGTTTAAAAGCGAAACTGGCTACACCTTTGGGGATTATCTTAGCAATTATCGGATTAAGATAGCCTGCAAACTATTGGCGGACCCTTCTCTTAAAATATACGAAATAGCAGATCAAATCGGTTATAGAGATCAGCGCTATTTTAGTGTGCTATTTAAAAAGATAACTGGAATGACCCCGAAAGAGTTTAAGGAAAGAGACATAAAGAATTTGCTTAAACAAAATGACAAATTAGATAACGAGGGCGAGAACCATGATTCGAAATATTATATTTGATATGGGAAATGTACTGATTAAGTTTGCTCCTTTAGACTATTTGAACCAAACCTTTAAAGATAAATTAGCTATTGAGGGAGTCTACCGAGAGCTTTTTTGCAAAGAAGAATGGATCGAATTAGATCGTGGCACGTTGACGGAAAAAGAGGCCTTGGAATCGGTTTGCGCCAGAATCCCTGCTTATTCTGAATATGTGAAACAAGCTATGACGGGCTGGTTTATCGAAAGAAAACCCATTGAAGGAATGTATGAACTGGTAAGAGATGTAAAGCAAAAAGGGTATCGAATCTATTTACTTTCCAATGCCAGCCCAAGAATCTATGAATATAAAGATAAAATACCAGCTATAAATTTTTTTGACGGATACGTGATCTCCTGCGACATTAAAGTCAATAAACCGGATCGGGAAATATATGAGGCATTGTTAAGAAAATACGATCTTATCGCCCAGGAATGTATCTTTATCGACGATTTGCAGCGAAATATCAAAGGAGCAAATGCGGTTGGCATCCAAGGACATGTTTTTCAAGGAGCGGCAGAGTTAAGACAGTTTTTTATTAGGCAGCAGATATTATAAGAACCCCCGGGTATCCATTGCAAATAGTTAGTGCAGGAATTCCAAAATTCTATTCATAAACTTGCGTAAGGAGCAGAAAAGACTGCTATAATAGTCCATGAACTCAATAGATGGAATGTGTTTAAACCACACAGCCTACAGAGAAGGGAATGATCAAACATGGAAATCATCGAAGCTGCCGATTACCAAAGCATGAGCCGGAAGGCGGCTAATATCATTTCGGCTCAAGTGATCTTATTTCCAAGAAGTGTGTTGGGGTTAGCCACTGGCTCAACCCCTCTAGGTATTTATGAACAGTTAATTAGCTGGTATCGCAAAGGGGACATTGACTTTCACGAAACGCGCAGCGTCAATTTAGATGAATATTGCGGATTATCGCCGAAAGATCCTCAAAGTTATCATAATTATATGCAAGAGAATTTTTTTAAACATGTTAATTTTCGGGCGGAAAATATCCGGATCCCTGACGGACTTGCGAAGAATATTGAACAAGAATGCGCATCCTATGATCAGATTATCGCCAATTTCGGCGGAATTGATTTACAGCTTTTGGGGCTTGGTAATACGGGCCATATCGGATTTAATGAGCCGGATGACTGTTTTGACAAGATGACTCATAAAGTGTCCTTGCGCCCTCAGACCATCGCGGATAATTCAAGATTTTTTAAGAGCATGGACGAGGTGCCTCGTTATGCCATTACCATGGGAATTAAGGCGATTATGCAGGCCAAAAAAATATTGTTGGTCGTCAATGGGCAGGGGAAATCGGAAATTCTTGAAAAGGTGCTATTTGGGCCGGTTACTCCGGAAGTCCCGGCGTCCATCTTGCAGTTGCATCCTCATGTAATTGTGATCGCGGATGAAAGCGCTCTTTCGAAAGTACGACTCGGGCATCACGGTCTTTAATGGAGGATGAAAGTAGTTCTTTAACGGGGCATGACTGTTTTGTTTGGATCAATGCATAAGAAGGCTCACATCATAGATGCTTTGACGGAGGAATTTGTCCGGGGTAATTTTGATTAGGTGATTGTAGCCGACGGTCTAGTTTCCACAATGCCGCCGATCGAGGGAATTGCAATACAGGGCCTTCATCGGATACGTTTTTGGGAAAGAGAAGGCCAGATAAAAGGTAGTCATCATCGGGGTGGTTTGGTGGGCTGCGAAAGGGCGGCTTATTATAAAAGAAGCTGCCAGTCGGGTTACAATATCGAAAGGTTGGGGGATATTCTACTAGCCGTCCATAACCTCGTTATTGCCGTCGGATATAAGTTAGCCGACGAACTGGAAGAGAAGGTGAAACCATTAAGTGGATCGAGGACGCGGTTTCTCCTCGAAAAATCACGACGGCCGTCGATGGGGACTATCATGCCATACGTTTGATGGATTGCTCATAAAGAGAGCTTTATAGGATCTCAAGGTTTTAATGCAGATTATGATTGCCAATGGGATGGGTTAGGTCCGTGGCTTGTATGATTTAGATCGAATATTAAAAATAAGGTTCAATCTTACTAATAATAACTCATAGGTTTTTGAGGAAGTTGCCCTTATTGCATTATTCCACAAATTCTTCGTATATGGCGCAGATCGCTTTTTCAAAATCTTGGTTTTCCACGCCGACTATAATATTAATTTCACTGGACCCTTGATTAATCATTCTGACATTGATATTCGCTTTGGCGAGGGCGATAAAAAGTTTTGCCGCAATTCCTGGTATACAGGCGATTCCCAGGCCGACGGTAGCTACCGAAGCCATGTTTGGAGAGACTTCTACCATATCGGGATTGCATTCCCGCTTGATTTCGTTGATAACTTTATCAAGTTTATGATCCAACTGAGTGTCGGCGATGACTAAAGAGATGGTATCGATCCCGGAGGGCATATGTTCAAAGGAGATACAATTATTTCCAGAATGGAAAGGAATTTGCGCCCAAATCCCAACTCCATATTCATCAAAGCTTTTTCAATCGTGAGAACGGTAAATCCTTTTTTCCCGGCGATTCCGGTGATATGTCCCATACTTTGACGAGCCTCTTTGTCGGAGATGATCATTGTTCCGGGATCATCCGGGCATTGGTATTTTTGATATTCACGGGAATTCCAGTTTCACGCACAGGGAAAATCGTTTCTTCATGAAGGACGCTAGCACCCATATAGGCTAACTCGCGAAGCTCCCGGTAAGTTATCCGTTCAATGCTCTTAAGATTCCTGACAATTCGTGGATCAGCCATCAAAAAACCGGAAACATCCGTTCAATTCTCGTACATGTCCGCCCCGACCCCCGGGTAACAATAGCGCCGGTGATATCAGAACCGCCCCGGGAGAAAGTTTTAATCTCTCCATCCGGTAAAGAGCCAATAAACCAGGAATTACGGCATGTTCATGTTTAGTAAGGCGGGCGCTGATTACTTCCTTAGTTTGTTTGAGATTGAACACCTCTTTTTTGTCAAAAAAAGATGACCTCAGTCGGAACGACAAGTTTTTTGCGCGCAGCTGTCGGAAAAGTTTCTGGAAGTTATTCTTAAGGCTTTTCAGGCCGGCGGGGAAAAGGTTTAATAAACACCAGGTTCTGGGGCTTCTATTGGGCAGAGCGGACCTGAGCGCCGACGATTTTAACGATGATTGCCTGGCACGAGCTTTAGAACGCTTGGAAGATAGTGAGTTCCATCCACTGTATGGAACGATTTTGCTGAACCTGCGTCAAGTCTATCCGTTGCACTCCCGGTGTTGTCATGCCGATACCAATTCCATGGTGGTTTTCGGCGATTATGACGATCCGGCTCAAACTCTGGTGGACTTTGGGTTCAGTAAAGGCCTTTGTGTCGACTCCAACGGGCTTCCCATCTATGGCAAGCCGGTGGATGGCAACCAAGACGATAAGACCTGGAGTAAAGAATTGTTGAAAAAGTTCAAGGATGTAGTTAACTCGGAACTGGCGCAAACTTTAGTGGCCGATTCCCAGTTGATCACATCCGAAAATCTACGGTTGATGCACGAGCAGTCTATTGCCTTCATCTCCCGGCTTCCCGATACTTTTAAAATCTCCGAAGAGTTAAAAGAACAGGCTTGGCGGGAAAACACCTGGCAAGAAGTGGGTTCCATGGCTCAAACTCCTGGTTCGGCCTCCTACCGGATCCAAGAACTTCCCGGGATGATGGAGGGAATCCCCTATCGTTTTATCGTGGCGAACTCCTCTTCGTTAGATAAACGACGCGAAAAAAGTATGGTCCATGAGATTGAAAAGGAAGAGCAGAGGTTGACCAACGCTCTCAAAGATCCCCCCTATTAACCGCTATTTCTGAAAAAAAGAAAACCGGATCAAGGGTTTACATCACGTGCTGCTACTAACGTTATTGATTTATTGCCTGTTCGAACGGCCAATCCGCTTGAATCAAAGGGCGGAAAATGAGCCGTTTCATGTGGCGGGAAGCTACAAAACGTTTACCTCTTACCGGAGTGACTTTGCTGGAAAGCCTGGACGAACTGCATATTGCCTGGATCTCCACATCCGGCGTGAATTGCCAAAAAACATTGATAAGAACGCCTTACGCATTCTGCGCTTGGTCGGCTATGGGCCGGAAATTTATATCAAGCCGCCAACATTAGCGGTATGGAGCGGGTAATGGTCAATCCCACAATCTTACAATTAAATCCCGCATTTGATTGATCGTGGGTGCGAAATGTGTGTTATATAATATTGAAGAAGCAGTTTTCTTAAAATTAAGGAACCCGAAATATTTAGAAAATCAAAGGAGAAGTATCTTAGTTCCGGAACGGTCAACAGTCGGCTTCCTGTTCCGGGAAACTGGCGGCAGGATATTAGGGTACCGTTCGCGAAGAACCAAATGAAATTTGACGCTGGATTCTCGTCATTAGATTGAATAATCTGAGGTGAAAGACATGAAACAACTTATGACCGGTAACGAGGCCATGGCCAGAGGTATTTACGAAGCTGGAGTCAAGCTGGGTAGCGCTTATCCCGGTACTCCCAGTACCGAAATTTTCGAAAACCTGGCCCAGTATGGGGACTCCCTGTATTGTGAATGGGCGCCCAATGAAAAGGTAGCCACCGAGGTCGCCTATGGCGCTTCCATCGCCGGGGTGCGCTCCGTTTGTGCCATGAAACATGTCGGTCTCAATGTGGCCGCCGATCCCGTTTTTACTGCCACCTATCAAGGTGTTGGCCGGGGCTTTGTCATCATTACCGCCGATGACCCCGATATGCATTCCTCCCAAAATGAACAGGATAACCGTTATTATGCTAAATTCGCCAAAATGGCCCTGATTGAGCCCTCCGACAGCCAGGAATGCAAGGACTTTTTACAAGAAGCCTACCGGGTTTCGGAAAAGTTCGATATTCCCGTACTCTACCGGGTCACCACCCGGGTCTGCCATTCCAAAAGTCTGGTAGAACTGGGGGAAAGGGAAGAGGTAACGACTCCTGAGTATCAGCGTAACGCGCGCAAGTTTGTGTGCACCCCTGCCAATGCCAAGCTTAATCACCCCATTTTGGAGCAAAAGCTAAAGGATTTGGCGGCATACTCCAACCAAAGCCCATTGAACAAAGTGGAGATGAAGGGCGCCAAAATCGGTGTGATCACCGCTTCCATAGCCTACCAGTACGCCAAGGAGGTCTTTCCGGAGGATACTTCCTTTTTAAAGCTGGGCTTTACATACCCCTTGCCGCTGGATTTGATCCGCGACTTTGCCGGCAAGGTAGAAAAACTTTATGTGGTCGAAGAGCTTGAACCGTTCATGGAAGAGCAAATGAAGGCCGTGGGCATTGAGTGTACTGGAAAAGAAGTAATCCCCAATGTATGTGAACTCAACCCGGAAGTTATCGCCAAGGGTGTTTTCGACATCCAGCCGGAAGTTACCAAGGCCCAGGCGCAGACAGTGCCGCGTCCGCCGGCATTATGCCCCGGCTGCCCTCATCGCGGCTTCTTTTATACTTTATCCAAAGGACGTGATTTTGTCATTGCAGGCGATATCGGTTGTTATACCTTGGGCTCGGCTCCGCCATTAGGGGCCATGGACTCGGTAGTCTGTATGGGCGGCGGTTTTTCGGTGGGTATGGGTATGGCCAAGGTCTTTGAAATTACCGGGCAGCCCGGGAAGAAAGTTTTTGGCGTAGTCGGCGACTCAACCTTTTTCCACAGCGGTATGACCGGCGCCGCTGAAATCATCTACAATAAAGGGAAAATGATCCCCTGTATCTTGGACAACAGTATTACCGGCATGACCGGACATCAGGATAATCCGGGCAGTGGAGCTAACCTCAGGGGTGAGATAGCCCCGGTGATCAAGATTGAAAAAGTCTTGGAGGCATTCGGCTATCAGAAGATCATTGTCGTTGATCCTCAAGATTTAACGGCAATGGAAAAAGCGGTCGAGGATGTGTTGGCAAGTGAGGTTCCGGCGGCAATCATTGCCCGCCGTCCTTGTCTGCTCATTAAAAAGCTCAAGCACGACATCGGTAAGTGTATGGTAAACCAAGATCAATGCCGTGGCTGTAAAAAATGTCTGAAGGTGGGCTGCCCTTCCGTGTGTCTGAAGGACGGTAAAGCCACCATCGATCAGACCCTCTGTGTCGGTTGCAAAGTGTGCGCCCAGGTATGCCCGTTTGGCGCAATTGAAAGAGCAGGTGATCAATAATGGATAATGTCAAAAGTATTCTTTTGGTTGGCGTGGGCGGTCAGGGGACCATTTTAGTCAGTAAAATCTTAACCCAGGGTTTGATCGAAGCCGGCTTTGATGTCAAGATGAGTGAAATTCACGGCATGGCTCAGCGCGGTGGTAGTGTATCCACTCAGGTGCGCTATGGCGACAAAGTATACTCACCCATTATCGGACGGGGCGGAGCGGATATTTTAGTCGCCTTTGAAAAAATGGAGGCAGTCCGCTACGCTGAGTTTTTGAAGCCAAGCGGCATTGCAGTCATCAATAATTATGCTATTGCACCAATGCCGGTGGCCGCCGGAATGGCAGCCTATCCTGAAGGGTCCATAGAAGCCATGTCGAAAGCTTTTAAAACGATTTCCTTTAATGCGGCCGAAATAGCGCAGCAAATCGGCAATCTTAAAACGATGAATATCGTTCTCTTTGGCGCTATGGTCAAGGCCTTCGGCATGACCGGTATTGACTGGGAACAAGTTTTTCGCGCCCAGCTGCCGGAAAAGTTCCTGGAGGTCAATCTTAAGGCTTTCCGGGCCGGCGGGGAAATGGTTTAAAATACGATCCTTTTCCGTTTGATTCCTCGCACTGGAAACGATGTACGCATCGTTAATCTGCGAAAAATCCGGATACCCGGAGGGTTGAAAATTCCCTCCGGGTATTCACTAATCTCTCCGGTCATCATTTCTATTCATTCCCCACATCCTTGGAATTTCATTCCATTATCAACATATCCCCCTATCGATATCTAAGCTCAAGATGAGACTGCCTTTCTAATAAGGAGACCACCAAAATTGGTGGTTATTTATTATTGCAACGTGTAAGAGAATTGCTGGAAACTGTGACCTGAAAGGGAGGACAGAGCAATCGAAACTTGTGTAAGAGGAATAGGCGTTGTGCAAAGAAATATACAAACGGGATGGATCGGATCAGTTGTTTGCACAAAGCAACCGGATATCGATGCACGTTTTTGGCAATGGTTAAAATTTGGTGTATATGATATTATTTTTTCGTTAAACAGCGCAGCTATCTTAAATATGGCGTTTGAGGAAAGGGGAAATGAAATGTTTCGGAAAGAGATTGATATTCAAAATAAAACGGGGTTGCATGCCCGTCCTGCCAGTGAACTGGTGGAGCTTTGCAATAAATTTGAAAGTGAAGTCATTTTAATAACCAAAGAAGGCGAAGAGCTTGATGGGAAAAGCATCATTAGCGTTTTGAGCGGCGGAGTTTATCAGGGTGCTAAAGTCATATTGCAGGTGGAAGGTTTGGATGAAGAGACGGCCGGAGCCCAAGTCGCAAATTTTCTGGAAAATCTTCCTGATTAACGATAACAAACAGGAGGCGCCATGGAACTTAAAAGCAGGCAGACTAATATTTTACGAGTCCTGTTGGATACAGAAAAGGGTGTTTCAGCGGAACAATACTTAAAAACCTTAGGAGTGGGGAAACGTACTCTATATTATGATTTGGAAAAACTCAATGAATGGCTGAAACATTATCGCCTGGGTAAGGTGATCATTTCCGGACAGGTTATTCGGGCGGAGATTTTGGATGCCGCCACCTTGGAAAAGCGCCTTTGTCAGGATAAAAACCAGTTTTTATCCATTGAAGAGCGGCGAGGGATTGAGATAATCTATATCGCGCTTTCCAGTGAGAATATCACAATTGGACGCTTAATGGAACTGTCGGGTTTAAGTAAAAATACAGTTCTGGGGGATATTAAGGGATTACGGGAAATGCTGAATGGATGGGGGCTTTCCCTTGGCAGCACCATTAAATCCGGATATGTGATTTTAGGTGAAGAAATGACCATCCGTAAGATGTTGGGAGAACAGTTCCGGCTGTTATCAACCTCCGGTGGACTTGGGTATATTCATAACTTTTTACAGGATAATTTGGTTCATCTTTATCAAAACGAAATTGATTTCGGTGAGCTTTGCCGTTGTCTTATCAAACAGTATGAAACCGACATTTGCGGTGATTATATCCTTGCCAACATTGAATTGATTCGCATGATGATCCAGGTATCTTGGATACGCAGCCGAAAAGGGAATGTCATTCAATTAAGCAGCGATGAGCAACTTGCCCTGATGAAAAGTCTTTCCTTCCGTTCGGTGGAGTTTAGCCTTCAAAAATTACGCGTTCATGGCGTTGAAGTTGCCATGCAGGAAACCTATTATATTACCACATTGTTTCTTGGCATACAAACAACAGATTTTCTTTCCCAGGAACAAGAGGACACCTTCATTGCAGGCTTTGCGGAAGAATTGGTTTTAAACTTTGAACGCATTGCCTGCCTGTCTTTTCCCAACCGTGAACGGCTTCAAAAACAACTTAGCCATCATATCCGCCCCATGTATTATCGTGTCAAGTACAGTATCCTGGATAAAAACCCCTTAGTCAAAGATATCAAGTCGATGTATCCGTTTGTATTTGATTTCACATATAAGGCCGTTAAGGCTACGAAAATGAATCTTCCGGTGGAAGCCTTTTCCGAAGATGAATTGGCTTATTTATGTGTTTATTTTGTAAGCAATCTAAATGAAAAGTACCTTACCCAGAAAAAAACGGATATTCGAAAAGTTCTCATTGTAGGCGCAGGAAACATGGCTGTGGCCATCCTGATGAAAGAGCAGTTGCAGGATTTATTTGGACTTTCACTGGACTATCATGTCATCAGTTTAAGCAAGCTACGTCAATGGATGTTGGACGATTACACGCTGGTAGTGTCTCTGGTGCCGCTCGGTAAAAGTTTTTCTTGCAAAAAAGCCGTAGAAAGCGGTCCAATCATTACAGAAGCGACACAGCGTCGGATCATTGAAATCTTACGTGAAGATAAGTCAATCGCCCGCTATGATCAAATGATCCAGGAAATCATTGGCAGGGTTAAGAACAGTGTCGAAGGAGAAGTGCAAGTAGACAAATTGTATCTGGAACTTTTCCGGTATTTTGAGGAAAATGAGCGCGGCAAACGCGTTAGTGCCAAGAGCGGTATCTTTTACGAAAAAATTGAACAAAACAAAATTTATTTGTCGCCGGAAACGGCCGACTTACGGGAAGCACTCATATCTTGCAGCCGAGTGCTCCAACAAGGTGCGACCAATCGGCGCCTCGGACAGAGGATGGTCAATATGCTGCAAAACAAAAAGCTTCAAACCTATCGTATTCGGCAGGATGTTGTATTGGTACATTTTCCATTACAGGGTGAAGCCAATCCCAAAATCGATGTCTGCATTATTTTAGCGCCTAAAGGGTTGCCTTGCCCTGATGGGAACGACACCCAAATATTGGTGGGACTTTCCACCAAGGATTCCTATTCCCATTGGGCCGAGTTGGAGGATATCTACAATTATTTCAGCGACCAGAGCCACGTCGATGGCATTAAACAGTCGTATCAAAATGTGAAGGAGCAATCAAGATGAAAAAAATTATCGGACTTGCGGGTGCCGGGGGATGTGAGATATTGCGGGCGGTGGTTTTAACCAAAGGAAAGCCGGTATTGGAAAAAAGGATTGTTACAGATTGTGATAGGGAAGTGGAACGGTTCAAAAAGGTCCAACATGAATACGGTGAAGAACTGGAGAACCTGTATCGAGTCACTCTTGCGGAGGCAGGGGAGAAAACGGCTGATATTTTTAAGGCTTATCGTACCATCGCCTATGACGACCACTTTTTTAAAAAATCCATCAAGATTGTACAGGAAGAGAATATCAACATCGATTATGTGCTTGAGCAAGAAAAGGAAAAGACCTGCGCAAAATTTGCGGCCATGTCCGATCCCTATATGAAAGAGCGGGCCCATGATATTTGCAATGTGTGTGATGAGATGATCCGCCGGCTTAACGGGGTATTCGGCAATGCCGAAGAACTAATCCGCACGATAAGTGAACCGTTTATCCTTGTAGCGGAGGATCTGGCTCCGGAGGATACCATTCGCATCGATAAGACCTATTTGCGAGGTTTTATCACAGAGAAAGGGGGAATTACATCTCACGTTGTCATCCTCGCCAAAACATTGGGAATTCCGGCAGTGGTGGGGGCGACCGGGATTGTCCGGGAAGTTCGTTCCGGGCAAATGCTTTATATTGACGGCAATGATGGTTATGGGATTGTTGAGCCTGATGATGCTTTCGTCAGTAAATTTCACGAAGAAAAGCGCAAATTGGACGAGGAAAAAAGGCTTTATGCTGTTATGGCCGGTGAGCCTGCCGTTACAGCGAATGGACATAAAGTGGCGGTTTGTATTAATTCCGGCGATGCCGAAAGTTGCAAGAAATTTCGGGTGGATCAGTGTGACGGCATAGGGCTGTTTCGGACGGAGTTTCTCTTTATGGATCAGCACGATTACCCAGATGAGGAGCTGCAGTTTAAGGTGTATAAGGAGATTGCCCAGGCCGCCCAAGGCAAAGAAGTAATCATTCGCACGCTGGATATCGGTGGAGATAAGCAGCTTGATTATATGAATTTCCCTAAAGAGGACAACCCATTTCTAGGATATCGCGCTATCCGCATCTGCCTGGACCGAAAAGAAGTTTTTCTTACCCAGTTGCGTGCCATTTTACGCGCCTCAGTCTTTGGAAACATCAAGATTATGTTTCCCATGATCGTAACTGCTGAAGAATTCCGTCAGGCCAGAGAGATGGTTGAAAAAACCAAAGCCTCACTCCGTGCGGAGAAAGCCGCGTTTGTCGAGAACGTCCCCGTAGGAGTCATGATCGAAACCCCGGCATCCGTGTTGATTAGCGATAAGCTGGCCCAAGAAGCTGATTTTTTCTCTATTGGGACCAATGACCTTATCCAGTACACAACGGCAACGGATCGCATGAATGAGAAGGTGCAGTATTTGTATGATCCCTGTAATCTTTCGGTACTGCGATCCATTGATATCGTGATCCGCAATGGGCATAAGGCTGGTATCCCTGTTGGAATGTGTGGTGAATCCGCTTCCGACGGGAGATTGACCCCGCTGTTTTTAGCGATGGGTTTGGATGAATTTAGTGTCGTTCCGGCACAGGTTGGTAAGCTTAAATACCGCATTCGCCAATGTAATTTGGACAAATTGTCCGGCTTTGTGGAAAAAGTACTGGCCAGCGATAGTATTGATGAAGTGAAAACATTGCTCGCCGTGGAGAATATCGGATAAGACAGGAGTGGTAGAAATGAAAACGGACTTCAAGGCAGGTAAAAAAGAGCGGACTCCCCGTAAGAATGAGGCCGAACCATGCCTCTATTGTGGTAAATCGACTGTCACTAGGAACTATATTATTAATCCGGGTGCCGAACATGAATTGCCGTCCTGTAGCGCAGAGTGTTTTGATAAAACCCGTGACTTTGTTGATTATGACCGGCGTTACCGGATGGTGTTTTACTTTATATTACTGGCCTTGGTCGTGGCAAATCTATTTTTGCTCGGTAGCAAGGTTGAGAGCCGTTGGGGATATTTGCCAATGATGGGTATGGCCACTGCAACCTTAATTTTTCCTTTGGTATTTACCCGTTATGAACGCTACCAAAAATTTGGGATACGCAAGACCAAGATCATGATACGCTTTGCCGCTTGCGGAATTGTTTTATTAGGGTTGGTTTTTATCATCGGTTACCAATTGGGATAGATCAGTCAAAAAGGTTCAATGGGTTGCAAAAAGTAGTAAACAATTCGTGAACAATGTTGGTCTTTTTTGTAAATAGTCATTGTGATATGGTGTAGACAGTGGCATAGAACGTAGCCCATGGAGGAAAAAAGAAAGGAGGCATCTGCGGTGGGAACATTACTTGATGAACGATTCATTGTTCTTGATGCGAATGTAAACAGCGCCGAAGAGTGTATTCGCTTGATGGCTACCCGTTTTGAAGAGTATGGCTACGTCGAGGCCGGATATGCCGATGCAGTAATCGAACGCGAAAAGAGTCTGCCGACCGGACTCCCCGGTAAAGAGATCAATCTGGCAATTCCGCATACAAATAACAAGTTAGTGATCAAACCCGCGGTCGGGGTGGTTATTCCATGTAGGCCTGTAGAATTCAGCATGATGGGTAATAAAGAGAGGAAGCTCAATTGTGAAGTCATTTTACCCCTGGTAGTCAAAGACTCTAAACAACAGATCGGTATGCTCAAAAAAATGATGAGAATCATTCAGGATGGCGAACTGATCAGGCGATTGAAGAATTCTAAGAGCAAGGCAGAGATTATGAACTGTCTGAGTTCTTTGGAAGACGATTAAAAAGCGAAAAAGAAAGGGGAATCTTGCATGAGAGCGGTGAGGGTTTTATCGGTATGTGGTTCCGGAACAGTCAGCTCGGCGATGCTGTCTTCAAAACTGGAAGATGTATTGGCGGAGCATGGTTATGAAATGGAGGCAACCGAAGTCGCGCCGGGCGGTGTAGAGCTGGCGGTGGCCAGCGGTGGGTACGATTTGATTGCCTATACAAGCCCGGTAGAGGATATTTATGGGATCCCGGTACTTAATGCGACAGGTTTTTTGGTTGGTATTAATGAGCAAGAGTTTGTAGAAGCACTCCTGGCGGTACTTGGCCGACTGGATTTGGAGTAGCTGGGAAATTAGAGATAACCGGAAGAAGTGGTTTCGTATCTGAAATCAATACATAGAGAAGGGTGGGGAAATCATGTTTTTTAACACATTAAAGAGTTTATTCGACACATTCGGCAATTATATTATGGTGCCTTTTATCATTTTTATCATTTGCCTTTTGTTCAAAGCGCCCGTCAAAAAGGCTTTTTCGTCTGCTGTTCTCATTGGTGTCGGCTTGAAAGGTATGGCGTTCATTACTAACGCATTCGGTAGTATTTTAACACCGCTGGTTCAACAGATTGTTGAGGCCAGTAAGTTGCATCTGCCGGCGCTAGATATCGGTTGGCAGGCAGTGGCCTCTGTCGCTTACTCCACCAATATCGGCATGATGTTTATTGGCGTAGGCCTGGTCTTTCAGATCATACTATGGCTGGTGAGATGGACCGATATTTTTATGCCGTCCGATTTATGGAATAACTATTCCATTATCGTTTGGGGTTCGATGTTATACCAATTGAAGCATGATTTGTTGCTTGCGTTTGCGCTGATGCTTTTTATCAATTTGGTCGTCTTGCTTATCGCCGAAGTATTGCAAAAAAGATGGTCTACCTATTATCATTATCCATCTTGCGCAATGACCGCCCCTCACCATAACGGTGATGCACCGATGTACCTTGTCCTGAATATACTTTTCAGCAAGCTTGGTATGGACAAAATCAAGGCTGACCCGACGTCTCTTCGTAAAAAAGTTGGTTTTATGGGTGAGCCGATGTACATTGGACTGGTTGTTGGTATAATTTTGGGCGTGGTGGGTAATATCAAAACCATGAATACGATGGGTGCTTGGGGTCAAATCGCGAATGTGGCCGTTACTTGTTCCGCCGTTATGGCTATATTCCCCAAGATTGCCGGCCTGTTTGCTTCCGGTTTTACCGTGCTGACCGATTACTCGCGCAAGACCTTAAAAAATAGTCGATATGGAAGAGATCGTGAATTTATTATAGCCGTCAATGATGCTTTGGGTTACGGCGAAGCCGCAACTTTAACCACCGGATTGCTTGTCATTCCTGTTGCGGTTCTTCTGGCTTTCATTTTACCCGGTAATGTTGTTATTCCGGTTATGGTGCTACCCTCTTTGCCGTATATGGTTGAAATTCCCGTATGCTTAAGTAACGGAAACATTATCAAGTCCTGGCTGATGGGCTGTATCGTATTTGCTGCAAAAATATTGATGGCTTCCTATTGGGCTTCAACTTTTACCCAAGTTGCGGCTGGAGCGGGATTTGAGGCTGCTACCACCGCGATAGCGGCCGGTACACTCATTATTGGTTTCATCATGTCAAACTGCACTGCCGGTCTTATTACCATGGCCTTCTTGACCTTAAATCCATTTATTATCCTTTCGGTAGTTGCTATATATTTGATTTTGTACTTTTTATTCAAGAAAAACAAGAGTACTGTTCAAGAGTATCTGGAGAAGAACGCTCTGGGTGATGCTTATGTTGCACCCCAGTCGGCTGTAGCAGCTCAAAATTAGGTCCATAAATCCATTGCCTTACCATTCTGCCGCATGTAAGCGGCAGAATGGTTTAATGGCAAAAGGAGAAAGACGTACTTACGGAGGGTGTTTCATGAAAATCGTTGTGATCGGCGACATTATCGTACCACTGGAACTTTTAATACAGGCGGCGGAAACGCTAGGAGATCCTAGCCAAAACATGATCTTCCCTATTTTATGGCCCGCCGAAACGCGGCAGGAATTCCAGAAAAAGGCACAGAACATTGAAAAGAACGGACCGACTGCGGAAAAAGTTCCGGAGGAAGCCTACCGTGCGATCGTGGACGCGGATATTCTGCTTACCCATTTTTGTCCGGTGCCGGAGGAGCTTATTGCAGCGGGTACACAGCTCAAACTCATTGGCACTTGCCGCGGCGGAATGGAACATGTGGATGTGGCGGCGGCTACTAAACGCAATATTCCGGTTATTCATTGCATCCGTAACGCTGAGGCAACCTCGGATTTTGCCATCGGTTTGATGTTTGCTGAAACCCGCAACATCGCCCGTGCCCATGCAGCTCTTAAACAGGGCGAGTGGCGCAAAAAATATGTGAATGGCGATTTTACCACTTCCATGTGCGAAATGACTTTAGGCGTAGTAGGCCTTGGACATATCGGAAAATTGGTTGCCAAAAAGGCGGCCGGTGTTGGTATGAAGGTAATCGCCTATGACCCTTATGTTAAACAGGAAGCCCTTGATGAGAACAGGTTACCTGTAAAACTGGTAGCCCAGGAAGAATTATTTAAAACGGCTGATATTGTTTCATTACATCTGCGTTTAACGCCTGAAACCGAAAACAGTGTTGGGAAAAAGCTTTTGAGCTTAATGAAACCTACCGCTTACCTCATTAATACTTCCCGGGCAGGAGTATTGGATAAGGAGGCATTAATTGAAGCCTTGCGGAACAGGACGATTGGCGGAGCCGCATTGGATGTATTTTGGGAAGAACCTCTTCCGGTCGGAGACCCCATCTTCGATTTGGACAATCTTACGATCACTCCGCATAATGCGGGTAATGTAGTCGATGCTTTGCCAAAATCCCCGTTGCTGTTGGCTCGGACCATTAAGGCCTTTTGGGAAACAGGGAAGAGCGATATGGTGGTCAACTTACGGGATATCAAACACTGATAGTTTAAATGTAATTTAACAAATTGGGTCCTTAAGACCCATTGGGAAAAGGAGAAATAAGTTATGTTAATGGAAAAGCAAAGAAAAGAAGTTACCGAGTATGGCCGCCAAATGAGTTCATCCGGCTTAAGCAAGGGAACCAGCGGTAACATTAGTATTTATGATCCCGAAAGCGGTTACATGGCTATCAGTCCATCGGGTCTGGGTTACTTTGAAACCGAGCCAGAAGATGTGGTGGTCATGGATTTAAAGGGGAATATTATTGATGGGGCCCGCAAGCCTTCTAGCGAACATGCACTGCATACTGTGATGTATCTGAACCGTCCGGATGCCCGCGCTGTCGTTCATACCCATTCCACTTTTTGTACCACCATTGCTTGTCTCAACATCCCGTTGAAAGCTGTTCACTATGTTATCGGAGGCGCCGGAGTGGCTGAGGTTCCCTGTGCGGAATATGCGACTTTCGGGACGAAAGAATTAAGTGAAAATGTCCAGAAAGCGCTTAGCATTAATAAAAGTAAGGCTGTCCTCCTTGCCAATCATGGTTTGGTGACTAGTGGCCCAAGCCTTGCCAAGGCTTTCGGCTTGGCAGTCAATCTTGAGTTTGTGGCAGAAATGCAATGGAGAGCTTCTTGTATTGGGACCCCTGTGGTATTAAGCAATGAGGAAATGGATACGGTGATGGAAAGTTTTAAAAGTTATGGGCAACCCAAAAAGGCCGAAGAAAAAAAGGACAGCACGGGTTATTGATCTAATAACAGGAGATAAAAAATGCGGAGTGCAATGTTATATGGTGTGGAAGATATTCGCATTGTAGAAGCGACGATTCCGGAGATTGGCCCGGGCGAAGTGCTGATAAAGAATAAGGTTTCCACGACCTGCGGCACGGACGTGAAGAATTTCAAACGCGGCTATCCCCTTTTAAAACCGCCGCATCCTTACGGACATGAGTTTTCGGGTGTTATAGCCGCAGTGGGCAAGGAAGTAAAAGGGTTTCATGAAGGGGACCGGGTCGCGGTTCATAATACCGCCCCTTGCAATCAATGTTATTTCTGTAAAAAAGGTCTCCATTCCATGTGCTCTGATATGACGTTTAACCGGGGCAGCTATGCTGAATACGTCAAGGTCCCGGAGTCTATTGTGAAGCAAAATATGTTTGTATTGGATGAGTCAATTTCTCATAAAACAGCCTCCCTGATGGAGCCTTTTTCCTGCGCGGTTTATGGTATCGAAAATTGCCCTATCCGTTTGGGCGACACTGTCATCATCAATGGCGCAGGCCCCATTGGTTTAATGTTCGCCCGGTTGGCAGTGATAAAAGGCGCCCGGGTTATTGTAACCGATAAAATGAAGAACCGCTTGGCCCTTGCGGATAAACTCGGCGTCTGGAAAACTTGTAATTTGACTGAAGTAGAAAACAGCATCGAGGCTGTAGGCGCTTTAACCGACGAGGAACGCGGTGCTGATATCGTTATCGAAGCAACCGGTATCATCGATGTATGGAAAACCAGTGTGCAGATGGCGCGAAAGGGTGGATTTGTGTTGCTTTTTGGTGGGGTAAAATCAGGAAGTATGCTTGAGGTCGACGCCACATGGTTGCATTATTCACAGATTACCATCAAAGGCGTGTTTCACACTACGCCTCGCCATGTTCTGGCGGCCCTGGAATTATTAAAAATGGGCGTTATATCAAACGATGATTTCATCCAAAACGAGTATTATCTCACCGATTTGGAAAAAGCTATCCGCGAACATGCATCCGGCGTAGTGATTAAAAATTGTATAGTATACGATGATTGAAGGAGGGTGGAAAAAAGATGTATTCGATCAAACTTGGTTGTGAACATATGTATTGCGGAGAGAACGCAATCCAATGTTTAAAAGATCTGCCTGCCACCCGTAAACGCGCATATATCGTAATGAGCGGTGACATCCAGAAGGAATTGGGACAGCTCAAGATAGTTACAGATATACTGGAAAGTGCTGGATTTGTTTGGAAAGACTACACCGATGTGGAGCCGGAGCCCAGCTTTGAAAGCATAAAACGCGGCACAGCGGATATGATGGCATTCCAACCGGACTGGGTCATTGGCTTTGGCGGTGGATCGGCCATGGACGCGGCGAAAGCCATGTGGGTTTTTTACGAAAATCCTGAGTATAAAACGTTGGAAGATGTAATGCCTCCAAACGAGATCAAAAATTTAAAGGTGAAAGCCCGGGTGGCTTGCATTCCCACCTCGGCTGGCACTGGCAGCGAGGCAACGCGGGCTGCGCTTATTAAAGATACCATCAAGAAAAAGAAATTTTCGATCCGCTGTCTGAAGGGACGGATGGTACCGGATGTGGCTATTCTTGACCCGGTGTTTTCCATGACGATGCCTAAAAGCCTGACAGCAGCTTCAGGCATGGATACACTGACTCATGCGATTGAATCCTTTGTCACGCCGTTGGCAAATCCATTCTCTGATGGAATGGCGATATCCGCATTTATCTATGGATACAAGAATTTACCGATTTGTTATGAAGATGGCCAGAATCTGGAATCCCGGGCTAAAATGCTGGAGGCCTCTTGTATGGCTGGTATTGCCTTTTCGAACTGTGCATTAGGGATTGTACATAGTATAGCCCATACGTTTGGAGCGGAATACGGCGTGCCACACGGGCTGGCTAATGCTATTGTGTTGCCATATGGCTTACAGTTTAACTCGCGGGATAGTCGCGCCCAAGCCCGATATGATCAGTTGGCTGCTTTTGTCGGTGAAAAGTCATTGTTGGATGGCGTATTGGCGTTGCGCAAACGTATTAATATACCTCCGTGTATGAAGGATTTTTCAATCGATGAACAAGATGTCTTGAGAAAGGTCGACGCATTGGTGGAAAAAGCCATGTCCGATGTATGCACTCCTTTTACTCCGCTCAAACCGACAAAAGAAGAAATGAAGGAATTGCTGCTCGAAGTCTATTATGGAGAAAAAGGCCATACGGTCTGATTTCCCAAGAGCGAATTCTAGAAGTCGAATTCGGCGATTGTGATTTTCCAGAAATCTCATTGCCGTGAATAGAGTGAAGGAATCGGATCTTTTGAAGTTAGCAAAATAGACAATATATGGAGTGTCGTATGAAAACGAACTTTGATATATTGTCTATTTTTATCGGCAGTAAAGAACGTTATTTTCATTTCTGAAGGAAGGTAAAAAGGAGAAAGACTGTAAAGGAATAAAAGAACCCCATGGATATAAATAAAGCGCTGAATCCCTTAACTCTTACAAGTTGTTTGTGAGAGAATTCAGTATTTGCGGCACTTTATTCAATAAAACCTTCATATATGGCGCAGACGGCCTTTTCAAAATCCAAATTCTCCACGCCGATGATGATATTGATTTCACTGGAGCCTTGGTCGATCATTCGGATATTAATATTGGCCTTCGAAAGAGCTGTAAAGAGCTTTGCCGCAACACCCGGCGTATAAGCCATCCCCAAACCGACTGTGGCAATCAGTGCCATGTTCGGAGAGACCTCCACTGTATCAGGATTACATTCCCGTTTAATTTCATTGATTACCTTATCTAGCTTATGATCAAGCTGGGTATCGGCAATTACCAGAGAGATGGTGTCGATGCCGGAGGGCATATGTTCAAAAGAAATCCCATTGCTTTCCAGAATGGAAAGGACTTTTCGCCCAAAGCCCAACTCCATATTCATTAAAGCTTTTTCGATAGTCAGAACTGTAAAATCCTTCTTTCCGGCGATCCCGGTGATGTTTCCCATTCGATGCCGGGCCTCTTTGTCGGTGATGATCAGCGTCCCCGGTTCATCCGGCGCGTTGGTATTTTTGATATTCACGGGAATTCCAGCCTCCCTGACCGGGAAAATCGTTTCTTCATGAAGGACACTGGCACCCATATAGGCTAACTCGCGAAGCTCCCGGTAAGTGATCTGTTCGATACTCTTAGGATTCTTGACAATTCGCGGATCGGCCATCAGAAAACCGGAAACATCCGTCCAATTTTCGTACAGGTCCGCCCCTACCCCCCGGGCAACAATCGCGCCGGTGATATCAGAACCGCCCCGGGAGAAAGTTTTAATCTCCCCATCCGGTAAAGAGCCAAAGAAACCGGGAATTACGGCATGTTCATGTTTAGCAAGGCGGGCGCTGATTGCTTTCTGGGTTGGGTTGGGGTCAAACACTCCTTTTTTGTCAAAAAAGATGACCTCGGCTGGATCGATAAAATCCCATCTCAATAATTCGGCCATGATTAATCCGTTTAAATACTCGCCACGGCTGGCTGCATAATCGGCAGTAGCACCGGATGTGATCTTCTGTTTGATAACCTCCATGTGAGGATGAAGATCAAGTTTACATTCAAGTTTTTCGATGATCTCCAAATAACGGTTACAGATCAATTGAAAGACTTCCTCAAAGGGAATTCCTTGTTCTGCATGAGCATGGCATAGGTAAAGCAGATCGGTTATCTTTTGATCCGCGGCATAACGCTTTCCTGGAGCCGACGGGACCACATAACAACGCTCGGGATCCGCCTGAATGATTGCTTGAACTTTCCGAAACTGGCCGGCATCCGCCAGAGATGAACCCCCAAATTTAA
This sequence comes from Bacillota bacterium, assembly GCA_023392595.1. GTDB lineage: Bacteria > Bacillota > UBA4882 > UBA8346 > UBA8346 > UBA8346. The sequence goes on along the minus strand of JAEVYU010000079.1, from coordinate 95,757 downwards.
CGACTTTAATCCCCATTCTATAATACGCTCCTGAAAAAGTGAAATATAAGCCCGCAAAAATGACTTATTATTCATGATAAAACCCGTCCAATGAAAAGTCAAGTTGTATACAAAGATCAATCGGCATCATTCAATGATATAGCTCAGTTTTATGGGGTTCAACAATACTTGAATCTTGACCGATCCTTGATTGACGATTTTAAAAGCGGTTTTCAGCCGGAAGGGAATTCCCAATAGCTATGTTCCCTTTCGAAATGCCAATATCCTGGCGATCGCCACCAGTTGGGCTGAAGCTTTAAAATATTTTCAGATAAAAAAGGCCGTCTAAGCTACGGCCTTTTTTTGAATTCTTGTTGTTTTCTCCGATGTATCATCGTGTATTGGTCTTAATTACTTTGCGCTCTTTTTCTGAGATGCGGCTTGCTTTTGTTTCAACAGTTTTTCTTTATCTTTTTTTCCGCCTTTATCTCCCATGGTGTGGCTCCTTTCTTTTTTTATTTCCTTTACGGTATGTATATAGACTCCATTGATAAACGAATCCATCATTTCCTTTTATAACCAAATGGATTATTCTGGATGGAGATTTGGAATTCCTGCTTAAGAATATATGCAGGATAATAAATGGATTGAACTGAAAAAATCGTTTGAGGTAGTGTTAAAAGAAAGGCATTGCAAAACTCCATAGAAATAAATGACAGGATTTTGTAAAACCTGAAAACGAAGGTATGCTGGTCAATATTTTAGATACGCTAATCGGGTGCTTGTTTGTTTTAATTTTTATATTTAATTTGTTTTTATCTCTAATTTTTTTATAAAAAAGTCCGAATAAGAAAGAAAAGAGATTGTAATGGTTTTTTTGTGTGCTACTCGTTGAAAAATGATTTTTTAAAAATTTAAGGAGTCTCCAAAGTGAATCTTAAAGCAACTATCCAACCTATGCCTAACTTTTTAAAAATTGTGGTCACACCACTGCAAACTTTTTTATCAAAGTTGAAGGTTTTTCATCAAATCATACTCATTATTTCGGTAATGGTTTTTTTTCTGGTGCTAGAAGGGTATCTGGGTTTAAAACTCAATATTAAAGTGCGGGATGTAACACGCCAGGTATTTCAGACTAGTTTCTCGGGATTACAGGAAATTACTGCCGCAAGTGAAGATTTAAGCCAAATCCGGAGACAGTATACCGATAGTCTGCAGTATAATCGAATGCTAATTATTAATGCGGTAAATGTTGAAACGGTGATCAACAATTATTCGACGGAAGCCGAGAATATAAAAAGTGCATACGAAGTAGTAAAAGCTTTTTCAGGCAAAACAGCTTCCAAGGAAAATTACGATGAATTTAATCAATCCTTATCACTGATATCCATGGGTTTAAACTCGCTTCGTTATAAAATGGTGGAAAATGCAATCCAGACCATGAGCAATAGTAATAAGTTTTTCGAGGAATCGCAAATTACCAGTGTTATTATTTTAATTATCAGCCTATGCTTTTCCATTTCCATTGGGTTGATTGTCGCAGCAATGATTTCCGGTCCCCTAAAAGAGATGGCTGTTAAAGTCAACGCGCTGGCAACGGGAGATTTGACTCAGACCTTAAAATCAAAAGGATGTCAAGAGATAAATAAGGTGGTATTGGATTTTAATCAAGCGGTAGAGGGTTTGAGTCGGTTGGTAAGGGGAATTAATGAGCATGCTCAAATGCTCGCGTTGGCCAGTAATGAGTTGAGAGATGCATCCGTCAATTCGGGAAAGGCAGCTGGAGAAGTTGCTACTGTAATTGAGGAGTTAACGAAAGCCTCATCCGAACAAACCAAACAGGTTGAGCAAACCGCGAATACCATTAATGAACTTGGAAGTTTAGTTCGAACCGTTTCCGATGATACGACGAATATGGCCTTTATGTCACAAAAGATCGCCGATTCGGCTAAAATCGGCCAGAAGGTAACGGGCGATGTGGTTGCGGGAATGAGTAATCTCTATGAAACCACTCAAAAGATTCATTCTGTTATCGGTGAAATGAATCAAACTTCGGCCGAAATCAACGAGGTAGCCTCTTTAATTGGGAATGTTTCCGAACAAACTTCATTACTGGCCTTGAATGCGGCAATTGAGGCAGCCCGCGCAGGAGAGCACGGTAAAGGATTTAGCGTCGTCGCGACGGAAACCGGAAAATTGGCTGAACAATCAAAACAGGCTTCTCAAAGAATCAGCAACCTAATTGATCAGATGATCGGGCGCAGTGAAAATGCAGCCGATGTTATCAAACAAGGGATTGGACAAGCCCAAGAAAGCAGCACGCTGACGACCCAAGCTACAGGTACTTTTCAGTCAATATTTAAAGAACTAGGTGAAGTTGTAAGAAAGATCAATGAAGTGGCTGAGTCAGCAAAGCAAATGGCTGAACGGAATGAAGCTATGATTGGAGCTGTAACTCAATTGTCGGCTATTAGTGAAGAAGGAATGGCCAGTACCGAAGAGGTCGCAGCTTCAGTTGAGGAACAAAGCGCCGGGGCGGAAGAAGTAGCATCTTTGGCGGAAAATTTGGCTGATTTGGCGGAAAAGCTAAAGCAATCGACAACCGCTTTTAAAATTTAACCTTTAATATTAAGGAATCATGGCAACGTTTTTAGACAACGACACAATCGTTAGATGTTAAGCTGGTAAAATTTTTTTAGCAACCATACCGTGGTTATTCTTGACCGGTGGAACTGCAAACTTCAATGGGGATCGCTTTATATGCAATATCGCGTTGATTAACCCGGCTTCAAAAAATCCAGAGCTTCTTTGGTTTTCGTCGTATATATCGGCGAATTATTGTTTTTAAAATCGTAATCCATCCCGGTTCTGGGAACCGAAACTTCTTAACCCGCTTCTGTCTCTGTGCCCGCTGATTGCGTTTGTTGGGTTTTATCGATTTCTTTTAAACTGTTTATCAAGTTTAGGACTGTTTGTTGAGAAAGGGGAGAAAGACTACGGAAGTCAGCGATTAATTGGAGTTCTCTCTCATTAAAATTTGAATTCAGGTGAAAATGAATAATTTCCCCATCATTATCTGAGGTTAATGAATTTTTTGTAGTTTGAACCATGATATAACCGAGGTTTTCCATCATTTCTTCGATAGGAATACCTAAAAGGGGAGCTAATTTTTGAAGGGTTATGATATTTGGATTTTTGGTATCCCCGGTTTCAATTCTTGAAATCGTAGAGTTCTCCACTCCGGCAGCTTTTCCTAGCGCAGCCTGTGTTGCATATCCGGCGTTTTCCCGTAACTTGGCGAAATATTTCCCAAATTCCACTGTATCCATTCTTATTAAACACTCCCTAACTATTGGATAATCAAATTATACTATACTCATTGCATGAATGCAAACATTTTCAACTTGAAATATTTTTGCCGTGTGATATACTATGATTGCATGCAAACAATAAAGGAGGTGGGTTTTTGAAACGCCCTGAGATCATGCTTCGCCCCGGAGTTATGGAAGAATTGGAAAGGAAGCTGTGTACGAATAAAACCGGTTTAACGGTCATCACCGGCATAAGCTCCAGCCAAATTTACCGGATTCGCAAGGGAAAAAGTAAAGTAGGGGTTGATTTTATCGCTGCTTTATTAAAGGCTGATCCTACTAGAAAGTTTGAGGATTATTTTGTGATTCTTAACTAATTGCATGAATGCAATCATCAAAGAGGACCAGAGGAGGCGATTGGAAATGATATTCAGTGTATATGAGGCGCATCGCCCGGTTGCGGTGTGCGCCGGATGTGGCTTAGATATAGAATCTTGGGATGAGGCTCTCTTGTTCAAGGGAAATGGCAAACGCTTCTGTATCCATAATGAGTTCGATTGTTTGAAAGAAGCGGTAGGAGCTATTCCCCCTGCGGAGGAAGCCGAGAATTATTTGGAGACTTGGGAGAGGGATTAATCAAGAAGGAGGGGATTATGATTGAAGATCATGGAAGTACTTTATTTGAATCAACCGCAGAGGGTTATTGATCTGGTAATCGCCTATCAGCTGGATGATTTGGCGCCAAAAGTTGGTCTGGAACCGGTTGGGAAGCCCAATGAAATTGTCAAGCTAATGAGTCATAGAACTTATACCCGGGTTGGGCGGCGGGTTCGCCAGAGAGAAGGAAAAGTCATCACTTGAGGATTTTAGAGGATCTTGGTAAATTGCACTTCGTAGGATTTGAAAATATGGTAGGATTCAAAAAGAGCCAGACAAGATAAAATGGGGTATCAAAATGAAACGGGATAAATTTCGTGAGATAGAGCAGATGTATCGTTCATATCAGCGCCTCAAGATGAAATTGGAGTTTTTGCAACCAAGGAATGTGCAAATTTTCAGTCAAACGCCGGTTTATCATGATGGACACAGCAAAGTAGAGGCGATGGCCGTTGAAAGGTTGGAACTGGAGCGCAAGATTAAATTGATTCAGGCATGTTTGGATATTATGACCCGGGATGAGCGTTTGTTTATCGAATACCGCTACTTTCAGGACAAAGATATGGAAATGGTGCCGTTTTTATTAAATTGGTCTCGCCGGGAAACATTTCGCCTGCGCCAGTCGGTACTCATTAAGACTCGTTGGTTTTTGGGTTTAGAAAGCTTGGACACGAATAATAGCCGAAACGCCAGTTAAATAAGTTACAGTCAGGCACTTTCCCGGCACCAAAAGCAATAAAAATAGTATATAATTTTATTATCGGAGAGTAAGAAAAAAGCTGGTTATTCGTCAACTGGCTTTTTTTCGATGTTTGTCAATAATTTTTCTATCGGTAGCAGCATAGTTAAAGATTTTTTGTCGATTTGACGGGCGCTAGAGTTCCCGACATAAAATCGACACACTTTTTTCAAAAAAACGTGGTATTATGGTAATGGGTAAATTTGCTAATTATTCCAGTAGATGAAGAACATTCATTTTCCCGGAAACGCTGAGGCCTTTGGGCCAAAGGCGTTTTTTTATTTGTTTTTTTAAAAGGCAAGGCATTGGGTATCAAATTTTTGAGGGGGGATTTTTATGCTGCATATGAATGAACAAAAACTGCTGGCAAGATATTTGATTCAACTTTTGCAACTCCAAGCCGGAAACGCTTCGCCGAGGGAGCTCGCATTGTGGCGGCAAAAAGTAAAAATGGCTTTCCCAGAGCGAAGAATGAGGAAAGCCGTGAAGCCCGTATGTAGAAACTCCCCTCGGCATTTTCGGGAAGACCAAGAGTGTGTTGACTATAAATTTTATGACTGACGCCTCGTGATCCAATGGATGGCATTTTGACAATCTTCCCAAAGTCAAACCGGATCAATGAAACGGATAATACGACGAAAATTACTACTTTTAGGTGGGTTTAAATTTAGATATAACGTTGATTTCTGTCATTTTCCAGCGGATTTCGGCATTATAAAATTAAAAACGTCCTCAACAGGACGTTTTTCTGTATAACCGATGATGGTTAGGTTGTTGATTTTAATCTTCACTTTTTTGACGGGATCCGGGAACTTCCATACTTCCAGGTTATTTTCGAACATTGGAATATCCCTCCTTTATTGCTAAAAAATGTACTATTAATATCGGCAAATGGAAAAATTTACTTAGGGTTTTTGTTGATGGAGTATTTATTCTTGATAAATTCATAAAAGGTAATGATTTGCCGTTTTCCTTCGTCATCCAGTGAATCGAAATCAATGACATTATCACGATCACCATAAATAATAATTTCTTCTTGGGGATGGTCGACTTCCGAAAGCAGCTTGCTGCTTTCCAAATTTAATATGGTAGCGATTTTCAGAAGTGTTCCGATTGTCGGATTGAGGATCTTTCCATTTTCCAGGTCCGAGATATAACCTTGGGATGTACCGGCTTGTAATGCCAGTTCGACTTGGGTTATGCCGAGTTCTTTGCGTCTTTTGGCAATAGTTTTGCCTAAGTTAGTCGTAATCATCATGATTCCTCCTTACGTTTATCACTATATCATCAAAAAGTATATTTGTATAGATATTATATATAAACAAGCTTTAGATACAGATAAAAAGGAATTTTTCTTTTATAACAGTAAATTTCGGCATATCGCTACAGTTGATATTTATTAAATATATTGATATTATCATATCCAATAGGATAATATCCTCGGAGGTGAGTTTAATGACTGTATTAAATCAGAAAATCAATAAAGTCCCCTGGTTTACTAAATTAGCAATTTTGCGTATTTTGAACGATTGGACCATGAAAGAGGCTGCGGAACGGGTTTGTGTCCAAAGCCGGGTTTATCAAAATTGGGAATGCGGACGTTTCAAGCCACGTTATTTCAACCAAGTCAGATTGGCCAACGTATACGGAGTTCCGCAGGAAGAAATTTTTAACCCCCGGGAGTTTAAAAGGAAAGGACCCCAAAATGCCAGGACTATACGTAATTGGAATCATTGAATAACGGAACGAACGATCTGTTTGTAGGGTTATTAGCCGTGGGTCCGGGCAGGAATGCTGGTTTCTGATGTCTTTGTTTCATGATGCCGACGATGTAAATTACTTTATATTGCCGGAAAAAGTTTTTCAGAAATTACCTTGGGAGCATTCCAAAATTTTTTAAAAAATCAATTGAAGGAGGGGAGATTTGAAATATAAAAAGGGATTTGCCGTTTTGATCTAGTTTTAGTGTATTCCTTAAAATTTATTTGGAGGTGAAGAGATTGCGTCGCTCGAAAAGTTTGCCTAAAATGCTATTAAGATGTTTATATCAATCAATGGGTTTTACTCAGGATGAACCCTTGGGAGAACAATTGATCTCACTGGAGAGGTATGCAAGTACAGTTGGTTTACAAAATTGGGTGAAAAAAGAATACCGGTAGTGGAATTTTTCAAGAATAATTTCACAAGAGGTGATTGTCATGAGCGTTGCTCGATCTGGATCTGGAAGAAGGAGATCTTCAAAAAAATTGGATAAATCATTGGAGGAAGTAGGATTAAGAATTCCTGAACATGCTTGTTTTTATGTAGAACAGGAATTATCCGCGTATAACGCTTATAAATTGGCACTCGCTCAATTAGAGCAGGATTTAGAAGATGTGATTAATCAATATGGTCAAGTGCCCACCGACGCACTCTCTTCCCGAAATGGTCCTGGGGATCCGGTTAATTTATCCGCTTTGCGAGCTGTGATGATTGAAGAAAAAATCAAGTACTATCAAACCCGGATCCGCAGGATTGAGTCTGGGATCGGTACACTAAGTGAGTTTGAAAAAGAAATTGCAACACAAAAATATTTCATCCAAAATTGTTTTTCCAATGAAGAAATTATAGAGGAATTCCATTTAAATCGACATTATTATTATAGAATACGGCAAGGCATTATTTTTAAATTTGCATTGATTTTTGGGATCCTCTCATAAGAAAACCTATAATTAATTTTAATATAATTAGATTATCTTATCCATTGAAATGGTTTTAACGTATAGGATTCTTGCTAAATTATTTAAATACAAATGTTGAGGCTTTGCCAAGGAATTTTAGTAACTGTATTCAAAACCCAAATAGGCTTTGACCAGACAATAAACTTTAAAAAATAGCATGAACTGGTACGGAAAAAAATTTTTGTTGATTTGGAGGGGTCTAGAGTTCTCGACACAAAATCGACACACTTTTTCCAAAAAAACGTGATAATATGATAGTGGGTAAATTGTTTGAACATGAAAATTCATTATACGAAATACAAAACAATAGCGCTGAGGCATTAGCCAAAGGCGTTATTTTTATGCCCGGAATTAATAAAAGGCAGAAGAAACTGCCTGGATATTACGGCTGAAGTAGAGGCTGAATTATTTTATAACCTCCAAACTTAAAATCCGGGTACTCTGTTGGATCTCGCAGGCTATGATTATCGGTGTTTCCGCCAGGAAAAATTGTTTGATTCGGAGCCCGTTATTCGGGAAGATGCACCTGCTAAAATACGCCAAACCCAACAGTACCTATTTATTATTGATGATTTTTCGTAAAAATGCGTTTGGAGAAACAAGAAAGATGGTATGAAATTTTTGTTAGGGGTGCCGGCCATTGAATGTGGCCGTACCAAATCTAAATATGGAAACCGTCTATTTGAACATGATAGGCGGTTTCTTCTTTTCAGGCATTGTGGAAAGCTGCGATAGGCCAAGAAGGCTAGAATTGTGCCGGCTGTTCGTAGCGGGTTTTCATGTACGGGCAGGGGTGGGGTCCGGCATAATTTATATTTTCATAATTTACGATCGGCCGGATTAGCGGGAAATCCGGCACGACGGGAAAGGGGGAAGGTTTTTTGAATAGGAAGGATTCACGCGCGTTAATCGGACATTTAGCTGGACAATGGGGCGCATTTCGGTAAACTTCGATAAATCCCGCGTTATAAAAATTATAGAATACTAAAAAGGAGTGTAGCATTAGAAACATGAGTGATTACAAAACACCAGGTGTGTATATTGAGGAGACATCAACATTGGCAAGCTCGGTGGCGAGCGTATCGACTGCGGTACCTGCTTTTATCGGATATACTCAAAAGGCAGGGGTTAATAACAGCCTGTTTTATAAGCCGACCGCTGTCAGCACTATAAAAGAATATGAAAGCCTATTTGGTCAGGCGGCGGATGAAACAATTACCGTGAATGTCTCCGGTGATTCTATTGTCAGTCTTCAATTTCCCCAAAAAGTTACCGACTTGTATTACAGTATGCAAATGTTTTTTAACAATGGCGGTGAAAGTTGCTATATTGTGGCCTTAGACTCCAGTGACGAGCTAAGCGAGGTCAAACGGTTTGAAAATGGGATTGATGCCCTGAAGCTTGAAGATGAACCAACCTTAATCGTCGTACCGGGGGCTATTCATTTATCAAACAATGATTTTTATTCTATATATCGACGTGTTTTAAATCAATGCAGTAAAATGAAAGATCGTTTTGCCATCATCGACGTGATTGACTCGGGGATGGTAAGTGAAGATGCCGAGGCGTTTCGAACCGGCATCGGCGCCAATAATTTAGAATATGGCGCGGCGTATTATCCGTATTTGACGACTACTCTTAACTATCAATTTAGCGATACCTCGGTAATAGTTGTTGAGGGAGATTCAAAAAAAACCTTGGCCGAAAAAGGGAAGGGAACAGCATTATATAACGCTATTAAGTCCGAAATTGAAAATCATTATTTGACTCTCCCTTCCAGTGCGGCTGTAGCAGGTGTATATGCCAGCGTCGATCGAGACCGGGGAGTTTGGAAAGCACCGGCCAACGTCAGCTTATCTTATGTCAGCGGACCCAATCGGAAACTGACGGAAGAAGATAACGACTTGTTAAACGTTGATGCCACAAGCGGTAAATCGATTAACGCGATTCGTAACTTTACCGGTAAAGGTACTTTGGTTTGGGGCGCCCGGACTTTAGCAGGAAATGATAATCAATGGCGCTATGTTTCAGTACGGCGGTTGTTCACTTATATTGAGGAGTCGATTCAGAAATCAACCGCTTTTGCTGTTTTTGAGCCAAATAATGCCATGACCTGGCTCAAACTTCGCAGCATGGTTGAGAGCTTTTTGGATACTATCTGGCGGCAAGGTGCGTTAGCTGGCGGTAAAGCCGAGGACGCTTACTTCGTCCAAGTAGGATTGGGTACTACAATGACTTCCCAGGATATTTTGAATGGAAAACTCATTATTAAAGTAGGGATTGCCGCAGTCCGACCGGCGGAATTCATTACCCTAGAGTTTAGCCATAAGGTTCAAACATCTTAAAAAAATTTGGAGTATGGATTAATTGGTTGTAATAAGAAGCTAGAAAATTAAATTTGAAAAAGCGAGGCAAAAGAGATGGCAACCACTGTAGATGATATCAAAAATACTTATCCCCTTCCGGCATATCATTATCGGGTAGAGATCGACGGAATGGATCCGGTGGCGTTCACCGAAGTGTCGGGGTTAAGTATTGCTAGGGAAACGATTACGTATAAAGACGGTTTAAGTTGTGTCCAGGGGGCAAAACGGATGCCCGGATTAACGACTGATTTGAAATTTACTTTGAAAAAAGGAGTTATCAAAGCCGACAGTAAGCTGTATGACTGGATTAACAGTATCCGCCAGTCCACTGTGGACAAGAAAAATATCACTGTCAGCTTAATGGATGAGAAAGGAGAAGCCCCGGTTGTTACTTGGAAAGTTACCAACGCTTTTCCGGTGAAGCTGGATGCTCCGGCCTTTAATGCCAAAACCAACGATGTGGCGGTTGAATCCCTGGAATTAATGGCGGACGATCTGAGAATCGAGTATGCCTAAACTAAAATAATCGGGGTAAATCATGAGTGAATTAATAACTATCCCGGAATTAACCTTGGCTGGGGACCAGCAACCACCGGTGGGATTTCATTTTGCGGTGGTTTTTTTCGCCGATGGAACAACGCCTAATCCGCTCGATATGCGATTTAAAAAAGTATCAGGACTATCGTCGGAGATTGAAGTCATCACCTATAAAGAAGGCGGCGAAAATTTATACACTCACCGGCTCCCTAACCGGGTTTCCTATAACAATCTAGTGCTTGAGCGGGGGATGGTGATAGGCTCTCCTTTAAATATCGAGTTTAACGCCGCCATGTCCAACATGAGGTTTTCGCCCGGCAATGCTTTAGTTGCCGTTCTGGACGACGATGGGTTACCATTAGCCGGATGGTTCTTTTGGAAAACTTATCCTGTGAAATGGAGTGTTTCCGATTTGGCTGCGGACGTTAATGGCGTTGTGATTGAGACAATGGAGCTAGCCTATACCCGCTTTCAAGTGTTGAGGATTTAAAAATGACAGTAGAAATCAGAGAATTAGTGATAAAAACGACGGTTACCGATAAAAATCCGGTCGGAAATGAGACGAAGGGCATTGACCGGGCCGCCGCTCAGGGTCTGGTGGAACGCTGTGTGGCCGAGGTCCTGCAAATTTTAAAAAGAGAAAAAGAAAGATAAAGAGTGAAATAAAATGGGTGTAAAAGACTATGGAAAGCTGGCTAAGCTTAAGATTATTTCAGAAAACGCCAACGATACCTTTGAGGTTATGTTTAATCCCGAGTCGTATTCCGAGACCTTTGCGGTGACTTTTGAAACGGTAGGAGATGTAAATAGTGGGTTGGAGAAGTACCGGTATACGAAAACACCACCCCATGATTTTAAACTGAAATTGATTATTGATGGAACAGGAGTCACCGAATATGGCGACTCTTTCTTCCCCATTTTTAAACGGAGTAACCAGACCGTATCTCAACAAATCAATCATTTTTTGAACCTGGCATGGTATCCGGTAAACGGGGAAGCGATTCCATTACAGATCTTGTGGGGTGAGTTTTCCTTCCATTGTATGTTAAAGGAAGTAACGATTAATTATACCTTGTTTGACCGGGATGGCATTCCGCTCCGGGCGGAACTGGACGCCACGTTTACCAGTGACCCGCAGAAATACAAAAGTGATTGTGAAAAAAGACTAAAAGGTCAGAAGAAGGAAATAGAAACAGCAAATAATGGTACTATACCTGCTAAAACCACCAGTAACGGTATAGTAATCACGGTTTCTTGAGGGGATACGAATCATGAGGAATTTACAATCTCAAATTTTTAGCGGTGGCACCGCGGTATCTTCTAACATTTTGAGCTTGGACATTATGACGGCAGTGAATAAAATTCCCTATGCCGAGGTCGTAATCGGGGAGGGTGGAACCGGTAATAAATCCCCATTGGAACTGAGTGAGGCGACTTGTTTTGAACCGGGTAGTCCCATCGAAATTGTATTGTCAAATTCCACCGGAACTATGACGTTCGAAGGAATAGTCATTAAACAACATCTGAAGAAGAATTCTTCGAATACATATTTAACAGTGGATATCAAAGACAGCGCCCATAAATTAAGTTTGACGAGGCAAAGCGCTGTCTTTGCCCAAAAAAACGACCAAACCATCATTTCGGATATCACCAAAAAAGTAGGGTTAACAGTGGACTGCGCAACGGATACATTAATGCATAAACAGATGGTGCAATATTACTGCACCAACTGGGATTTTATCGTCTCGCGCGCTGAAGCCAACGGTCTTTTGGTCTGCGTTGAAAACGGAAAGCTCATGTTGATAAAGCCGGATTTAACTGCGGCGGCTACTCAATTATCCGATATCCGGGAGTTTGAAATTGAAGCCGATTTAAGCACGCAGTACAATTCGGTGGCCGGAGTTTGTTGGGATATCAAAGAGCTAGGGCCGGTGAAGGCGGTTAACAACAATGATAAAAACGATATTCTCAAAAGCAAACACTCCTTCAGCAAACTCGCAAAAGCAATGGGCACAGACCAATGCTTTTTGGTCAGTGGCGTTTCCGGCGAAAAGGCAGAAATGACGGCTTGGGCCAATGCGGGCCTTATAAAAAACCGGTATTCATTAATCCGCGGCAGAATTTCGATTGAGGGCAATCCTACTTTGAAACTAGGGGGTATGGTGACTATCTCCGAGGCGGGTGACATTTTTGGCGCGACCGCCATTATTTCCGGGATTCGGCATCGGATTAACCTAGATGGTTGGGCTACAGATATCCAATGCGGTCTTTCCGGCAAGTGGTTTTACAAAACTGAGGATTTGGTGGAAAAACCGGCTTCCGGCTTATTACCGGGGATTAACGGGTTACAGGTTGGGATCGTTGAAGCATATCCCGGGGAGGGAGATCCGGATAAAATTGATCGAATTAAGGTAAGAATTCCGGTCTTCGCAGAACTTGACGCCAAACCAAGTGTCATTTGGGCTCGATTGAACCAACCCTACGCTGGCGATCAGAGAGGTTTTTTTTGGGTCCCGGAAACCGGCGACGAAGTGGTGGTGGGGTTCTTTAATGACGATCCCCGCCATGCAGTCGTTCTCGGTTCGCTCTATAATGGAAAAACCAAACCTCCTTTAGATTTTACAGAAAAGAATTATGATAAAGGGATCATTACCAAGAACGGTATCAAATTAGTTTTCACTGATGAAAAGGACAAAGAAAAGTTGGTCATTACAACTCCCGGTGGAAATAAAGCCTTACTTGAAGATGAAAAGGGAATCACGGTGGAGGACAAGAACCAGAATAAAATTATCTTGCATGATAAGGGGATGTCCGTGGAAGACAAAAACAAAAATACGGTTACTACCACCGACAAAGGAATGGTAATTGAAGACACGAACAAAAATAAGCTTACCCTCAACAATCAGGGTTTGGAACTCAAAGATTCGAATGGAAATGCTATTACTTTAAGCAGCGCCGGGATTGTGGTTAAAGACATGAATGGTAATAAAATGGCCTTGGAAGCAAGCGGAATTACTGTTCAAAGCTCGGCCAATGTAACTGTGAAGGGAACTATGATCAATTTGAATTAACGGAAGAAGGAGGGTATGATGGCTGCCGCAAATAGCTTAGGCACGGGTTGGAATTTTCCACCCCAATTTTTAAATAACGGGAAAAATGTTTCGCTGGTGTCCGATGAGGAGGATGTACATCAGGCATTGGAAATACTTATTTCCACAGCATTAAAAGAGCGGCTTAACTACTCCGATTATGGATGTGATATGAAACAGTTTATGTTTGAAGAAGTAAACCGCGGGTTAGTCCTGGAGATTCAGCAAATGATTTTAAATTCGATTTATGATTACGAACCGCGAGTGCAGGTGGATAATATTGAAGTCACTCAATCGGAGGATAACGCTCAGGAGTTGCTAATCAGTATCGACTATCAAATTATATCGACCCGTAGCGAGGAAAATTTAGAGTACTCCCTTTCGCTAGGTTGAGTAAAGGACTTGTCCATGCATCTTGTCTCTTCAATCGGGAGGAAGAACTTGGACGAGTTCTTTTATACAAAGTTTTAAAAAGAATAAAAGATAAAGGGTATTGTTATGGATAATAAAAATAACAGATCGGGAACAAGTCAGAATGACAAAGCACTGGTTGCGCTAAAACCGGATTATGTTTCGGTCGAAGAACGTTCGATTGGGGACCTTTTGGCATATCTCCGGGAATATGCCCAATCCGTTAACTTCTATAATGAAAACAACAAACTTAACAGTTCCTGGAAGCCATTTCTGGATTTTAGCGATAACGAGATTTTAGAATTGGCTGTATTAATAGAGGACCCGGCCATTTTTAGCGAGGACGCCACGCGTCTTGAAAAGTATTCCAAACCGCATCTGGCGCTGTTATTCACTTTTTTAAAATTGCTGCAATATCCGAAAGAGAAGTTTGCCGTACTTACCGAGAAAAATGTGGAATATTTTTATAAAAATGTTCTCCATCTGGAGGAAAAAGCGGAGGTCCCAGACCAGGTCCATGTGATTTTCTCCTTGGCGAAGGATGTTAAAGAACATCTGTTACAAAAAGGGACCCTGTTAAATGCCGGTAAGGATAATACGGGTACCGACTTGCATTATCAGGTCACCGAAGAGGTGGTACTGAATACCGCTACAGTTGCTGATATAAAAACGATTCATCTGAGCAAAACGGCTACTGATCTTAAATATGTTCATCAAAGCAACGACCAAGGCGATGTTGGGTTTGAAAAGATGCTATGCCTGGTTCTTGGCGGATTGTCTGCTCTTCCACCGTATTATAACCGTTCCGGGCAGGCAATTTCGGTAAATGCAGCCTATTTGCGGACTGATTTGTACAAACGGATCAAGGGAAAAGAGCGGGACGGACTAAATATATACGATGCCGCGTATATTCTCGAATCCCTTTGTTTTAAATCAATCAAAGACTTTATGGTTTGTCTGGATTTATTGTACCGGGAAATTAATCGGGGATATGCCGGAGTAACGTATCCGTCAGATCAAGAATGGGAGCAAGTTTATACGATTTTGGCAGCAGTCCACCAGGAAAGAATTGCCCGGAGCCGGCGGGCTGAATTAAAAGGGATTCACCGGGAATCAGGTTTTGAAACCATGATGGAGTATGTTTTTGGTGAACCCAACCCGGGAGATATGCTTTATAAAATGCCGAATAATATCAGTACACTGTTGGGATTGGCGGATGCTTCCAATGAAGCCGCCAGACAATATATTGAAAATAAATTATGTATGAGGGTTGAAGATTTCCGGACCATCATGGCGAAAAAGGATGTGGCCTTAACTACTGTCGCAGGGGAAGAAGTCTACGCTTTACTGGAAACGGCGTGGACCAAAAAACGGGAGTATCAGTACCCTAAAATCGGTTCGGAAATTATCAACGGATTTTATGCGGATACGGTTTATGCCTCGGATACCGACACAGCTGTCGGACGGTTTAAGCCCTTCGCCAATTCGACATCGGAGGGGTCGTCAGAGACGATAAAATTGGGTTTCGCTGTAAACTCGCCATTGCTCCGTTTAGCAGAGGGAGAAAGGGAAATTGAGTTGATGGTTTCCTGCAAGCCCGGTTCCATCGACACGGGTAAACTCTCCAGCCTAACTGTAGAACCAGGAGAGATCTTTGTTACCAGTCTAAGTACCCCAGTTGGCTGGCAGGCAACGAACAATGTGGATGTTGAGAACGGTAAATTCATCATTAAACCGGAGCAAAAAGCTTACGACCGGGAGGATGCTAGCTTAATCTGTGATATCGCTAAATTTGATCTCTTTGACGAGAGCACTGTCAATGGTTATATCGGTTTCGCCAACGGAAAGGTTTACCAGATCGACAATGTAGATGCGGCAACCAATACCATGAAAGTTCAGTCAACCGGTTTGACTCAGGATTTTGGAACTGACCGGTTTATCACAAGATTAGTACCAAAAACATTTGTGGCGGAATTAGCGGCGAAATTGGTGCCTTCGAAGTATGCAACCAGTGTAGTTAGTGCGGTTGAAACCTTTGACCAAAACTACCAAGGAAAATACTTTATTGATGAACAGGGGAAAATATTTTTAGTAAAAGAATTTATTAGCGCAAATGAGGTCAACATTACTTACTGTGGGGCGCTTAAAGCAGGAACTTCCCAAGGATTGAGTGATGCTCAGCGTTTACTCGTGAATAAAGTCTGGCAAACCATCGCCTTTGAATATGATGAAACGAAAGACCCCAGTGGAATTGCCATCTCCAGCGTCTACTCGGCAGAAAAAGATTTTCAATTTGAAGTTAGGGATGCTGCATTAAAAGTTACTTATCCGGCGGGGGCTAAGGCGCAGGATTTGTTGGAGGCCTGGGAAGACTGGAAAGATAATCCTTTGCATGAACCGGGAAGATATGAGATTACAGGAGCTGGTTCGGTTGCGGCGGATTTACGTGAGATCACCCGGGAGCTGGAACTTACCGGAGAAGTGGTCAAACGGTATGAATCGCTGGCGGATAACGGAATTCGGGTTACTTACCAGGGACGTCCGGTAGCTACAGCCAATTTACTTATTACGGAACCGTCCGGTACAGTTGACCAGGCGGCGTTCCTTATTTCAGGGGATACATTAACGATTACACCGGGGCGTGTTTCTCAGACCGCCAACCAGATTGTAGCAGACTGGCGTCTCTGGGTGGAAGAAGCCAGTAATTCGGCAAAAGGCTTTCAGATCGAAAGCAAGGATGGACACCTCTGGGAAGCGGTTCCGGTATCCGAGTTAGCTTTAAACGCTCAGGATAAGCAGGTAAAAAAATGTGAGATTCACAATTTGTACGGAGTCGGCATTCGGGTTTGGTATACCGGGCCGGTAGCGGACGAACCTAAGTTAATTTTGAAAGAAAATGATATTGATCTCTTTGATTTTGATGTGAGCGAGCAAACCTTAACCGTTCAATATCCTTCTTCCAGCACCACTTCGGCTGATGACCTGGTGGATGCGTGGATGGAATGGAAAGCTTCAGAATTGAATGATTCGGAGAATTTCGAAATCGAAACCATGGGTGACGGTTTGTGGACCATTGAAGCACAGACCGAAAAGGAATTGCAGGCCTCTGAAAACAGGGTGATCGAATGTACGATTGATAAGGTAGGTATCATTGCCAGGTATAAGCTGGCAGATGATTATCAAAATGCCGTGGTGGAGTTGGTGAAAGATCAGGGCGCCAGTGATTTTAGTTTTGGTTATAGTGATTTGATTGACACGGCTCACGAAGGGATTATGGCCAAAAAGTTAACCATTCAATATCCGCCGTTGCCCATTATCAGCGATCCGGTGATTCAATCCGAGTATCAAAAGAAACACGTTCAGGCGCTTTTGTCCAAATGGAACCGGGAGTATAAAAAACAAGGATTTTTGCTGCTCCGCCAATCCGAAGACGCCCAGTGGGCTAAGGACCTGCCGGAAAATTTAGTCGTAAACTTTATGGACAATTTGAACTATGTTTGCACCATAAATCCAGATGGTTTTGTGGTCAAATATACACCGGCCGGGATAACGGCCCCCTATTCGGAAATCCCTAAGGCTCGCGTAGTGATCCGCGAGAATGACAATGATGCCTTTGCGTTTCAGTTGAGTAACGACTATACAAACAATATTAAGACATTATTCATCAACTATCCGACTTCCCGGAAGAAGCGTACCATGACCAATCTTCTGCTGGCGTGGAAAGGTACGGATACAACTTTATTAGATTCGGGCAGCTTGTATTTTACGGAAAAAGGCGTTTTAAAAGAGTTTGGACTGGCTCTTTCGGGCACGGGCAAATGGGAGATTACCGGTATTACCGAACTTGATTTGACGGCGGAGATTACTCCGGAGACAGCCTATACCGATGCCGTCAATCAGAAGTTTTTTAGTTATCAAACAACCGATGTCAACGGCTTTACCATTCTTTATGCCGGGCCAAACGGGATATCCCCACAGGTGACTCTGGTGGAAACGGAAGCAGACTATTTTTCCGTCAATGTTGTTCCGAGTTACAATCAATTATATGACCTCAATATCGGCGAAAAGTTGACCATCAGCTACCCGCGACGTAGTGATAAGCGGCGGCTCGTCGATCTTTTAAAGGTGTGGCAAAAATATAAAAAGGAATATTCGGGGTTAGCGGATTGGATTTTTGGCTTTGATATTGTGGACACTTCGCCGATGCTGGGAAGACGCGCCAAGTCGGCTTTATTGACCACTGGTGACCGGGTTCGGACTTATCAGATTGCCAACGGTGTTCGTTTTTGTTATATAGGGCACCGGGACAATCCTACAGTAGCTCTGGAAGAAATAGTTGACTTTAGCGATGGGGCTGTGGGAGAAAAACTTCTGTGGGATAATGGGGAAATATTTACAATCATTGAAAAGCAAGACTCAAATACCGTAAAAATCGCAGCGGATACCCAGGACATTAACATTTACGACCAAATTAAGCTGTATGCGGCGGATGCCATTTGTTTGGAAACGCTGAAATTCACAATCCGGGTGGATGAAAATTTTCCGGCGATAGTTTCTTTACCTGGAGAAAATTTGGCGGCGGAACCTGCGGTTAAAATTTTGTTGAATCCGGCGGCGGTTACGGGAGGCGCTAATTCTGTCGCATTTTTTTACGACTGTTTTAAGTCGGTTATTGTGGAGCGAATCGACTTGAAGGTTGGCGTAAAAGGGGCAACCGATGTAAAGATGCGCGGGGACCTGGCGATGATTAACCCGGACAATCCATTGATTCCTTTTGGTCAAACCCCTGTTCCACCGGCTCGGTTTTACTTTGCCAATCGGGAGATCTGCGAGAAAAAACTGGACTTTCTCCAAGTTAACGTCAACTGGGCGGAGAAAGATTATTTAACGGCAACCGGCTTACCGGATATGGCGAAATACTATTATGCCTACTCCCATTCCGGCATGAGTGAAATTGGGACAATTAAAAATGAAGACTTTGAAGTAAACCTGCAGTTCCTCGATAAGCGTTCCTGGATAGGTGTTTCTGAAATACCGCAAAACTTATTCAGTACCAAATGGTCTTATGATGATTTTACGAAGCAGACTTACCAAGGAATACTATTCACAGAGGATGAGGAGTTACCTAAAGATCCTCTGGATTGGCCGCGTTATTATAAGATGGAACTGTCAAACCAGGGTTTCTTACACGAAATTTACCCGAATTTGTTAACAAAAAATATGCAAGCCGAACGCAATGTCCAGGCGGCCCAAAGCACCTATGATACCATTAAACAAGAAATACAGAATTACCAAGAGCAGGTGAAAGCGGCGAAACTTTCCGAGGCAGAGGCGAGAGAAAGCGGATATGATTATTATCAACCGGTGATCGCGGAACCGAGAAAATTGCCGTCGATACCCCAAAACGATTTAGACATTGCCACTTTAGAATTAAACCTGCCGTATTCACCGGAAATTCAATCACTTACGATTGATTATAGCGCTTCCGCTAAGTTGATTCCGGGCACCGTAAACCACTCGACCGCGGTGCCGGTCCGTTTCTTCCGGTTTCACCCATTCGGCTACGACGAGATCGGAGTTACCGATACGATAGACGATTATTTGTTGCCCCAGTATGAGCAGATGGGATATATGTATATCGGGATCGAAAATGCCGAGCCGCTTCAAACTGTCTCGCTGTTGTTCCAAATGGTCTCCGGCAGCGGTGATGTGAATCTAACGATTCCGGAGGTGAACTGGAGCTATCTTGCAGGAAACCAGTGGGTTGATTTTAAGGAAGCGGAGATCATAAAGGATAAAACTTTCGGGATGGAGGATACCGGAATTATTCGCCTCAGTATTCCGGCGGGGGCGACGACAACCAATACGGTCTTGCCGGGTCAGCAATGTTGGATCCGGGCCACTGTTTCCGAGAATATCGCAGCGTTCCCCGATATTTTGGACATTCGCACGCAAGCGGTTTGCTTAACCTATTTGGATCAGGGTAATGATCCGCAATATTTGGCGATACCCTTAGCAGCAAACAGGATTAACGAATTGGAAACCCGGGATCCGGAGATTAAAAAAGTAGAGCAACCGTTTACTTCCTTTAACGGCAAACCGGCCGAGAGAAGCGATGAATTCAATGTCCGGGTGAGTGAACGGTTGAAGCATAAGAATCGGGCTTTGACGTTGGATGATTATGAGAAATTAATCTTGAATCAATTTCCTCAGATTCATAAGGTGAAATGTATGCCTCAAGATGAATTAACCTCATTTGAACCGTGGAGTCAGGGAGAAATCGTCATCATCGTCATCCTGAAAAATTGCAACTCCATCCCGTTTTACCCGTTAAAGCCGAAAACGCCCGCAAATTTACTGGAGGAAATTAAAGAGTACATAGAACCTTTAATGCCCCCGTTAGTGAACGTGACTATCCGGAACCCGCAATTTGAAGAGGTCACCTATAGATTGGCGGTCAAATTTATTGACGGGTATGATCAGGGATTTTACATCAACCAATTAAATGAAGATATAAAACGGTTTTTGTCGCCGTGGGCCTATGAGCAAGATGCGGATATCAGTTTTGGGAGCGCGGTGTATAGTTCGGCCTTAATTAATTATTTGGAGAAAAAATCGTATATCGATTATGTTGCCAATTTCAACCCGATGCAACAGACCATTCAACATGCGGTCTATACTGAAGTATTACCGCTGTTTTTGACGGATGACAACGTGATTACAACAAAATATCCGGATTCTATTTTGGTCTCCGCCGATAGTCATGTAATTGACGTGATTACGACTGAGTTTTTTGATCCCGGCGCCTTTCGGGGAATTGGCCATATGAAAATCGGCAGCGATTTTTGGGTGGATCGGCCCGGGGCTATTTTTAGCGTCGGCCTTGGTCAAATGGAGATTGAGGCTTGGCCGGTATTGCGGTATGCTTTTGCGAATATTCCAGTCAAGTTAACGGTAGCAGCAACGGTGAAGGGGGTGACATATCCTGCAAAGGAGATTACCACGGAGTTTTCCCGGAAAGACTCCCAACAAATTTGGGATAAGTTTAGAGAGGCTGGTTACTTCGACCAAAACGGAAATGTCGACGCCACCAAGGATTTTTATGCGGAAGATTTTTATCTTTTTGACCAACCTGGACAATTTGCAGAGTATTTAAAGAATAATCTAAGTAACTTTACCTTTGAAATCATCGCCGCAAGCTTTGACCCGGCTGCCGGGAAACAGGATGAGTTCAGTTATTCGGTGCAGACCATTGATTGCAATAGTTTGGAAACAGCAGCCGTCAATGTCTTAAAGACAGGAGCCGGTTTTGATGGTATCAGCCAATATCCATTTATCGTGTATTAGCAGATAAGGAGAAGGACAGGCTGAGTAATGAAGCCAAACAAGAAATCCGGATTAAGCGGACTTAAGTCGATAATTTTATAAGTTAATCATTCAAAGACCTGCCATTCCGGCAGGTCTTTGAATGATTAGTCAACGGCGGCAGCAATTTTATTTGAGCCTGAACTTTAATCAAAATACTCTAAGGAGAGGAAGAAATGATTAAACAAAGAACACGCGAAGAATTGTATGACAAATTCCGGCAGGGAGCTATTCCCTCCGGGGCCGATTTCGCTGATTTTATCAAATCCCAGTTGAATTTGATGGATGACGGAATCGATATTCCTGAGGATGCCAAAGAACCAATCTGTTTTAGAGCCCATGGCGATGAGGAAAATATTCTTGATTTTGCAGACAGCGACGGCAATAAAATCTGGCGTATTTCCGGCTGCTGTGAGGATGAATCCACCCCGGGATTGAATATCCAAGCGGATGAACAGAGTAAACTATATATTGAAAGGGAAACCGGCAATGTAGGGATCAGTACCGATAAGCCTGAAGCAAAGTTGCATATTATCCAAAATAACTCCAGCGACGCTTTGCGGATAGACGATAGGGCAAACGATGAAACCCCTTTTGTAGTGAATTCTGATGGTCAGGTTGGGCTGGGAATTGCCAGTCCCGCGGCGCAGCTGCATATTAGTTATTCGGGGAGCGGGGACATTTTACGAGTGGATGATACGGAGGACGACAGTACCCCCTTGGTGGTTGATGATAGCGGCAATATGGGTATCGGTCTTGACGATCCATTAGCTAAATTGACCATAGAGGGCGGAGTTGCAATTGGAAAGAACTTTGATCCCGGCAATCGTAATCTTTATATCGATGGTAATCTGGAAGTGGGAGGAACCGTTGTTTTCTCCAACGGCTCCGGCGTGGGCGGCATCGAAATCAACGCTCCATTGACTTCGAAAACGAATACCTTAACCATTAAGGACAATGTAAATATTATCGCTGACGCCAATCAGAATGGTTCAGCCGGAAATTTGAGCGCAGGCGGACATACAACTTTCGGTACCTATAATGCGGTCTATGAAAATCAAAAAGTATTGACCGTCAACGGTAGAATCCGTTCCGGGGATGATGGAAACGGGACAGAGCAGTATGCGTTGGAAATCAATGATATTTTCACAATAAACCGTAATCCCAAAAACCTTCAAGCCGTTGTAAAGGGAGGACTGAATATTTATGGCTCGACCACTTTGGGAGATACTCTGGATGATGCGGTTTGTCTCAACGGCACTGTCAAATCCGAGGTTGGCCCGGTTATGGTCGGTGATGACCTGTCAGTAAAGGGGAATACAACTTTAGGCGATACGATCGCCGATAAGATCTACTTAAACGGCACGGTCAGTTCGGACATCGGAGATGTCGTTGTGAACGATAATTTGGTGGTCAATGAATCCGTAACTCTCGGCAGTGATCAGACGGATACCATTTACCTTAACGGTAAAGTCAGTTCGAATGTCGGTGATGTGACCATCAATGATAATTTAATAATCACCGGTTCAGCGACATTGGGGGATGCTCAGACGGATAACATTTTTCTCAACGGCAAAGTCAGTTCGAATGTCGGTGATGTGACCATCAATGATAATTTAGTAATCACCGGTTCAGCGACATTGGGGGATGCCCAGACCGATGATATTTTTCTCAACGGCAAAGTCAGTTCCACTGTTGGTGAGGTGTTTATTAACGATAACCTCATAGTATCCGGTAGCGCCACTCTCGGAGATGCGGCATCCGATAACATTTATCTTAACGGCACGGTGAGTTCCACTGCCGGGGCGGTAAATATCGCCGATTCGTTAAATGTTAACAATGATTTGAATGTCAACGGCGCTTTGTCCTTTGATAACTCCGGTACAAAAGTTAGTGGAGTCGTTGTTGCAGTGGATAACCTTGATGATGGGGTCATTACAACGGAAGGCGCCGTTAAAAGGTATGTCGATGGCCAGGTCACAAATTTAGTAAATCAGATTAATACAGTAAGTAAGCAAATACCCAGTTTTTATACCGATATTCGATACCAGGCCGCTCCAGGACCTACAGGAGCAGGAGGCTGGGGGTCTGGGCATACTTCCTACTGTGATTTCTTTCCACCTTCAGGACTTACTATGCGTCAATTATTACTTGTTTCGGTATCGCCGGCGACTATTCCTTTTGCCGGTGGTGTGGATGGTAATGACACGCTGGCTTGCTACGCCGCAGTTTTATCGGACCGTATACGCTGTTATTGTGGGAACAGTGAGCAACGGGCTTATTCAACAGTTGCGTATTACGCATTATGGAAACAGGGGGGCTGAACTTGTATATTATTTTGAAAAATAACGTTTGTAACGGAGTTAATAGCTTACCGTTGGATCAAAGTTCTTTGGATGAAAATGAGCAACAGATTGAGATAAGGGATGAATCAAATCCATTGGCGATTCTTGGTAAAACTTATAGAGAAGGGCAGTTTGTCGAGACTGAAAAAACCGCTGCCGAAAAGCAAGCAGAAATGAATTTGACGGAAACTATATATTTAAAAGATACCGACTGGAAAGTAATTCGCCACCGGGATCAATTGGCTTTGGGCATCCCGACTTCACTGACGGATGGTGAGTATAAAGCCTTGTTGGAAGCGCGGCAACAAGCAAGAAATGCGGTTGTAAACCCAAATTAAACAGTACTTTAACTTCGATAGAATAAAATTTGATGTAATGGAGAATGAAAATGCCAAGTAAAAATCGACAAGAACTATATGATCTGTTTGTAACGGGAAGTAAACCCACCCAGGATGATTTCGCGGATTTGATCGACTCCATGGTCAATAGCGCCGACGACGGCATCGGCGCCGCTGAAAAAGGCGAACCCATGGAGATTGTGCAGCAAGGCGCCAAAGATCGTTTGCTGGATTTTTCAAGGGTTAAAGGGAATCCGGTTTGGCGAGTCGGAGCCCAAGCTAATGGGAACAATGGGTTGAACATCGCCACCGCTGATGAAAAAAGCAGGATATTTATACGGAAAGAAAATGGTTGCATTGGTATTAACAATAGCGCTCCGCAGGCAAAATTGCATGTTACTCCGGAATCCGATACGGCGTTACAGGTAGATAATCGAACTGGAAATCCCGTCTTCGTCGTCGAAAACAATAATATTAGCATTGGCGCTACGGTTCAAGAGGGCTATCAACTCACTGTGGGTGGAAAAGTCGACGTAAAAGATAATGCCGTTTTTGAAGGTTCGCTAACGGTAAGTCAAGGGGTGAATGTTAGTAATGGAGCCGTTATTCAAACAGGGAAATTGGAAGCCAAGGAAGGAATCAAAGCGAATGCCGGGTTGACACTGGAAAGCGGGAAACTTGATGCCAAGGACGGGTTAACCGTTAATGGCGGGGCCGTAGTCCAGTCCGGGACCCTCGAGGTAAAAGGGGGAATGACTGTAGCCGGCGGTTTACTGCTGGAAAACGGCCAACTGGAAGTAATGAGCGGGCTAATCGTAGCCGGCGGGTTGGTCGTCGACAGCGGGATGCTTGAAGTAAAAGAAAATCTCAAAGTTGATGATGGACTGACGATAGCAGGGGGCAGGCTGGAAGCAAAGGAAGGGTTCACCGCCAACGGCGGTCTGGTAGTGGAAACCGGAATGCTGGAAGCGAAGGATGGAATCGCAGTTCGTGACGGACTGGTACTGGAAAGCGGCAGGCTTGAAGCAAAAAAAGGGTTAACTGTAAATGATGGAGCGCTAATCGAAACCGGAAAGTTTGAAGTAAGGGAAGGACTCGCGGTTGATGGCGGCTTGATGTTGAAAAGCGGTCAACTGGAGATCAAGGATGGCTTGACCGTAAACGGTGGGGCGTCCATAAAGACTGGCAAACTAGATGTTAAAGAAGGAATTACGGTTAGCGAAGGATTAATAGTGGAGAATGGTCAACTGGCAGCCAAAAACGGTCTGACGGTTGACGGCGGGGCTGTGGTTTCTACTGGTAAGCTCCAGGCAAACCAGGGTTTAACCGTCAATGCAGGGTTGGCGGTTGAGACCGGAACCTTGGAAGCAAAATCCGGTATGCTTGTCCGGGGAGCAGCTAGGGTTGAAGAAGGGGTCCTTACGGCGAACGGTGGGTTATTGGTCGCCGGGGGCTCAACCTTTAGTGCGCCCGGCCCGGTTTTGCTGGGGAATGCAACCGACGGCTCAGTAACTATTAACGGGGTTATGCAGGCCGCAAAGGGGATAACGGTAAGCGGAGCCCCGTTAATGGCCGAAAGTGGCTTGAATATTACGGGAGATTTGAATGTTTCCGCTAATACCATCATGAATAGCGCAAGCATTACTTCTTTGAATGTTAATGAAGTGAATGTAAGTGGCCATCTTGCCCTGGAATCGGTCAATTTTTCATCCCTTACGGTTGCCAATGGAGACATAAGTAATCTTAAATGTGGGAATTTAGATGTTTCCGGAACATGTAATGCCGCCGACAATGTGACTCTTGATAGCGGGAAGCTTTATGTAACATATGACGGTGCGCCATCAGTCACACCAAAGTTAATACTCAAAGAAGGCACAGTCACCGGAGAAACTGGTGACTTTAATATTACGGTCGATGATAGCAAAATTGTAACCATTACCTATAATGCCGATTCCATAATCCAAAATTTCATTAAAAATTGGGAAGCTTATCAAATTGATTATCCGGAACAAGCGGCGGGTTTTGAATTTGTTCGGATTGGGAACAGCTCCTGGGATTTGCGGGACCAAGAGATCACTTTGATGCCGATAGGAATTTATAAAGAATATGTTGTGAACCAAAATGGACTCCGGATCATGAATACGGCTAATCCGGCAAATCCTCAAGTTTTAATTCAAGCCAAAGGGGACGCCAGCGATGGGTTTGGCTTTGAAATCAAGGGTTCGTTGCTTACGATTACTTATCCGGCAAACCAAGACAATTGTAAAGTAGAGCAACTAATCGCCGATTGGCGAATTTGGTTAAGTGACCATTCAGGACAA
Organism: Bacillota bacterium; assembly: GCA_023392595.1. Classification (GTDB taxonomy): domain Bacteria; phylum Bacillota; class UBA4882; order UBA8346; family UBA8346; genus UBA8346. The sequence continues at coordinate 69,579 of JAEVYU010000079.1, read as the reverse complement.
ACAGGTGGTTTCGAGATTGGTAAAACTCCGGATGCAACCGGAGAGTTATTGGTGACGGATCTAGCCACTACGAGCTTGGCAGCAAATGCCGCCGGCAATATTTTCAATAAAGTCACGATTAAGACCAATACAGTCAGGGTAAACGGACAATTGCAGATCGGCGATTCCGATGTGTTTATCGGCAATATCTCCAACAGCGGAACTTTGGTCGAAAACAGCGATGCCAATTTGGTGACTGAAAAGGCGGTCAAAACTTATGTTGATAAGGGACTTGAGCTGAAAGCCGATCTCGAATACGTCAACGGCGAGCTGGACAAGAAAGCTATGAAAGTAGATTTGGAAAGTACCAAAACAGACCTGGCGAACACGAAAACCGATTTAGCAACCACGAAGACAAACTTAACCAATACGGTAGCCGACTTAACGAGTGTTAAAACCGATCTGACAAGCACGAAAGCAGATCTGGAAAAGGTTAAGGGCGAACTGGATCAGAAAGCCGCTATTTCAGCGTTGGCGACAAAAGCAGATTTATCAAAGGCGGATGGTCTTATAGTTGGCGCGGACGGCCAAACCGTACCAGTGGACGCAATTACCTTTTCCGGGGATTCCAGGGGTGTTTTGATAGTTGAGAAAACAGCGGGCAGTAGCCTAACAGCCGGACTTTTCGCCGTTCACGGAATCGACCGTCTTATTAAAATCGCCGGAGACGAGTTTACGGATCAGCAAGGTAGCGCCGGCAAATTCAATGTATACTTCGTAGCCCAAAAGCTCATGGTGGAGAACAGATCCTCCGGAGATGTAATGGTAAACGTAAGTTATTTAGGAATATAACGCCGATACTGCATATGAATTACCTCTCTGAAGATGACGGGTAAAGAATAAAAGTAATTTTATCCGTCATTTTTGTTTGTCTATATTTAAATAAAATAAAAAAAGGAATTTGGGATATGTTATGGCAAATTCAACGACTTCATTCAATATTTTTGATTGGCAAACTCTGCGACAAGAGGGATTGGCACACCTGCAGGCCATTTCCGGCCAAATTTGGACCGATTATGGTATTCATGATCCGGGGGTTACCTTGCTGGAATTGCTTTGTTATGCCATTACCGATCTGGATTCGCGGCTGGAACAAGATATTTCCACAATTGTCACGGAGAACACGGAAAGTAGCATTACGGAACATTATTTTTCACCGGGCGAGATTTTAACGATCAATCCGGTAACCATCAATGACTACCGGAAACTCCTCATTGACCTTCCCGGGGTGAAAAATGCCTGGCTGGTTCCGGTAACTGAAAGTGAACCGGCTTTGTACTATGACAAAGATAATAATGCAATACTCTATGATTATGCCTCGGGTTCCGAAAGATTGAGTTTAAATGGGTTATATCGGGTGTATATCGAGAAGGAAGAAGAGGTGGCCAATGAGGCCGCTCTTAAAAAGGCGGTTGAAGAGAAACTTCACGAACATCGGAACTTATGTGAGGACTTTGTCGAGATTCATATGATGGAAGAGGAAACCATCTCAGTGTATTCCGATATCCGGATCGATCAGAAGGCCGACGCCAATGAGGTTATGGCCCAAATATACTATGATCTTAAGAATTTCATATCGCCGCGCATTCGCCAATATAGCTTGAAACGAATGCTGCAAAAAGGGAAAACCATCGAGGAAATTTTTACCGGGCCTCAACTTGAAAACGGCTTTATTGATGATGATGAATTGGGGACCGGCGCAAAACTTAAAGAACTGCATACCTCCGATCTCATCCGGATTATCATGGCCCATTCGGATGTGAAGGATGTCAAGAATTTATTCATCACCAACGCGCCAAATCCCGATGTTCGGGATAAACAGGAGTGGGCGCTTGTTGTAGACATCACCAAGGCCTTGGTGATGGAAGCCTTTAATGGGAGCAAACTTCGTTTATTTAAAAATGATACCCTCTGCCCCATTAGCTCTACAGCGGTGGCTTCCGCAGTCGCAAGGTTGGCTGCGGAAGAAAGCCGGGAAATCTTTGATAATCCGGAGATGGACTTAACGGAACCATTGGGGGAAATATCCGACACGTTAACCGAGTACAACTCAATTTCTTATCAATTGCCGGCAGTCTATGGGGTAAGTGAAACCGGGCTTTCGTCGAGTGTATCGGATTTGCGGCGGGCCCAGGCAAAACAACTTCGGGCCTATTTGCTGTTCTTTGAGCAAATTCTGGTGAATTATCTCAAACAATTAGACAGTTTTAAACGGTTATTTGCTTTCCGGCAAAACCGGGAAGAACTTTTAAAGAGTTATTTTTCCCGGCTGCTTCCGGAAGCGATCTGGAAAAGCGATTTTCCGGAGATCCAAGAGATGGTTGAAAAAGATCCCACAGAAAGTCTGCCCTTTTGTGAAACTGCCTTTAAACGGAAAAGCCGCATCCTCGATCACTTGTTGGCTCAGTTTAACGAGAAATTTGCGGATTATGCCGTATTCGGCTACAAATATAACGCCTCGGTAGCCTTGGAAAAAGAAAAAAAAGAAGCCTATTATTTAAATGCAAAAGCGGATTTCCTGGAAAATTATCCGGAACTTAGTCAGAACCGGAATAAAGCCTATAATTATCTGGCGCATTCTACCCAAAGCAGTCAGACCGACGGACTCAAGAATTTGATCGCCTCGAAGTTAGGGATCGACTTAACCGTTGGTACAGATACCAGCGAAGAGTCGGAAGAATTTTATCTGGTTGAGCATATTTTGTTTCGGCCGGCCGGGTCGATGCCGCTGGATTTTATATGTAGCGAACGAATCACCGAAGATTATCAACCGGACCCCTATACTTATCAACTAACGTATCTGATTCCCAAAAAAGCGGGGAGGTTCGGCAACAGCAAGTTTAAGGAGCTATTTTATGCTACGATTGATAATGAGACACCGGCCCATATTACTTATACGGTTTTAGAGTTTACTGTGGACCAAATGAGTAATTTTCTTGATATTTATCAACATTTTCTGGTTGAATTGGTCCGGCATAAACAGGGGAACTCTTCTCAATACAATGAATATCGAAATGAGCTGATGGAATTTTTGGAGATCGGCCGGCCAAGGTTGCCTGTACTCCATCTTGACGCGACACAGGTGTCCGGTACGGAAACAGAGCCCGCGGATGAAAGTCCGGTTTCGGAATGGACGGATTTAAGCGGAAATAATCATCCGGCGATTTCTGAAGGGGCCACATCTCCGGTTTATAAGAAGACCGGTATGGGCGCCAAACCTTCGATTCACTTGAATAAAGATTCCCGGCTGCGGATCGCGGATGGACTCGTTCAAGATGATTTGACTGTAATGGCGGTCTTTAAAACTCCAATTCAGACAGGACAGGAGAAAGTAATTTTTAACCTGATTCAAGGGGAATCCAATGGGTTTCAGTTGGGATTTAGGGGTAATGGGGATGTTGTGGGCGGTATTGCCGCACAAACTGTTTTCTTAGAGTCCGAAGCGGAAAGTCCACACTTGGCAATGTTCATTCGCGATCGAACCGCCGGCGAGATTCGTTTATACCTGGACGGAGTTTTACAAACTTCACAACAACTGACGGTTAATAGCGCCCTGAGCGAGGAGACCGTAATATTGGCCCCGGGGACCCCCTGTGACATCGGCGAGGTGATTATCCTTGATTCCGTTTTAACCGGGAATCGTAAGGAAAACCTGGAAGAATACCTCTCGGAAAAATGGAATATCCCCTTGTCCGCCGTAAGTTCCATCGCCAAACCGGCCTTGCATTTGGACGCCAACGCCGCCACCAGCTTTATCAAAGATGAAATCACCAACAAAATCGGCAGTTGGATTGATTTGAGCGGCAATAAAAAATCTGCCACCCAGGCTACCACGGCATTAAAACCAGTTTATGTAGTTGAGGGGATTGCAGGATTACCGGCGGTAAAATTTAAAAACGCGGCGTTAGTAATTCCCAACAGTTCCCACGGCTTCTTTCAATCCGATTTTACCATGGCATTGGTTTATCAAGCTGATGCGGGCGACAATGGGAACGGGGGTTGTTTACTGGATGGAACAGCCGCTGAGACGGAGGATTCAAAAAGTTTTACCCTATCCGTGGGAACGGAAGGAACTGTGAGTGTGGCAGCGAAAGCTGAAAAGGTGGCACTGGCGGCAGAGCGTGGGCAGGCTCACTTCGCCTTTGTTTTAGGTCGGGTGATTTCCGGAAAACTTCAGGTTACATTGTGGGTGGATGGTAAATATCATGCCTCCAAAGAATTTCAAGATGCGCGCGCTTTTAGCGATTGTCCTTTGGACCTGGTTGTCGGCCGCGGTAGAGATGGGCATTTCGGGTTTAATGGAAAAATCGGGGAGATCGTCTTTTTTGATGAAGCGCTTTCGACATGGGATCGTCAGCGTTTAGAGGAGTTTTTAAGTGAAAAATGGCAGATCGATATCTCCGGAGTGAACCCGGTGGCGACGCCGCTTTTACATCTGGACGCCTCCCGGCAAAGGAGTGTTTTGGATGAATCCGGCGCAGTGCTTAACAGGGATACCCATGTTTATCAATGGTTGGATCAGAGTGATAGTGGAAATAATGCTGTCCAGAATACTGTAAACCGTAGACCAAGCTATGTTGTGGATGGCTTAAACGGGTTGGGCACCATCCAATTTACCCAGAAAGGGGTCGATGCGGGAGATTTATACGAAGACTGCTTAAGTATAGACCGGGTGGTTCAGGATGATTTCACCATCATAGCGCTGTTTCAGCCGGACAAAGAATATTACACCGGGAAAAACTTACCGGCGGTCCTGAACGTCGATACGGATTGGACGGAAGGAGTAGCCATCATCGACGCCGATTGCTCCGGAAGCTTTAATGATTTTGGTATTTCCTTCGGAAAAGTAGGCGAAAAGATGGTGGTAATGGGCGGCATTGGGGATCGGCTTTCCCGGGACAATACCGTTAAAACGAAAACCATGAATTTTAATGCGCCCCATTTTATCTCCTTTACGCGCGCTAAAGCCGATGGTCTGGTAAAGCTGTATGCCGACGGACTCTTTCAAGCCCAGGCCGACTTAAGGGATGATGTGACCTTAAATGATTCCCGGAGTATTAAAATCGGCGCTTTCAACAGCGAGGGCCAACCTTTTCGAGGCTTGATAGGAGAAATGATCATTTTTGATCAAGCTCTTTCCGATGAAAAGCGGCAGCAGATTGAGAGTTATCTCTCTGCAAAATGGCAGATTCCTATTGTAACGCTCCCGGTTGATACGACGGGCCTGGAACTCCATTTGGATGCCTCCGTTGCCACAACGATTACCAAAGATGCCGGTAATCGGGTTTCCAAATGGTCCGATCCTGACAGCTTCAGCAATGTGACGGCTACTCAGACGGTAACTGAATATCAACCTGAATATGTAACGGAGGGACTCCAGGGGCTGCCGGCGCTCCAATTTAACAATAGTTCCATGGACGTTGCTCCGGCTGCCGCTTCATTTGATGACGTAACTATGGCAGTTGTCTTTCAAGCCGCGACCACTGGAAATCTTTATCCCGGATGGGATGAAGCCGGTTTAATCGATCATGATAACGGTGGAACCGATAATAACTTTGGAATTGTCATCACCCGCAACAACACTTTCGGAGCGAGAGTGGGCGCTAAACGAACCGAATCGGAACTTTCCTTGAATCTTCCTCATATTGCAGTTATCAGTCGGGATAAGGCGGAGGGAAAAGTTCAGATATACCTCGATGGCTTATTAAAAGCGAGCGAAACTGATGACAGGGCGGTTTCTTTGAAAAAGTTGGGAGAATTGACTCTGGGAGCAATCCGGATGCAAACCGGTGAAAAGTTCAGTAAAGGTTACTATCATGGGATGATTGCCGAAGTATTGGCGTTTAACCGGATTTTGGCCGATAGTGAACGCCAGAACTTGGAGGGCTATTTCTCCCGGAAATGGCGGATCGACCTTTCCGGAATCAACAATATCGCCAAACCGGTACTGCATTTGGATGCCAGTAAATTGGGGACGATTGTCGGCGATGATGAAGGAAAGGTTTCCCAGTGGTTTGACCTTGATGGAAGCAGCAATTACGCTGTTCAAAACGATCCCGTCCATCAACCCCAATATAAGGAAAATTCCTATCATGGTCTTGGCACAGTCCACTTTGACCGGGAAAAACAAACCTTTATGACTTTGAAACCGTCGGTTCAGGATGATTTCTCCGTCATCATTGTTTATAAGGCCGATGATGAAGCAGCGAGCGAATATATGCCTGTTTCCCAGGATGCTTTCATAGTTATCGCCGGAGTGGATAGTTCAAATTCTGTAAAGATTTGGACCTACTTTAAAGATAGCGGTTATATTGATGAGTATGGGAATGTGTTGCCGGCATTTTTGCCGGGAAATTCCGATTTTGCGCTGGCTTTGGATGCAAGCGTGACCAGCCCTATCAAGGATGAGTTTAAAAAGGGAATCGACGGGATTTTAAGGGCTCATTTCCAGTCCCAAAAAGTGATTTTGGAAGATGCGTTTACCAGTATCGGTGGGGTAGACCGGGCGCTGTCGGAAAACATCTGGAAAGGCCTGGAGGCGGAAGGGTATATTACCGGCGCCGGAAAAGCGTTAAAGAATGCTTATGAAGGGAGTTCAGATGGTTTTTTGAACTCGGTTGTTGAAGGGGCTATCCTGACCATCGTTCTAACCGAAAACTGGTTGGAAGGAGTGGGCTTGTTCGACGGCAACTGCGCCGGAACCCGTGGACAGCTCAATATGAGGGATTTTGGGATATTGGTCGGAAAGGACGGTCAATTTACCGCCGGAATCGGCGTGCCGGATGATGCGGATCACCGAATCAGCCAAGCGGCTTCCTTCGGCCATTTCCATGTCGGCGCTTTGACCCGGATGAAAGAAACCGGATTCACCCGCATATATGTGGACGGTGTGGCCTCGGATGGGAAGAAAATAGCCCGTAATCTGAGCCTGAAAGATTCAAAGCAATTTGCGATTGGGGCAGTGAACACTGGAGGTAATTACTTGACTGGAGAGATCGCTGAGATCATTGTCTTGGATAAAGTGTTGACTGAGGAGGAACTAGCCGCAGTTCAGAATTACTTGATCAAAAAATGGGGAATAACCCAGTAAACGGTTGCCAACCATGCCGGATACAAAAGAGACCGGCGAACCGCGTTAAACGGTATCGCCGGACTCTTTTTGCCTATTTTTAAGATGGTTGAGTGAATCAAAGAAGAAACAGAGGAATCTGTTGGATGAAAAATCAAACCCATATCATAAAAAAGCAAATTTTAGATTTAACGTTGGATTCATCGGTTGGTTCTTTTGCATTGCAAAGTAAAGCCGGTGAATTTCTCAAACGGGAAATCCTACCTGAGCTGGATGCCTATTGCGATGAAATCGCCTGCGGGGATGGGATCATTCGAATTGACCGACTCGAAATCGATTTGGGTGTCATTTCAAAAAAGAATTTTGAAAGGGAGTTTAAGAAAAAATTCGGGGTCCTTTTTCCGGAAAAATTGGAGAAAATCATTGGCAATGCAGGGTTCCAGGTCCCGTTTTGGACAAGGGAAAGGGATGGTTCTGTTGAGAGGCCGCTGATTATCACCAAAGAAGCCAGAGAGTTTGAAATATTGGAGTATTTTATCAGCGAAGGGCAATTGCCGTGGTGGGCTGAAAAAGGATTAACATGGGAGATTACGGCGCTTATTGAACAAACCGTTACCCAGCAACCGGCCAAGCTGAAAAAATTCATGGACAGGGTCTTGGACCATTCAGTGATTAGAAAACGGTTGGTTTATTATTCCAATGACCCGTCGATAAAGAAAATTTTAGCCCTCTTTATGCCGCATGCGTATGAAGAGATTTTGGAAATGGCCCAAATATTGATAGAACTAATGGCGGATTACCCTTTGACAGCATCAATCAATCCATCAACGCTTAAATCCGAGATATTCAGCGCCGTCCTTACCCAGGCGGCAATCTTTCAAGGACAGGCATTGAACCGGAGATTATTATTGGAGGGGATAATAAAATGCCTTTCCGTGACTTTCGGGATGGATTGCGACTCATTCTACGGTTATATTGTCGGAAATACTTCCCTTTCCCGAACCGCAATCAAAGGCGGAAAGTTATTGATGAAAGATATCCGGGAGATAGTCAAGCAAAGAGATGAACCAGTGAGTTCCCGGGACAGCGCGAAAAACATTCACTTGGAAACCGGAGCGGACCCGCTCGCTTCAAAAAACGATACGGCTGCGCTGGAAAACCGGCTGGCCGGGCTATTATGGTTGGTTATGGCAGAGGAAAAAGAAAGCGCGTATTATCTGCGGCAAATGGAGAATATCCATCAATTCGCCCGGAAATTTCATCAAGTGGTGGCACAGACCCAGAACTTAACGGAAACGTCCACGTTAAAGGAAAGTTTACTTCGCACAAAAATAGCTGGGGTTTTGGAGTCGGTCCGGCATTTAGGCCAAAAGCTACATTCAGTGGCTGGGGAGGCCGATAGGAACCGTCCCTTGATGCTAAAACCGGCCATGGAGAAGGATTTAAAAACAAAAATAGCCGGGTTTGAAAAGGAGCTTGAAAAACTGCTGACGGATCTGGCTTTAATTTTGGACCGGAGAGAATTTGCGCCGGAAGGGGAGCCCGCAAACAGTTTGATTGAATTGGACCAATCATTGCACAGGCTTAAGGAGATTGCGGGGTACCGGAAGGAGCTTCCCCCTTCGAATTCCTTTTCCGCCTCGGAGGAATTATTTATCGGTAATGCCGGACTTATCTTGCTCTGGCCCTATTTGAGCAATTTTTTTGAGACCTTGGGTTTGCTCAAAAATAATGACCGGTTTATTACGGAAGAAGCACAGGAAAGAGCGGCTTTTCTCCTTCAATATCTGGTCGGTACGGGTGAAAAACTTCAAGAATATGAGATGGCCCTTCCTAAATTGCTGTGCGGGATGGAACCGCGTGGAATGGTGAATCCATTTTTAACGCCAACCCCAGCAGAAGGAAATGAAGGGGATAAACTTTTGCAAGCGGTGATTCGCAACTGGGCCGTCCTCAAGAACCTATCGGTCGCCAATTTTCAAAAAATGTTTTTACAGCGGGAAGGAATGATTTTTAACCGTGACGGGCATCCAGTATTGAAGATCGCCGAAAAGGCTTATGATGTTTTGGTCGATCGCCTGCCGTGGGGGATTGGTTTGGTGAAATTGCCCTGGATGGCGGAATTAGTAATGGTGGAATGGAGAATGTAGATGATTGAAAAAGTGATGGAAGTAATCCGAAGCGAAGTCAATGATTTTATTGGAAAAAAGTTGAATGATACGACCAACTCCAGCCGGGTTGTGTTGACGTCCTTTGTGAATGAAAACGGGCAAGTAGCGATTCCCAACGACACGGTGGGCTTAAGCTTGTTAAATATAGAGGAAGAACGGACCTTAAAATCCGCCGGGTTAATCCCCAAGAGTGTGGCGGAGAGCAGGTGTTCGTTCGTTAGTCCGCCGGTATGGATCAATTTACAAATTATGTTCACCGCTTATTTCGGCAACTATTCCGAAAGTTTGAAACACTTGGCTTATGTGCTGGAATGTTTACAGTCCAAACCGGTGTTTGATCAAACCAATACCGCCGGTATGGCAAGTATCACTGCGCCAAAGCTTATTTTCGAATTAAATACTTTAGGCCTTGAGCAACAGCATTACATCTGGGCGATGATTGGTTTAAGGTATCTGCCTTCGATTGTCTATCGGGTAAGAATGTTGGTCGTATTTGAACAAGATGTTATGAGTGAAGTGCCTAACATCAAAGTGATTACCGCTATTTCCGATCTGCAAGAAGCGCAGGATTAAGAATAAGAAATTGGGAGATAGGAATGATGAAACAGGAATATTTAAAAGAACTTTTCAGTTTGAAATTAGGGCATAAACATCTGACCGACATGACAACGGGGTATTTTCAAACCGAGCCCACCGATGAATGCCGTAAAACCCTTAGCAGTTATGGTCTTTATTTTAAACCGCAAACCAGAGGATTCGTGGTTGTTGCTCCGTATATTCAACATACGGATACAGGATTGGGGGAATTGGCAAACCCATTTGCCGATGGGGAAAAGTTGTCTTTTGTAATTTTTACTACCGATAAAACTTTTTTTGATCATGCTGATTTACCTTATGATACGCCGGGAGATTTTGTTTATTATTTCAATAATCTAAATGAAAATGCCCGAAGGACCCGATTGCTGTTGGATAACTGCGGCGTCAAAGAGAATGAACGGGTCAAGTTGCATCCTAAATTGTTTTCGGGAACAATCGCCAAAACCGCTGGAGATCATGTTGCGCAACCTAAAGTCTTTGATTGCCGGAACAACCCGGTGGCCCCAACTCGGTTTGACTTTACGGTCGATGAATTTAAAAGCACCTATAAACTGGACCTTACAAGACTGGGCGACGGTCTATATACCATCGAATATAACGGCGAATCGACCACTTATTATTGTGCGGACGCTTCCTTTATCCGGCGGATTCCTTTAGCGATTGTGGAAGTTTTTGTGGGCCCGGATGTGCCTGTGAAGTATCAAGTGATCCAACGGGCGGGCGGCCTTCAATATCTGGACGATAAACAATTTTGCCTCAATTTCGGTATCCATTTGTGTTATTGGCAATACAAAATAATCCCGATTAAAACACCCGCCTACACGTATATTAAAATTTTGACGGATCAGAACAATTACACATTTACGCCAAGAAAGTCCGAGATCAATAGCTATTGGGATCCGGTGCCGTTTACTTCGGACCAATTGATCGATGCGCCCAATGATGAGTTGACTTTCAATTTATATCGCTTAAATTGGGATGGCCAATGCCGTTTGACTTCAAGTTCCAAATACAAATACTGTAACCAGGAATATGGAATTGAACTGAATTCCGATTTTTGGTGCCGCCAATTGGTGAATGGAACCTATCCCTACAAGTGCCCGGCCAGGTCCACGGATGCGCTTATCGGCGCATTGCCCAAAGCGGGGGAAGTTACAACGAAATATTTTACCCAAGAGGGTAAAGACTTTGCTCAAATGACTTTGTATCTGGTATATCAAAACGGCCAGTATGGGATCAAAGAAACTTACGAGTCGGCTGATTATCGCTACAATGTTATTGAAGAGAATTGTGATTTGACCATTCAGTTTATCAGCAAAATTGATATGACATATGTCGATTTATATTATACTGTCGTGGATAAAATATCGCAAAAATCGATGCGTATGAATAAAATCGGCAATATTTACAGCATGGAGAAAATTGTGACGCGGTTTGGTTATCCTCACCTGGGAGAGGGGGACAGGGTGGTATTTTGGTTTGTCTACCAGACCGTCGCGGGCCAGAAAACATATACCAGTGATACCTGGAGCCATATCTATGGAAGTGTTGATTAAGGAGGAATAAACTTGGGACTACCAGCAGCTAAACAAGGAGATCAAATCATCGCTACGGATACGCATATTGTGATGATCCCGGCGCCGCCGGGTTCTCCGATCCCAACCCCATTGCCGAACCCGTTTACGGGGATGATCAACGGCGGCCTCAGTTCAAATGTAAAAATCATGGGAATGCCTGCGGCTACAGTGGACTCCACAGCCTCTAATCTGCCGCCCCATATTCCCCAGGGCGGACCCTTCCAAAAGGCGCCGTTCAACAAGGCCACCATTAAAATGGGCAGCGCCACGGTAAAGATTAACGGGAAGATGGCGGCCCGGAACGGTGATATGGCAATGACCTGCAATGACCCTTCGGATCTTCCCATTGGGAAAGTGGTCGCTGTCGGGACGGTTATGGTTGGAGGATGAGCATCATTCTTCGGAGGGTTTCGGATATACTCGGGAGAATGAAAACCATTCTCCGGAGAATAACAATCACTCTCCGGAGAGTATCGGATATACTCGAGAGAATGAAAATCATTCTCGGGAGAATAACAATTACTCTCCGGAGAGTATGGGATATACTCGAGAGAATGAAAATCATTCTCGGGAGAATAACAATCACTCTCCGGAGAGTATGGGATATACTCGGGAAAATAAAAACCATTCCCCGGAGAATTAAAATAAAATTGTCATCAAAAAGAGCGGACGTGCGTCGCTCTTTTTGTTTTTTCAATTTGAATGATATTTTGATTTTTTGAGGGAAGAGGGAAGTGGGAAGTCCATGAATTATGCCAAAGACCAAATCAAAGATCCGGGCCATGTCTCGGTTAACACATTAATCCAATCCAAAAAGCAAACCTCTGACTGCTTGCCGCCCTATACCCAGTTTGAGAAAGAGCGGGAGAAAAAAGGCGGTACTTCGGAAACTGAGGTCAAAGGGCAGGCCTCCGGCAAAGAAAACAGCGTTGTTCAAAAAGTAAAGGATGGCCCCATACCTGCCAGGGGGAAAATTGTAAATACCATCGGCTTTTTCCGGCAAAAGCTGGATGATTTTAACTATGCCAATCAGTTTGTGGCAAACCTATTACCACAAAAGCTGAGTAATGGTATACTGGAAACAATTAAAGCCGCATTGATCAATTTTGCCATCGGGATGGTGGCTGCGGGCTTGCTTCTCGGTATTACCAGCGGTCTGGGTGCATTAATTGGGGCATTGGTTGGTTTCCTGGCGGGTGGAGTGGGCGCCGTGCCCGGAGCGGCGTTAGGAGCTAAAATTGGCTTTGAAATCGGCTTGTTTTTGTTAAAATGGATCGGATTGGGGATTTTAATTGTTCATGGCGCTTCACTCTTGGGTTCTATCGGGATAGCATTTGGGAAATATGTGATAAATGTCTGGGAAGCGAGCGGTGAACACAAAAAACTAGAGAAAAGCGCCGATTTATGCGCTGAGGCGATTAAAGAATTTTTGTTTGGTGTATTGGAACTGGTGGTCATGTTGGTCGCAGCCATGGGTCTGGCACGGGCGATGGGAGCTTTGGCCAATACGAAATTTGGGAAGGCCATCGGGTATGACCAACTGACGGAGTGGGCCGGGCGAAGACATCAACAGAGTCGTTAAAAGAAACATTGAAAGGCAAGAACAAATGGATCGATGAAAAAGGTAACATTATCTGGCCTCCTAATAGGGGATTTTTGGGTGAACCTGTAAAAATAACATTGCAACCAGGTACAAGAGTTGACAGATATGGAAGTGAAAGAGGAACTTTTGTTGCCTCGGAAGGCACGCCTTATAAAATGCGGGCTTTACCAAAAGGTACGGATAAACAACCCTATAATGTGTATGAAGTAGTAAAACCGATTGATGCGCTAGGTGGAAAAACAGCTCCCTGGTTTGATGAACCAGGATTAGGAACGCAATATGAATTAAGTCAAAGTATAAGTGATTTAATAAAAGGCGGATATTTAAAAAGGGTGGGATTGTAAGTATGAAAAAAAATGAACTGGAACAAAGACTTAAAAGTGAAAGGATTCCAGAGCAATTTTATAGTTTAAAAGGTGGATTGCCAAATGAGGCCTTATGTTTGAACCAAGAAAATGGCAAGTGGGAAGTTTATTATAGTGAGAGAGGTATTAAAAACGGTTTAAAAACATTTGAATCGGAAGATGATGCTTGCGATTTTTTTTATGAAGATTTGACCGGGGTATTGAAAGATATGGGATTAATTTAAATGCAGTGGAGTTAAGGAACGAATATCCATAGGGGAAGACTTATTTGATCTTCATTTGAAGAGGAGCCTTCAAGATTAAAGGCGAGAGAGATTTTGACTAACCTAGAAAATTAGGGGGGTTAATGAAAATGAAAAAACAAGAATTGAAACAAAGGTTGATTTACGAACAAATTCCTATCAATTCCTACTGGCTAGATGAAGGTGGACCTTGTCTCGGTGAAGTGTATTGTTTATCAAAGAATAAAAACACATGGGAGGTCTACTATAGCGAGCGGGGACAAAAAACGAATCTGAAAGTTTTTGATGAAGAAGAAACTGCCTGTGATTATTTTTATGATTGGTTGATAAAATCCTTGAGAAGAATGAAATTGATAAATTGAAGTCGAACAAAGGAAACTGGGTTCAAAAAGGATATCCAATCAGAAAGATAAGCCGGTAAGAGAAGATTAAGTTTGAAAACATTAAGTTCAATATCAGTAGATATCAGTCATAAAGAAATGGTGAAGATGTTATCATGAAAATTGAGGGAACTTCATCTTATATAACGGTTGAAATTGATAATAAGACAGTAAGGATTCAGGGTGAAATGCTGGTAAACGGTTTCCTGGCTTATGTGGATACAATAAAGCATTGGGAACCGCCCTATCAGCGTATTGAAATCGATGAGAATACAAAGGCCAAGATTATTCGGGATGTTATTGACGAAACTAAAAATTCAAACTTTGTAATCCGGTTTGAATAGGAAGGCCGGGTGGAGAAACTGGTAGAGAAACCTTGTCAATCCGGAGTGGGCAGAGAAATTAAAGGACGGATATCCAGAATAAAGGATTTGTTTAGGGAGTTGTTACGTCTTTTAGAAACCGAAGGCGGTGCGGAAGTCGACTACGCCAAAAAGGAATTGCAAAGAAACGTTTTAATGATTGAAAAAGTTTTAAGTCATCGAACGGTGGATTTTGAAAAAGTGTTTGGTGAAGTCAAGGCGAGTTATCACAGTATGTATCCGCCCCATGGTGGATTGATCGATTTCTTTGTTTGGAGAGATGACTTTGAAGAAAGAGTCAAGGCCAATCAGCCGCTGGATAATGTTAAAGATGAGTTGAAGATAATAATGGATATGGAATGGGGACCCATGGGTGGATGAAGGGATTTAGTAGCTCAGAGGGTTTGAAATTGAATTGAATACCGGTGTTTTTTAAAGAGCGATAACGTGTCGCTCTTTTTGTTTGTCCAATTTTGAGGGTATTTTGATTTTTTGAGGGAAGAGGGAAGTGGGAAGTCCATGAATTATGCCAAAGACCAAACCAATGATACCTCGTATGTATCGGTTAATGCATTGATCCAATCGAAAAAGAAAGACCGCAGCTTTTTACCGGCTTATGCCCAATTCCAAAAATGGCAGGGGCAGCCCGGCACTCCTCCGGAAGAAGAGATGGGGTTAAAGACTGTCATGGATCCGGAAAAGGCTCCGGCTGACAAGTCCAAAGAACAAACGATTGTGAATGGAGATCTGGGTCAAGAGACGCCGACTCCGGTTTCGGAAATAGAGGCTTCACCGGGAAGCGTTTCGGAAGGTTCGGCGTCGGAAGCGGTCCAGCAGATTGAGCCATCGGGTGGTTCCGGCCTGTCAAAGGATGCAGGTTTTGAGCTTGATGAAACCGATGTGCCAAAAGGGGAAGAAAAGGAGGAAAAGCCAGAGGAAAAACAAGTAATCCAGAAAAAGGGGATGACCGCCGAGGGCGGAGAGGGAAATGGGGATTCCAATTCTGATCCCGGGACGGAACAATTCAAAGCGCTCGGCGGTAATGGCGAACCGCTGCCCGGTGGGGTTCAGGCCAAGATGGAACCAGCCCTGGGGATGGACTTGCAAAATGTCCGGATTCACCGGGACGGGCAGGCTAGCGTCATATCTGAAGATTTAGGAGCCAGAGCCTTTACAAGTGGGCAAGACATCTATTTTAATCAGGGGGAGTATAACCCGGATACAACCACAGGCCACCATTTGATTGCTCATGAACTCACCCATGTCAAGCAGCAACAAACCATACCGGGGTTGCAATACCAGTTGCAAGTCCCGGGGGAGCGGGATCGTTATGAGCGGGAAGCGGATGCCGCCGCCGATAAGGCAGTAAACCCCCCCCGACAACCAGAGTCGAAGGTCAATGTGAGTTCCGGGTTGAATCAAAAGGGCGGGGACAGCGTGCAACTGGCCGCCAAACCGGAATCGAAAGGCGAAACCCAAAAGGGGAAGGACTCCAACTGGATTTTGGAGAAAGTCGGCGCTTTGGTAAGGAACCTTCCCGGCTATGATCTCCTGGCCCTGGTAATTGGGCGTGACCCCTTGAGTGGGCAGCCAGTTAAAGGAGACGCCATCGCTGTGGTCAAAGCGGTGATGGGATTCATCCCCGGCGGGGCGCTCCTTTTTGAGAACCTGGAAAAAGCGCAGATCATTTCCAAGGCGGTAGCCTGGTTTAAGGAAGAATTTCAAAAATTGAATCTTAGTTTCGCAGCCATTAAAAATATGTTTACCCAGGCCTGGCAAGCGATCTTCGGCGCTCCTTCAGCCGAAACGTCCAAAGATGAGGGATTTTGGGGAAATCTGGTCAAAGGAGCCAAGCGGGTCGCGAATGCGGCCGGTCATGCCGTAGAGGTTTTACTCAGCCCGGAAGAAACCTTTAACAAGATCAAATCTATTTTTCTGGCGCCGATTACTAGGATTAAAAACTTTGTTAGCAAGGCAGGTCCGAAATTAATGGATTTTATCTTTGAAGGTGCAATGAGTTTGGCCGGGTCGGCGGGGAAGAAGATTATGGGGATCCTCAATAAGGGCAAAGGAGTCTTGCAAAAGATTATCAGCGACCCGATAGGGTTCCTCAAAAACTTAATCGACGCGGTCCGCGGTGGTTTGGGGAATTTTGTCGCCCATATCGGGACGCACCTCCAAAAAGGCCTCGGCGATTGGCTCTTTGGGATTTTAGGCAATGCCGGGATTAGTTTGCCGGAGAAGCTAAACCTGACTGGGATCTTTAGCCTGATGGCCCAGATCCTCGGAGTTACCTGGCAGGCTATCCGGGCGCAGATCGTCAAAGGTTTGGGCTCCACAGCTGAAAAAGTCATGGTTCAAGTGGAAAAAGGCATCGCCTTGGTGGGGAATTTCATTACCAAAGGCCCAATCGCCTTGATGGATATGGCGGAAGAATTTTTGGGAGAGCTAAGAGCTCTCTTTTTTGATACCTTTATTACTTGGTTACGGAACACAGTTATTGGGAAAGCGGTAGAAAAACTAATCAGCATGTTCAACCCGGTGGGGGCGATTATCCAGGCCATTATCACGATTTATAATATGATACAATTTTTCATCGAACGGGCCAAACAGATCGCCGCCTTCGTCAACTCGGTCTTTGACTCGATTACGGAAATCGCCGGAGGCAATATCAAAAAAGCTGTGGATGCGGTGGAAAATTCCCTGGCGAAAGCGATACCGCTGGCGATCGGGTTTTTGGCAAACCTGGTAGGAATTGGCGGAATTGCGGCGAAGATTAAAGAAATAATTCAGAAAATTCGCAAACCCATTGATAAAGCCGTCGGGAAAGTGGTCGGGTTCATTGTGGGCAAGGCGAAGGGGCTGGTCGCTAGATTTAAGGGGGATGATAAGCCAAAGCAAGAACCTCCGAAAAATGAAGCGGAGCATGATGCGCAGGTTCAGGCGGGGTTGGCGGCAATCGACATTGAGGAGGAAAAGTATCTTGAGAATAAAGAAATATCAAAAAATGATGCCGAAAAAGTTGCCGGTGCAATAAAAAAGGCTTACCCAGTATTTAAATCAATTAGTGTAATTGGCGGTGAAGAGAGTTGGGATTATGAATATGTAGCAAGTCCGGGGAAACGTAAAAAAGGTCCAAAAAAGAAAGAAGTGATCAATGAACAGGATATAAAAAAGGGTTTATATGATATAGAACTGAGGATACCTAAAAATAAATATCTAGAGTCAGCTCAACATATGGAGGATGCTCAGAAGGCCGGGAAACCATCAATTTTAACCATCGATAGACCTAACACAGATAATAATAGGAGAGAATCATTAAAAGGAATAAAAAAGATTCCCCCTAAACAATTAGACGAGTACCCACCAGCTATGTTTAAAGAAGGTGGTAAAGGCGCTAGTGTTAGGGCTATATCAGCTAAAGATAATCAAGGGATGGGCGCGACAATAGGCAATCAACTTCGAAAATATCCTGATGGTGCCAAGGTAAGACTTACAATAATCAACTGATTTGGAGGAAAACATATGGACTTAATATTTAATTTAGATATATCATATTCTCAATTGGTAGTTTTCCAGAAAGGAATAGAAAACCCTTTTAATGATTGGGAGGATATTCATATTGAGCAAGGGTTTGCTTGGAGACCGGGTGCAGTGAGCTTTGGTTCATTACTCGGAGACGAAAGATGCCAAATCAATGTGAGTGCCAAATTACAAGTGAAAATTGTTGATAATTCAATTAGAACGATAGTTGTACCTTTCGAGGTGACCGAAGGTGGAATTGAAATAGCTAGTGTGACTCAAGAGGTTGAAATCCAGATTCCAACGGGCCTTTATGAACTGGTTTTTAATGTAGTCCCTAGAACTTCCAGTGATCAACTAGATGTATATGACTTTTCATTTGTTAAAACAGTACATCCTACAGCTAGAATATTAGTTGCCGATAAAATGCTAAATCCCCCCAAAGAATTGTCAATGAAGGCAAATCCAGCAGTATTTTAGATCTTGTAACCACTATTACTATTAAGTCTTTTAGAGTGGACTAGAATACTTGTTATATCGCATATAGCGGTTTTAAGACCGATTTTTTATTTTCACTTAGCATGGGAGGAACTGATGTTAATAGGAGAACAGAATGTATTGATTATTGAACAAGATTTACTCTGGTTGCAAATCATCGTCAATCAGCGAATTAAAAACTTGATCAACCGGGACACCTCGAAACAGCCTATTGAACTTACACCCCCAGCTTTGGACTTAAGCGAAGCGGGGTTTTTTTATGCCGATTTTTTGCAGAAGAACGGGTTGACCCCTGAGGAACGATTGATATTGATATTAGCTCTGACCCCCGAAGTCCGGCCGGAACTATTGGATCCATTTTTGATCCGGCATCCGGAGTACGAAAAGACTTATACTGAATTCGGAGGCATCTCGATCCCTAGTTTCAACGGGTTTATTCCCACCCTAAAAACCGCCCTTTTCCTGCTGGGTGGGCCGGAGGTAAACCAACAGTTGAAATATGCCTCGTTGTTTGATCCCGGCGGCAGACTTTATGGCAGGCATATCCTCCAGGAAGTCCGGGGGGGAGAAGGAAGCCCGGTATTCCATCAACAGTTGGCCTTGAGCGGGAGCGCCTTGAGTCAGATCGTGAACGGCGAAGATATACAGCATGAGTACAGCGCCAACTTTCCGGCCCGGCGCCTCACTACTTTCATGGAATGGGAGAATCTGATCCTCCCGGAATCAACCGCAGTCAAGCTTAAAGAACTCATGATCTGGCCGGAGCATGGACAAAAGCTGATCGCGGATTTGCAGATGGCGAAAAACATCCAACCCGGATACCGGGCGTTATTTTACGGCCCGGCGGGGACCGGTAAAACATTAACCGCCGCACTCTTCGGCAAAAAAGTGGGTAAGCCGGTATACCGGGTGGATCTTTCCCAACTGGTATCCAAATATATTGGTGAAACCGAGAAGAACCTGGAAAAAATCTTTAGCGCGGCCGAAAGCCACGACTGGATCCTGTTTTTTGATGAAGCGGACTCCTTATTCGGCAAACGAACCAGCATCGGCACTGCCAACGACCGTTTCGCCAATCAGGAAACGGCCTTTTTGTTGCAGCGGATCGAAGTTTGCGAGAACATTGTCATCCTGGCGACGAATTTAAAGTCCAACATGGATGAAGCCTTTACCCGGCGTTTTCAATCGGTTATCCATTTCCCGGTGCCGGGTGAGATGGAACGGCTGCAGTTATGGCAGGGCGCTTTTTCCCCTAAAGTGACCCTGGAAAAAACGATCGACTTGAAAGAAATCGCCAAAAAATATGATATTGCCGGAGGCTCTATTATCAATGTGGTCCGTTATGCCACCTTGATGACTGTGGCCAATGATGGGGTAAAGATTAATTATAATGACTTGATGGATGGTATCCGGCGGGAATACGCCAAACTGGGGAGAACGGTGTAAAACAAGGGGGAGATTTAATGATTTATGAGAACATTGGATTCAAAAATTCAAATTATGTATCGGTAAATACTTTGATTCAGTCTAAAAAGCGCAATAATATAGGCGTTTTTCACTCGTCATCCGAATCAGTTCAGAAAAGTGAGAATAAAACCGGATTGTCCGATAATTTAAAAAACGGACTCGAAAATTTATCCGGTATGTCTATGGATGATGTGAAAGTACATTATAATTCTCCGAAACCCGCTCAATTACGGGCACTGGCATATACCCAAGGTGTTGATATTCATTTAGCGCCGGGACAGGAGCAACATTTGCCTCACGAGGCATGGCATGTGGTACAGCAGAAGCAGGGAAGAGTGCGCCCGACGGTTCAGATGAAAGGCATGGGGGTTAATGATGACACGAGGTTGGAACGGGAAGCGGATGAGATGGGTGGGAAGGCGGGACAAAAAAGAGAGACTATGCTTTTGCCTTCCATAAGTCCGGCGATGAAAACATCTTTCGTTGTACAACGGGTAGTTGACCCTGCAGAAGTTACTCCGGTAACGAACCCACAACTATACCGTGTTCTTGTTGATTCTCATGTACAAATGATTGATACACTTCTTAGGAACTATGAAGAAGGTACGTTTTTCATAGGTATTGGCGGTAGTCCAGAACTTTTAATTCGCAGTTTGCGGGCTATGGATCTCGTTCCCAAGCCGGTTTTAATTCCAATTACAGAGTTACCGAGTGTTCAAGATTTAAAGGAGTTCGCACAGGAGCAAGAAGAAGATGAATGGTTGTATATCAAACGCATAGAAAATTATTTTAAATTGTTTCTTGATAGTAGCGCAAAGAGCGCAAAAAAAATTGTTGTGCTTGACTATGTATCCACTGGTAAATCACTTCAATCAGCTGTCGATATCATTAAAGGCATATACAAGAAATCAGAAGTCATCGGCCAGCCTATAGCCAAAAAAGGTGAGGGACAGCTAGCGTTCCCAACTCCACTCATTTCGGATGAATTTCTTGTTAGTATGTTGAATCGTGATGATATAAAAACATTGACTCGTACGGTACCACGAGTGGCGGTTGCCATGCAGACGCTTGGAGAAGATGATGGCTTGATAAAAGAAGCAAAAACACAGAATCGTGCTATGAAGTTTGATGATAAATATTTAGACCGTCTTGAAAACCGGGAGCACGTTGTCAGGGAAGCAAGTGAGCGTGCGGCAGTGCACCGGACTACAAGGGAGTGGAGAGAATTTAATAATCCGTATAGCTCTGATATGCCAAATTACGGAATAGTTGAACCAAAGGATGTTAGAACTGAACTTCCGGAAGGCGTAATGCCGTATATATTATAAATTTTAATAGAGAATAATCGTGAATCGACGCATTTTTAACCGATTCTTTATGGTCTTTTTAATGCCTTGAAAGGTAATACAGACATGGATAAGGGCATGACATTTGAAAGGAATGTGATGATTTGATGCATCAATCCGCAAGATTTTTAAATTATCACCTCAAGACCAATCTCCATATTTTCAAGTGGCTGATCATTATCAGTATAATCATATGGGGGTTAGCATGTTATCAACAGAAAGAAATCCGGGTTCAGAAACTTCAGCAACTGATTCATCAGCAAAAAAAGCAGATGAATCAGTTGCAACAAGAGGTCACGAAAGTAAAAACAGTAAAGCGGATTATGGCTTTCTACGGTTGTAACAATGAATTGATATACAGGGAAATCATGAAAACCTGGGATCCGGTAATGGTGGCCGTTATTATTGGGATCGAAAGCGAATACCGGCAATATGCCATAAGCTCCGCCGACTGTTACGGTTTAATGCAAATCAGTTGGGAACACGGCCTGACCGATCCCTTTGATATTCGAACCAATATAAGGTTTGGGGCTTGTTATTTAAAAGAACAATTTAAGCAGTTTAAAACGGTCGATGGAGCAATATGGGCCTATAATGCCGGCCCCGAAAGGGTGGGGAAATTTATGCCGGAAGAGACGAAAGCTTATATTCGAAGAGTCAAGGTGATGATGGAAGCCTATCGTTGTCAGGAATTGGGAATGATTAGCGAGACTTAATTTTAAAGGAAACAAGAGGTTGAAGCAATGAAACAGAAAATTTGGGATGATGGTTTCGGTATTTTAATCTTATTTACATTCCTGGTGGGACTGTATTGGTTGGGCGGCGGAGGGAGCGAAGGATTGGCGGAAGATTCCTACCGTCTGAATTCCAAAGTTGTTCAAGAATTTAATGAATACCCTTGACTGTTTCTTAAAAGTTTCCCGGTTCGAATGGGAATTTTAAAAATATCTTGGATTATCAACAAAAAGTGAAATTTATGCAGCTAAACGAGTTTTGCTGGGGCACTTTTAGGGCACCAAAAAGCCCTAAAACCGTGATATATTATTAGCATCCGATAAGAAAACCGCACCGGGAACTCCCGGGAGCGGTTTTCTTATAAAAAATTTTATTGGACTATGGCGGGCCTTTTTGGACTAGGCGGGTATGATGTGCTAGGAATACGCAGGGTGGGGCGGGGCACAAGATAATTCCGCTTTATTTAAAGTAGAATAAGTCGGTTATTTGTAAAGGAGCGGCTTCATGAAGAGAATCAATTTGAGTGAGATTTTTGGTAAGATTCAACTGGTTAACGATTTTCCCGATTACCGGGTCAGAGTGGTCGATAGTTTTTCCGATTTAAAAGTACAAATTGTAGAAGAACTCCCTGATGGTCCTGGTAAATGGCAGCTGGTTGGAGAGCATCCCGATTATAAGATTCAGATTGTGGAGGAATTTCCTGATTTCAAAATCCGATACGTTAGTGAATTTCCAGGTTTGGTGTGATTGTCTCACCACCGGCTTTCAGCCGGTGGTGGTTGAGTTATTAATTAAACACTGTGGGGTTTTTTTGACGCCAATTATCTTTAAAGTCATAGTGTATCGAGAATGGTAAATCAACCAAAAAACCGCACTGGAAAATTCCTGGGCGGTTTTCCTTTTTTAGCGGTGAGCCCAAGTTTTTTGGGAGGGTCTTATGTGCCAGATAGAGCGCAGGGTGGGGCGCGGCACAATCAAATTTAGCTGCTTTATTTGGTTTAGGAATAAGGCAGCTTGTTTTCTATCAAATCATTTCAGCTTAATAGATTCGTCCATAGAATGGCAACACCAATTAACGTTAAAAAGGCCAGCAATCATTGGACGGATTTGTTAAATAACCAATTCCCTCCTTATTTTGTTCCGAGAGTGGGGCTGAGGATTTCGAGACAGCTCCGGGTTTATGTGCCGGGAATACGCGGGGTAGGGCGCGGCACAGATGGAAAAGAGGCTGTTGCAAAAAAGGGATTAAAATCAATGAGAAATACAATATATACCATAAATAATGGGTGAGCGTTACATATATTGTATTTCTCTATCGATAAATCTTATTTTGCAACAGACCCTTATTTTTTGGCCGGTTAGAGCTTTGAAGCGGAGGGACGGACAGGCCAATCGAAACCTCGGAAGGAGGTGATGCGATGTAGAGATTAAACGAGCACCAAATGTGTCGTCACCAAGTGAAAGGCGGTAATAAAGTATGGCATGGAATTTAAAAAATATTGAAGCCGCATTACAAACCCGGCTTCAGGCGCGAGGGTCGCTGGTGGCTCTGGTGGGGGATTCCTCCCGTATTAAGCCGGACGAAACAGAAGGCGCATTATACCCGGCGGTAAATTTCCGGCTGAGTGAGTATCCGAATCTTAACAATCAGCATAAAATCGAACTTTATTTATATATCGATGTTGATAAAGACATTTCCGGTAGGAGTAATCACAATAAGTGCCTGGATATTGCCGCAGAGATTGAAGCGGAATTGTTTTATAAGCCGCAAGTCGCCAATCCGGTGAATTTGTTGGATCTCTCCCCCTTTCATTACCGCTGTGTGCGCCAGGAGAAATTTTTCGACTCAGGGCCAATCTTGCGGGAAAATGCTACCGATAAATTGCGCCAAACTCAGCAGTATCTGTTAATCATTGAAGATTACTCGTAAAAAACAAACCGAAAGGAGAAATGAAACAATGGCAGGACAAGTGACTAATTTAATTTATGGGGTACCCAATTATATTAAAATCGGGGCTTACGGTGCGGTAGAGGCGGATTGTGTCGATGTTGGCTTTACCGATGCCGCCCTTGAATTGATTCCCAAATTTGAAATTGAAAAACGGGTCGTCAATCAAGTCTTGGGTGCGGTCGACGCCAATATGAAAGGCGTTTCTTTCCAGTTAAAAATGACTTTGGCTGAAGCCTCTATGGCAAACTTAAAGATGGCGCTTTCCTTACCGGATGCCAATTTAACCGGAGGCGTTTTAAGTGTCGGTTCCGGAATGGGCATCCAAAAGAAAACAATTTATATCCAGGGTCCGGGACCCGATGGCGGAACCCGGAGTATCAAGATTCAAAAATGTTACTTGAGTGAACCGGGTTCTTATGTAATGGATAAGAAATCGACCAATGTTCAATTAACCTTTGAATTATTAGAAGATACATCCGCGGCAGATCCCAAACAACAATGGATGACTATTACGGATGCTGTTGTAGCAGCGAAATAAAATGATTTGAATCTATAGTAAAACCCGGGACTTTTGACCTGGGTTTTACTTTTTATTTAGCAAGTACATTTACATAAATGGAGGAATCACAAAGATGAGTAGTAATATAAACCTCTCTCCGAGACTCATTCGCAGAAATAGCGCCCAGGTTATACTGCGAGACAAGACATATGTAATTCAAGGTCTTAGTATTGCAAGCCTGGAAGAACTCAAACAGAGTATCACCAGCTTATTGGTTACGGTATTTCAAAAAGTCGGCGAGCTTCAACAACACGGGGCTTCGGATGAGTGTCGGAAAAAAGGCTTCTTATTCGGAATATTCCGGCGAAAGAAACAGGTGACTATTCCCTCAGAGACTTTAAACTTTGTAGATGATCTGCTGAATTCAATCTTAAGAGAGCCTTTGGTACTATTGGAGTCGGCCAGCGGATTGCCTCATGAATTTTTTGATCCCGCTCAGCCGGATAAATGCCTGGCAATTGAAGAGATTAAGCAATTGGCGGAGGTTGTATTTGAGGTAAATGGCTTGGATTTTGTTTGGACGGCACTGAAACAACTGGGGAGTCAGATGATCGAATCAATACGGAAGAAGCCATCAGTGCCGTCTGCCAGTGGTATGGATACTCCATCGCTGAATTAGAGGATGAATTTTCCTATGAACAACTCGCCTGGCTTTATTCCGACGCTTTGAAACGGGAAAATATTCAGACCGCTATGATGGCCGAACTCAATTATCAAGCTTTGGTAGTGGCATTGGTCGGGGTGTTAAACAAGGCTTTCGGCGATCATGGAGAAATTCCGGAAAAGCTTGGAATTATGGATGTTTTATTCAATGTCGACCAATCGACCCCAAAGTCTCTTCGCCATTTTAAAGAAGGCGCGCCGGATGTTTTGACGTTGTTTTAGTATTAGATATAGAGGTGGTGTGAATCTTGAGTACGGTTGACGATCAAAGTTTGAACCAGAGTAATCAGGTAAATGTAAAAATTGATAACCGGCAAGTGACGGAATTAGCACAATCCATTACCGACCTGATAGTTTTAATCGATAAGATGGGTGGCAACGCTGAGGAAGCTATTAAAAAAATTGAGTTGAACAAGGTTATCGATGAATTTGATCATGTAAGCGCGCTATTAAAAAACAATTTGAATTCAACAACCCAAATTTTGCAGAATTTAGACTCGGAATGGCAAAAGACTACCCAGAAAGTAGACTTATTTAAACAAAAATTATCGGACACGGCGGCAAATGGTTTTGATAAAGCATTTAAGGGAGCATTGGCTTTCGATAAGAATGCGATGAAAGCCGGTTTTAATGAAGCGAAGAATGCGGTTACCGGTTATGTAGATGACATGGCAAGCGCCGTCAAGCAATCAATTAACACTTTGGGTAAAGCGGGAACGGCAATTTGGGGCAATCTCAAAAACGGCGCCCAGGATGTTTCGAATTTTTTCAAAGGAGGATCGCGGCAATCTCCAAAATCCAATGAAAAAATCAATAATAATTCCAAGGAATTGCAACAGCTTAACAAAGAGAATAAATCCGAATTAAACTTAGCCCAAAAAACTGCTTCCCAGAAAAATAAAATTGCCGAATCTGCTGCAAAACAAAAAACTAAAATTATTCAAAAGGAAGAAAAGAAACAGCAAAAGGATGTTCTTGGAAACATTAATAAAGGGTTATCAGCCAGCAAGAATATGGTGAATAATCTTTCCGGCATGTTTTCCCAATACTATGCAGCGCGTTCTCAAGCAATTGATCTTCAGTATAATTTAGAGAAACAGCGAATTTTAGAGTCCACGATGTCGGAAGAAGAAAAGAAAAAAGCTATCGACGCCCTGGACACCGACACCCAGAAGAAAAAGAAAGAGCTGGCCAAGGAACAAGCCCAAACCAATAAAGCCGTTGGTATATTTACTGCCGTTATTGATACGGCGCAGGCAATTGTGGCTGCCTTAAAGGCTGGCTGGCCACAGTGTATCGCTTTTGCGGCAGCTGCGGCAGCACAAGGGGCCGTCCAAATCGCCACGATTAAATCTCAGCAAATCCCGGCCCTGGCATCGGGAGGTGTTATTACTTCAAAAGGTATGGCTCTGGTTGGCGAGCAGGGGCCGGAGCTGGTAACCTTACCGGACGCGGCTTCGGTAATCCCGTTAAACCGCCCCCAACTCAGCGCAACCGGAATGGGAGGTTTTGGGACCGCCAATATCATCCTGGAGATTGACGGCCGGACCTTGGTAAAACAACTGGGCACTCCCTTGCGGGATATGATCCGGATTAAAACAGGGCTTAAATAAGGAGGCGGCGTATTTGATAGTAAAAATCAACGGTATTCCAGTCAACTTTATCAATGAGAGTATTACCATTGAGGATACCATCGGGGAACGTTCCACCGCCTCTTTTGTAGTCTGGGACGAGGCCGGGACCAGTCATTACCGGAAGGGAGAACCTTACCAAATATTTGATAACGATGGGGATTTGCTGATTTCAGGAGTGATTGAAGACTCCAAAGAGGAGGAGTGCGGTCCCCATGAGCCCGGGATCCTTCATAACATTACCGGGGCTGATAATCATTATTTCGCCGACAAACGGATCGTAGCCCGCTCTTATACCAATATGACCGCAGGGGGGATCGTCAGGGATCTGGTAGAGTATTATTTAAATCCGGAAGGGATTTATGGGGATGATATTACCATCCAGGACGGCCCGGTGATTACCGAGGCTGTTTTTAATTACATCCCGGTCACCGACTGCCTGAATTCTTTGGCGGAGAAGGCCGGTTTCTGGTGGAATATCGACAGCCGCCGGATGTTACACTTTGTTTCCAAGATAACCTACACCGCACCATGGGAGTTGAGTTCAGCCCAGATCCTGGACGTACCGGAGGTAACCCAGGGTAATCCCCAATACCGTAATAAACAATATATTCTGGGCGGAAAGGATATTACCGATCCTCTTACGGAGGTCAAGAAAGGGGACGGGCAAAGCAAGTCATTCACCTTGGGTTTTCCCCTTGCTCAGGAACCCATCCTCAAAATAAATAAAAATGACGGGTTGGGGTTTATCGCAGTTGCCCCGTCTAAGATTGGAATTAAGGGTAAAGACAAGGAAAAGCAGTGGTATTGGAGCAAAGGCGATCCGGTAATCGTTCAGGATGATGACGATGAGTTGGTAGCGGCTTTGGGCGAGACGGACTTATTGCAAGTGACATATCAAGGAGAGTTCCCGGTGGTAGCGGTTTACTCCAGTATGCCGGAGATTAACCGGTTACGGGATTTTCAGGGTTCCGGGAGCGGGTTGGTTGAAAATGTGGCGAATGAAGAGACCAACAGCAAAGACGCGGCTTTGCAGAGCGCGGTCGCCAAGATCCGGCAATATGCGGTTGATGGCCGGCAACTTCAATTTCTAACGGACTGCAAAGGGCTAAAGCCGGGTCAACTTCTAAAGGTCAACCTTCCCAAGTATGGACTGAATAACCTGGAGATGTTGATCCAGACCGTCCAGATCCGGGATGATGTAACCAGGCTAATCTATGATGTGACCGCCATCGAAGGTCCCATCGACGAGAGCTGGGCTACATTTTTTTATAATTTGGCAACCGCCAAACAGCAGGTGATCCGTGAGAATATCAGCGAGGAAGAGATCTTAGTCTTGTTTGAACAATATCATAAAACCTGGCTGGAGACTGATGGTTCAAATATCTTCAGGACTTGTTACCCAACGAATGATCTTTATCCGGGTGACGCTTTATATCCCCAATTCGGGGAGGATGACAGGGTCAAATACATTGTTTTGCTCGATGAGCCGAATCAGGAGATCGGCAGATTCGGTCCGATTCGTTACCCGGTCCATGAAGGGAAGAATATCACTTCAACCTTTTACATCCAGCCGGACAAGGGTATCGGTTCCATTGCCAAATTGGCTTGGTACGGCGGGACCATGGCATCTTTATATCCGGAGAGTGGAGTGAAGATCGACGAGGTGGTTTTCAATCACCAGAAAACCAATCTGGAAGTTTTACAATTTGAAAGAATAGATACGAAAGGATGGTAAACCATGAATACGGTGGAATTTGTGGATGGCAACGCGCCGGGGATCAGCGCCGCCCTGTTAAATGAACCTTTTCACCTGAAAGGCGCTTCGTATGACGAGGGAGTGATCGCGGTAACCATTGGTCCCGGACGGGCCAATTTTGGGGGAGGACTCAGTGGAATTGTTGAGAAGCTTTCTGATAGTACCTTAACCATCGGTACTCCGGCGGCCAACACGACTTATTATATTTTTATCGAACCTGACGGCGCTTTTTCTTATGACACCTCTTCATTACCGAAAATGGGGGTATTGATTGGCAGTGTGGCTACAAGTGATCCTGTTACTATTTTGACTCGGGATGATTTACGAGGAATTTTACCAGGGCCGATAGTTTTAAAGACCAACGGCGTACAAATTTTTACCTCTTCTGGAACATTCACTGTTCCTGAGGGTGTCACAACCGTTTATGTAACCATGTGTGGCGGTGGCGGAGGAGGCGGGGGTGGCTGTATCTCGTATGATAGCAGTGTATTTGTTACGAAATATTATAGCGGAGGAAGCGGTGGCAATGCTGCCATAGCTTTTATGCGAGCTGTGAATGTTACGCCTTGTCAAAGCATTATTGTTACTATAGGCGCTGGAGGTCGCGGAGGATCCGCTGGTAATTATAATGTTTCTGGCGGTTCCGGAACTGCCGGAGGTACCACTAGTTTTGGACCATATGTTAGTTGTGTTGGTGGAGGAGGAGGAACAGGTGCATCTGGCGGCAGTGGTACTAATGGTACTTCCTACAGTATTAACGGATTTTTTGAATATCAAGGTTATAGGGGTTTAGGTGGTAGCGGTGCGAGTTCCGGTAGTGCTGGAACAGCAGGAATCTGTATAGTTCAATGGTAACGAAAGGAGAACCGAGAAATGAAAATAGCTCAGATTATCGATAATAAAGCCCATTGGATTTTTACGACCGGTGAAACAATGGAGCAACTAAAATCCCGTTTTGCCCCGGATTTGATTTTTACCGATATCACCAATAAAACCAACGTGGAAGAAGGCTGGGATTATGATGCGGCGACCGGAGAATTTAGCGAGCCGGTTGTCTTGGTAACCAAAGATTCTATCAATGCCATTTATTTGCCGCAATTTCAAACGCTGCAACAGTCGTATACAGCGGCATTATTGACGAGTAATACAATAAGTGCAACAGCAATCCAAGATGATTATCAAGCGTTGATCGGGGAATATAATGCAGCAATGGAGGCGGTTACAAATGGCCAATAGTTATTGCCCGGTGTGTGGCAGTCAATTAGACTCGAGTGGGAAGTGTACTCGTTGTAAGTATCAAAAATAACTGTCCGGTTAATCTGGACGGTTTTTTGATATTTAATTCGACTTTCTTTCACTCCAGTTGCTCATGATACAGAAAAACCGAAAATGCGCAGCTAAACGAGTTTTGTTCCGGCACTTTTATGGCACCAAAAAGCTCTAAAACCATGATATATTATTAGTATCGGATTCAGAAAAAACCGCACCGGAAATCTCCCGGAGCGGTTTTTTTATGGAAATTTCATTGCCGAGTGGCGAGCCTGTTTTGGCGGGCGGGTCTTATGTGCCGGGTAATGCGCAGGGTGGGGCGCGGCACAAGTCAATTCGGGGGTTGTCTTCTTCGTAAGAATATTTAAATTCTTAGAGGACAGCCCCTTTTATAATCTGCATAATAGATTCATCCATAGAATGGCAACACCAATCCGATAATCAATGGCCAGGAATCAGTGGATGAATTTATTAAAATAAAAAATAAACTTGTAAGAGGTGATTGCCGCAGGTATCAATTGAATGGGCACAAATTTGAAAGGAGGCAGATGTTTATATCGGCAACAAAAATGGTAAATGAAACGGATACTATTTTAAACCGCCTTGATCCCTTCGGGCCTCAAAGGCCTTTATGGGAAGGGCCGGTCAGAGTCAAACGACCGGCGGTAAAGACGGGATTACAGGGGGAGAGGGCATGACTCCACTGGCATTGCAAGAATTTTTGGTAACTGAAATCTCTGCACTATTGGAAGGCTTTCAATTAAAGAATGAAGCCGGCGAGCTTTCGAATATCTCGGTGTTATCACAATATTCACCCGTAAACGATACCGGGCAAGTCGTCCATCCATTTCCCTTCGTCCGGGTGATTCTTAAATTCGCGAAAGACCCGAGTGAGCTGGCTCCCTATCGATGCGTTATTTTATTCGTGGCCGGGGTTTATGACAATCATCTTGATTGCCAGGGTTATCGTGATGCGATCAATGTATTGCAAAAAATTTATGATCATTTGATGCGTAAACGGGTCTTCGGCCAAAAATATGAAGTCGGATACCCTGTTCACTGGTTGTTAACGGATGACATGTGGAAGTTAACCGAGGACAGATGGCTGACCGACGAAAAATGGAAACTGACTGACGAAAGCAGTTACCCATATTTCTATGTGGGATTAAAAACAGTTTGGAACATCGGTAAGATTACAATGACAGATACTTTATCGTAAACGATTTTTTCGTAAAGAAAGGGGAAAATAATTTGTCTTATACACATGGAGTTTATATTCAAGAAAATTCAACTTCGGTAGTGGCTCCCATAACTACCGGCAGCGCGGTCCAGTTTATCGTGGGGACTGCGCCGGTTAATTTATTGGGAGATCCGTCAAGTGCGGTTAATAAACCTGTTTTGGTAAATTCGTTGGCTGAGGCCAAAACCAATTTCGGGTATTCGAATAATTTTGAGAAATTTACGATCTGCCAATCGGTGAACGCTTCTTTTAATGTTTATAACGTTGCGCCGCTGGTTATTGTGAATGTACTTGACCCGGAAAAGCATGTTGCTACAGTCTCCAATAAGGTTTATTCCATCTCCGGCAGTATGATTACCGTCGCCGAAGAGGGAATTTTATTGAAGAATTTTACGGTTAAAAGCGCCGACGCGGCAACTTCTTATACTGAAAATACCGACTATATCCTGGCTTTTGATGAAAAAGGTCATCTGGTTGTCACTATCCTCAGTAGCGGGTCGATCAAATCAGACGTTACCCAATTGGCTTTGGGTTATAAAAAGCTTGATCCTTCCTTGGTAACGAAAGAGGATATTATCGGCAGTTATAACACGGCAACCGGAAAGTATACCGGATTGCAAAACATTGAACAAGTCTACCCGAAACTGGGAGTGGTTCCGGGGTTGATCGTGATTCCCGGCTATAGCCAGATTCCCGCTGTTGGTATCGGAATGATTGCCAAGACTGAAAATATTAACGGTTGTTTCAAATGCATGGCTGTTCTTGATGTGGACACTTCTAAAACGGATGGGGCTTATACCTACCAAGATGTATTGGACTGGAAGAATGATCATTCATATACCAGTGAAAACGCCATCGTTTGCTGGCCGAAAGTCGCCATTGATGATGCTCAATATTGGTTCAGCGCGGTGGCCGCGGCGTTAATCGCCTATACGGATGCTGATCATGAAGATGTGCCCTATGTATCGCCATCCAATAAAAGATTCAGCATTACGGGAACGGTTTTGAGCGACGGTTCGGAAGTCTATCTGACCCAGGCTCAAGGCAATTACTTGAACGGCAATGGAATTGTAACGGCTATTAATTTAAATGGCTGGCGTTTGTGGGGCAATAACACCGGAATTTATCCCTCCAGCACCGATGTGAAAGACCGGTTTATTCCGGTCCGCCGGATGTTTTCCTGGTGGGGCAATAATTTCATTTTGACTTATTTCCAGAAAGTTGACGACCCCATGAATACCCGGTTGATCGAGGCCATTGTGGACAGTGAAAATATCCGCGCCAACGGCTATAAGGCCCGTTATCAACTGGCTGACGCCCGTATTGAATTTGTGGCCGATGAGAATCCCACCACCGATCTTTTGAACGGTAAAATCACTTTCCATCAATACTTGACACCGTATCCGCCTGCGGAAACGATTGTCAATACTCTGGAGTTTGATGCCGATGCCTTAACTACAGCTTTGGGAGGGAAATAATCATGAGTGTAAATGCGATTCCTGAAAAGATCGTCAATTTTAATATTTACGATGAAGGGGAAAAGTTGATCGGTATTTCCGGAGAGATCAAGCTGCCCAAGCTTGAAGGGAAAAGTGAAACCATCTCCGGGGCCGGTATTGCCGGGGAGTTTGAAAGCCAGACCCCGGGACATTTCGGCAATATCGATATTGAGATTCCTTTTCAAACCGTGCTGGATAAAAGCTTCTCGCTGATGGCGCCCGAAGGCAAGACCATCATTTTGCGGGGTTCCCAGCAAAGTTATGATGTTTCGGCGGGCGTCATTAATTTTGTTCCTTTGAAGATTACCTTGCGGGTGGTTCCCAAGGGCTTGGATTTGGGAACCTTAGGCGTAGGGAAAAAGACCGACACCAAAAACACGCTGACTGTCCTCTATATCAAGGTGGATGTGGACGGCAAGACCATGCTGGAACTGGATAAGCTCAACTTTATCTATAAAGTCGGCGGGGTTGACGTGTTTGAGAAAATCCGGAAACAAATTTAAGAGAGAGGGAAGAGAAAACATGGCGAGTGAATATGTAATTGAATTCAAAAATCCATATATCTTTGAAGAAAAAGAATATAGCCAAATCGACCTTTCCGGTCTGGAGGTATTGACAGCCAAAGATTT
The DNA here is from genome assembly GCA_023392595.1 of Bacillota bacterium. Lineage (GTDB taxonomy): Bacteria > Bacillota > UBA4882 > UBA8346 > UBA8346 > UBA8346. The sequence goes on along the minus strand of JAEVYU010000079.1, from coordinate 36,406 downwards.
AATGGACGCCGAGAAGCAGTTCGCGGCCAGCGGGCAGGTGGCGGCCATCAACGAGATGAGCCTCGGCTATGTCTGCATTGTCGCAGCCAAGGCCAGTAAACAGCCGGTGGAGTTTTTTGAAAAACTTCCCGCCAATGAAGCGATTAAAGTGAAGAATGCAGTGACCGGTTTTTTCTATTTATAGGATTTAGGCCGGGAGACGGACGGCAGCTGATGAAGCTGGCCGTCCGTCTGGCTTTACAATCCTTTACCGGCATTGATTTTTTTATGAAGCTAACATTGGATGATTTATTTGAAATCGCCCAGGAGATAAAGGAGGCGAGTAGTAGAGATGGCGGAGAATAAAAAAGATACAAAGAAAAGCCATCAAAGTCGGATTAGGGCAGCTAATCAAAAGAATACAGAGATTTTTCAAAAAAACCCTAATTTGGTTCTTCAGTTTCAAAATCAGATGAAGGTAGCGGGTCCTAAGTTAAAGCAAATGTACAATACGATTAAGGATAGTAAAACATACAATATAATTAAAGACATCAAGGACCCTATTGATTTTGCACATGAAAAAGTGTCCAAATTTATAGAAGGAAGAAATTTAATATATCAATTAACTGAATTTAAGGAATTAGCAAAGAGATACAGAAATCCAGAAATAGAAGAAAAAGCAGGAAAAGTAATAAAAAATTTACCAACTTCAAGAAAACGGGGAATGGATCATCGAATAGCAGAAATTGAGGAAATTGTAAAAACAGGGAAACCAAATTTATCCAAACGATTTGAAAATGTAAAAAAAACATATGATGAATTTGGGAGTCGAATAATAAATGAAGTAAATAAAGCAAATAAAGTAAAACAAATTTCAAAATTAAAGACAGCAACTAAATGGTTGAAAGGTGGAGAAAAAATAGTAAAGGGAGTATCTGTACCTTTTGATATTATTTCCCTGATGGAATTTGTTGGCAAATTGCGCCAAAAAAAGGCTAAAACCGGAGATTGGGTTGATGCCGGGATATCGGCTTTGTCACTAACGGGAACTGCATTAGGATTTGCAGCGTTAACTGCTGCTGGTGCAAGTTTAGCTCCTGCTGCAGCTGTAATTGCAACTGTAGCATTAACAGCTGGTCTCGCGAAGCTTGCTTATGATAAATTATTAAGTGATGAAGCATTAAAAGCATATCCTAAGAAAAAACAAATTAAACCTGTTACTATTAATCCATTTGAAATGACCAAATTCTTTGAGAATGATAAATCCCAATATATACCCAAACAATCCATACCCGCAAACGCCCGTGGAACCTCTTATTTTCCCGGCGGTCTTTCATTAGTCGGTGAGGAAGGGCCGGAACTGGTCAATCTGCCTCGCGGCAGCCAGGTCTTTTCCAACAGCAGGACCCGAAGTCTATTAAATGGCATGGGAAGCGGCAGCGCGGGGATATCGGTTAATTATTCGCCGCAAATCACCATCCAGGGCAATGCTGATGCGCATGTGATGAAAACAGCCAGCGATAACTCGTATGCCGACTTTGAACGGAAATTTAACGCATTGATGGACCGGCGGCGCCGGTTAAGCTTTGCCGGAGGTTGAGAAGATGTCTAGCACATATCAAACCAAATCGGGCGATACTTTTGACAGTATCGCCTTTGCTTTGCTGGGGGACGAAAAGTATACCAGGGAACTGATGGAAGCCAATCCGGGTTATTTGGATGTGGTGATTTTTTCGGGAGGGGTCGGTTTGACCATTCCCGACATTGATAAATCGAATACCACAACCGGTAACATACCGCCATGGAGGAACCAATCATGAAGAGCAGACGGGCAAGCATTCAATTGCTTTATGAAGGTAAAAACATTACCGCCGATATCACGCCGGACTTGCAAAGTTTTACTTTTACCGACAATGCCTCGGGCTCGTCAGATGATATCTCCATTGAGCTCAAGGATGACACGGGGAAATGGATATCCTCCTGGGCGCCGTCCAAGGGGGACATCGTGATCCCGACTATCAAGACTGAGAATTGGAATTTTGATGGAGATTCTCAAAGTTTTGATTGTGGCCGTTTCGTTATTGATGAACCCAGTTATCGCGGTAGGCCACGCATTTTGAGTTTGGGAGCTGTTTCTGCTCCAGTCGACACTCCCTTCATGACCGTAGAAAGGAGCCACACTTGGCAAAAGGCTTCTGTAGCAAGGATAGCCCAAACGATAGCCGATAATGCCAAATTAACTCTGGATTTTCAAGGATCATCCAATCCGGTGATACCCTTTGTGGAACAAAGCAAAGAGCCGGATGCTTCATTTTTGACAAATCTTTGCCAGAAAAACGGGTTGGCTATCAAAATTTATAATCAGAAAATCGTCATCTTTCAGGAAATGAAGTATGAAGCCCAAACACCGGGACCTTTGGCGACCATCGGCGAAGCGGATATGATGCAATGGAGCGCCAAAACGACCTTTACCGATACCGGTTACGATGGTTGTAAAATTGCCTATACCAATCCGAAGGCGAATAAGACTTTAAACCATACCTTTATACCTTCGGGAAAAACCGGAGATAAGATTTATCAGATGAATGAGACTGCCAATGATTTGGCGGAAGCAGAGCGTTATGCCCGTTGTAAACTGCGGGAACTGAATAAAAAAGAATACTCATTAAGCCTTGAGATTCCCGGCAATCTTGGCTTTTTACCGACCCAAGTCGTCAACGTTCAAGACTTGGGTATTTTTAACGGTAAATATTATATTGATAAAGTCAGTCACAAAATCGGCGGCGGGTTTACAACCAGCCTGGAACTTCATAAATGTTTGGTGGGATATTAAAATGGTGAATTTGAAAAACCTGATCCGGATTGGGACCGTATCATCCATTAATTATGGGGCGGGCACCCTGCGAGTCAGCTTTGAAGATCAAGATTCCATCGTCACCGATGAATTGCCAATGCTTTCATTTGAATATGAAATGCCGAACATTGGTGAGTCGGTATTATGTCTGTTTTTGGGAAATGGGATCACCAATGGTTTTTGCCTGGGACGGTATTTTTATGATAATGATCAACCCAATCCAAACGGAGCGGATATTTATTGCAAACGTTTTTTGAGACAAGCGGCAATGGTCTACAATAGTTCCAGCAAGACTCTGACCATAAGCATCCCGGACACCAAGGATATTCAGGTTGAAATCGATGGGAATTTAACGGTAGGTAAGAATTTAACGGTTACAGGGAATGTTTCGGTTGGGGCGGATTTAACGGTTACAGGGAATGCTTCGATTGGGAAGGCTTTAACAGTGAATGATGATGCGAAAATAGGGGGAAAAAGTTTTTTAAGCCATACGCATACTTCATCATCATCGGGTAATCCAACGGGGCCGCCATTATAAATGAGGTGATGCAATGATCGGATATTTTAGTGACATTAGTTTCGAAGTTTCGGATGAACGGATCTACACCTTTAGCGGGTTTAAGCTTGAAGCTTCGGCCCGCTACAGTGCCCATGAGCTTATCGGGGTTAAGCCAAAAACCGAGTATGTGGCCCCCAATCTCCAAACGATTACGTTAACCATTAATCTCAATGGTAATTTTGGAGTTACCCCCAAAGATGAGATGCAAACCTGGATCTATCTGGCAGAGGCGGGTGAAGCGGATTACCTGGTTGTAGGTGAAGAAGTATTGGGGGATGATTTATGGATCGTCAAATCCGTGAGCGAGGCCTGGGATACTTTTTTTAACCAGGGCGAGCTTTTTTCCGGCAAGATTGATGTTACATTTGAAGAGTATATCGCTTAGCAGAAAGTGAGGGATCGGGATGATTAATGCATCCGATGTGGTAATTGATTTCAGTGCCGGCGGGAATAGTGAAATCCTCCAAAATATTCAAGTGATTCTGACTACCCCCGCCGGGACTGTCCCCTTTGACCGGGATTTTGGGATTGATATGAGTATCCTGGATTCTCCCATCGGGGTTGCCAAGGCCAAGTTAACGGTGGAATATATCAAAAAGATCAAGAAATATGAACCCCGGGCTGAAGTAAAAAAAGTCAGCTTTACCAATGATGCAATAAGCGGTTTGCTGGTACCGAAGGTGGTGATCAGTCTTGCCGGCTAGTATCGACGCTTTAAACAATTTGCCGGATATTGACTTCGTAAATAAGGATGTCAATTCGCTTTTAACCAATATGATTTCCGAATATCAAAATGCCTATCGGGAGTCTACCGGAAAATCGAAAAGTTTAGCGGCCGGCGATCCCATCCGGATTTGGATTTATGCGCAAGCGCTAAGAATTTATACGGCCTACCAATTAATCGACAGGGCGGCTAAGTATAATTTACTGAAATATTCCAGTGGCGATTATCTGGAGAACCTGGGGGCTCTAGTGGGAGTTACCAGGGAAGAAGCTACCGGAGCAGTGGTTACCCAACGTTTTACCCTTTCCAAGAAGTTGGAAAGGGGGGTGACGATTCCATCCGGCGCCCGGGTCAGCACCAGTGACAATGTTTTTTTTGCAACGACCCAAGAAGTGGAGATCGCTGCGGGAGAAACTTATATTGATGTTCCGGCGGAATGTGCAACTACCGGAAAAGCCGGTAATGGTTATACCGCAGGACAAATTGATGTCCTGGTGGATCCGGTTCAATTTGTATCGGGCACTACCAACACTACAACCAGTCAGGGCGGAGTCGATGAAGAAGATGACGAAGCTTTACGGGAACGGATTTTTTTAAAGCCGGAGTCTTTCAGCGTAGCCGGACCCAGCGGCGCCTATGAGTATTTCGTCAAAGACTGTGATGCTTCCATTAGTGATGTCAAGGTAGTGGGGGGTAATGGAAGGGTGAATGTGTATTTTATCCTGGAAAACGGGGAATTACCGGAGCAAGCATTAATCGATGAAGTAACTGATTACCTCTCTGCCGACACCAGGAGACCGTTAACGGATTGTGTACATGTCGCGGCGCCGGGCGCAGTGGAATATTCCGTAGATATTGACTATTACATCAGTGAATCGGACCAAAGCGCAACCAGTACCATTGCAACGGCTGTCGAAACAGCGGTTAACGAGTATATTACCTGGCAGAAGTCAAAGATCGGCAGAGATATTAATCCATCGAAATTAGTGGCTATGGTGATGAACGCCGGAGCCGGCAGGGTGGTTGTCAATTCTCCGGTATTTACCGCCATGGGTGATACGGAAATTGCAATCACCTCTCGGGTTCCTGTGATTACATCCCACCCGGAGAATGAAAATGAATAAAACAGTTTTTGATGTGGCTTTACTGGAACTGCTGCCGGAAAACTTACGCCATAATCCCGATATCATCGCCGCCGGTCAGGGGGTTGATATAGAGTTTCAGACTTTGGCAAACGCCGTTAAAAATTGCTTAACCATCGCCGACATTGATGGCGCTACCTCTGAGGTCGTCGATAATCTTGCCGGCGAGATTCATGTTGATTTTTATGACCAGACTTTGCCGCTGGAGAAGCGGAAAGAGCTGGTTAAAAACGGCTATCTGTATAAGTACAGAAAAGGGACAGCCGATGCGGTAAAAAAGATTGTAAGCGACGCTTTTGACCAAACCGGGGTCAAGGAATGGTTTCAGTATGACGGGGAGCCCTATCATTTCAAAATCTCCACCCAAACCAATCTACCCAGTAAGAGTAAGATCGATGAAGTGGTCCGGGCGGTGAACTCCGTAAAAAACGCCCGGTCCACCCTGGAGTGTGTTGAAGCTTTAAAAAGCGGTAGTTTAAATACCTATTACGGATTTGGAGTGGGGCAGACTTGCCGGCATCAGGTTATCGCGCGCTCGACATGGAACGAGCTGGATACGGCAGTTATTATTTGGGATGATCTGGATGCTTTGGGTCTACCGTGGAACGAATTGGAGGTGTATCGGTTTTGAGTGATGCTTCAATGAATATGGGGTTGGAATTGCCTGTCGGCACGGATACTGTCAAAAGATCGGCGTTGCGGGGAAACTTTGAAAAGATCGACGCCAAGGCGCTTCTGAAAGCCGGAGATACGATGACCGGACCGCTGGTGTTAAGTGAAGACCCGGCAATGGATTTGGGCGCCGCTACGAAGCAATATGTGGATAGTTTACGGGAATTGTTGGATCCCCTCGGCCATGCCAAAGTATATTATGGTACAATTTTGCCCGCCCGCCATCTTTGGGTGAACGGTTGTACCATAGGCGACGCCGATTCCGGCGCAACCGGGAGGGCGAATGGGGACACCATTGATCTTTATACAGTCCTTTGGGATGCTGCCAATGGAAGCGGATCGCAAATCCAACTGTATACTTCGACAGGTGTTTCAACTACCAAAGGTACCAGTGCGGCGGTAGACTTTGCGGCCCATAAAAGATTGGGTTTGCCGGATATGCGTGGGCGGGTTGGAGTTGGGCTTGATAGGATGGGTGGAAGTAGTGCTAATGTTGTATTAAATAATAGTTCAGATGTTTTGAGTGGAACTGGTGGAGAAGAAAATCATCCATTAACAATAAACGAGATGCCTAATCATACTCATAACGTGTCTGCTTGGATTAACAATTTGGATGGAGGTAGTATGGCAAGTTATTTTTATGGGGCTACTGGTAACAGCAAGGTTGTTTTAACTTCTACCTCTATTGGTGGCGGTTCTTCTCACAATAACATGCAACCTTGGGTTGCCTGTAACTATATTATGAGATATTAAGGAGGTTAAACCATGGCCGAATTTACCGGTTTAACATTAACGAATATTGGATATGCATTACAAATAAAGGCCCAGGGCGGGACGGAATTGAAATTCACCCGGGTAGCATTGGGTGCTGGGATCTTACCATCAGGGACCCAGTTGAACACTTTAACCGCGTTAATTACCGAAAAGCAGACAGCAGCGATCGGTAATCTTTCCGTTGGCAACAAATCGGTTCAGATTAAAGCGAATTTTTCCAATAAGAATCTGACCGAAAACTATTATTTACGGGAACTTGGCATCTTTGCCAACGACCCGGACCAGGGTGAAATCTTATATTCGGTTGCGAATGCGGGAGATGCGGCGGATTATATGCCTGCCTATGATGGAGCCGAGACGATTGAGCAGGTGTTTACCATTGACTTGTCCGTCGGCAACGCGGCTAATGTGACTGCCACCTTTGCGGAGTCGATTTATGTTTTAAAGGCCGGGGATACGATGACCGGGCCGTTGATTTTAAGTGGTGATCCGAGTACTGACTTTGGGGCGGCAACCAAAGGATATATCGACAATCTTATCAAAGAGGCGGTCAATAAGGCCGATCCGCTTGGGTTTTGTAAGGAATTCTATGATAGGGAGTTGCCTGAACGTCACCTTTGGGCTAACGGAGGTACGATTGGAGATGAAAGTTCGGGAGCAGCGGGACGAGCTAACGCTGATACTATTGACCTATTTAAGATTCTATGGAAATCTGTGGGGAACGGAGGACAAATTAAGCTTTATGACTCAAGCGGGGCGGTAACTACAAAAGGAGCGGATCCGGCAACTGATTTCGCAGCCCATAAACAAGTATCGTTGCCGGATAAACGTGGCCGGGTTGGGGTTGGCCTTGATAATATGGGTGGAACGAGCGCCAATACTGTTATAAATAGTAATGCGGATATAGTTGGAGGAACTAGCGGAGAAGAAAAGCATGTAATGACTTCTGATGAAAATGGTCCGCATAGGCATACAAGCCAAGGATCATATGGTGGGGCCGGAGGTCCCTATCCGATGAGAGGCGAAACTAATTTAGTAGGGAATACGATTTATTCAGATTATTCCGGATTAGGTTCGCCACACAACAACATGCAACCTTGGATTGCTTGCAACTATATTATGAGATACTAAGGAGGACAAACAATGGCATACCCAAATTTTCAGCACCATCCAGATGGTTATATTTTTGTGCGGACAAGTTCCGGGGTCTATATGGATACAATCGTCAATTTTCAAATCGACTACGGTCAAGCTTACGCCGGTTTGCCGGAGGGATATATTGGACAATACTATGAGCCCGGTGTCGATCATTATCTCCATACAGTTGATAGTGCAACACCACAGGAATTAAATTGGCTGGAAGGCAATGCTTATCTTGCCGCTTATGATACATTAATGACTGCAAAAGCGACAAGAGACTGTGGATAAAAATACTGGTAATGAGTAAAAAACCAGATGAGGTACTACAATGATACTTTTTAGCTTCTAAATCTAGAGGTGGTGGTTTTTATTGACCAGCAACATTGATAAACTTAACAATTTAACGGACATCAATTTTATCGATACCGATGTCGACACGCTGTTGGCCGACTTGATATCCGACTATGAAAGCGAGTATTTGAAAGAAACCGGCCAGTCGAAGACCCTTTCCACAGGGGACCCGATTCGCATTTTGTTATACGCCAATGCGGCCCGAATCTATGGAATATTGCAGTCCATCAATCAAGCGGCGAAACAAAATTTGTTGAAGTATGCGACCGGAAAATATCTGGATCAATTGGCGGCCAGAGTGGAAGTAACCCGGGAAAAGGCTACCGCCGCAACGGCAACAGTCCGTTTTGAATTATCGGCTGTACAGTCCGGTGTTGTCGGTATTCCCGCTAATACCAGGGTCGCGGCAGGGACAGTCTATTTCAAAACAACCAAATATCAAGAAATCCCTGCCGGTAAAGAATCCGTTGATATGGTTGTAACATGCGCCGGGACCGGGACAACCGGTAATGGTTTTACGCCGGGACAAATTAATGTTTTGGTGGATCCCATTCAGTATGTGGCCAAGGTGAGTAATATGGACACCAGCGCAGGTGGGGCTGACGAGGAGGACGACGATTCGCTCCGGGAAAGAGTTTATTTGCGACCCGAAGCATTCAGTGTGGCCGGACCCAGTGGGGCCTATGAATATTTTACCAAGGAATACAGCTCCGGGATTGCCGATGTGGTGGTAACCTCGTTGGAAGCCGGGACGGTTAATGTCTATTTTATTAAGGAAGATGGTTCCACGCCGGACTCCATGATCACTGAATTACAGGCTTATTTATCGAAGGACAGTAGAAGGCCTCTTACCGATAGCGTGGTTGTGGCGAAGCCAACTCCGGTAAATTACCGGATTCATATTGACTACTATATCAATAAAGCAAACAGTGATATTGCAGAGTCTATCCAGACAAAAGTATCGGAGGCCATCAGTGCCTATCGGACTTGGCAACGGTCTAAAATCGGCAGGGACATTGATCCCGGATATCTTCAATATCTTATCTATGCAGCGGGCGCTAAAAGGGTGGTCGTATATTCACCGGTTTTTACGGCATTATCGGAAACGGAGATTGCCTGTGAGGATACGGAAGCCGTTGTAAATTATAAGGGGTTGGAACCGGCATGAGTAAAACCATTTATGATGTGACCCTTCTGGATTTGGTGCCTCCAAACCTTGGGGACAATCCGGAGGTTATCGCAGTCGGCAAAGCACTGGATAAGCAATGGCGGAAATTAGCCCAAACGGTATCCAAAGTCCTTACCTATGCGGATATCGATAATGCCGCACCGGATGTAGTCGACATGCTGGCGATTGAAATGAAGGTTGATTTTTATGATGAAACTTTACCTTTGGAGAAGCGGCGGGCCTTGGTGAAAGACGCCTATGTCCTGAAATTTTTAAAAGGCACCGCCTATGCGGTTAAACAGGTGGTAACCGACGCCTTTGATGAGGCCTATATTGAAGAATGGCCTGATTACGGAGGAAAGCCATTTCATTTCCGGATTACCACCCAGGCGGCAATGCCCAGCGAGGCGGTAATCAACAAGATTTTTAACGCCGTCCATGCGGTCAAAAATGCCCGTTCCCATTTGGATTATTTGGGGGCATTAAGAGCGGTAAACAAACCGATATTTTGCGGCTTTGGGGTCTATCAACGGCGTCTTCAAACAATTAAACCATTCAGCAAGGAGGAGTGAGCATGGCGGATTTTAAAAATTTGACCTTAACAATATTGGGATCGGAGTTATTGGAAAAAGCCATTGCCGGGACGACTTTGGAATTCACCAGGGCTGCCGTTGGTGACGGCAGGGTTGCCGACGGGACGGATATCAGTGGCTTAACGGCTTTGGTGAATGAAAAAAAGTCAATCCCAATCCATTCGATAGAGTTTAAAGATGGCTTGACCACGGTGACGATAGTGTTTTCCAATAGCGATTTGTCTGTGGGTTTCCAGGTCAGGGAATTGGGACTTTTTGCGAAAGACCCGGAAAAAGGGGAGATTCTGTATGCCGTTGCCAATGCCGGGGATGACTCCGACTGGCTGCCGGAAATGGGCTCCAATGTCGTGGAGGAAGTATTTAAGATTGTTCCGGTGGTTAGTGGGGCGACAAAGGTCACCGCCGTTATGGACAGTTCTTTAACATACGTAACCAAGGAAGAATTTGCGGCCCACCATCATGTCACGGGTGGCCAAAATGACGGGGAACCGGTTGAGGCGAAGGATGTAGTCAATACTCCTTCCGGTTTAATTACCGCTACGACCGTTCAGGAATCCATTAATCAGGCTGGATTGAGCATTGCCCCACCGGAAACGGATTACATCATAAATTCTCCTTCGATAGGCTACGGAGGGAAATTCACACCCCATGATGATTTATCCATCAATGTTTCCGCTTTGGAGGCAATGATCGGCCGAAAATATCATAAATCGGAAGCGGTTTCTGACTTCGCTCTCAATCCTAGGAAAGCCTCCGTTATTTATGCAACCCAAAACAGTGAGGTTTCGAGCGTAGTTCCCACCCTGGGGCACTATGATGCGGTTTACCCGGAGGCAGATGGTAATACTGTATTGCGATATGTATTTAATGAGGCATCGGGGCAAATTATTGATTCAAGCGGGAATGGAAATCATGGGATTGTTAATGGTGTAGTCACAAGACAAGTTGATGGCTGGGCGGATTATGCTATTAAAGGGGATGGAAGCAGTGGATATATTACTAGTATCAATTCTACTAATGTTCCGATTGGGGCAAATCCAAGGGAACTGGACATTGTTTTTACTCCAATGAATACTACTTCAGTTAATTACATATTTGAATACGGCTCAAATAGTAATAATAGAGCTTTTGGATTGGCAGTAAATAATAATGGAAATTTGTTGATTGATTATTGGGGGAATACAGATTCTGGTTATACCGTATCTGTTGGACAGACTTATTTTGTTTCTATGCAGTATGATGGATCAAATATTAAATTATATGTGAATGGCTCTCTAATATTTACTTTGGCGTTTGCACTTAATACAGCTTCTTCCGTTTTTACACTTTTTAGAAGTGTAAATCCTTCAGGATATGCTTATTCTAATGCTATTATACATTATGTTGAATTACGTAATGTTTTAAGAACTCCGCAACAAATAGCAGCAATTAGTAATAAGCTGTGTTTACCTTGTCATTACACAGGATATTCTGCAACTTATCCAGCCAATGACGCTACAACAGGAGCGCATATTTTTAAATTCGATGATGTTTCTGGGTCAACTGTTACTGATGAAAATGGGACGTTGAATGGAACGGCAACGGGGACGACGATTGTTGATAGTGAGATTGGATTGGGGAAAGCAAGAAAGCTTAATGGAACTAGTGATTATGTGCCTTTAGGGAATTATTCTTTTCCATCAGCATATACAGTTATTGCCATAGGCAATATTTCCGATGTTAGCTCTGATAGATATTTTCTATCAAATTACGCATCAAGCGCGGGTATGAGTTTTGTAGTAACAGCAGGCGGGAAATTATACGTTGGTAATGGCCCGAGTTTAGTTACGTCATCAATTTCGATCCCCGTTGGAATTCCTGCTTTTGCAGCATATATTATGAACAACAATATTTTAACGTTTTGCACTGGGTTAAATTCGTTTGAAACGACTACTATAATTAATTCGACAGCAAATCAACAACTTTTTATTGGAAGGTCTGGTGTTAGTGGTACCCTTTATCATAAAGGAACCATTGAATATTTAGCCATTATTCCACGCGCTTTATCTCAAGCAGAAATAGCCCAATATTATAATGCTCTTATGGTTCAAAAAGAACACACTTTGATTGACGATTGCCTCCCTTCAAACTCAATTTCACTTGGTTTTGCCCGAACTGGCTCAAGTGCATTGATTGAGTATAATGATTCTGATTATAGGTATATGAGGAATGAAGGAGCGACAAAGGCAGAAGGAAATAAGAGAGTATTTTTAGGATGGAAGTATTTCAATACTAATGGTAATACTACAGTCCCTTTATTATGGGACAATCCATTAGGAATTCCTAACAGAGTTGTTAAGGCTGTGTACAAAGAAAATCTATCTTATGGAGAAGAGATATGTGTAGTTGATAGATTTTCGACTCCGTCTGGTGATTATGGAGTTTACGTGGATAATTATTATTACACAACAGGCAACATAATTGATAAAATTTCTATTGTTGTAATGCCACTGGGAGCAGTTTTTAAAACAGCATGGAGAACTTCAGGCTATATCGGCTGTTATGCGGAGGTGTTATAAAAATGTGGCACAATAAAAATACGAATGAAATCCAATCCAATAACCCTTGGGGCAATTCCTGGATTTGTGAGGAATTAAAACAGCAATATTACGACCTGGGTTGGTCCCAAGTTGCAGATGATTTTATCCCCGCAATGGTTTTAACAACCCGGCAAAAGATCAGTGCTCTTAACAGCGAATACTTACCCGAGTTTTCGGTCCTGAAAGACGCCATTCAAGCGGCAGATGCTTTAGATGAGTCAGATACTGTCGCCTCATTGAAAGCAGCTTATTTTGCTTTACATGAAGAATATAACATGGCAATGGAGGCGATTGAGGGTGAATAACTATTGTCCGATATGCGGCTACCGGTTGGACGATGATGGAAAATGTATGAATCCGAAGTGTAAGTACCGTAAATGACCGTCCTTTTGAATCATAGGGCGGTTTTCTTATGTCATCAACGAAAAGGCAGGTGTAGATATTTTGAACGACGTAGAAGCATGTTCGAAACCAAAGGAGGTGGCTGCCCTTGAGTAACGGCATCGATAAACTGAATAATCTGGCAGACATTGATTTTGTCGATACCAATGTTGAAACGCTTTTAGCGGCCCTCATCGGGGATTACGAAAAAGAATATGCGGCAGAGACGGGCCAGTCGAAGACCCTCGCCCAAGGCGACCCGATCCGGATCCTGCTTTATGCGGAGGCTGCCCGGATTTATGCCATGATGCAGTCCCTTAATAACGCGGCCAAGCAAAATCTGCTGAAATACGCTACCGGGAATTATCTGGATCAATTGGCCGCCAGGGTGGAAGTGACCCGGGAAGAGGCTAGGGCGGCAACAGCGCAGGTTCGTTTTAAACTTTCCGCCGCCCAGAAAAGCGCGGTAAGTATCCCTTCGAGGACCCGGGTGGCAGCCGGAGGGGTTTATTTCGCGACCACGGAGTATCAAGAAATTGCCCCAGGTGTTACTGGGATTGACATCCCCGTAACCTGTACCCAAACCGGAACCATTGGAAACGGTTACGCGGAGGGTCAAATCAATGTCTTGGTCGATCCGATCGAATACATCGCCGGGGTCGTCAATACGGATACCAGCGCGGGCGGGGCCGACCGGGAAGATGATGATTCCTTACGGGAAAGGGTTTATTTACGGCCGGAATCGTTCAGTGTAGCCGGACCATCCGGGGCTTATCAATATTTTGTAAAAGCATATGACTCTGGCATCGCCGATGTTGTGATAACTTCACTGGCGCCCGGGACGGTCAATATCTATTTTATCCTGGAAGACGGCTCCACACCGGAATCCACCAGGACCAACTTGCAGGAATATTTATCCGATGAAAATATCAGGCCCTTAACCGATGCGGTTGTGGTCTCGGCGCCGGAACGTGTCGGCTACGATATCGATCTATCCTACTACATCAATGAGTCGGATAGTCATATTGCCGGGACGATTCAGAGAGCGGTTGAAGCCGCCATTGAGGATTATATAACATGGCAGAGGGCGAAAATTGGGCGGGATATCAATCCCGGATATCTCCAGCATCTGATCTATAAAGCCGGAGCCAAACGGGTGGCAATTCATTCGCCTGCCTTTACAAAGCTTTCAAAAATCGAGATAGCGGAATTATCAACCAAGAACGTATCATACGGCGGGACAGAGGAGGATTGAATGAGTAAAACCATCCATAATATTTCTTTAATCGAACTGGTGCCGCCAAACCTGCAGAGCGATCCGGATGTCATTGCGGTCAGCCGGGCCGCTGACAAACAATGGCAAACGTTCGCCGGTAAACTCAACGAGGTTTTGACCTATGCCGGTATCGAAGGCGCTGCTTCAGAAGTATTAAATATGCTGGCGGTGGAGATGAACGTGGACTTCTATGACGAAAAGTTAGAGATGGACAAACGCCGGGCATTAGTTAAAAGCGCCTATATTACCAAAAAAGGAACTGCCAATGCCGTCAAACAAGTGGTGACTGCGGCCTTTGATAAGGCAAACGTTCAGGAGTGGTTTGATTATAACGGGGAACCCTTTCATTTCCGGGTTATCACTGAGGCAACAATGCCCAGTGAAGAAAAAATCAACAAAATATTTAACGCTATTGCGGCGGTAAAAAATGTCCGTTCAAAGCTGGACTATTTGGGGGCTTTGAAAGGGGCTGTATTAACGGATTATTGGGGATTTGTAATGCATCAATGTCAATATCATAAAATCATTCAACAATTGTAAAGAAGGTGTATAAATGTCACAATTCAGCATGGTACAAACGAAGAAAGGAATTGCTTTACAAACCAAAGCGCAAGCCGAAAACGTAGAGCTCAATTTTACCCGGGTTGCTATCGGGGACGGTCCTTTGCCGGAAGGCGCCACTCTTGAAAATTTAACGGCTTTAGTCAATGAAAAACAATCATTGAAAATTAATTTAATCTCGGTAAATAACGGACGGGCTACTTTACGGGTTACCTTTACCAATTCCGGATTAACGGCCGGGTATTATGTCCGGGAGTTTGGAATATTCGCCACCGATCCCGGTGAGGGAGAAGTCCTTTATGCGGTGGCGAATGCCGGCAGTATGGCCGATTATTTGCCCCCTGAAGGCTCCAATGTTGTCGAGCAGATATTTGATATCGTAACCGTGGTTGGCAATGCCGCAAATGTCAGCGCGACGATTGACCCATCATTGACATTTGTCACCTTAAAGGAGTTTTTGGCTCATCATCATGTTATGGGTGGAGAAAATGATGGAGTACCAGTGGTTGCGGTGGATGTTGTAAACACACCAAACGGCAATATATCAGCAACCAATATTCAGGATGCGATTAATGATTTATCAACTGAAAGTATAATCAACGCTTTAATATTCGGAGGTCAATAATGGCGACTACTACAATTAAACAGTTAGGTCAAGCGGCAGCAGGTATGACTGTAAGCACGGTTTATACAGTGCCGGCTACTTCCATTTCCATTATCAAAGAAATGATTCTTTGCAACACCAGCGCAACCAATGCTAGTGTGACAGTTTATTTTGTTGCGTCCGGCGATACGCCTGCTGTCAAAAATACAATCTTGAGTTCTTCTCCATTGCTTGCCGGTGAAACTCAGATTATTTCTTTTTCCACTTTTTTAAATGCCGGGATGTCGGTTCAAATTCAATGTGACGTTGCTGACGTTGTCGGAGTCACAATGAGCGGGGTGGAAATGAACCAATGAGTAACATTATTTCAAATAAATTTACTAGAGTTATACCTGCACCACTATATCATATTGGAGATATCGCGTTTATTGCTTATAACACAATTCCCGACGGTTGGATGGAATGTAACGGCTCCGCGATATCAAGGACAACCTATGTAGAATTATTTAATAAAATCGGAACTACTTATGGTGCAGGAGATGAAAGTACTACATTTAATCTGCCTGATTTACGTGGTGAATTTATTCGTGGATGGGATCATGGTAGAGGTATTGATATAGGTAGGAATATGGGTAGTGAACAATTAGATGCATTCCAGGGACATTGGCATAATGCGAGTACTAATGCCCAAACTCGTGTTACCGGAACTGCCTCTACAGGTTCATATTCTAGACCTGATAGTACGGCAGTGGTAACTGTAACTGACCCAATAACAGATGGAACTAATGGTGATCCTCATACTGCTTCTGAAACCCGTCCCCGTAACGTAGCTCTTGTTCCTATTATTAAAGTAAAGAACATAGCTGGTTCCGATGCAGAGGTCATTGGTGCTAA
This sequence comes from Bacillota bacterium, assembly GCA_023392595.1. GTDB lineage: Bacteria > Bacillota > UBA4882 > UBA8346 > UBA8346 > UBA8346. The sequence goes on along the minus strand of JAEVYU010000079.1, from coordinate 20,155 downwards.
CGCAGATACAGTAGATGGTTTACATGCTAGTGACTTTGCTCTTATGTTGGCCGGGAACAATATCCCAATTGGTACCGTCATATTAACTGCTGCCAATACTCCTGACTCAGGATGGTTAGAGTGTGATGGGTCAGCTATATCAAGAATAATATATTCAGATTTATTTAATAGAATAGGAACAACCTATGGAGTTGGGGATGGTAGTTCTACATTTAACTTGCCTGATCTACGTGGCGAGTTTGTTAGAGGCTGGGATCATGGTAAGGGTACTGATAGTGGGAGAACCATAGGAAGTGAACAATTAGATGCTTTTCAAGGGCATTGGCATACAATTCAAAGAGGAACTCAAAATGCTGGTAGTTATTGGACAATGGATTCAACAGTATCTCCAGGTGGTGGATATGGTACTATTAATGAACTAGTTAGAGTAACAAATCCAATTACTGATGGAACTAATGGATTGCCCAGAACGACGGCAGAAACTAGACCTCGAAACGTTGCTTTAATGTATGTAATTAAAGCAAAGAATATAGCTAGTGTTGATCCTACAGTAAGTGGTGGCAACGCCAAAACTCTAGCTGGGTACTATCCAAAGGACTTTATGCTGGCAACAGATGCTATAGGATATTCTTTTAATAATTACCTAAAAGAAGTAGGGCCAGGTGACTATGGTGCCCATTTTAGTTTTACGGGCAGTGATTTAATTGTGTCTCCGTTTGAAGCATCGATTAACAAACTGAGAAACTTTATGGGTACTCCACATAATATAACATTGCCTCCTAGAAAAGCTGCTTATGTCTATGCTCAAGATGCAGGGGAATCAACTACAGTTCCTATAATAGGGCACTATGATGCTAAATATCCAGATCCTGATCAGTATACTGTTGGTCAATGGATATTTAACACTACTGGAGCAATAGCTAATAGTGCTGTTGGAAATGGATTAGCTGTTGCTAATAATATGACTCCTGCTGGAACAGTGACATTGGTTGATGGATGGGCTGATTATGGTATGCAAGGAGATGGAAGTACTGGATATTATACAAGTGCTAATTCAACTGGTTTCCCTACAGGAGTACAAGAAAGAGAAATGGGTATCGTATATACATCTTGGTCATTAACTGGATATCAGGATATAGCAATATATGGAACCAATTCTAATAATTTCTTTTATATAGTTTTAATTGGAACAAGACTTTATTGTGGGTATAACGGAACTACAAACGGTGACACTGGCTTTGATTTAGAGATCGGAAAAACATACTTTATTAGTTATTGCTATGATGGCTCTGTGACAAAAGTCTTTGTAAATGGCAGCTTAATTTATACTGCCTCAGGGTTAACTTTAACAACTGGGAGTTCAGCGTTATATATTTTCAGGAGTAATACAGTTAATACGGCTTTTTGTAATGGCATAATTCATTACATTGAACTTCGAAATAAATGTCGTACTCCTCAGCAAATAGCGGCAATATCTAATAAACTTTGCTTGCCTTGTCGTTATACCGGATATTCAGCTTCATATCCAGCCAATGACACTACAACAGGAGTGCATATTTATAAATTTGATGATGCTTCTGGAACAACAGTAACGGATGAGAATGGGACATTAAACGGAACGGCAGCTGGGACGACGATTGTTGATAGTGAGATTGGATTGGGAAAAGCAAGGAAGTTTAATGGAACAAGTGATTATATTTCAATTGGTAACTTTCAATGGAGTAACGCTTTTACAATAATTTGTGTTGGGGATTTTCCGTATGTTGATTCTTCGCATCCTTTTTATATATTAGATAACAGAACATCTTCAACAGGTGCTTCGTTTGCAATTCTTCCTCGTGATACTATGAGGTGGATAGATTCGGCTGGTGCGATTGTAAATCAATCTACAGGGAAATGCGGAGATGGAATCGGCTTTTACGCAGTTACTAATAACAATGGACTATGTTCTTTTTATAATAATAGTCCATTTGTAGATTCGATAACTTCATTATCTGTTCCTACATCCTATTCAAACCCTGCAAATATTGGCAGAACACCAACTGGGACTAATTATTCGAAGGGTGTTCTTGAATACTGGGCTGCTATTCCACGTGCTCTTTCTCAAGCAGAAATAGCTCAATATTATAATGCTCTTATGATTCAAAAGGACCGCACTTTAATTGACGATTGCCTCCCTTCAAATTCAATTTCACTTGGTTTTGCAAGAACCGGATCAAGCGCATTAATTGAATATGACGATACTGATTATAAGTATATGAGAAATGAAGGCGCAACTAAGGCTGAAGGAAATAAGAGTGTATTTTTGGGGTGGAAGTATTTTAGTGGAAATGTTTTTATAAGTTGGCAAAATCCTTTTGGAACAAGAAAACTTAGAACTTATTATACATGGGCGCAAGATGCGAATGGAACAAATGAGGTAGAATGTGAACCATATTTATTTAGTGGTTCTGTAAATGTTGGTATTCAATACTGGGGAACTACCACTGACAGAATAAGAATACAAATACTTGGTAGCGGAGCTGCCGTATTTAACGGAAGTTGGCAAACTTCAGGTTATATTGGTTGTTATGCGGAGGTGTTATGATGTCTTTATCATCCAATTTAAAAGAATTTCCTATGACAATTCAACAGCCGGATTCATCAATTGGGGATATCAAATTTATACCTTGTTATAATATCCCGAATGGTTGGATGGAATGTGATGGTAAATCCCTATCCAGAACTATATTTGTTGAACTATTTAATAAAATAGGAACAGCATTTGGTGCTGGCGACGGAATAAGTACTTTTAATATACCTGATTTACGCGGAGAGTTTATTAGAGGGTACGATCATGGAAGAGGATTAGACTCTGGAAGAACGCTAGGTAGTGAGCAATTAGATGCTTTTCAAGGTCATGATTTTAATATTTGGTTAAACTCTACTAACGAAAGCTTTTCAGGTTTAACAAATGGCACTCAAAGATTATCTCAAGGAGCAGCGTTTGGGAACTCAAGTCGTTTAACCGTAACAAAAGATGGGACCAATGGAACTCCCAGAACTGCGTCTGAAACTCGCCCTCGCAATGTGGCTTTAATACCGATTATTAAAGTAAAGAACATTGCCGGCTACGACCCATATGTATATCGCGGAAACGCGCTTACCTTAGGAGGCATTCCCGCCAGTGGGTTTTTATTGGCTTCACAAGGGGTTAATAGAAATGCCATTATTAACGGTAACGGAATGGTTCAACAACGCGCTTCGGTTACTTTATCGACTTCCGCTCAATACGGCATTGATCGATGGGCGGCTTATGCATCCGGGACGACTGTAAGTTCGGGAATATTCGGGCAGTCAACTTCAGGTCCTATTGGAAGAACCGGTTATGGAATCGCCTTAACCAATGCGACCATAACCGGAACGGGAACCGTCTATTTTAGGTATCGAATCGAAGCAAAAGATGCCCTGAAATTTATGAATCAGCCGGCGGTATTTAGCTGTCTTGTTTATCATGACGTAGGAAGTACGGTGAATTATACCGTTACGATGAACAAACCTTCTTCAACGGCTGATGTATTTTCACCAGTTACAGCAATCGGCTCTTTTGTAACATCGGTTGCAAGCGGAACAAGCACCCGCTTATCATTTGCAGTCACTGATATGGGAGCTTGCGGCAACGGGATTGAAATATTAATTTCCGCCACCTGTGGCGGGATAACAACTAAAAATTTCTATCTTACGGAAGCACAATTTGAATTGGGGACAGTTGCAACGGCTTTTGAATACAGACCATTTCAACAAGAATTGGCATTATGCCAAAGATATTATGAAAATACACAAGTAAATATATATGGTAATTACCCAAGTCCGGCATATGGTGTATCTGTATGTTATTGGAAGGGTAGTAAAAGAATCGCCCCATCAATTACATATTCTTTAATTTATTCAGCTGGTTCTAGTTTTGAAAGAATAGACTCTATATCCACTACTGGATGTTGGTTTATAGTCAATGCAAATACAGGAACTTATGAATTCGATGCCACAATTAAGGCAGATGCAGAACTATAAAGGAGGATAAAACATGATTAAACCTAAATATAAATTAGTTCCTGTGATTAGAACTATTGACGAAAATGCTAATAAAGTGATCACTTACGGTGAAGCAGTGACTTATGGCGATGACAACACAGTGGTTTTTGGCGGCGATTGGGGGAGATACGATGAAACGGGTTCTCCCCTTTATGTTTGGCAAGAGAATAAGCCGGCCGATGAAGAAGTCATTTCCAAAAATAACGCTTCAATCAAAGCCCAAATTGAAGCGTTGGAAATCAAATCGGCCAGGGCTATGAGAGAAATAACACTATATAAAGACAGTACCGGTACAGATGAACAGGCTATATATCCAATGGCATTATCGAAGTTATCGGAATGCGAAACACAAATAAAGGCATTAAGAGCACAATTACAATAATGATGAAATGGCCGCCCCTAAGGGCGGTATTTTTATCTTCATCAACGAAAAGGATGGTGTCATGATCTTGAACGACTTTCAAGTGTTTTTCCATTTTTTTAAGCGCCTCGGCGAGTACCCGGTGGTCAAAGTGATTACCGGGTTTTTTCTTGGGCTGCTCCGGATTCTCTTCGGTACTTTCAGACCGGTTTATGCCGCCGTGATCTTACTTTGGCTTTTGGATACGGCCACCGGATATTATTACGCCAGGGCCAATCCGGTTATCAAGCCGGAATCCCGCAAGATGTTTCACGGCCTGGTCAAGCTGCTGATCTATCTGGTGTTGCTGTCCATCGGCTATCAATGCGGCTTAATAGGACTTCTTGCCGTAGTCCAGGGGATGATCGAGAGCTTTATCGTGCTGACGGAAAGTTACTCTGTCCTTGAGAATATCCAGAAGATTTGCGGACTCCATCATATCAAATTCCCCATATTGGACCAAGTGATGCAATTAATTCAGGGCCGTTTGGCCAATTCCAATCCGCTTTCCGCTCCGGCTCCGCGAAAGGAAGTGACAAATCATGATACCGATAACCAAGGCGATGCTTAGCCTGGGCCCCAACCGGCCGGGGGATGCCATTGCGCCCCGGATGATCATCGTCCACCGCACTGGAAACCCCGGCACATCCGCCCGGGTGAACCGAAACTATTTTGAAAGTCTCAATCATCCGCCCTTGGCCGGAAAAACCTATGCCTCGGCCCACTATATTGTGGATGGAGGCCAAATTATCCAGTGCATCCCAGAGAACGAACGGGCCCACCATTGCATTGGGGCCAACCATTTTGCGATCGGGATCGAAACCTGTGAACCGATCCAGCCGGTGGTCTACCAAAATCTACTGGATTTGATCCATGACATTTGCGGCAGGTATGGATTCCGGGCCACCCAAGAATATATCCAGCCCCATTCCAAGTATGATCCGGTAAGACGGCATTTTGACCCCTTTTTCTGGGAAGATTTCCTGGGGGGAAGGGCTAATCCGGGGAAAGACTTGTTTAACCCGATTCAGTTTTATGACGATTTGAAAGGAAAAAGGTAGCTGTTTTTTTACAAATATTTTGGGTTATTTTTTTTAAAATGGAAGGAAATTCCTTGACCGTGTGGAACGTTTTTGATAATATTTGGTATTAAGAGTATTTTCTGAAAACGGAGAGATGATGATGACGTCCGGTGCATATGGTTTTTATCATTCCGAACGCATTGAAACGATTGATAGATTCGTCAAGCGGTGTAATCGTAGTTCTACGGTACTCTTTTATTGTTCGCCCGAATATTCTAAGGTAAGGAACCTATATGGAATTAGTAATCGGTTAATTAAGAACAGTGAAAAGGCTTTGGCAAATCCTCAAAAATATATTGATTATGTATCATTTCTTCAAAATAACGAAGGACATGTTAGGGAAATACTCTATAAGTTCAAGGTTAAAAGTAAGAAGATTCCATTTAAATTCGGTCTTCGTAATTCATTGGTGGAAAATGCCAACACTTTAAATAAATATGTCGATAGTTTAATGAAGTTAGATGTTGAGGTATTATGGAAGGAGGCGGCTTCAATGGCTAAAATTAAAAGTCAAAGAAAATCAAGCTTGCTGCTAAAACTTAATATAGGTTTTTACATAATTGCGTTGAGTGTTTTATTAGCATTGACCCTATGTAAAATTATCCCGGTATTTGTTCTCATCATCGGCATCATCCTAGTATTAAGTTTTGGTTCAACGGCGATAAGTGAATATATTTCTTGGAGGCGTAAAACTTGTTAAATAAGCCTCCTGGAGATGGCAGTATTTTACTTAAAACTTTAAATGAATTTCTTAATGCATTAAAAGACTTTTTGGGTATTTTTAACATCTCGAAGTGGCCGGTCCTACATCAAAAAGATATTTTGATTATTATCTTAATACCATTTTTTATTGCAGCGTTATATGGCTTTAAGGCTATTGATAATAAAGCGGCGACGAACGGATTTTATGTCTGGATAGGAATAACAGCTTTTCGAGTAATACTTCATCCTTATTTTAATAAAAAGGCAAATTCAAAAAAGTAAAAAATAATTACTGCAAAACCAGGCCATCCCACCTGGTTTTATTTTTTCATTCGATTTCTTAACGTTCATCCACTGGGCACAGAATTGATGTATTCGGCGGGCGCAATAAATCATAGCGGTTCAAAAGCTCGTCCAGCTCGATACTGGCCGCCAGCACCTCAGAATCAATGCAACCCTTGGCTACCCAGAGATTTTGCATCCGGCTGCGGCTAAGGGCGATTTGTTCCAAAAGTTCGGAAATTTCTTGGGAATCCTTTTCTGACATGGTATGAATTATAACCTCAAAATATGTTATAATATTCAATAATTGCCTGACCGAATGATTTATTTTCGGATTTTGCCAACCGCGGTTAAAACCCGCGGCTATCATAACCCTATCGGTTGAAACCGGTAGCAAAGCATGGAAAAGAATTGTTTGTTAGCCCATGGATTTCTCTTCTAAGCAAAACAGCTTTTTCAGCATCTGCATGAAACCGGTTTTAACTCTGTAACCGATGCCTTCGAAGCCCAAAATATTTTAGATGTCAACGTCTAGGGTTACTCTCCCACTGAGCGCGCGTCTTTGAATTTACATCGTTGGGGGAGAGCGCGAGAGGGAGAGAGGTTATTGACCAACCTTCCGGCTTGCATTTCGTTTCAGGCAGTCGTTTCAGGGGCCAAGTACCGCGAATATTTTGAGTTCGAAGCCGCTCCCCTCAACCGGATTTTTGCCTACGGAGGCCACGCGCCTGTGCTGGGGTTACTCTCCCACTGAACGCGCGTCTTGAATATGCATCGTTGGGGGAGAGCAAGAGAGAGGTTATTGACCAACCTTCCGGCCGAACAAATGACGACCAAGACATACATTTTGTAGTATTTGCACTTCAATATTACTACTATTGTTTATATTTTGTCAATAATTTTCTTTATTTTTTGGATAGTTTGTTTCGAAAGGAGCATTCGATGGGGATACATTGCAGGTTGTCGACGATTTTGGGAGAAAAACGATTGAAGGTAGCTGATGTGCAGAGGGGAACAGGCATTACCAGAGATACCCTTCGTAAATTATATTACGATCAGTCCCGCCGCGTCGATTATGAAGTCCTGGAAAAAATTATGCAGTATCTCGATTGCCGCCTGGAAGATTTGCTGGTTTACATTAAGGAAGAAGGCGACTCGTTTTAAAATCCGGGCCGCCTCCCGATTAAGCGCCGGATGACTGAAAACCAAAAAATAGCTATTTTCACCCCGAAACCGCCCCGGAAATTCCGCCGCGGTTTTCTTATTGTTTTTTTTGATTATAAAGTTAATTCAGAGATTATTTGGATGTACTGAGCTATTAGCTATCTATTGATTTAAAATCAAAAGAATATCTCCCGCAGAGGCGTCAGCACCTTTTGGTGCTGCAGGCGCAGAGAAATGACGAAGCGCTTTGGGACTATGTTTTCTGGTCTAGAGTTTCCTATTCACGGCAACCGTATATCACGAATTACCTGCAAAGCGCCTCTCACACTCTGCGCCTTGGCGCCTCTGCGCGAGAATAAATAGGCGGCTTGAGTTGAACCAAGCTGATTTATCTTTATAACCATGTTGTTTTTTTGCCCCAAAAGGATGATCCTAAAAATTTATTCCCAAAGGGAGTTGGGAGAAGGGATTTCCAATTATTGGTTGAAATATTTAAAAAAACATTTAAATCCGAAAAAATTAACAAAATTCATCATTGTCATTTATTGACGATTGTTTCAAAACCGGGCCATGGTGGGAGAAAGACTTTGAAAAAGGGTAAGAGTAAATAAACGGGAGAAGGTGATTTTGTGTGTCGAAAATCAAAATTAGTCTTATGGTGGGCGGCGCTTGCCTTGTTTTGGGTCTGGCCGGCGGACTTGCCTGCGGCTGGAAATTATCAACTGACGGAACAAGAATGGGCCAGATTATCCGAGATTACCAACAAATTATTAACGCTCAATCAGCAATTATCGCAAGACTTAACGATATCTCAAAGCAACTTGGCGCAGTCACAGACCAAACTAAAGGAATATCAAGCGGAATTGGACAAGTTAACCAGTCAATTGACGGAATTAAAAGCCTCGTCGGACGAAGCCAGGACGCAGTTGGCGAATGTGGAAAACTTATTGCGGAACAGCAAAGAATCCTTGAAAGCATTAAACAAAGAGGTCAATAAACTGGTTTGGCAGCGTAATATCGCGGCGATATGCGCGGCCGTAGCGATAGTAGCGGCATTGATGTAATTTCCCGGCTCCGGTACGCCCCGGCTTGCACGGCAAGCCGGGGCGACGGAGCGGTGAAATTAAGCAAAAGTCTCTGTTAACTCCGCCCTCGGGGGCCTATTATTTAGCCACAGAGACGCGGAGACACAGAGAAAGAGTTCTTGTTGGTTTTAGCGTCGGCACGCTAGACTATGATGGAAGGAGAAAAGCAATGAAAAATTTAACGGTCAATCAAATCATACGGGCCTATGAACAGAGAGGCTACCAAATGGCGCATAATGATTCAAGGCCCTATAACCTTAATATTATGGGCGTCAGGTCAAACGACCCGACACCGAATGTATTTAACGACATGATTTTTTGGCTTTACAAATATTGCGGCGAATGGGCCATGAAACAGGCGTCGTGTACCACCGATCCAGGGCTCTATTACTTGGAAAATCCCTGCAATGGAAATGGAACCGCCATCTTAAAGCCCGGCCAGTATCCGGGAGTATGGGAAATCGGATGGCATAACGGCCAATATGAAGCATTGGTGCAGAAAGGATTCTTTACGGTTATCCGGGACTTTAACCGGGATGGAAAAATGGATTTCAATTCCGGACGCCAGGAAAGCGGGAGCAATTTTAATATTAATTGCCACCACGCCGGAACCGACTCGGCGCGGGTCGATAAATGGAGCGCCGGCTGCCAGGTGTTTAAACGGCTGGCGGACTTTGAAATATTTATGGACGATTGCCGCAAGGCGCGGGATATTTGGGGAAACTCCTTTACTTACACACTGTTGGAAGAAGCTGATTTTTAATAAAATAAGCCGATAAACTTCAGAGAGTGGTGGAGATCCTCCGGAGAATAAAAACCATTCCCGGGAGAATGAAAATTACTCTCCGGAGAATGAAAGAGATCCTCCGGAGAATAAAAACCATTCTCGGGAGAATGAAAATTACTCTCCGGAGAATGAAGGAGATCCTCCGGAGAATAAAAACCATTCTCGGGAGAATGAAAATCACTCTCCGGAGAATGAAAGAGATCCTCCGGAGAATAAAAATCATTCTCGGGAGAATAAAAATGATTCTCCGGAGTATCGCCATGATTCTTCGGAGAATCTCAAAAGACTTATGGACTGTATGAAAGCATTATTCCTTTGCGGCGGCGGCCTGCTCAACCGGGGGCTTGTTTTTCTTGGATGTTTTTTGGAAAAATACCGCCATATCCTCGGCTACCACATTCAGGCCGGGGACCTTGTCGCGGTTTTGTTTGACCGCCGCGTAAACCTCAAGGGCGCCGGCGAGGGCGTCGCTATTGACCGCGGTAAGGGTGTTGTGGACACTGTCCGCCAGTTCGTTGATTTGGTTGGCGATGGGGGTCAGGGCCTTGGAGAGTTGATAATCCTTTTTAAATTCAGCGAAGTTGAAGACCTGCGGCAAAATCTCCTTATGGTCCGCTGCGGCTTGACTAGCCTTTTCCAGAAATGGAGCAAAACCGTTGCCGGCTTTGAATAATCCCCTGACTTCATCCGGTTCCAGGGTCAGCAGGAAATCGAGTTTGGCTTTCGCAGTTGCCAGCGCCGCCAGAATTTCTGTTTGGGTCTCCTCTGAAAGACTTGCCGAGATTAGATTTTGGGATGTCATCTTTGGGCCTCCTTTATTTTTAAATTTCTCAATCATAAGGTTTATAATTCGCAAGCATTTTGTTTTTATCCTGCAAAATTTAAATAATTTTCGGTGTTTTTGATAAATTGCCAATAGGAATGCAACCCCGATCCCGGATGCCTCTTTGTTTTTTAAGACACCCACCATATATTGGGTATTGGCCCTAAGGGAAAAACCAAAAAGAAAAAGTCAAGAGTAGGAAAAAAACTTTGAGAATGATATAATACGAACATACGTTCGACGGAAAAGAATAGAGAGGGGATAGTAAAAAAATGTAAGTCCAAAAGAAAAACTTTTACTTTGGCAAGTGTACTGAAAGGCCTAATATGGAAGAAGAAAGCGCATCAAGAACTAATATCATATTAGACCTCCTTCGGCAAAGGTCCAGGGAAAATAATATGTCTACGGAGGTTCCTACATGATAACCGCTCAACAAAGGGAAAAAGAGTCCCTTGAAAAGATCAACCGGGCAATCGATCAGACTGCCGCATGGATGCTGGAATTAACACGGCTAAAAGAAGAAATCCAACAGGATAGAGGAACGAGACATTTGATGGTCGTTAAATAGTTAGAAGCGCAGGAATGGTTTTTGGCGAGGAAGGGCTAAAAATTTTTCCCGGAAGCAGGAAACCGCTTTGAAATGTGGAAATAATAAAAAGTAAAAAGCCCAGTCATGGAACTGGGAGGGAGTAATGAAGCGGTCGAGGGGAACCCCAAAGGGACACCCGCTCGGCCGCTTTTATTTATTCGGAAAGGGCGGCCATTAAAAATTTCCGCCGTTCCAACCCCAGTGAGCATTTTCGGAATATTTAACGTAGATTCTATTTTGAGGGATTTGTAATTCCCTATTTAAAATCGTACAAATTTGTTTGGTTAATTCCTGATACTCTTTGTCGGCAGCCGACCCGAAAATATCCACAAACACCATAGCGGCGGGATCGTTTGTGCCCTGAAACCAAATTTTTTGATTTCCCTCAAAGCCCAGCATCAACCAAGACTCGCTTTTTCCCTTTATACATTCGATGGCTTTACCCAAATCATTTTTGAGTCTGAGTTCCGCCTCGGGGGATATGGGTTGGCTGGTTTTTGTATTGATAAAAGGCATCGGTTTTTCCTCCTTATTTTAAAGTGCTCCTACCATTATACCAAATCCCTCCAAGGCAGTACACGATGACAAAGAATTCATAAGGCACATCCCCTATGGATTATAGGCGGGAATTTTGAGTAGAGCAGGTATGGTTGTAAAAATATAACCTTGGGCTTTTAAAGTTTCGATGATGAAAGGAAGCGAGCCGGTGGTGCCGATTCCTGCTTCGGTAGTGCCGGCGCAGGCATTGTGCATCAGGACGATGGAGCCGGGAGTGACATTGGCGTTTACCCGTCCGGCAATGGCGGGTCCGGTGAGTCCCATCCAGTCATAACTGTCAACATTCCACATGACGATTTTATACCCCATCGAAATAATAACTTGGGCGCTGGTATCGCTCAAAAAACCGAATGGAGGTCTAAATAGGGCAGTTTTTAAACCGACGTTTTGGTAAATTTCATCGGCCGTTCTTTGAACTTGACTCCGGACCTGTTCAGGGGATAATTTACTGATGTCGACGTGGTCGTAGGTGTGATTCCCAATGATATGGCCTTCCGTGGCAAAACGTCTCAGCATATCCGGATTTTGATGAACACAGTTGCCCAGGCAAAAGAAGGTGACTTTGATATTATATCTGGAGAATATATCCAGCATGATTGGAGCAAAAAGAGAATCCGGCGCATCGTCAAAAGTCAGGGCCACATACTTGAAATTGGGGCCTTGTGTAAAAATACTTCCTGGGTATTGGGTTGCCACGTTGGGGTCAATATGGTAAGGTTGTTCCAAACCGGTCACTGATTGCTTGGAACCTGAGGGAGGGTCAAGGAAATGGTTGCGATTGAAATATGCCATAATTTTCACCTATTTAGATTGATACGATATCATATGGTGATCATGGCGTAAGGTTTCTTTGATGAACGGATAAAGGAAAAAATTTAAATATTCCCCCGCTTTCTATGGAAACACCGACTCATAAATTTTGAGATTTTACTTACAAAAAAAGACCTGCATAAAAAGGCAGCTGCAATCCTTGTTTTTCAGATTGGCAACCGCCCTTCCAGGTCCTAAAAGGCGTTCACCGCTGATAGACATTTCCTAGCCAGGAACGGGAATTCACCGCTAATGCGTCGGCGACACTCTTATACTGGTTGTATTTGCTGCCCCGGGCGATCAGGGTTTCATTGACTACGTCGCTATGAAATGCCTGTTTTAACTTTGGGATTACCGCATTGTAATCAAAAAAACGGCAGGAAAAAAGGTCCAAATAGGCCCGGTTCGATTTTTCAAAGTAATGCAGACTGATATGGCTCTCGGCAATCATCGTTAATACGGAGATTACTTTCTCATCGCCCATATAATTTCGGACAATATAGGGACGAATAATTGGAGTCATGCCGATTTGAAAAGGCATTGTATCAAAGACTTCGAATAAATCATCCATCGTTCGGGGTCCTTGATAGTTTTGAAAATCCAAAAAAAGATGCGGCCCGAAATCTAGGGACTCATTAATTTCAATCTTTGGCGGATAACTTTCTTTCCGTTCACGTTCTAAAGAATAGGCCGTTACTTTTTCAGCTGGGAAAGCCCCTTTAATCAGGCCTGACAATTTGTCCGTATCGAAAGAATCAGGGTAAAACAAGTCCACAAAGTAAGCTTCGCGGAAAGAAAAGGTGTGCAACGTAAAATGGCCGCCCTCTAAAAAGACAAAGGCACTAACTCCGCAATCTTCAGGAACCACGCCGTTATAATACGGCAGGATGAATGGAGGCATCACAGTTTTGAGTCCCAATTTCATGGGAAGCTCTTCCAAGATTTCATGAACCAGCATTAAATCATCCAAGCGGGAACGGTATCCTTTAAATGCATCCATCACGAAATGATTCATTATTTTCAGCAACCTCACTTTGTTACCGGGATTCAGCGGATGAAATGACTACGAGTTCGGAAGTTTACCGGCTGAATTCAGGTTCGATAAATTATTAATCATTCATAGTAAAACATATATATTATAATATAAAATTTGAAATGCGCCAGAGTTTTTTTGAAGGATTCATCAGGGGATTTTGCTGGAATGATTGATTTTTTTGTAAATTTATTGAAAATGGTAATTTAAGCCACAAAACCATGGAAACAACACATGGCCGTTTACTTAGGGGATAGACCGCAGGTTGCCTGGTCTGACTTTCGTCCGTTGCTTGCAACTAAATTTTCTCCGGCAAGGTTCACGGAAGACTTTCGCCTTTTGCCCATTCACAACTGGAATTCAAAAAAATATACTACCATGATGAAAAGTTTATGATGGGGGGATTTATTTTGGCATGTCTGGAGGAAGTCCAACATGATATCTTGATCATTATTGCTGCAGGGCTTTTTATTCTTTTTGCGAGCGGATTAGCTATTCCGTTGCGTCCTTCCCAGAATCCTATTCTTTTGCCGCCGTAATCCGGGAGAAAATCGAGTCCCCATGGCAGATGGAAGAGGATTATGGGAAAGATGAATGGCATTTTTCTGATTGAAGGTTCGATGATGCGCGTGCCGTAGAGGAGAGATTGCCTTGTTTTCTGCCGAAGATATCGAAAAAGCGAAGAAAATTATTGCGGAATTAAGTCAACTGAACCTGAGACAGGATAATAGCGGCACAGGTAAAAAAGACCAATCTGGCATGGGCGCGAGAGACTGCCGTAAAGGCCATTCCAAGAGCAATAATGCGGGAAGTACTGATAACAGCGGCATTGAAGGTATCAGTATACTTCCCTCGGAACTATTGGTGATCGCCGGTATTATTTGTGATGTTTTACAGGTCAATTCAGTACTCGTCAACCGGAATCAAGAAGTTCAAATTGTATTGACGGGAACTCTAAAGACCAGCACCCAGCTGGATAAAGTGATGAAGCAGTTAGGTCATATGCCCTTCGATCAAGTGATGAAGTGTATTATTGATAACTGCAACAATTCTTAAACTATCCTTCTGGCCCCTATCAGACGTTTCCGCCAAATCTTGTTCATAGGACTGACATGTACTGTGGAGCGTTGCAGTACATGAATGAAATTTTCACTATCCACCATCACCGCCCCGTGAGAAATATAACGCCCCATCCGGAAATATACAAAATCCAGCGGCTTTAATTCTTCCATCGGAGCGGCCTGTCCTATTTGTAATATTCCTCTCAGGTATCGTTCGGGGTCTTCCTTCGCCCAATTCAGGGAATAATTTTCTCCGTCGTTTTGGGGAATATCGATCCCGCAATCCTTGTAAAAGTAGTAGGCTAATCCCAAACAATCCAGGCCTGTCAAATCTCTTCCCCCATGTTGATAAGGAATACCGGAATATTTTTTAATCAAGGCCTTAATCTGTTGTTGATCCATTTTTGGGCTCCATTCAAAAATCATGTTTGGTATGAACTGACTATTGTAGGGTATGTTTCTGCTCCGGATCTGGTGATGTGATAAAGGAATAAGTCTGCCTTTTTTCTGTTGGCAAAATTGATTAAACTTGAATCCGGCAAGTAACCCCAAAAACCTCAGTCGCATTTAAACTTGGCGGATTCAAACAATGAACCCGATCCGGCCAATTTTTCTGCGGCATGGCAGAAAAATTGTCACTTCCTTGCCAGATCGAGGTTAAAGATTTAAGTCAGGCAGTCCGGTTTCCCATATATTACATTAGGTGATATGCGCTGAAAAATGAAGGCTATTGCAATATTTCGGGCCTTGCGGGGATAGGGAGACTTTGGGTTAATGTATAAAGACTATTACTCAAAGGAATATTTCGTTTCATTCATTTCAATTCATGCTTTTTTTCCAGAAACAACAAACCAAGCTCTGAGTATACTATTCTAACGATAGTGATAGGAGGTGATACATTTGCCGATAATGATTCAAAAACTTTCACCCGTTCTATTAAAATCAGAGTTTACAGAAAATCCGGATAAACCGTGCAGATTAATCGTTGAGATGGCCAGTACCCGAAGTGATCGCGTTGCTTCATATATTGAGGCTAGCGAAGGCAAAGTACACCGGGAAATGAAATTGTTCCCTGTGGTCGTTGTAGAGGTTCCTTACTCTGCTCTTGAGGTTATGACTTATTCTCCCCATATCCGTAAAATATGGCATGACGTAAAAGTACGTACTTTGTTGGATGTGGCGGTTCCGACTGCCGGAGGGGCCAAAGCACAAGGTTTAGGGTTTACGGGAAAAGATGTAACGGTTGCAGTGATTGATACCGGAATTTATCCACACCCCGATTTAATATACCCTGAAAGCCGTATTGTGGGATGGCACGACTTGGTCAATGATCGCTCGTATCCTTATGATGATAATGGGCATGGAACCCATGTATCCGGAATCATTGCAGGAAACGGCTTGGTTTCCCGTCGTAAATATATAGGTATGGCTCCGGACGCAAAATTAGTTGGCGTTAAAGTTTTAAATAAGGATGGGGAAGGGAATACTTCCGACGTTATATCGGCACTTGAATGGTGCATCAATAATCAAAAAGAATATAACATTCGGGCGATTAATTTATCGCTCGGTTCTAAAGCTCAGGATTCTTCCGGCGAGGATCCATTATGCCGTGCGGTTTCAGCTGCCTGGTCCCGGGGAATGGTTGTATGTGTGGCAGCCGGAAATGATGGGCCTGATCAAAGAACCATTAATACTCCGGGAATTTCCCCGGCTGTTATTACGGTTGGTAATTTTGATGATAGAGGAACGGAAGATTTAACTGACGATAAAATCAGTGACTCTTCCAGCAGAGGCCCGACCATCGATAATCAAATAAAACCGGATCTTTTGGCTCCGGGTACGAATATTACTTCATTACGGACCGGCGGGGGGTATCGTTCCCTTACAGGCACCTCGATGGCGACACCGATGGTTACCGGATCCGTAGCGCAGTTGTTACAAAAATCACCGAATCTGCAACCCGATCAGGTAAAAACCACCTTAAAAAGAAACGCACGGACAATGGGCTTACAGTCTTCGTTTCAAGGGTCAGGGGCTTTATCCATTAGCTCATTATTTGAAGAGCAAAAGAAAGACGAGAGAAAACAAAAATCATTTTTTGAAATGCTTTTCGGATATTTTAGACCAAAAGCAGATGCCGCAAGCTCCGATGAGAAACCAAAACAAACAGGCAATCCATTCCTAAAAATGCTTGGAGTAAATAGCGCACCAACCGATACAGCTGAAGAAGCTGAAGAGGAAACAAAGAGCCCTAATTTCAGTCCGCTTTCTCTGGCGTTACTGGCACTGATTCCTTTGGCTATTATCTGAAATTTCAACCAACATATGTAAACCTAAAGGGGCTGCCCGGATTTAACCGGGAGCCCCTTTTATGATGAAGAAAAACCAGTTTAAAAAAAGTTAAGAGTCACAACGGTAAACACCAAAACCGAATTTTTTCCTGTGCTTGAACATAATGTTGCGATATTCATGAAAAACCTCAGCGAGCTCTGAAGGGAAAGCCCCCATCCATCCCATGCGTTGCTGGAAAAGGGTTTTGACATGGGAAAATCCGGCATCCTTTATCATTTGGCACCATTCTTCTTTTGTTGGAAGAAAAGTGATTCCCAAGGCCTCTTTCAGCTCCATAGCTTCATGGTTTTCCAAAGGTTGGAGAGAAGTTCCTTCGATCGCCAATAAAATGCCTCCTGGTTTTAGTACCCGGTGATATTCACGCAAAGTACGGTTTGCATTTTCAGTAAAAATGGTCACGGATTCGGCTAAAACAATATCAAAGCTGCCTTTGCGAAAAGGAAGATTCATAGCATTAGCCCGTAATAGGGGAATGGTTAGGCCGGCTTGCGCAAACTTACGTTCTGCTTTATCAAGCATCTTGCGACTTAAATCAACTGCAATGACCCGGCATGGGTAATGCTTGGCAATAAATAAAGCGGTTTGACCCGTTCCACAGCCTACATCCAATAGGGCTGTGTCGGATAAAAGTGTCTCCCGCGCCAGCAGTTTTTTGGTTAATGCCAAACCTCCCGGATGGGCATTATCGATATTATACTGGGCTAATAAATCCAGATAGTTAATTTTACTCACTTTCAGCCCCCCAAAAAACATTTGTATCAATATCATATGAAAGAGAGAAGCCTTTGGTGTTGCATCCCGGGGATTTCAAATTACAGCACGGGGATATCCTTGGGAGATCCGATAATTGATTTCCTCATAATTTCATAAAGGCTATATTCCGAACGGTTGATGCGGTTATAGAAACTCTGTCACAGTATTTGAAATGTTATCGAGAGAGGAATATGATAATGATGATTTTCGTCTCCATAAATGTAACCTTTGCCCATAGAAATCCCCGACCCAGACTCATATACTGAACTATAAAGCCTGAAGTAGGGCTTAGGAATCTGTTAAAGGAGAGATTATAATGGCCGATGGACTGAAAGGATTAGTGGATGGTCTCGGTGGATTTTTCAATAATGGTTGGCTGATGTTCTTGATCTTCGTATTATTAGTCATCGGATGCGGCGGTTGCTTTGGTGGTTGTATCTAATCCGCCCGATATGAAAAATGAGATGTGATGCCCGGCTAACGGGCATTTTACCTTCGAAATCATTTAATCATTACATTAGCCCGATGAATGTGGAGGATACCTTTCATATAATTTAGTATTAAGCCTCCATAAAAGGCTAAGAAGAAAAGGAGTGAAAAAAATGGCTGATGCTTTAGGTGATGGCGCAGGATTCTTTAATAACGGATGGCTGATGTTCCTTATCTTCGTGCTGTTGGTTATTGGATGTGGCGGTTGCTTTGGTGGCGGCGGCTGCTGGTAAAATAAATATACGATAGCATACAATAACTTTCGTCAGGCTTAACGAAGACTGTAAAGTACATATAATAAACCAGAAAGCCTTATCAAAGGCTTGTACCCGCAAAGGAGTGAATGAACATGGCAGACGGCGTTAAAGGGCTGTTCGTCGGCGTCGGTTCATTTTTCAACAATGGATGGCTTATGTTCTTAGTCTTCGTGCTGCTCGTAATCGGATGTGGTGGTTGCTTTGGCGGTTGCTGGTAACCGCTGATAAATATATGGATGAAACAATGCCCGAAAAGATTTCGGGCATTATTTTGTAAGACTTAAAATATTTTCTCAAATAAATTTGATGGATGGTAAGTTTGGAGGTGATTCGGTGTCCCGTGAACGTTGGATTCAAAAATTATCACCGGCGGTGCAAAGTATTTATAATACTGAATCCCCGAGTGGCAGCAGTAGACTGTTGCTGGAATTTAGCGGTAGACAACCGGACAAAATTGTTGATATCGTTAGAGCAAATCAGGGAAAAATAGGGCACACTGTCAATCTTATCCCTTTGCTGGCTGTAGAATTACCTTTGGGAATGCTTCCCAAAGTAGCGAATTCCTTGTATATTAAAAGAATATGGAATGATCCCCCGGTTTCCTTAACGGAAGACCAAGCTTTTTTGGGCAAGACTACCGATGAATCAATCATAGAGAACATTCAGGAGCATCAAAGTATTTCCCATTCACAAGCTCCTGTTATCCCGGAATATGGCTATACGGGCAAAGGTATCGTCGTCGCTGTACTGGATACGGGCATTTACCCTCATCAGGATTTAATGATACCCAACAGTCGGATTATCGGATGGCAAGACTTTGTCAGTCACAAAACTTCCCCCTATGATGACCATGGGCATGGAACAGAAACCACCGGTATTATCGGGGGTAACGGCAGTATTTCTGAAACAGCTAAAGGGATGGCGCCAGAAGCTTGGTTGGTGGGGGTTAAGATCTTGGATCAGGATGGTAACGGCCGGCTTTCGAATATCATAGCCGGTGTTGAATGGTGTATCCGGAACCTACCGCTGTTTAACATAAGAGTTCTTTATTTATCCATACCAGCGTTATATCAAGATCATTATGATGCCGATCCTCTCGGTAGAATACTTAGCATGGCTTGGAAGAGAGGGATAGCGGTTTTTGCTCCGGTGACCAAACAAAAGAATGTAAGTTTTCATGGATTACCACAGCCATTGATTTCAGTCGCCAGTTTAAATCGACAGCAAGCTTTGGCCTTGAGTGAGAATCAATTGATAAATTCGGATTCACCTTGGGAGAATTCACGTGCTCCCGCTCAACCAGACCTTGTCGTTGAAGCGGAACAAGTAGTTTCATTAAATATGGAGGATGGATATACGCGTTGTTCCGGAAATGCTATAGCGGCAGCAATAGCGGCGGGGGGAGCGGCTTTGGTTTTGGAAAAAAGGCCTTCTTTTGGCCCGGCCCAGGTTAAATACTTTCTAACCAAGCGGGCTAAGAATTTAGGATTGGGAAAAACTCTGCAAGGGTCGGGATTATTAAATCTGGATGTTTTGGAAAACACCAAAAGAAAGATATCGTTAACCCGGAATGGGAGCGGTTTTCCCCTGAATATGAGTCAAATGCTTCCGATGGCTTTGAAATGGTTCTTGCAAAATTCCGGAAGTTCGGGGGAATACCCAAATGAGTTTTTTATGAATATCTTGGGGACATTGATCAGAAATTGGACACACTCTCCCGAATCCACCCATTAAACTTGAATCCGGCAAGTAACCCCAAAAACCTCAGTCGCATTTAAACTTGCCGGATTCAAACAATGAACCCGATCCGGCCAATTTTTCTGCGTCATCGCAGAAAAATTGTCACTTACTTGCCGG
>JAEVYU010000065.1 GCA_023392595.1 Bacillota bacterium | reverse complement strand
GGCGATGAGTGCGCAGGACGGGGCGATGAGTGCGCAGGACGGGGCGATGAGTGCGCAGGACGGGGCGATAAGTGCGCAGGACGGGGCGATGAGTGCGCAGGACGGGGCGATAAGTGCGCAGGACGGGGCGATAAGTGCGCAGGGCAGGGCGATAAGTGCGCAGGACGGGGCGATAAGTGCGCAGGTCGGAGCGATGAGTGCGACCTTTCAGGTCTCGGTGTCGTGTTTTTATCACAGCTTCAAAGCACACAGCCTGGAGTATCTTGATATTCTAAGCAATACGCTGGCGTATTTTAGGCTTGTCCGGGGTTTAGAATGATTTTTATTGATCAGTCATTATTATTTTAGCAGCGATTTCCGGAGTGAGGTCTTTCCACTCGCCCCAAATTCGAAAGACCTTGGCATCAAAAAATTCATCCTCGACATTTTTAAATTGAAAGTGTGTCTGCGTCACTTATAGTGCCGACGCCTTGGCGGGAGATTCGATCGCTTAGGCTCTAAGAAACGTTTTTTTCGCGTTTAGCTTTT
Source organism: Bacillota bacterium (assembly GCA_023392595.1). GTDB lineage: Bacteria > Bacillota > UBA4882 > UBA8346 > UBA8346 > UBA8346. The sequence goes on along the minus strand of JAEVYU010000065.1, from coordinate 93,769 downwards.
GTAGAAGCCAAACTGGCTTTGTTGATGAGTTTATCGATAAGTTTTACGAAATCTTCATGATGGCCGGTAATGGGTGTTCCTCCGGCAATACCGCTCGACAAAGTAACCTTGAGATTATTGGGCCAGTCCTCGTTTTGAAGAGCGCCCTTGATTCGTTCCGTCAAATTCAAAGCCAGATTGTACTGTTTAATGGTTAAGATCGAAAATTCGTCGCCGGCATAACGGCATAAGGAATCCGTCTCGCCATCAATTGAATTGAATAGGATTTCAGCGACCTTACATAAGATTTCATCGCCGATGATATGACCGAAATTTTTATTAACCATTCCGAAGTTGTCTACATCAAAAAAAATGATGATGATTTCCTTTCCTTCGAGCAGTAATTCCAGAGCTTTATGCCGAAGAAAAGCGGCCGTATACAAACCGGTAAGGGAATCAACGTATTTTCCCAATTCGGCGTAGAGTTGCGACTTGGTAACCACCCCCACCAGATGGTTATCATCCGTAACAATTAAATGTTCGATTTTATATTGTTTCAATAGTTTTTCCGCTTCCCACACGGAATCCTTGGATGATAATGTAATGACCTTTTTACTCATGGCGTCGGCCACCAAACGGTTTGGATGGCTGATTCTGGTGTCCCTGGAGGTAATCAGGCCCAAGAGTTGATTGTTTTCCACCACGGGGAAACATCCGATTTGATACTGTTCCATCATTTCAATTGCTTTGCGTACTGAACAGTCGGGACTTATTGTAATGACTCCATCGGTCATTATTTTTTTTATACTAGTCATCATTACAAGGAAATACCTCGGTTTATTTCATAAACAATATTAATTTGCGCTTTGATTACCAGTTCTTCCGAGCCGATTAATTCGCCCTCTTCCAAGATAATGGGCAATAATTTTTCTTTCGATATTTGTTTTAATAAAGACTTCTTGATGACGAGCGCTTCAAAAAAGTTATGTTCCAGGTTTATGATTTCGTATTGTTCGGGCGACATTGCATCAACCATTCTGCGAACCGCTTCCGGTCCGATGGGTGCTTTTTTTCCGATTAAAAGGATATCTTGCATGGGGGGAATCTCAAAGTCCGATAAACGGATATTGATCTGCGCTTTACGGCCAAATTCGGTAACCGCCAAAGGTTGGGGAAAATGATGAGACATTTTTCACACCTCTTATTTCAATTATTAACTTTAAATATTATCATAGTTCCCAATTATTATCTACAATTTGGCCCAAATTTTGTCACATGGGATAAAAATATTCGGATTTCACTTTAAATGAATTCCATGTTTAATTCACCATTTTTACGGATAAACTAAAAACTCCTGGTTTTACTTTTTAATAATGGAGGTTGAGTCGATGCCCCGTAAAAAAATGGAAGAAACAGTGGATGGAATTTATCTGGATCCGGTGCCGATCACTCTTGGTGAAGAATTGAAGATCAAATATAAGGGACTTCTTGCCGATAGCGGTGCGAGTAAAATTTTTCTCCATGCCGGATACGGCTTGGGAGGATGGGACAAGATCGTGGATCTTCCAATGAAAAAAACCCGCGATGGAGGTTGGTCGGTTACAATTCAGGTCGATGAGCCGTCCAAGTTTAATTTTTGTTTTCGGGATGATGCCTTAAACTGGGATAATAACCAAGGGCGAAATTGGAGCTATGAAGTTCATAACGGTGAGTTACCGCCCAGTTGATAAAATTTCCAAAACAACGGAAGGAGAGCGAAGCTTTTTCACGAATAACATACTGTCTTTTTTCAATGGGGATCAGTCCCGAAAAACCTTTCGGAGAGGGCATACCTATGTTGATTGGCAATTTCTCAGGGAGAACTTGCGCTAAACTGGGGGGGTTATGGTGAAAATCCTGATAGTTGATGATTCACCTCTACTCCGGGCGATGCTAAAAGATTTTTTACTTGAAGCCGGTTATGAAGTTTCGGAAGCGGGCACTTATCAAGAAGCCTGCCGGCAATTTCATGAGTTCCATCCGGAAGTGGTCATTAAGGATTTATTCATGCCGGAATGGGATGGGATCGAGTCGATTCATTTCTTTAAAGAACTTGATTCCAAGGTCAAGATCATTATTTGCAGTACCAGTTCATCCAAAGATGTTATTGTTGAAGGATTAAAAGCCGGCGCCCATGATTTTTTCTTAAAGCCGCTGAATAAGTCCGATGTGATAAATGCTCTCAAAAGGTTAGCCTTCTCATAGTTGGCGGATATTACATAAAGGATTGTCAGAACAATTCCCGAAATTACTCCGAAAATAAGACGGAGTGATATAATGGCGAAAAAAATACTGGTCGCATCGGCTATTCTGATCGTTCTGATGATGTTCCTGATTCCTACCGGCGCGGCCCCCACGGAAGTAGTCCTGGATCAGCAGGTGGAATTGGAGGTTCCCGGCAGTTTTACTTTAGTGGACAACAATCATGACAACCTGTCCGAAGAACTCCATTTTAAAATTGAATTAAAAGCCTACCAGGAAGGTCAGTTTATTATTACCGGAAACCTTGAGGCCATGAAAAACGGCCATTGGGTGGCAGTGGGCACCACGGTATTACCCTTTGTATGGTCGCCAACTCACCGTTTGATTGATCTGACCTTTCATGCCGGTAACATTAAAAAGCAGCAATTATCCGGTCCATACCGGGTCAGCGTGGGATTAAAGGCCGGGGATTGGGAATTACCCGCTCAAGTTGCCGGATTTTCCCCCAAATATCATTGGAACGTTTTTAGCAGCGATGGTGAGGTTGAAGTCGGCGAAATCACCACACTTTCCAAAGCCAAACGGGCCGTGGAGACTTGGGCGGCCTATAAAGACATCAAACTCGGCAAATTAAAAGGAATCAATTATAATTACGACCATTGGCAACTTGATTATAAAGAGAAATACGGCAGGACGTTCCGGTTTATGGTCAGTTCAAAAGGCTCTGTTGAGTTGATGAAGATTCAAAAAACCAACCCGGCCGGGGATTTAAATAAGACGAATGATGAAAATGGGTCAGTGATGAACTAAAGCCGGTTTCTCTGTGTCTCCGTGTCTCTGTGGCCTAAAAAGCATTACCACAAAGACACGGAGACACAAATCAAAGATTAAACGGATTTGCCATAGATGGAAGGCTATCCGGCGAAATTATGCTGTCCAATCACGGTATAAACCGGCCGGCTCCAAATCCATTTTGAACTTGACTTGGCCGGATTAAAAAAGTAGAGCGAACCGTGAGTGGGATCCCATCCTTTAAGGGCTAAACGGGCCGCCCTGTAGGAAGAAGATGAGGGGTTAGACCAGATATAGCCGTTGGATACGGATTCAAATTCTCCGGGACGAAAGATATTCGCCTTGATCGACCGGGGGAATTTACCCGATTTTATACGATTCAGCAATACCGCCCCCACTGCTACCTGCCCTTTGATTGTTTCCCCGCCGGCCTCGGCATGAATAATTCGGGCCAGCCACGGGAATTCATCTTCTCCAACCGGCCGGGTCCGGGCAACTGCCTCCGGATTTGGTTGGGGTTTCGGCGCCGGTTCTTGAACCGATGGCGCTGATCGTTTCGGATTGATCAACGTTTGTTGCTGAAGAATATTCTGCGTGAATAACATCTTTGGTTTCATCATGCTGCTTATCTTGAGTCCTTGAGCGTCGGGACTTTTATCCCGATAAGGCCGGCCCTCGCCCGCCCGTAAGGTCAGGGTACTGATCATCAAAAATAGAAAGGCCCCCAAAATTAAGCTTTGCTTGCCTGCTTTCGGCATTTGTCTCATCAAAGACAATATTCATACCTCCCTTCAACACTGCGCATGTAAATTCCATTATACCAGCATTCAATGGGTTTATCGACCGGAAATCTTTTCAAGGGCAGAGTTCGGGTTTTTTGAAAGCCTTTGAGGTGGAAACTCCCCTGCCCGAGTTTTTATTTATCAAAACAAGCAGGATTATCCGGCTTTAGGTAAAAGATAGATCAACAGGAAAGCACATTTCGATGGAATTGATGGAGTGATTCAGGATGGATTTATTTTCAAGTATTTCCGAAGATCAAAAACAGAAAGAAGCTCCGCTTGCCGCCAGGATGCGGCCGCGTTCCCTGGATGAATTTGTGGGCCAGGAAGAAATTGTGGGCGCGGGACGTTTGTTGCGAAGGGCCATTGAGGCCGACCGGCTGACTTCGATGATTTTTTACGGGCCGCCCGGCACCGGCAAAACAACCTTGGCACAGATTATTGCTCAAACAACCAAAGCCCGTTTCGAAAGTATTAACGCGGTTACGGCCGGGGTGGCCGATATCCGCAGAGTCATCGGCGAAGCGAAAGAACGGTATCAATTGTATCAAACCAAGACCATTCTTTTTGTGGACGAGATTCACCGCTTTAACAAATCACAACAGGACGCTTTGTTGCCTGCCGTTGAGGAAGGTACGATTTTGTTAATCGGCGCTACCACCGAAAACCCTTTGTATGAGGTGAATTCGCCCTTGGTTTCCCGAAGTATGATTTTTCGGTTGTATTCACTGACCGGCGAAAACTTAAAATCAATTATTCATAAAGCGCTGGTTGATGAAGAAAGAGGGCTGGCGGAGTTTCATGTGCAAATGGATCAGGACGCTATCGCTCATTTGGCCAATGTCGCCAATGGGGATGCCCGGGTGGCGCTGAATGCTTTGGAACTGGCTGCTTTGACCACTAAACCCGATCCGGAAAGCGGTATCCGCCAGTTGACCGTTGAAATTATCGCCGACTGTATCCAGCAGCGGCCCTTGGTTTATGATAAAGACGGACAGGCCCATTACGATACAATCTCAGCTTTTATCAAGTCCATGCGGGGCTCGGACCCGGATGCGGCAGTTTATTACCTGGCCCGGATGATCACAGCCGGAGAAGATCCCAAGTTTATTGCCAGGCGGATGATGATTCATGCCGCCGAGGACGTAGGGAATGCCGATCCTCAGGCTCTTTTGGTAGCTACCGCGGCAGCGCAGGCAGTGGAGATGGTCGGTTTACCCGAGGCCCAGATTCCCATGGCCCAAGCGGCCATTTATATTGCGACCGCCCCTAAATCCAATGCCAGTTGCCAGGCAATCCACCAGGCCATGGCGGATGTCCGGGATGAGGAGAACCAAATCGTCCCTTCTCACTTGCGGGATTCCTCCCATGCGGGTGCGGCTAAATTGGGGGATGGCGTCGGTTACCGTTACCCCCACGATTATGAAGGCGGTTATGTGGAACAGGATTATTTGCCCGAAAATATTAGAGGCCGCCATTATTATCAGCCGACGGAACGGGGTCATGAAGAGGTTATCCGCCAATATCTCCGGAGAATTAAACCGATTTCCCTGAGAGAATCCCAAAAATGAATAACCTGCCCCGCGTATTGATTGATTTGGAAAAAATAGTCCATAATTATCGGAGGATTCAACAACGGTGTTTACGGACGGGTATTATCCTGACTGCGGTGGTCAAAGGAGTGGCCGGGAATAGCCGGATTTTGCATACCCTGATCGATGCCGGTCTCACTGATATTGGCGATTCCAGGCTGGAGAATTTAGCAGTTCTCCCATCTTACCCTGATGTTTCAAAAATGCTTTTGCGGCTGCCGGCTCTTAGCCGGATTTCTGAAGTTGTAAAATATAGCGACATCAGTTTGAACACGGAACCGGCCGCTTTGGAAGCGCTGAGCCGGTCGAATACCCCTCACCGGGTTTTGTTAATGGTTGATTTGGGGGACCGGCGTGAAGGAGTCATGGAAGATGATTTGCTTCCGCTGGCGCGCCGCTGCGTTCAATTGCCCAATATCCAGCTTCAAGGGATTGGGAGCAACTTTTCCTGTTTTGCGGGAGTGAAGCCATCGCCCGCTAAATTAGCAAAATTAGTAAATTTAGCCCGGGATATCGAAAAAGAATGCGGAATAAGGCTGGAATATATTTCCGGCGGAAATTCCAGCAGTTTGCCTTTATTATATTCCGGGGAAATTCCTCCCGGAGTCAATCATTTGCGGATCGGGGAAGGAATATTTATCGGCCGGGAAACATTAAACGGAACTACTCTTCCGGAGTTATATCCTGATGCTTTTATTGTAGAAGCAGAGATTACCCAGGCGCAGTGGAAGCCGGATCTGCCGGATGGGGAAATCGGGATGGATGCATTTGGCCGGCAACCGGATTTGCCCAAGGTGGACTCGGGAATCCGGCTCTTGATCAATTTGGGCCATCAGGATACACCCCTCTCCGGGCTGCAGCCGTTGGATCGGAATCTTAGGATAATGGGCGGCAGTAGTGATTATATGGTGATAGCGGCTCAAGGAGGCTATAAAGTCGGCGAGGCGGTTCAATTTTTGCCGAATTACTGGAGTTTGCTTGGGGTCATGACATCTCCTTATGTGGAAAAGGTATATGTTTAGGTGGTTAAACGAATGTCTTGACACTCAAATGAGTAAATTGTATAATCTAAAAAAGCAAATCGGATATTTTATATCGACAGTGATCAGGAGGAGTAAACTTTTGGCGGGCAAGCGAAGGGCCGGTTGGTGCGAGGCCTTCCCGGGAAAAGTTGAAGGTCGCCTGGGAGTTACCGGTTAGTGAACAAACGTTCTCATTGTGGTTGAAAGTAGGGAGGAACGTTTCAATAGCTTCGGTCGGGTCGCCCGTTACAGCATAAAGAGCCCGTAAATTCGGGAAATTAGGTGGTACCACGGAGGTTAAGACTTTCGTCCTTTTTAGGCGAGGTCTTTTTTTATTGTTCCGGGTCGATTTTTCTCTTGGAGCAAAGCTTTTGATGAATTCAAAAAACAGTTTTTAAAGGGATCGTAATTTTAAAGGGAGGTTTATGAGGATGAGTTTACCAACGGTTTATAACCCTCAAAGCGTGGAGGAAAAATGGTACCGGATCTGGCTCGAAAAAGAGTATTTTCACGCTGAAGTCGAGAAGGATAAAAAACCTTATTGCATTGTAATTCCACCGCCTAATGTGACTGGAGTTCTTCATCTGGGGCATGCGCTCGATGATACTTTACAGGATGTTTTAATACGCTGGAGAAGGATGCAAGGTTATAATGCCCTTTGGATGCCGGGAACCGATCATGCCGGTATCGCAACTCAAGCCAAAGTAGAAGAGGCTTTGGCTAAGGAAGGGCTTACCAAACATGATTTAGGACGGGAAAAGTTCCTGGAACGGGTTTGGGCATGGAAGGAGCAGTACGGCGGAACGATTATCAAACAGCTGAAAAGAATGGGTGCGTCGTGTGATTGGGACCGGGAACGTTTTACAATGGACGAAGGCTGTTCGGAGGCAGTCCGTGAAATCTTCATCAAACTTTATGAAAAAGGATTAATCTATCGCGGAAGCTATTTGATTAATTGGTGCCCCAAATGTCATACCACCATCTCTGACATTGAAGTGGAACATGAGGACAGGCAGGGGCATTTATGGCATATTCGTTATCCGTTAGCGGATGGCAGTGGTTTCATCGAAGTTGCCACCACCCGTCCCGAAACGATGCTGGGGGATACGGCGGTGGCCGTTCATCCTGATGATGTCCGCTACAAAGATTTGATTGGCAAAGAAGTCATCCTGCCGGTTATGAACCGCAAAATCCCGGTTATCGCCGATGCCTATGTGGATATGAGTTTTGGCACTGGCGCCGTTAAAATAACTCCGGCCCATGATATCAATGACTTTGAAATGGGCATGCGCCATAATCTGCCACAGATTACCGTCATCGACTTTGACGCCAAGATGACTCAGGATACCGGTAAATATGCCGGAATGGACCGCTATGAGTGCCGGGAAGCCCTGGTAAAGGACTTGCAACAGGAAGGCTATTTGGTGGGTATTGAGGAACTCAACCATGCGGTAGGTCAATGTTACCGTTGCGACACTATTATTGAGCCTCTAATCTCCAAACAATGGTTTGTTAAAATGAAACCCCTGGCTGAGCCGGCAATTCAGGCAGTGCTCGATGGCAGGATCGAATTTGTTCCGGAACGTTTTACCAAAATTTATTTGGGATGGCTAGAAAATATCAAGGACTGGTGTATTTCCAGACAATTGTGGTGGGGACACCGGATTCCGGTATGGTACTGCGGTGATTGCCACGAGGTGATTGCTTCCCGCACCGATCCCGCGGCATGCCCCAAATGCGGCAGTCAAAAGCTGGATCAGGATCCGGATGTTTTAGATACCTGGTTTTCTTCCGGACTGTGGCCTTTTTCAACCTTGGGATGGCCTAAGCAAACCGAAGAATTAAAGCATTTTTATCCGACTTCGGTGCTGGTAACCGGTAGAGATATTATTTTTTTCTGGGTGGCCCGGATGATCTTCATGGGGATGGAGTCCCAAAAAGAAATACCATTCAGGAAAGTGTTAATTCATGGACTGGTTCTCGATAAGTTTGGTAAAAAGATGAGCAAATCCCGACCGGAGACCATTGTTGATCCTCAGGAGGTCATCAACAATTTTGGAGCGGATACTTTACGTTTCACCTTGGCTACAGGGACAGCTTTGGGCCAGGATCAGCGCTTCCAAATGGAGAAGGTTGAAGGAAGCCGTAATTTTACCAATAAAATTTGGAATGCCGCCCGTTTCGTACTGATGCATTATGAGAAAGAAATGGCCGCCCAGGGTGATTTGGTCAATGATTTGCATTCTTCCATGCTAAATTCTTTCGCCAAAGGGCAAAATGTTTCTTTACCCGAAGCGTGGTTGACGCTTCCGGATAAATGGATTTTGTCCCGTATGGAAACAGTGACGGTCGAGGTCACAAGGCTTTTAGAACGTTTTGATTTAGGGGCTGCAGCTTCACTGTTATATGACTTTTTATGGAATGAATATTGTGATTGGTATATTGAATTTTCAAAACCTCGTCTTTATCAGGAGGAGAATTCTTTAGAAAGAAAGACTGCTCAATCCATTTTGGCCAGGGTACTACGGCAGACCATGGAATTATTGCACCCCTTTATGCCTTTCTTAACGGAGGAAGTTTGGCAGGCTTTGCCTCATGAAGGCGAAAGCATTATGATCACCGAATGGCCCACTGGAAATGAGAAAAATCAGTTTATAGCGGATGAAGCCGAAATGGAAGATGTAATTGAAGTCGTTCGGACGATTCGTAATATCAGGGCAGAAGCTAGTGTTCAGCCTCAGAAGAAAGTCGAAGCCGTGTTTGTAAGTTCAGCCGATAAAAAGGCGGTTTTGGAACGGAATATGCAATATATTTCCAGTATGGCCGGATTGGGCGATTTTAAATTGATAAGCGACGAGAGTTATCAGGATGGGAGCTATCAGGCGGAGAAATCCATCAGCGCCGTCGCGGCCGGCATTAAAATCTTTATGCCGGTAGCCGGATTGGTCGATGTGGCAAAAGAGAAGGAACGTTTATCAAAAGAGTATTCCCAACTAGAGGCGGAAATAGGAAAACTTGAGTCGCGGATCAATAGTGAATCTTTTGTGGCCAAAGCCCCGGCCCAAGTCGTTGTGAAAGAACGGGAAAAACTGGCGACTTTTAAAGACAAGGCAGCGAAGATTAAAGAACGGCTTGAACAGTTGAATCCTTAAAGTTATAGTTTGATTTTTGACCCAAAAGGAGCCGGGAAAAAGTTTTTTGGAGGTTCGTCCCCCAAATAACCCTTTTTTCCGGCTCTTTTTTCGTGCCTTAAACTTCAAAAATTTTCAGGGCTAAAAAGGTATTGACTAGAGTTTATGGAAAAATAAAAAAGAGTTATACTTATTTTAAAATCTCTTTAAAATATTGTTTGGAAATTTCTTTCAAAAAGGGAAATGTTTAAAGGTGGCGAAATAATTAAAACCTACATTGTTATCGCGAAATTAGCAAAAGACTTTGAAAGGTATTTGCAATGAAGACCCCAAGAATTTCTATGAACATGTTCCGAACTCTGGGGATTACTGTTTTAATTATTATTACGGTAGATGCTGCGCTTTTTCAAAGTTTAAACCGGCATCATATGGTAAATCAAATATTTTTAAGAGAAGCAGCATTAGCAGGTCCTTTGCTGGAAAGAGTCAACTATACCATAAGAACTTTTGGTACGGAGAGTTCTCTATATGGCTTTAGCAATCTTTGCAAGCAGATTTATAATAGTTCCGCGGATATTGTTGAGGTCGCGGTACTGAATCAAGATGGAAAAATTTTAGCGCATCAAAACATCAAAAAAATGGGGAAAAAAGTGACAGTGCCGGTTTTAGGAAATCAGCCCCAGTTTTTTTTGGAGACTTCCAAAACTCTGGATGCTTATTTACAAGCCCGTGCGGGACTTCAGCCACCCATTTATGTAAAAATTTCCTTTTCCAAAAATTTATTAATCAAACAAAGCCGGGAGTTTTTTGTAATTACTTTACTAAGCTCAATCGCAGCAATTCTCGCTTTATTGATGGTGATTTATGTTTTGACCAATATTTTACTGGGTAAAAGAATTGCTCAAATTTTAGATGGTTTTAATGCATTAGCGGAAGGAAATTTCAATATCCGCCTTAACGCTTGGACAGGCAATTCTTCAAAGGGTATCAAGCTAATTCGTCCTTCTGATGAACTTGATTTCTTGATTCAATCTTTCGATAAAATGGCCGCTCATTTGCAGGAAATTAATGCCAAACGGAGAGAACAGGAAAAACAGTTGGGTTTTTTGGCGACTCATGATCAGTTAACCGGCCTACCCAACCGGCGGTTACTGGAGAATGCATTGAAAAAAGGGGTTGCCCGTGCCCGCCGGGGTAAGCCCAGCACCTTAATGATGATGGATCTGGATAATTTTAAGGTTGTCAATGATACGATGGGTCATACCATAGGTGATAAAGTACTGGTTACTTTTACCCGTTTATTGCAGCAACATTTACGTGAATATGATTTGCTTGCCAGGATCGGCGGGGATGAATTTGCATTGCTGCTTGACAATGAAGATATCAATGAAGCAAAAGCCATAGCGGATCGGATTTGTCAAACCATCGAGGAACAACGCTTTGTATTTGACAATCATAGTTTTCACTTGGGACTCAGTATTGGACTCGTGCTTATCGACGGCAATCATGAGCAGGGAACGTTGTTATCTCAAGCCGATACTGCAATGTATACCGCTAAAAGGCAGGGCCGCAACCGGGCAGTATTATATTATCCCGAGGATAACACCATGGTCCGGTTATCCCAAACCAATGAAATCGTGACTTTAATTAAAGACGCTTTGGAAGTGGACGGCTTTTTGATTTTTTTCCAGCCAGTTATCAATTTGCAAGACAATCATATAAAACATTATGAAGCTTTAATTCGACTGAAGAGTCATGATACGGTTATTACTCCGGACGTTTTTCTACCGGCCGCCGAACAATTTGGATTGATGCCGCAAATTGATCGCTGGATGGTCCGCCATGTGTTGTATACATTGCAAGAATATCCGGAACTCCAGATATTCATTAACCTTTCCGGAAGCAGCCTCGCCGATGAAGGCTTATTAAAATATATTGAAGACAGTTTGCTCCAATATGGGCTTGGGCCGGGAAGAATCGGGTTTGAAATCACGGAAGCGTCGGTAATTCATGACTTAAAATCAGCTCAGGAATGGATCAATCATCTAAGGGCTTTTGGATGCTTATTTTCTTTGGATGACTTTGGAGCCGGATTCAATTCCTTCTCTTACTTGAGAAATTTGCCGGTCAATCAATTAAAGCTGGATGGCGCTTTCATCAGTGCTTTGGATAGCGATAGTACCTTGCGATATTTAGTTCAGGCAATGCAAGATTTGGCAAAAGCCCTCAACCTGGAAACTGTGGCCGAATTTGTGGGAAGCGCCGAAACGGTAGAGATTTTGAAAGAAATCGGCGTTACCTACGGACAGGGTTATTATCTTGGGAAACCGGCCCCCATTTTTAATAAGAATAACAGAAGTCAATGAAACCGAGGAGCAAAAGATGAAAATCAAACGTATTTTTTTGATTGTACTGGATAGTGTTGGAGTGGGTGAGTTACCCGACGCTGCAGATTACGGCGATCAGGGAAGCAATACTTTGGCCAATATTGCTAAAGCCTTAGGAGGCTTGAATTTACCGAATATGGAAGCGGCAGGGCTTGGTAAATTAACGGATGTTTTAGGCGTTTCTTCCGCTGCCGAAGGTTTGATTTTTGGAAAAATGGCGGAGCGTTCGGCAGGAAAAGATACCACTACCGGACATTGGGAAATGTCTGGGCTCGTTCTTCCCCGACCTTTTCCCGTATATCCTCAGGGTTTTCCTGATGAAGTCATTCATGAATTTACCCGAAGGACGGGTCATGGCATACTTGGAAATAAGGCGGCCTCCGGGACGGAAATTATTGCTGAACTCGGCGAAGAACATATTCATACTAAAAAATTGATAGTTTATACCTCAGCAGACAGTGTTTTTCAGATTGCGGCCCATGAGGAAATTTTTCCATTGGAGCAACAGTATGGTTTTTGTGAAATTGCCCGTGAAATCTTAAAAGGAAAACATGGAGTAGGCCGGGTGATTGCCCGTCCATTCCTGGGAAAACCGGGCTCTTTCTATCGCACACCCGGGCGGAAGGATTTTTCATTGAAGCCGTTTTCGGAAACGGTGCTTGATCGCTTGAAGAAAGCGGGCTTTACGGTTTATGGTGTGGGGAAAATTGAAGATATCTTCAGTTTCCAGGGTTTAACCGATTCCAACCATACCCATAACAATCCGGAGACTCTGGCATTTCTTAGTGAACTCATTGAACGTGATTTTGAGGGACTTGTCTTTGCGAATTGCGTTGATTTTGATATGCTTTACGGCCACCGAAATGATCCCAAAGGGTATGGCCAGGCTTTACAGGAATTTGACCATTGGCTCGGTCAAAACTTACCGAAACTAGGTCAAGGTGATGTTTTGATAATTACGGGGGATCATGGTTGTGACCCTACAACTCCCAGTACGGATCATTCAAGAGAATATACGCCTTTGTTGATAATGGGACCTGGATTACCTGCAGGTATTAACCTTGGCACCCGGAGTACTTTTGCAGATATCGCGGCTTCTTTATGCGTCTGGTTTAATCTTGAACCATGGCCGGTGGGAGAGGAATTTGCCAGCCGAATCGTTTTATAGACATATTAAAATCAGGGTTGAGATTTGGCAGGATAAAAATTTGTAATAAAAGAGCTTCAGTGAGCATGACTACGCGAATGCGCCATAACATGAGGTGACAGCATGGAAAACATGAGAGTTTATGATCTGATATGGAAAAAGCGTGAAGGCGAGGAATTGACCCGCGATGAAATTCATTATCTGATTCATGGGTTTGTGGCGGGGGAAATCCCTGATTATCAAATGAGCGCATGGTGCATGGCAGTCTATTTTCAAGGAATGACCTTTGATGAATGCACCTATTTAACCTTGGAGATGGCGGGTTCCGGAGAAATGATTGACCTATCCGGAATATCCGGTCCCAAGGTTGATAAGCACAGTACGGGTGGAGTGGGCGATAAGACTTCGTTGGTCTTGATTCCGCTCGTGGCTTCAGCCGGAATACCCGTTGCCAAGATGTCCGGTAGAGGATTAGGCCATACCGGAGGAACCATTGATAAATTAGAAGCAATTCCAGGTTTTAAAACCAGTTTACCCCAGGAACAGTTTTTAAGCCAAGTGGCAAGAATCGGTGTTGCCCTGGTTGGTCAAAGCGGACATATGGTACCGGCAGACAAGAAACTCTATGCATTAAGAGACTTAACGGCTACGGTTGAAAGCATTCCCTTGATCGCCAGCAGCATTGTGTCTAAAAAACTGGCGGCTGGCGCTGACGGAGTTTTACTGGACGTTAAGTTCGGCGACGGTGCGTTTATGCGTGATTATGATCAGGCTTTGGAGCTCGCCAGAACCATGGTGGAAATCGGCAACCGGGCGGGCCGCCGTTTTAAGGCCGTATTAAGCGATATGAATGAACCATTGGGCCGGGCTATCGGTAATAGTCTGGAGGTCGTGGAAGCGATTCAGACACTGCGGGGGGAAGGTCCCTCTGATTTAACCGAATTATGTCTGATATTGGGTGGGTATATGGCCTACCTGGCTGAGCGTTCAACCTCACCGGAAGCAGGAACCGAATTAATGAAGAAAATGTTGGAGAGTGGTGCCGGGGCCGCCAAACTCCAACAATTGATAACCGCTCAGGGAGGAGATTCCCGAGTTGTGGAAGAACCGGGTCTTTTACCTTTGGCGCCGGTAATCCAGCCGGTGTTGGCTCCGAAAGATGGTTGGATTGAGCGGATTGATTGCCGGGCGCTGGGGCTTTGCGCTATGAAATTAGGCGCCGGACGAAATAAATTGGAGGACATTATCAAACCCGATGTAGGAATTAAACTTTCAGCCAAAGTAGGAGACTATGTAATCAAAGGTGCTGTTATTGCAGAAGTTTATGCGCGGGAGCAAATTGGGGCAAGCGCAGTTGTATCTGAGGTGGCAGACTGTTTTCATTGGAGCGAAAGTAAAGTAAACCCGGCAGCATTGATCCGAGATGTTATTTAACACTAACTTTATTGCAGAAAAATAAAGGGAATTGGTGAAAAAAGCCGAAGTTTTTAAAAAAAAGCCTTGCGGCTTTTATTTTTACTAATCATCAATTCTTGAAATGGTCGGGGTGAGAGGATTTGAACCTCCGGCCTTTCGGTCCCGAACCGAACGCTCTACCAAGCTGAGCCACACCCCGGAAAAGGTACAGGTATAAGTATAACAGAGAGCAGCCGGTTTGTCAAAACTTTTTATGAAACTAAATGGTTTCTTTCGGCTGGGAACTGGTATAAAAAATCATTGACTTCATGTAGAGGAGGAAACTCATGCAAATTACCTTTTGCGGCGCCGCTGGAACCGTCACCGGTTCCAGTTATCTGGTGGAAACCCGTTCCGGCCGTTTCCTGGTGGATTGTGGAATGTTTCAAGGTCCGAAAGAAATCCGGCAACTCAACCATCAGGATTTTATTTTCAATCCCGGCACTTTGGATTTTATGTTATTAACCCATGCCCATATCGATCATTCCGGCCTTATCCCAAAGTTGTGCAAGTTCGGCTTTAAAAAAGAGATTTATGCTACTAAAGCAACTCAGGAATTATGTAAAATTGTTCTTCCAGACTCCGGACACATTCAGGAAATGGAAATCGAATGGCGCAATCGTAAGCGTCAAAGGGCCGGTGTTCCTGCAGAGGAACCACTATATACGGCGGCGGAAGCTTTAAATTGTTTGAGCCAGTTTAGGGCTAAACAGTATTCGGAAGAATTTCAACCTCTACCCGGAGTGCGGGTCCGTTTTTGGGATGCCGGACATATTTTGGGATCGGCGATTATTGAAGTGTTTGTCTCCGAGGGCGGAACGACCACCAAGATAGTATTTTCCGGAGATTTAGGCCAGAAAAATCAACCGATTATTGAGGATCCGACCTCCATTGCAGATGCTGATTATTTACTGATTGAATCCACTTATGGAAACCGAATTCATGAAGACCAGGATCAAAAGGTCGAATTATTACGTAAAATAATCACCGATGCGGTTAAATCCGGCGGAAATCTGGTGATTCCTGCTTTTGCAGTCGGCCGTACCCAGGATTTGTTATATTACATCAAAGGGTTACTCCGCAATGGAAAAATTCCACGGGTGCCGGTTTATATCGATAGTCCGATGGCGGTTTCCGTGACTGAAATTTATCGGGATAATCCTGAGTGTTACGATGAAGAAACTCGGGAATTCTTCGCTGCCAATGAGAGTCCCTTTGAGTTCCCGAATCTTCATTTTGTACGGAGCGTAGAGGAATCCAAACAATTAAACGCCACTGCCAAGGGGGCGATAATTATTTCCGCCAGCGGGATGTGCGAAGCCGGACGTATTTTACATCATTTAAAACATAACCTGTGGCGTCCGGAATCTCATATTTTATTTGTTGGTTACCAAGCTGAAGATACTTTGGGGCGAAGACTCTTAGAAGGCGCCAAGGTCGTTAAAATTATGGGCGAAGAGGTCAATGTTCAAGCCAAAGTACATTCCATAGGAGGCTTTTCGGCCCACGCCGATCAAGCGGGTTTGTTGGAGTGGTTGAATGGTTTTACGAAAAAACCAAGAGGGCTCTTTATTGTTCATGGTGAAAATGGCGCTCAAAAAGATTTGGCCGGTATAATTCAACAGCGCTTGAATATCAATCCCCTTATTCCCCGCTGGGGTGAACGTTTTGTATTAAATACCGAGCCTCACCTGGATTCGATGATGACAAGGCCGAAGCTTAATAATTTTGGACTCGAAAAAGTTGTAGGCGATTTGGAACATTCTGTTTTACAATTACACCTTCAAATAAAGCAACCGGGACAGGAACGGGATTTAGATCGGGTATCACCACTTGTTGATCGGATGAAGAAATTAATGGCCGACTTGGAACAAGAACTAAAAAAATCAATGGAATAAAAACAATTTATCAAGACGCGTTTCCCCCTATTCGTTCATTTACATATGATAGAGAGATATGAAAATGACGAAGGGGGAGGGGTGTCCGGTTGAAAATGGGGTTTGGACGGCACTATATGGCCGACCTTTATCTGTGCCAAAATCCGTGTTGGGAGGATCCAGAGGGGCTAGAAACGGAAATGAACCGCATAATTTCCACCACTGATAACGGGAAAGTTGGATTACGTTTTGAGACGCATAATAAAGGAATACGGATTAGTGGAGAAATCAATGAGGTTTCCTATTTATTAATCCAGGTCTTCCCTGAGCAAAAATTTTTAACAGTGGATTTATTTTCTTGGTTGCCGCAACTTGATCTCCAGGCTTTTAGTGAAGGCTTGCTGAATGTATTTGCTCCGCAAGTCGTTGCTGCGGAAACAAAAATTAGGGCTGAACACCTGTTTAAATGAAATCACTTGAGAATTCAAAATTGAGAATTGAGATTAAAAACAAAGCTCATAATAGGTGTAAGGGTGCCCCTCTCATGCAGGTGGTATTAGAGAAGAGAACGAATTGTCATAATCGGTTTTGAATAGAGTTTTTAACATTATCCTTTATCAATGTCAATTCTCGATTGTCAATTGATAAAAAATGAGGTGCCGAAAAGTGAGAGTTGATCAATATCATCAAATTATCGATTTAGCCAAAAAAATTGGTATGGCCAAGGGATTGTATTTTATTTTACGTTTGCAAAGCCGAAAAGATTTAGGAGTTCATATCAATAACGGCAAAACGGAAGAAATCAGTAGCGGCAATCTGGAAGGAATGGGCCTTCAGGTTTTTACACCCGAAGGGTACATCGGTTTTGCAGCAGCCGATCAGATTAACGAAGAGATTATGAAAGACTTGTTCGAGAAGGCGGCTTTCCTGGCCGAGCAGAGTAAAAGCTTTCAGGGGGAACCTAATGTAGAGATTTTCAAGCTAAAGGAACATCATACCCGAAGAGAGATTCAATTAGATAATCCATACGGTACATTGAGCTTGACGGAGATCGAAACCCGGCTAAAAGAACTGAACAACGAATTAACGGTTATGGATTCCCGATTATCTGTCCGTACTCTGCTGCGTCTGACCGACGAAGAATGGCGAATTATTCGTTCTGACGGTACCGATACGGTATTCAATACGCCTCGTTCGATGTTGTATCATAGTATTACCGCTAAATCCACGGATGACACAGCCACCACTTTTGCCAATTTGTCCGGGATTGACTTGGGCGTGCTCATTAAACAAGAGAACCGCCGTAAAATCCAAGAGAGGGCCAAAAAAGCCACTCAGTTGGCATTGAATTTATTATCAGCTTCTACGCTGGCAGGTGGACATTATAAACTGGTGATTGATTATGCTTTGGCAAAAGGACTCGCCCATGAGGCTTTTGGCCATGCTGCGGAAACCGATGCGATTGAAAGTTCCATTCTTGGCGAAAATGGACATTTTAAAACCGGAATGACTGTGGCTGACTCTGGTTTGTCAATCATTGACGGGCCCCTTGAAGGGGATTATGCTTATCAGCCCGTAAGCGCAGTGGGAGAAATTCGTCAGACCGTCAAAATTGTCGATCATGGAAAACTGAATGCGGGTCTTTCCGATATTTTTTCAGCGGATCGGGCAGGTGTTCCATACACCGGGGCTGAACGGGTTGAGAATTTCTTTCATCTCCCGATTGCCAGAATGAGCAATATTCGCATTGAAATGGAAAAACCGCTCCCCCTTAACCGGGATTTTGAGTCCGTGACTCCGGAAGATCTTTATCATATCTTAATCGATAACCATTTAATGAAGGCTGATGAAAATGTTTTGTATTTGGCAGGTTTTCAAGGCGGTCAGGTCAACCCGGCCTTCGGCGATTTTGTTTTTCATTGTTCGGGAATTTACCAGTTATCTCAGGAACCTGTTCTTTATAAGCCTGCAATTTTCAGTGGCAAAATTTTATCGGTATTGCAATCCGTCAAAGCTGCCATTGGTCAGCTACAGATCGACGCTATCGGGACTTGTGGTAAAATGGGACAAGGAGTACCAAGCTGTGGTGGTTCCCATTATTTTTTGGTCATTGATAAAAATCCCGAAGTAACAATTGGGGGGAATTAAAATGGAGTTGGCAACGATTCTGGCGGAACGATTAAATGATTATTCAAGACAAAATCGGGAATTAACAGCTTGGCGAATCGATTTATATGAAACCAGAGGATTTGAAGTTGGTCTCAAGAATAACCGTATTGGCGGTCCATATTCGGCTCCGGGATATAAAAGAAGTATTAGTGGTGAAATATATCTTATCTGGGCGGGTCACAAATTCACTTCAGCCAAGCTTGACTCTGGTGTTGTTAATAATTTCACGGAATATATGGATGTTTGGCGGGCGACCGCTTATTATGATCCCGATGGAGTGGGTCTTTATAAGCCTGAAAATATCCCTCAAGTGGCGCTCTTAGATGAGCGAGTCAAAAACATTATCGACCATCAAGATCCTTTACCGTTTCATTTATTGGAACAGGGATTACAATTTTTGAGCCAGCGGGGCATTAAAAAAATAGATGGAAAAGTCCGTTGTTATGAGGGTTCCCGAGTCATTCTGAATTCCGAAGGGTTACAAGTGGCTTATTCCCAGAGTCCGGTGGATTTCTTTTTTGAAGCCAATGATTGTTATGGGGAAAGTTATGGAGAAAAAAAATGGCCCACCGAATCGGAAATAAATCGGGTGATTGAAAATACCGCTAATATTGCTTCGTTGCTGGCTGTAAGTCCCCCGCGGGAAGTTGGCGGAAAGATGCGACTTCTTTTCCCACCGGGGATTTTTGAGTCTTTTTTAGGGCAATTTTTATTAACCAATCTCTACGGTAGTTTAGTCGTAAATCGCCAAAGCCGCTTTGAGCTTGAAGATTTCAAGAAGGAAAAACAAGTATTGCGAAAGGATTTATCTTTAGAAGTCAATACTTTATTGCCCTATCGGGCAATGTCGTACCCATGTACCAGCGAGTGCGTGGCTGGAGGTAAAGCCTCCTTTATTAGTGAGGGAAGGCTGAAGACACCGATACTTAGCCTGAAATATGCCAAAAAAGCAGGACTCATTCCCACACCGATTCCTTCGGGGGGATTTTTTATCAAGAGCAGCCGAACCATGGATACCTGGGAACAATTAATTAAGCAAACTCAACAGGGAATGATAGTATATTCGATTTTAGGTTTACATACCCAGGATGCAAGTTCAGGCCATTTTTCATTAACAGCGGACCAATGCCTTCTGGTGGAGCGGGGAGAGATTGTAGGCAAAGCCAAGGCCGTTATCAACGGTGACTTTCTTGCGGCGTTAACCCGGGAAGAAAGCTGTTTGGCTTCCTATGAAGGAGAAGACAATCCGGGGTTTGCTTTTTGGGCGAGCGTTGCGGGATAATAGGACTCGAAGAAGGGAAATAATATACTGGATATTTTTTATAAAACTAGTTTGCTTTTAAACCTAAATCTGGTAAAATAGGTTTGACTGGAAAGCAGGCTCGCACCCATGCGCGCACGTATAAAATAAGGATTCCAAAGGAGTGAAATCAATGCCGTTAGTTACGACAACTGAAATGTTCCAAAAAGCTTATAAGGGCGGATATGCTATTGGCGCTTTTAATGTCAATAACATGGAAATCGTTCAGGGCATTACCGAAGCTGCCAAAGAAGAAAAGACACCGTTGATTCTTCAAGTATCGGCAGGCGCTCGGAAATACGCCAAACATGTCTATTTGATGAAATTAATTGAAGCAGCTATTGAAGATACCGGATTACCGATTTGCGTCCATTTAGACCACGGCGAAAATTTTGAAGTTTGCAAATCCTGTATTGATGGCGGCTTTACTTCAGTCATGATTGATGGATCCAAACATGCCTTTGAAGAGAATATTAAAATTACCAAAGAAGTGGTAGATTATGCCCATTCAAAAGGAGTTGTCGTTGAAGGGGAACTTGGTAAGCTTGCCGGTATTGAAGATGCGGTAAATGTATCTGAAAAGGATGCCTCATTTACCGATCCTGATCAGGTTGAAGAATTTGTTAAGCGGACCGGAGTTGATTCTCTGGCTATTGCGATTGGGACGAGCCATGGCGCCTTTAAGTTTAAAGGTGAACCCAGATTACGTTTCGATATCTTAGAAGAAGTCGAAAAACGGTTGCCCAATTTCCCTATTGTTCTCCATGGAGCTTCTTCGGTTATCCCTGAATTTGTTGAGATGATTAACAAATATGGTGGCCAAATGCCGGGCGCTCAAGGCGTTCCTGAAGCAATGCTGCGGAAAGCGGCTACGATGGCAGTATGTAAGATTAATATCGATTCGGATTTACGGTTAGCCATGACTGCTTCCATCAGGAAGCACTTTGCTGAAAAACCTGGCGATTTCGACCCGAGGCAATACTTGACTCCAGGCCGGGAAGCCATTAAGGCAATGGTCAAACATAAAATCGTTAACGTGCTCGGTTGTAGCAATACGATTTGATAAAAACAACAAGGAGCAGAGGGCGGAAACGCCCTCTGTTTTTTTAGGACTCGTCAGAAGGAGGAGTGTTTTGTTTGCCAAAGTAAAGCTTTGACTTAAGTGGGGTCTTACATTTTTCAGTAGCGATATACTGTGAATGTTAGTCGATAATAATTTGGAAAATTGGTGATGGATGATGGGAACTCTTAAAAAAACTGCAGTAATCGGTTTGGCCGTTAGTAATACTCCTTTAATCAGATATTTAGTGGAACAAGGCGCACAAGTAACGGTTTTTGACAAGAAATCATCTGAGGAACTTCAGAATTATTTGGGAAAATTAAGTGATTTAAAGCTTGAATACTGCCTGGGTGATGATTATTTAAGTCATTTACACGGTTTTGATTCTATTTATGTGACTCCGGGTATGAAAAAAGATTTACCGGAATTACAAAGAGCCCGTTCGGAGGGAGCTGTTTTCAGCAGTGAAATGGAGTTGTTTTTTGAAAAGTGCCCGGGTCAAATCACTGGGATTACCGGCAGCAGCGGTAAGACTACAACCACCACGTTGATTGGACTAATGATGGCATCCGCTTTTCCTGCTACTTTTGTCGGTGGCAATATTGGACGTTCTTTGATGGACCAGTTGCCGGCCATGAACCAATCTTCTAAGGTTGTTCTCGAACTTAGCAGTTTTCAACTTCAAACGGTTAGCAAAAGTCCGCAATTGTCGATTATTACCAATATAACTCCCAACCATCTGGATATTCATGCGTCCATGGAGGAATATATCCAAGCCAAAAGCAATATTTTACAGTATCAAAGCGAAAAGGATATTGCTATTCTCAATTATGACAATGAAATTACCCGTGGCCTCTCCGACAAAGTAAAAGGAAAATTGTATTATTTCAGCCGAAAGCGGAACCTTGATGAAGGAGCTTGTTTGGAAGACGATAAGTTGGTAATCCGGCTGAACGGTCAGACTGAGGTATTGACCACCAGAAATCGCCTGAAACTTTTAGGTGACCATAACGTTGAAAATATATTAACTGCTTCGTTAGCTGCACGAATCAACGGAGTACCTCTTGAGAATTTAACCCCGGTTGTGGAAGAATTCAGTGGAGTCGAACACCGTTTGGAATTTATACGGGAAAAAAACGGGGTACTTTTTTACAACGATTCAATTTCCACGACGCCTGATCGGGCTATTGCCGGTTTAATGGCCATGACCAGACCTACGATTCTAATTGCCGGCGGTTATGATAAACATCTTCCCTTCGATAAACTCGCCCCAGTCATTGTCAATCAATGTAAGCATTTGGTTGTAATCGGTGTTACCGGACCCCAAATAATTGCCGCAGTTAGAAACTTCCGGGAAGATTTTCCGATCACTCCGGTCAAAACTTTTGAGGAAGCTGTGGAAACGGCAACAAAACTTGCCGGGCCAGGCCAGGTTGTACTGTTATCGCCAGCCTGTGCCAGTTACGATATGTTTAAAAATTACCAGGAACGGGGTACCTTGTTTAAAAACCTGGTGAATGCGATGGGATAAGATCTTTTTTGAAGGACTTTATATTTTTTAGATTATTGGGCTTCCGAAACTTTTTTTATTTTTTCATCGAGAACACTCTGAATTTTTTATTAAAAATAAATACCAGGAGATTACTACTGTGTTAATTCTCGTTTTTTTTACTTGACAAGCTTGATATACTCATTTATCCTGATATATAGGCGCTTTTGCGCTTAAATTGGAAAGAGGGATTCTTTCAATGTGGGTTGCTGTTTACATAGCGCCAAATCGAAGAATAGCCGCAATCTTAAAACAACTTTTGGAAATAGAAGGTATTCTGGTGAAATTGAAAGAATCTAATTCAACTGTGAAGGAAGAACAAAATGTAGAAGTCATGGTTACCCAATTGGAAATCGGGGAAGCAAATGAGGTTATCAACAATGCGCTTCAAAGGTTTTGATTTTATAGAAATTAATTGAGCAGGATATTTACTTAGAATCACGAAATAAATGTAGTTAATGACAATTTATAGAAATTTTGATATTTTAGTAAAATGCTCCAGAATACTAAGATGAGCTTAAGGAGTGGAGTTTTTGTTAAAAGATCTTTTTAAAACGAAACCGAAATACATTACAGTTAAAAGCGAGCAACAACAATTCAATGGCCGTATTGATGCTGTAGAAAAGAAAGAAATTCCGGATGGGTTATGGGTAAAGTGCAACCGCTGTTCTCAAATTACCTACCATAAAGATCTGGAGAAAAATTTGAATGTTTGTCCGAAATGTAATTTTCATTTTCGAATTAATTACAAAGAACGTTTGGAATTATTGGTCGATAAAGATGGTTTTCAGGAAATTGATTCCAATTTAAAAACGGTTAATATTTTGAATTTCCCTGAATATGAGCCGCGAATCAAAAAAGCTCAGAAAAATACGGAACTCAATGAGGGTGCGATTATTGGACGGGCGTTAATTAATGACATCCCTGTGAGTCTTGCCATTATTGAATTTGGATTTATGGCTGGCTCCATGGGTTCGGTCGTCGGTGAAAAAATTACCCGCGCAATTGAATACGCCACCAAAGAAAAGTTGCCTTTTATCGCTGTATCTGCCGGAGGCGGAGGGGCCAGAATGCAAGAGGGAATATTTTCTCTTATGCAAATGGCGAAAACGAGTCAGGCGTTGAACAGGTTGTCGGAAGCGGGTTGTTTGTACATTTCACTTTTAACCGATCCTACCATGGGAGGAGTATTTGCAAGTTTTGCTTCACTGGGGGATATTATCATTGCCGAACCGGACGCCTTAATCGGTTTTACCGGCCCCCGTATTATTCAACAAACCATACGGCAAACATTACCGCAGGGTTTTCAATCATCCCAGTTCGTATTGGAACACGGGATTGTCGATATTCTTGTCAACCGTAAGGATTTAAAAGCAACCCTAACTCAGCTACTTAAAGTGCATACGAATGGAGGTGGGGTTGATGGCAATTAATCAGGGTCCAATATTGGAATTTGAAAAACCTGTATTAGAATTAGAAAAACAGATTGAAGAGATTAAACAGTTTTCCAGGGAAAAAGGGATTGATATGGAAGAACAGATCCTGGCGCTTGAATCGAAGGCCAATTCCCTGCGTACTGAAATTTATAAAAATTTATCACCCTTACAACGAATGCAAATAGCCCGTCACCCTAAACGGCCTACTTTTTTGGATTACGTGGGAATGATTTGTACTGATTTTATTGAACTTCATGGCGACCGGAGTTTTCGCGATGACCCGGCTATGGTAGGAGGAGTGGCTTTTTTTGAGGGAATTCCGGTCACAATTTTAGGCCAACAAAAAGGCCGGGACACGAAAGAAAACATTTTAAGAAGTTTCGGACTTCCTTATCCGGAAGGGTATCGTAAAGCATTACGCCTGATGCAACAGGCTAATAAATTTAATAGACCCATTATTTGTTTAGTGGATGTGGTAGGAGCTTATCCCGGAATTGAAGCTGAAGAACGCGGTCAGGCCGAGGCTTTAGCGCGTAACATCCGGGAAATGGCCAATATGAAAGTTCCTATTGTGGTGGTGATTACTGGAGAAGGAGGAAGCGGCGGCGCTTTGGCAACGGGTGTCGGTAATAGAGTTTTAATCATGGAAAATGCTTATTATTCTGTTTGTTCTCCTGAAGCTTGCGCATCAATTTTGTGGAAGGATGCTTCAAAGGCTAACGAAGCGTCCAACGCTTTGCAATTTAGCGCTCCGAATCTCTTAAAACTGGGAATCGTCGATGAAGTAATTCCGGAACCATTAGGGGGAGCTCATAAAAATCCGACTGAAGCGGCTACGAATATAAAAACTGCCGTTTTGAAACATTTGCAATCTTTATTGCAAATGTCCCCTGAAATACTGTTAGAAGACAGATACAAGAGGTATCGTAATTATGGCAAATACAACGAAAAATAAACGGACAACGGAGGCAAAAATGAAGATTGGAGTGTTGACTAGTGGCGGCGATGCCCCTGGAATGAATGCTGCGATTCGGTCCATCGTTCGTAAAGCGCTTTTTCATGGGTGTGAGGTTTACGGCATTAAACGGGGATATAGCGGTATTTTGGAAGACGATATGGTTAAGATGGATTCCCGTTCGGTAGGAGATATTATTCAACGGGGTGGTACAATCCTACAATCAGCTCGTTGCCTTGAATTTAAAACTCCGGAAGGGCAATCAAGGGCCAAAGAACAATTGGAAAAGCTTGGACTGAATGGACTGGTTATTATTGGCGGCGACGGTTCTTTCCGTGGCGCTCAGGTATTAAATAAAATGGGATTTCAAACGGTGGGAATTCCCGGTACGATTGACAACGATATCGGCTGTACCGATTATTCCATTGGATTTGATACTGCCGTGAATACAGTTTTAGATGCTATGAACAAAGTACGGGATACTGCTTCCTCCCATAACCGGACTTGTGTTATTGAGGTAATGGGAAAGAATAATGGATTTATAGCTGTATCGGCAGCTCTGACCGGGGGCGCGGAGGCGGTTTTGGTTCCGGAAATCCCATGCGATTTGGAACGTCTGGCGGCTCAAATTCTCGAGAATACTTCGCGTAAGAAGTCGCATAGTATTGTATTGGTTGCGGAAGGATTATTTGGTGATCCGAACAATATCGAACATTCCAGTTCTTTTAAAGTAGGCAATTACTTATCGTTACGGACCGGCCTTGATGTTCGGATTACAATTTTAGGCCATTTGCAACGGGGTGGCACACCGACATTTTTTGACCGCAAAATCGCAACATTGATGGGAGCAAAAGCCGTTGATTTGTTATTGGCGGGAGAAAGTGAAAAGATGGTTGGGTATACGAATAATCAAGTTAGCGTCTGTAATTTAGATGAAGCTATTAATACTAAAAAATCACTCAATCCAGCGGAGCTTGAATTGGTTAACATTATGGCAAATGTTTAGGAGGCATCTGTGAAAAAGACAAAAATTATATGTACGATAGGACCTTCCAGCACAGATCCGCAAATTTTAGAAAAAATGATTAAAGCGGGGATGAATATTGCTCGCTTAAATTTCTCCCACGGTACCTACGAGGAACATGCCGAGCGGATCCGTTTAATACGGGAAACTGCCGCGCGGCTTGGAGTGACTGTGGGAATTTTAGCCGATATTCAGGGCCCGAAAATTCGCATCGGAAAACTCAAAACAGAACCACTAATATTAAACGAGGGTGACCGGCTTCATTTGACGACCGATTCGGCTAAGGATAAAACCGAAGGGTTTATTTATGTCGATTATCCAACGTTGCTCCAAGATGTTAAAGTGGGAAGCAAAATTTTACTGGCTGATGGCATGATCAATCTGAGTGTGGTGGCCTTAAAGGATGTTCAAGTCGAATGCCAGGTTTTAAATAGCGGAGAGTTAACTTCCCGTAAAGGGGTAACTTTACCGGGTATTTCCGTCAATTTGCCGGCTCTGATGGGAAAAGATCCGGCCGATATCGAATTTGTCGTGAAGCAGCAAGTCGACTTTATAGCAGTTTCCTTTGCCCGCAAAGCGGAACATCTGTTGGAAATCCGCAGGCTAGTGAAGGAATTGGGCGGTCAGCAACTTTTAATTGCTAAAATAGAAAACGAAGAAGGATTCAGGAACAGCGAAGAAATTCTGCAAGCTTGCGATGGGATTATGGTTGCCCGGGGCGATTTGGGGGTTGAAGTTCCTCTAGAGGAAGTTCCTATCATCCAAAAAACTTTGATAGACTTATGTAACCGTACTGGGAAGCCGGTTATCACCGCTACCGAAATGTTGGAGTCGATGATTCGAAATCCAAGACCGACACGGGCTGAAATAACTGATATTACTCATGCTATTTTAGATGGTACCGATGCTATTATGCTTTCCGCAGAAACTGCTGCCGGTAAATATCCTATAGAAGCTGTGGAAATGATGGCCAAGACTGCGCAGCGGATTGAAAATTCTTTACAGTATGATCAACTCTTGGACCAGAAGAAAGTTGGTATTTTTCCTACGGTTGCCGATGCTATCAGCCATGCAACATGTCAAACGGCTCTGGATCTGAAAGCCACCGCTATTATTAGCTCGACTCAATCGGGAAGCACGGCGAGGACCGTTTCCAAATATCGGCCGCAGGCTCCGATTGTGGCAGTTACTCCATCTCAAAAAGTGGCTCAGCAATTGACGATTTCCTGGGGCGTTTATCCTTTAATTGTCCCGGTTGCGCAAGATATTGACAGCATGCTTGATGGAAGTGTCGAAGCGGCCAAGAAAAACGGTTTTATTAAGGAAGATGATTTAATCGTATTAACCGCCGGAGTCCGAACCAACGAACCGGGGTCAACCAATCTACTTCAAGTTTACCAAGTGTCGTGAGTGAGGGGCGAAAGCTGCTGATAGCGTTCGAAGATTGCCGCTGCTTAAAATAAATTTTATCCAGGAATGAACTGAATAGTTGATGGAGATAATGAATTTGACATTTGCAGTTGTTTGTGTCCACCCTAAATGGCAACTGGAAAAGTTAAACTATTTACCGGCTAAAGCTATCAACGATAAGGGAGTGTTCGTAATGATTGATTTGGATCAAAGTAACTTTCAAAAAGAAGTCCTGGATTCCAAAGTTCCAGTACTTGTAGATTTTTGGGCCCCTTGGTGCGGGCCCTGCAAGATGGTGGGACCCGTCATTGAAGAGATTGCTTCTCAATATTCCGGGAAAATTGAAGTGGGTAAGATTAATGTAGATGATAATCAGCAATTGGCCAGTGAATATGGGGTTATGAGCATCCCGACGATTTGCCTGTTTAAGGATGGTAATCCAGCGTTCAAACTGGTGGGCTTCAGGCCGAAAAAAGAAATCGCGGGAGAAATTGATAAGTATTTAGGCTAAACTGTTTAACTGTTACTGGTTCATCTGATATGAGTTTTAATGGATGAAGACCGTCGGTCCGGGGATTCTCCCAAAAGTAAATTTAGCGATCTGAATACAATATTGAAACGATACGGTATATTGTATTTCTTATTGATTTAAATTGCTTTTGGGACAGCCCCGGCTTTTTATTTCTCAGGATCAAATTTGCATAAATTCCAAGCATTTTGCCATGAAGTAAGGTATAATGAAAGAAATGGTAATTACGGAGGAAACAGAATATGCCAGATCATGATCCGCAAACTTTTAAGTCAAAACATATTGCCATGGTTGCTCATGACCACGAGAAGAAGAGTTTACTGGAATGGGCCGGAGAATATAAGGATATTTTAAAAAAACACCATCTTTATGCAACCGGCACTACGGGGAAATTATTAGAAACCGCACTGGGAATTGATGTCCATAAATTTAAAAGTGGTCCTTTGGGGGGAGATTTGGAAGTTGGTGCATTCATTGCCGAAGGAAAAATCGATATGCTGATTTTTTTCTGGGACCCGCTGGAACCGCAACCACATGACCCTGATGTCAAAGCATTGCTTCGGATTGCTGCCGTCTGGAATGTCCCGGTTGCTTGCAATCGGGCCTCGGCTGATTATATAATCAATTCCTCCCTGGTAGGACAGAATTATCAGCGGATTATTCCCAATTTTGATGCATATAACGCCCGTTTCAATGATGGGATTGTCTTTAATAAAAAGTGAGGCCAGTGCGGGCGGGGGCGGGGTAATTCGGAATTTTTGGTGAAAAATATATAAAAGTCAGTCATGTTCTATGCGGGTGAGGGTAAGAGGGAAACGAATGAAAATTACAGCCATGCAATATAACGTGGTTTCTGCCGGTATATTGCTATTTGTAACAGTGACGGCCAATGCCAAACTTATGTTTGTTGTAAGTATGGTTGGCCTTTTCATGGGTTTCAATTTTTTACGAAATGACCATGAACAAAGTGGAGTACTCGTTGTGACCATTGGTTTCTTTTTCATCCTGATCATGTCCTTGGTTATCCGGTTTAACAAGTAACCATTCGGCTTTCTTTGTTGAATAATCGGATCTGAATACTACCATATCCATCGAAATAAGATTCAGGCTGGTCATAGATAACGGAGGAATTAAGCAATGTATATTTTAGGTTTATTATTGATCGCTTTTTTTATCATCTCAATTTTTGTTACCAATTGGCCGGTGAAATTGTTTCATCGTCATATATTAACGAAACTGGCTTCTCATTTAAATACGGTTCCTGAAAAAAACAGTATCTTTTTCGGAAATATTTATTCCCAGATTGAAACGGTTTATCGGGGAATGGATTTAAAAATCCGTTTTTTGGAAGGCTCGGTTGATTCTTTAAAAGTGAGTTCCGGATTAGAAATAAGGATGAACCTTCATAATCAGGATTGTTGTGGGGATGCCGTGTTAGAGTTTTACCCCCTGCGGATGAAAAAAAGAGAATGGGGAGATTTTAAGCGTTTTTTAACGGAGGATACCATCCTGGACAACCAATGGTTTATTTTAACCAACAATGTAAGTATCGCCAAGGAATGCTGGAATTTAGTCAACTTCAAAAAGATTCTTCGGTTCTCCGGTGTGGAGCAGCTTATGTTGAATAAAGGTGAACTCATTATCCAGTATCATTCTTTTGGTTCCGTAAAAAAAATTACGGACTTTCTTGATCAACTGGCGCAAATAGAATAAATGGATAGTCATCAACATACAAAAGGTATCGACAGGTAAAACTATGATGTGCTTTCAAGAGACCTCAATCAATAAGAAATAATGGATGCTAATTTTGGGAGTTGAGGAGTTTTGAAAAAAATATATCTTGATCATGCGGCGACCACTCCGGTTGATCCGGAAGTTTTACAAGCCATGTTGCCATACTTTACGGATTCCTTTGGCAATCCTTCCAGTATTCATTCCTATGGCAGGGAAACCAGAAAAACCATTGAGGATGCCCGGGTAATCGTGACCCAAGAACTCGGAGCCGACGAACCCAGGGAAATTGTTTTTACAGGATGCGGCTCCGAAAGTGATAACCTGGCGCTTAAGGGAATTGCATCAGCTTATAAGGACAAAGGAAATCATATAATTACTTCATCCATTGAACATCATGCTATTTTTGATACTTGCAAATATCTTGAAAGAAAAGGGTTTGAAATTACTTATCTTCCCGTGGACGCGGACGGTTTGGTCGAACCGCAGGATGTATTGAAGGCGCTTACCGACCGGACGATTTTGGTGTCCATTATGCATGCCAACAATGAAATAGGGACTATTCAACCAATTGCGGTTATTGGTAGGCTTTTGAAGGAAAGAAAAATTTTATTTCATACCGACGCGGTTCAATCTACGGGTTCGATTCCGGTCAATGTCAATGATTTATCCGTTGATTTGCTTTCTTTGTCCGCCCATAAGTTATACGGCCCTAAAGGAGTTGGTGCTTTATATATTCGCAAAGGCACCCGGATCCACTCCTTGATCCATGGCGGGGGACAGGAACGGAACCGCCGGGCAGGCACAGAGAATATTGCCGGTATTGTCGGCCTTGCCAAAGCTATCCAGCTAGCTAACAGCCGGTTGACGGAGAATCAAAGAAAAACTACTTATTTAAGAGATTACCTGATTGATAATGCCTTAAATAAGATTGATCATCTGCGCTTGAACGGCCACCGGACGGAGCGTTTGCCGGGCAACGTCAACTTTAGTTTTGAGTATATTGAGGGTGAATCTTTGCTGTTGAATCTGGACTTAAGAGGAATAGCAGCTTCCAGTGGTTCGGCGTGCACTTCCGGGTCGCTTGAACCTTCTCATGTGCTTTTGGCTATGGGCCTTTGCCACGAGATTGCCCATGGTTCTCTTAGAATAACCTTAGGTAAATCCAATACCAAGGAAGAAATTGATTATTTACTGGAAGTTCTGCCGGAAATCGTCAATAAATTGCGTTCTATGTCTCCGTTGTATGATAGGTAAGATGGGGATCCAGAAAACAGGAGCCGGAAGCAAAAGATATCATACCGGGTTTTTCTGTGTGCTTTTATTTGGGCTTCTGGATTCCAAAATGTTATGATTAATTATTTAATTTTTATTAGCATCAAGGAGGAAATATGGCTCGGGTCATCATGGCTATGAGCGGTGGCGTTGATAGTTCTGTCGCGGCTGCTCTTTTGCTTGAACAGGGATATGAAGTCATAGGTGTCACCATGCAAATATGGCCCAGTGATTTACCGTATGGCACTGAGGTGGAGGGAGGTTGCTGCTCTTTAGGAGCAGTGGAGGATGCCAGAGCCGTTGCCGGTAAGCTGGGTATTCCTTATTATGTACTGAATTTTCAAGTACCCTTTCGGGAAAAAGTCATCGATTATTTTGTTAACGAATACCTGCAGGGCAGGACTCCCAACCCTTGTATTGTCTGTAACCATAGTCTTAAATTTGATAATCTTCTTGAAAAAAGCCTATCCTTGGGTGGAGATTATATAGCAACCGGTCATTATGTGCAAAAAGATCAGGATCCGCTGACCGGCCGTTGGTTGTTGCGAAAAGGGTTCGACAGTACGAAAGATCAGAGTTATGTTTTATACGGCCTTAATCAGGAACAATTGTCCCGTAGTTTATTTCCGCTCGGGAGTTTCGAAAAAACCGTGATCCGCCAAAAGGCGGCCATGTTGGGTTTGAGGGTAGCCGATAAGCCCGACAGCCAGGAAATTTGTTTTGTGCCGGATCAAGATTATAGCCGTTTTATTGACGAATATTCACCGGGTCATGCTAAACCGGGGACGATTGTTGATTCCAAAGGACAGATTCTTGGACATCACCAAGGAATTTTTAATTTTACGATTGGCCAGCGAAAAGGATTAGGAATTGCAAAGGGTACCCCTCTTTTTGTGACTAAAATCGATCCCGAAACCAACGAAGTGGTTGTCGGCACCCAAGAAGAGGTGTTCAGCAAGGGATTGATAGCCTCCAAAATGAATTGGATTGCTTTTCAGGATTTGGATTCTTCACAGGAAGTTGAAGTGAAAATCCGCTATAGCGCCAAACCGGTTTCCTGCATCATCCGCCCGATTGATGGAAATCAGGTGAATGTGGAGTTTAAAACCTCTCAACGAGCGGTCACTCCGGGACAAGCTGTGGTTTTTTACAGAGGTGACTTAATGTTGGGCGGCGGGACGATCGAAAGGGCAATTCCCTAAAATTATGATTAGCCCCTCTTGGAATGGGAGATAATATCCATCAATCGTCCTATTGGAAAGAGGTGAAGCATTAAATGAATAAGCTTGTCAGGGGGATTATAACCGGAAGCGTAATTGGGGCAACAGTTGGAATCGTTATGTTGATGCGCAAAAAAACCGGCGTTATGAAAAATATGAATGCGCAGGTGGACCAATTAAGTGGCCGGACCCGTGAAACTGCAAAAATGATGCAGGATAATGCCAGAAGATGGACTTCTGCTGTAAAGAATGGAACTCAAGCATTTTCACGAAAACTGGCACACCGGACTTCATAATGAGTCAATAGGCTGTCTCTTGGTTTTGATATACGGTATTATGCAATATTAGCGCCGAAGCTGTTCTTAATATTGGATGATTCTGTAGACCACCAGCGGGCAGTCCTTTTTTTATTTTGCCTCTTGCGTGGAATGCCAAAGAACATGGAGACCCGATTGACCCTAAAAAAAATATTCTTTTTAATTGTAATCATTTCTTTTATTCTGATAGTCATTTACCTATCACGGGCTATCTTGTTGCCGTTTATTTTGGCTTTTTTTCTGGCATACGCTTTGAACCCGATGGTTGAGTTTTTACAAAAAAGGGGAGCCCGCCGTGACTTGGCGATTATTACAATTTATGGAGCCCTTTTGGTGATGGGCATATTAGTTTTAGAAACATTGATTCCTCGCCTTATCCGGGATTTGACGACATTAATTCAAAAGTTGCCCCAAGTATTGATGGATCTCCAAGATATTCAAAATAAATTAAATGGTATGATAAACAAATGGCAGCTTCCTTTTAATCCGCAGATAATGACTGGCGACTTAACCCAAAGAATAACCACTGCTCTTAACGATTTTTTTATTCAATTGGGAGGAACCGTAATCCAGTTTTTCTCTCAATCTCTTCTTTATTTACTGATCCCTCTAATTGCCTATTATTTCAGTAGAGATTATCCGCGAATTAAAAATAATATTTTGCAATGGATTCAAAAATATATGGGTAGTCATTGGGCCCACACATTTTTGAAGATTGATGCGGTTTTTAAATATTATATTCGCAGCCAATTGCTGGATACATTGATCATTGGAGCATTATTTGCAATTGGATTGAGCCTTTTAGGATTTGAATCCGCCATTCTTTTGGGCTTTATTGTTGGTATTTTTAATGTTATCCCTTATTTCGGGCCGATCATCGGTGCAATTCCCTTAATTGTTTTTGCCTTGCTCAAATCCCCATGGCTTGTATTGTATGTGATCATTCTATTTC
This sequence comes from Bacillota bacterium, assembly GCA_023392595.1. Taxonomy (GTDB): domain Bacteria; phylum Bacillota; class UBA4882; order UBA8346; family UBA8346; genus UBA8346. The sequence continues at coordinate 60,437 of JAEVYU010000065.1, read as the reverse complement.
TGGTCATTAATCAAATTGAAGCCCTTTTTTTAGCTCCCCGGATTATTAGTTGTAATTTACGAATAAACCCGGCCACTGTCATTTTTTTGATTATGTTTGGAGGAGCGGTTTTTGGGCTGATCGGGATGATTTTTGCAGTGCCTTTGGGAGCCATTGTGGGGATTATCATGAGGAGTTTTTATGAAATTTGTTTTCATGATCAAAATTCAGTTGCCGGGGAACCGATTTCTGAAAAACTTGATTTGAAGTTTTCAGACCCTGATTGACAATTAGGGGAGGATTGGGTATTATGAGATAAAGCGGAACTTATCCGTTTTTTTTTTGACATCAAAAGATTTAAAAAGTGGACAGGCTTTAATCTTGGACAAGGGGTGGCTAAACGTGTTGCGCCGGATATTTGTGTTTTTCTTGCTTTCGGTGATATTATTTACCATAAACAAGCCTGCATTATGCGCAGCCAATTCCAAGGAAGTGTTGATTTTAGATATCACTCGTTTAACTCTTGAGGATATTACACCCCAATATCCCAACCTTTATCGTTTGGTAAAAAATGGTTCTACGGCGATTATGACGACTCCGCTTTCGGAACCGGTGAGTTTGGATCAAATTTATTTTACTTTTAACAGCGGCACCCAAGTAAAGACTGCTGAAGAAAATTACTTGCTGTTTGGGGCTTCTGAAAAATTCAGGCAGATACCGGCGGGAGATTTATATCAATCCCTTATGGGGTATAAGGCGCCTCCGTCGGGTATCGTCCATATAGGATTGGCTAAATTGATTCAACTCAATAGCAAAGATATTACTCCCAATATTGGGTTATTTGGAGAGTTACTGCATCGGAGTCTATTCAAAACGGCCGCCATTGGAAATGCCGATGCCGATTTGATTAGTCGTAGCAGCGCGCTTTTATTAATGGATCAAAAAGGACAGATCGATTTGGGAAATATCGGGGAAAACTCCATCCAGGATGATCCTTCTTTCCCATTCGGTCATCGTACTGATAATGAGCAGGTTTTTAATACTTGGCATGAATTTCGTAAGCAAGCGAATGTAATAGCCGTGACACTCGGTGACTTAGAACGGTTGGAACGTTTTAGTCTTTATCTGACTGAGTCTCAATGGGGAAATTACCGAAGAGAGATACTACACCGTTACGATTCTTTAGTGGGACGATTTTTTGAGGAAATTGACCATCGCCAAACTTTGACATTGCTTTTTACAGCACAGGCGCCGTTACGGAATGCCGGAGCTGGACAACGACTAAGCCCGGTAGTTATTTTAGGACCGGGTTTTGAAAGTGGGCTTCTTTATTCTCCCAGCACTCGAAAAACAGGAATTATTACCTGTTATGATCTACCCATTACCATCCTCCACTATTTGAATATTCCAAAGTCGCGTTATTTTAGCGGGCATATATTGCAACGGGTGTCGGGCAATTGGCAGACAGTCCGGGACGAACAACAACAATTAATTCAAAATTATAATGTGCGATGGCCTCTCTTAACAACTTACGCCTATATATTGATTGGATTAATCCTTGGCGGAGTCGTGGGCGCATTTTTTTGGTCCAGGCACCATAGTTTATTTAATTATATAGCAAATGCTTACTTATATTTAATCACGATCCCGGTTGTTTTTTTGATAGAAGCCGCCATCAATCCTCTTAATTGGTTTGCCATCTTGGGATGGACATTGGGATTGGCCCTGTTGATTTTGTTTATGGTTCGCTGTGGGTCCAAGGGTAAACCCTTATTAACCCTATCCGGTATTGCCTTATTAACGATTGTAGTAATCCTCCTGGAAGGTTTTTTTAATGGTTTTTTGGAATTACGTTCGTTTTTTGGCTATTCAGCCGTTGCAGGCGCCCGTTTTTATGGAGTCGGCAATGAATATATGGGCTTTTTATTAGGAGCCATTATTGTAACGGTATCAACACAGTTAAAGAAGATTACCGTTTGTCGGAAACAAATATTATGGACGATTACTTGCTTTATAGCTATATTTCTTGCCCATCCCAATTTTGGCTCAAGTGTCGGGGGCGGCGCTACCGCCCTTATTGGTTTAGGGATTACCACAAACCTTTGGTTGGATAGGCCGATTCATTGGAAAGACATTGTCAGCTTGATTGCCGCCGCAATTTCTCTATTGGTACTGGCAGGATTGTGGGATTATTATCTCAATAATATCAATATGACTCATTTTGGACAATTTTTAGATGTTGTCCGGAGTCAAGGCTTCAACACCATTGCCGATTTGGTTAAGCGAAAACTAGATTTAAATTTTCGTTTAATCGCCTATACGTTTTGGACTAAAGTTTTACTTTTGATTTTACTGGCAATCCCCATTTTATATAAAAAACCGCCTTTTTTCGTATCGCGTTTCCTTCAAAAATATCCGGATGAAACCAGAGGTTTTTTTGGATTAACGCTTACTGCAATCGTGGCATTATTAATTAACGATTCCGGAATCGTCACGGTCACGACCATGTATATGTTCGGACTACCCATGCTTTTGCTGCTGGTTTTGGAAGATTGGAATGCGCCTGTCCGCGTAAATAAAGGAGATGAATCAAATGGGGATTCATAAAACCATCCCATTGAATCCCGATTATAAAATTGAGCAACTGGCAAGGGAAATTATTAACAGTTCCGAACCGGAAATAATGATTGAAGTGCCTGAGAATTGTTCCTTGTTGACCAATGAAATCAACCTGCGGTTACTAAAATTTTACGCCGAGGAAGAGGAAAAAGAAATCATTATCAACGGGGTTGAACCAACGTTAATTTCATTAGCGCAACGTTTGGGAATTTCAACAGTTTGGAGCCGGGATAACCAAATGAGTGCCGTTCCTTCACCCTATGAAGCAGATTCCGGGGAGGAAATTAAAAGCGCCACCAGGTCCGTATCCCCAAACGGAAAGCCTATATCGTTTAAAACTTCTCAATATAGTCGGATGATCCCTGCAATGGTCCTGTTGCTATTTACTTTAGTCATGGCCATATGGTGGTTTTTACAACCCAAGGCAGTCGTCACCGTATACCCTAAAATTAAAACATTGACTTTTAAATCAGCGGTTCAAATAGGAAGTGCCTTCACGGATGCCGATATTGTTCATGGGAATATACCGGCAGAAGAGTTGATACAGAATTTTACGGTTGCCACGCAAACTGTGACCACCGGACGAAAGTTTGTCGGTGTTACGGCAGCTGTTGGTAAAGTAATGATTATCAATGGTTCGAATCAGCCGGTTTTACTTCCTAAAGGAAGTATTCTCTACGGGAAGTACGGAATCCGTTTCCGTACCGATAGCGACGTATTAATCCCTAAAAAAGTCACCAAAAAAGAACTGGGAATTGTAATTGGAGAGAATTATGGAAAAGCGGAAGTTTCTATAACCGCCGATCAAAGAGGCACAGCCGGTAATCAGCCGGCTAAATCGATTACCAGCATTGAAGGAAGATATAATAGTCTATTAAAAATAACGAACCCGCTCCCCACACGGAATGGCATGGATAAACAAGTGGCGATTGTGGATCTGAATGATGTAAAAAAAGGCGAAGATGAGGCCGGTAAACAAATGCAGCTTTCATTTGCCGATCAAGCGCGGAGTATGGTTAATAAAGACTATGTTTATATACAAGATCTTATAAAAACCGAAATCATTCATATAACGAGTAAACCGGATATTGGCGCCGAAAGTGATTCTGTAGAAACCGTTATTGAGTACCAAGTGAAGGTCTTGGCTCCTACTGCAGTAGGAATACATAAATTTTTAAGCGGGCAGTTTAAAAAGGAAATTCCGGTTCGTTTTGAGGCCCAAGATCATAAAGCGGCTTTGGTATCCATGAAACTTACCCAATATGATGATCAAAATGCAAAGCTAGAATTGGAAGGGCAGGGGCAAATCAGAGGTCTGCTGGATCCAGGGGCAATTAGAAATTTAATTAAGGGAAAACTTGTCATGGAGGCTCAGGATATTCTGGCCCGCCAAAATGAGATTGCGGATACTAAATTTAAAATTGAAGGCTCACGGACTACCTTACCCAATTTTGGCTTTCAAATTCGGATTTTACTTCCGGCAGGTCCAAAAATAAATTAAGGACCGACGGGAATTCTTTCTTTATTTCTTTCGGGATAACCAAGAATATTCGGAAAATAAGTAAATTGGAGAGCAAATATGCGTTGGTTGGGACTGGACTTAGGAGAACGGCGAATTGGCCTTGCAATCAGTGACCCTCTGGAATTAACGGCACAACCTTTCACTGTTTGGCACCGCAAGGGTTCTTTAAAGCAAGACTTAAACTATCTTCAGCAGGTGATTCAAGACTACGAGATTGATGGTGTGGTTTTAGGTTTACCCAAACATATGAATGGCACGGAAGGAATTATGGCAGATAAAGCACGGAATTTTGGTCTGGCCTTAAATAAGTTATCGGGTATTCCCATCGAATACTGGGATGAACGATTATCGACAGCTTCGGCGCAACGTTTATTAATTGAGGCTGATTTGTCTCGGAAACAACGGAAAGGGAAAGTCGATCAAGTCGCAGCCACCATTATTCTACAAAACTTTTTGGATTTTAAAAAAGGTATTAAGATGACTTGAGAGGGCAAAATAGCAAAGCGATCCCAATATAGATATTTTTGAGAAGCAATTCAATTGCTTCAAAAGGATATAATCCAAATTAGACCGGCATAAACTGTAAAGTTTGGTAGAGAATTTGCCGTAAAAAAATTGGCGAATGAATATAAATAGGAGGAAATAAAAATGGCTGAACAAGAAACAAACTGGATAACTTTGGTTGATGAGGAAGGGCATGAACATCGCTTTAATCTATTAAATATCGTGGAAGTCGACGAGGCCAAGTATGCAGTAATGGTACCTGAGGAGCAAGAAAGTGAGGAAGAACAGGAAGAGGCAGTGATTTTCCGTATTGAAGCAGATGAAGAAGGCGAAGAAGTTCTAGTTGACATTGAAGATGACGATGAGTTTGCTAAGGTCTGTGAAGCGCTTGATGAATTGGAAGAGGCCGACGAAGAAGATGGTAGTCCTTCCGTAACGAAACAGGAAAATCAATAAAAAGATGGTTCCGTTTTGAGGAAGCTTACACCCATTAATGAATCCAGTGATTAAGATATTTTTATGGAGTTAACTCTTTGACTACAGGAGGCGAATCTTGCCACCTGTAGTTTTTTAATTAGAAACATGTATGAATAAGGAAATTTCGCGTAAAAGATTGTGAAACTGTTTTCTGTCTGGGGAGTTCCATTGTCAATCAGCTCTAGATCCTTAATAAAATTAAAGTTTAAAGAAATAGGTTATAATATGATCAGTATTAAGTTGCCTTTCAAGAATTGTAAAATTGCAAAACCGCTAAAATTAACTATAAAGTTTATATAATTATTACCGAATATTAATCTAGCGGGGGTCAGAAAAACGGTTGCAGCCAATGCAGGTGTTACCCCAATGTTCATTAAATTTAGGAGGCGATTTGTTTGACGAAGACAGAACTAATTGACAAAGTGGCATCTAAAACAAAATTAACTAAAAAAGCTTCGGGTCAAGCCATTGATGCAATGGTAGAAGCAATTAAAGGATCTCTTACCAAAGGGAATAAAGTCCAATTAATTGGCTTTGGAAGCTTTGATGTTAAAAAAAGAGAAGCTCGGAATGGCCGCAATCCGCAAACCGGTAAAGTAATTAAAATTGCTGCCCGTAAAGTGCCGGTATTTAAAGCCGGTAAAGCTTTAAAAGATTCAGTGGCCAAGAAATAATTAAACAAACTTGATTGACCCTGGACCCGTCTAAGACGACTTAGACGGGTTGTTTTTTTGGCTAAAAAATATCTGTCAATTTAAAAATGATCTATTGTCTATCCTATTAAAAGGTGGTAAGATAATTGATGATCCCTCCCGGGGAGGGGGACGGTTAAGGGCGATATAAGAAAGGAAAATTAGGAATGCAGCATAAGGATGATGCTGAAGTCGTCAATCGATTGAAAACCGCCAGGGGACAAATTGACGGTATATTGAAGATGATTGATGAAGAAAGATACTGCATCGACATAGCAAAGCAGATCATTTCGGTACAGTCCCTTTTGAAGAAGGCGAATATGAAAATATTAAAGAATCATATGCACCATTGTGTAGTCAGTGGAATGATGGAAGGAAAAGGCGATGAAAAAATCGATGAGATACTTTATATCTTGGATAAGTATCTGGACAGGACCTGAAAAGGATTAAATAAAAAGGAGATTTCAATCATGAAAAAACAGATTACGATCGAAGGAATGAGCTGCGGTCATTGCGTAAAACATGTTGAGGAAGCATTGAAAGGGGTATCCGGAGTTAGCCGCGTGGAAGTCGATTTGGTTGGTAAAAATGCGACGGTTGAAGGAAGCGACAACGTAACGGATTTAAGTTTAAAAGAGGCTATTGAGGAAGCCGGATATGAGGCAACTGCAATTCATCCGCTATAACGGATGCACCAATTGAAATTGAAACCGGCACTGAGGTCGTGAGGGTCTGCACTGGGGCAGAGTGGATGCACAAATTGAAATTGAAAACCGGCACTCGGGTTGCGCCTTTTCTATTACGCCAAGTTTTTATGGTACAATGAAAGAAAATAGGTGTCTATTTCCTGAAATGAGGTGGCGCATGAATTTCATTGATAAGATTGGCGTTATTACCGGTGGCGCCAACGGAATCGGTCTTTGCCTGGTCACTGAATTCGCTAAACGCGGAGCAAAAGTTGCTTTTATTGATTTGGATAAAGAAGCAGGGGAAAAAGCCCTGACTGCCATTACCGGCAGCGGCGGCGCAGGATTTTTTTATGCCGGGGATGTTGCTGAAAATAAGGTTTTGGAGGAATTCTCCAAACGCGTTATCGATACCTATGGCCGGATTGACTTTCTGATTAATAATGCCTGTTTAAGCCGGAAAGGGATTATTTCCGGCTGTGACTATGAAGATTTTAATTATGTTTTAAAAGTGGGGGTAACAGCTCCCTATATGCTGGCTAAACTTTTTCAAAACCATTTTTCCGATAAGGGGGCTATCGTAAATATCTCTTCCACCCGAAGCATCATGTCGCAGCGGGATACTGAAAGTTACACCGCGGCCAAAGGCGGCATTTCGGCCTTGACCCATGCCCTGGCGATCAGTCTTGCGGGGAAGGTAAGAGTCAACAGTGTGAGTCCCGGTTGGATCGACGTGAGGGCTAACTTTGATACCGAGTATCACAACAAACACAGCCTTGCCGATAAGCTTCAACATCCGGTCAGCCGGGTCGGCGCCCCCATGGATATCGCGCGGGCGGTAATGTTTTTATGCGACCAGGAAAATACCTTTATTACCGGTCAAAACATCACCGTCGACGGAGGCATGACCAAACGGATGATTTATAGCGGTGATGAGGGCTGGGAGTTTAATGAAACTCTTTAAGAAAGGAAATTGGCTTATGATTCTATATTACCAGAAGAACATGGAATTTTTTGAAAGCTACCATGATGGGGCCTAATGCCATGCGGGTAGCGGAGGAATTAGCATCATGCTTAACGGTCAAGAAAAAAACCGTGCGGCGGCGGGCCATTTTTTCCATGCCTAACTGACGGACGGACATTTCAGTTGCTCCTGCTCCGGTGGGTATGGGACTTTTTTTGAATATCAACACTGCCGCCAGATAAAGCGCTCAATATACTCAAGAAAAGCCTTAATTCCCTCATCGATTAACAGTTCCCGCTGAGAAAGCGGCTGCTTGAGGTAAAGGTTTTCCAAATTGCGCACCCGGCTTAAGGCGACATAGATTTGGCCGGAATCAAAGGCGCCTCTGCCGGTATCCAGGTAAATGTTTTTTAAGGTAAGCCCCTGGCTCTTGTGAATCGTGAGAGCCCAGCCAAGTTTCAGGGGAAACTGGCTAAAGGTGCCGATAACGTCTTTTTCGATTTTGCCGTTCTTGAAATGATATTGATATTTTTCCCAGGTTTCCCGGGATACCGGATAATCAATTCCACCCACCTCAATAATCAGCTCATCCTGGCCAAGTTCTTTGATGACCCCGGTAGTTCCATTGACCCACGCTTTCCCGGGATCATTTTTGATGAAAATCACTTTGGCCCCCACTTTTAAAGAGAGTAGGGGTAGGGTAGGAAAATCCTCCCGGCTGAACTTCCCTTCAATATTTGCCTGGTACTGGCGTTTTGGCGTTATGAGCGCCTCCAGTCTACTGGTATTGTAAGCTTGGGCCGCTTCGTTGGTGCAGGTTAACACTGTAACCTCATCCAGTTGTTCAATAATGTTTGCGGCAGTGACCCGCTCATTTAAGGCGCGGATTATTCCTTGACTGAGGTTGCTCTGGCGGACTTGTTCCAAGAGGTTAATGAATTCCTGGTTCTCCTGGCGAAAAATAGCTTCAAATTTGATGTACTTAAATGAATCGCCGATGATTGCGGAACGGATGGCCTGAGAATTGAAGAAAAAACGGTTTTTATAACGCCCTCCGGGACAAAATTCAGAGCGCTCCTCGCGGACTACCACCGGTGGCAATTGATAGAGGTCTCCAATCAGGATTAGCTTGACGCCCCCAAAGGGTTCGGAGGATTTGCGGTTGATTTGGAGGGAATAATTGACAGCATCCATTAAATCCGCCCGTACCATGGAAATTTCATCAATGACCAGATAGTCTACTTTTTTATAAATTTGTGGCTGCCGGCTTTCCTTGATGCGTTCCGGGTAAAGCATACCGTGTTCTAAGTTGAAAAAGGAGTGAATGGTCTGTCCTCCGATATTTAAAGCCGCAATACCGGTAGGGGAGAGAAAGACCGTATTACCGGAAAGATTGGTTAGTTCGTGTTTGGTGAAGGTTGATTTTCCGGTGCCCGCTTTACCGGATATGAAAGTGAGCGGAGCACCGCTCGCTATACAGTCGAGAGCGTCTTGAAAAGCGGGGGTCGTTATATAGGGTTGTTCGATAGCCGGATTTGTCATTGCCGATCCTCGGGGGTTTTTATCAATCGATGCGTAGCGAAAATAATCCATCGGTTGATTTCATTATGCCTTATTTTAGGCCGGAAGGCAAGTAAATATAATATTCCCGGGGTATGCCCGAGGATATTTTGTTTTTTATAAGAAAAGAGCCGCCTCTATGGAGACAGCTCTTGTAAGAGAAGAGAATCTTATCTTAGTAATCCATACCCATTCCGCCGCCAGGCATAGCCGGAGCTGCGGGTTTTTCTTCAGGGATTTCAGCCACGACGCATTCGGTGGTCAGCACCATCGCTGCGATACTGGCGGCATTTTGTAAAGCGCCGCGGGTTACTTTGGCCGGGTCGATGATACCGGCCTTCACCATATCCACATACTCGCCGGTTAAGGCATTATATCCTTGTCCAGCAGGCATGGAGGAAACTTTTTCAACCACAATGGAACCTTCAACACCGGCGTTTTGAGCGATTTGTTTCAACGGCTCGGTGAGGGCTTTCCGGACGATCGAAATACCGGTGGCGACATCGCCGCTTTCTTTCACTTTATCCAGGGCGGGAGCGATCTGTAACAGGGTGACTCCACCGCCGGGGACTACTCCTTCTTCAACAGCAGCCCGGGTTGCGGAAAGCGCATCTTCGATCCGGAATTTTTTCTCTTTCATTTCGGTCTCGGTAGCTGCACCAACTTGAATTACAGCCACACCGCCTGATAATTTGGCCAGCCGTTCTTGCAATTTTTCTTTATCATAATCGGAAGTGGTGTCTTTGATTTGGGTTTTGATCTGACCGATGCGGGCGGTAATTTCTTTTTTATCGCCTTTACCATCAACAATGGTGGTTTCGTCTTTGGTCACTTTCACCTGACGGGCTTCACCCAACATCTCCAGGGTGGTGTTTTCCAAAGTGGCGCCGACTTTTTCGGAAATAACCTGGCCGCCGGTAACGATGGCGATATCAGCCAGCATGGCTTCACGACGGTCGCCAAATCCCGGGGCTTTCACAGCGACGATATTCAAAGTACCGCGGAGTCTGTTCACAACCAGGGTGGCCAGGGCTTCGCCTTCGATATCTTCGGCAATCAACAAAAGGGGTTTGCCGCGTTGCATTACTTTTTCCAGGATTGGGAGTAAATCTTTGATCAGATTGATCTTTTTATCGGTGAGTAAGATGTAAGGGTTGTCCAATACGGCTTCCAACCGTTCCGGATCAGTAACCATATAAGGGGATACATAACCTTTATCAAACTGCATTCCTTCGACGACTTCCAGGTTGGTGCCCATGGTTTTGGATTCTTCCACGGTAATTACACCGTCATTGCCCACTTTTTCCATGGCTTCAGCGATGAGTTTACCGATTTCTTCATCCCCGGCGGAAATTGCCGCCACTTGAGAGATGGATTCTTTTTTATCAACTTTTTTGCTGACTTTTTTGATTTCGTCAACGACGACCTCTACTGCTTTTTCAATCCCTTTTTTCAAAACCATAGGATTGGCGCCTGCAGCCACATTCTTAAGACCTTCCCGTACCATGGCTTGAGCGAGTAAGGTAGCGGTGGTGGTTCCATCCCCTGCGATATCGTTGGTTTTAGTGGCAACTTCTTTCGCAAGTTGAGCTCCCATATTTTCGAAGGGATCTTTCACTTCAATCTCTTTGGCAATGGTTACGCCGTCATTGGTGATGGTCGGTGAACCATATTTCTTCTCCAATACTACATTCCGGCCCTTGGGACCCAGGGTGACTTTTACGGCATCCGCCAGAGTATTGACGCCCCGTTCCAGAGCGTGGCGGGCTTTTTCATCAAATAAAATCTGTTTTCCAGCCATATTTTTTTCCTCCAATTTCAAATTTGAAACTTCATTTAAACTGTCATCTTAGTCAGCAATAATTGCCAGAATGTCGTTTTCTTTTAAAACCATGTATTCTTCTTCATCCACTTTAACTTCAGTACCGGCATATTTGGCAAAAAGCACTTTATCACCGACTTTAACTTCCAGGGGAAGTTTTTGACCGTTATCAAGAACTTTACCCGGGCCAACGGCTACAACGGTCCCTTTTTGCGGTTTTTCCTTGGCTGTATCCGGAAGCACAATACCGCTTTTAGTTTTTTCTTCACTTTCTAATGCTTTGACAACGACTCTTTCACCTAAAGGTTTGATGTTCATAATATCCCTCCTTGCGTTATTGTTAGCACTCACTACTATTGAGTGCTAATCACAGAAATTATTGTATTAAGCTTGGTCTCTTTTTTCAAGAAAAGGAAGACGGGATAAAATTTACATTTTAACTGATTATGGCAATCTGGCGCAATTATCTTCCCTTTTCTTTTGTTTTCTTGTTATTTCTCGCGATTAATCCATATTGATATTCGGATTCATCAGGGAGAGATTGGAAAACCGGGGAGATCAAGATGATTATTGGATTATTAAAAGTCCGATTATCGTAAAATCCAAGCAAGCAGAAGATAACTTTTTCATGAAGAAAATGTTAATTTATATATGAAAGTAAAAAAAACAGGTCATTGAGGCTGATTGAAATCGCCCCTAACCCCAAGTCTCTCCAGCAATTTTTCATCCGGCGTTATAATGGCGGTTTTAAAAAAGTCGTAAATGACAAATCCAGGTTTTGATGCCGGAGGTTTTTTGACATTTTTCCGCTTGGTATAATCGACCGGAACCTTGGTGGAATTTTTGGCCTTGCTGAAATACGCCGCCAATTGACAGGCATAATTCAAGGATTCGTCATCAACCGGGACTCCGGGTTCGGGCCTCAGAATAACATGGGAACCGGGTATCTTTTGGGTATGGAACCAGAAATCATCGGGATCGGCGACTTTAAATGTCAAGCGGTCATTTTGAAGATTATTGCGGCCGACCAGGATGCTATGCCCGGCAGGTGTTTTATATTGGCGGGGCTGTGCAGGTTTTTCTTTCTTGGCAAATTTTTTTACCGGGTGAATTCTGGCTTTTTTGGCAGTTTCATTTTGCTGCAATTCCTCCAAAACCAGGTGAAGGTCGGCGAGGTTCATGGCGTTTTGCGCCATAACCTCAATGCTTTCCAAATATTCAAGGGTTTCCTGAGTCCTGGCGATTTGTTCACCAATCGCCACTTGGCCTTTCTTGGCTTTTTGGTACTTTTTAAAATAAATCTGCGCGTTGGCTTGGGCTGACAGCGCGGGATCCAGTTTGATAAGGATTTCTTTGCCTTGTGGGTCATAATGGTTCAATAGGGTTACTTCCTTGCTGCCTTTGGTAATCTGAAATCCGTATGTCGTTAAAAGTTCGCCGGCAATTCGCAACTGGTCGCCTTGATCGGCGGCAGTGGCTTCCGCTTGTTGCTTTGCTAATTTGGCGCGGGTCTTTTCGATTTGGGCGTGAACTTTTTTTTCCAGGTTTATTTTCGCTTCTTTGAGGCGGCTCGTTAATTGCTTTTGATCAAAGAGAACGGCGACTTCCTCATGGAGGGTCGGGATAGGGCGGACTGAGATATTTGCCGGTGGAAAATGAATCGCCAGCGCCGAACAGTCGAACAGCTTTCCGGTCCCGTCCAATAAACCCACCGGCTTAAAGTCTCCTCTGGCAACGGTATCAGCCCAGGAACTGAAAGCGGCAAACAGTTTAGGGTAGTCTTCAGCCGGTATTTCATGGCAGAGTGTATCCGGAGAAAAATGGACAGTCCGGGTAATCTCGTGAATGGAGAGAGCCGATAATCCATACCAATGTTTGAGAAAAAACTTTTCCAGTGAAACATCTTTCGGCAATTGACTCAAGAGAACCGCAAATTGCTCTTCATTAATGGAAACCGGCCGCCAACGTCCACCGGTCGGCGGAAATTCATAGGAAATACCCGGAGCAATCTCCCGGTCTTCGGGCCTTTTGGGGTTAACTTTACGCCAGACATCGGTAATAACCAGATTTTCGTCACAGATCATTAAATTTGAACTTTTACCCGTCAGTTCAACCAGAAGATAACGATGGATGATCCCCAGCGCCTGTTCATAAACTTCGAAGGTTAGCTTGATGATTCTTTCAAAGGGAACCGATTCAATCCCAATCAATTTTGAACCTGAAAAACGTTTCCGCATAGAGGCGGCGAATATTGTTGGGGGAGCCGGAACTTCTTTCGCGTCAATCCGCGAGTTTGGATCTACCAGGTGAAAACGGCCATATCCGGAATTCAGGGAAATTAATAGATTAAAATCAGTACCGGACCCATAGCCGCTGAGAATAAACTCATCGGCAAATGTTTGGTCAATCCGATTGATTCTTACCGGCAGACAGCCAGAGAGTTCAATACAAATTTGGGCAATCACTGGAGCATCGATAGGCATTTTTTTTAACCTCCCTTAGTAAGTATAGCGATGAAAGACAGTTTGGTCAATGGAGGAGAATATGTCCAACTGGTTTAACATTGAAACCAAAGATGTAATCAAAGATTTCTCCAGCTGTGAAAAGAAAGGATTGACAACTTCCGAAGCAAACCGCAGACTCGCCAAAGTGGGACAAAATCAACTAGCTCCCGGAATAAAGCTTTCGCCATGGCAAATCTTAGGCTCGCAATTTAAGGATTTCATGGTGTTGGTGCTGATTGGAGCCGCAATTGTTTCGGGTTTGCTGGGAGAAAAGGCTGATGCGATCACAATTGTCGCTATCGTCATTCTCAACTCTTTTTTGGGGTTTATCCAAGAATACCGGGCAGAAAAGTCTTTAGAAGCTTTAAAAGAATTAACCGCACCCCTGGCTCACGTTTTTCGGGACGGTAAAGTGCAGAGAGCGCCTGCCAAATCTATCGTTCCCGGCGACATTCTGGTTTTGGAAAGCGGGGATAGGATTGCGGCCGATGGTAGAATCATCCTAGCCACCGATTTGGAAATCAATGAGGCCACCTTAACCGGTGAGTCTTTGGCAGTTTTAAAAGATGAACATGTTCATAAAGATCCCCACCCCGCACTCGGCGATCAAAAAAATATGGTATTCGCGGGTACGATTGTTACTGGCGGAAGAGGACGGGCTATTGTTACAGCAACCGGAATGAAAACAGAAATCGGCAAAATAGCCGGTTTGATAAGTAATGCTCAAACTGAAGAAACTCCTTTACAAAAACGTTTGGAACAGCTAGGAAAATGGCTGGTTGTGATTTGTTTAGGTGTTTGCGCAGCTGTAGGGACAATGGGGGTTTTAAGGGGTGAACCACCCCGCCAAATGTTTTTGGCCGCTGTAAGTCTAGCGGTAGCTGCGATTCCGGAGGGTTTGCCGGCTATTGTCACCATTGTCTTGGCAGTGGGAGTCCAGAAAATGATTCGTCGGAATGCGATCATCCGCAGGTTGCCGGCGGTAGAAACCTTGGGTTGCGCTACGGTAATTTGTTCAGACAAGACGGGAACATTAACCCAGAACAAATTGGGAGTTACCCGGCTTTGGACCGGGGGAGGGGAGTATAGTTTGGAGTCAGATGATTCCCCCAAAAAGACAGCGGCTGATATAGGAGGGGTATTTAAACGACTGCTGGAAATCGGTATTCTTTGTAATAATGCCGAACTTCAAAAGGAAGGAAATTTACTCAATATTATTGGGGATCCGACAGAAGGAGCATTGCTGACAGCTGCTCTAAAATTTGGAATCGATCCGGTGTGTTGCGCCCGGGAACAAATGCGCCTTGGGGAAATTCCCTTCAGCTCGGACCGCAAACGTATGAGCGTATGGGTAAAAAGCCAGGATGGCCTGTTGTTGTTGGTTAAAGGCGCCGCCGATATTATGATGGAGCGCTGTACCCATGTTGGGTCTAATGTTGGGATTGTCCCTTTTTCATCGAAAATGAAAATGGAAGTTAAAAGCTGTACGGAAAAATGGGGGTCTAAAGGCCTGCGAATCTTGGCCTTCGCCTACCGGCCAGCCCGGTTTGAGGAAATCCATCTGAAAAATAACGATCCTGAAAAGGGCTTAATCTTTGTCGGATTGATGGGAATGACCGACCCACCGCGACCCGAATCGAGAGGAGCCATCGAGAAGGCCAGACGCGCAGGAATTCAGACCAAAATGATTACTGGAGATTACCCGCGGACTGCTGCGGCTATCGCCAAACAAATTTATTTGCTCAGGCCTGAGGGTAAAATCATTACCGGAAGGGAAATCGACCAATTGAGCGATAAAGCGCTAGCTGCCATTATTCATGAAATTGACGTTTTTGCCCGGGTTTCACCTCACCATAAATTAAGGGTGGTTAAGGCATTAAAGCAACAAGGAGAAATTGTTGCCATGACCGGGGATGGTGTTAACGATGCTCCTGCAATTAAGGAAGCTGATATTGGAGTGGCTATGGGTCAAAGCGGTACCGATGTCACGAAAGAGGCTTCGGCAATGGTCATTGCGGATGATAATTTTGCCACAATCATTGCAGCAGTTGAAGAAGGACGGACAATTTATGATAATATCCGTAAGTTTATCCGCTATTTGTTAAGCTGTAATATGGGGGAAATTTTAACCATGTTTGGCGGTATTATGTTGGGCTTACCTTTCCCTCTCCTGCCGATTCAAATATTGTGGGTCAACTTGGTTACGGATGGACTTCCTGCAATTGCACTCGGAATGGATCAGGCAGATGTGGACAATATGAACCGGCGGCCCAGGCCTCCCCGGGAAGGGATTTTTGGGCGAGGATTGGGCCTGAAAATAATGTTTCAGGGTGTAATGATCGGTGCGGTTACTTTACTGGTTTATATTTTGAAATTAAAGGCAGGCGGCTTAATGGAAGCACGTACGGCGGCCTTTGCAACCTTGGTTTTTGCCCAATTATTTTTTGTATTTCAGTGTCGTTCAGAATCCAAGAGCCTATTGCAGCTCAATCCTTTTCAAAACTGGTATCTTTTGGGAGCAGCCTTCGTCTCTAGCGCAATGCAAGTGGCGGTTATTATGATTCCCTGGTTTCAGAGGATTTTTTATACTACTTCCCTAAAGGCCGCCGATTGGGGTATGATCCTGGCTTTGACATTATTATCAACAATCATCGGAGAACTGGTGTTTCAGTTCCGAAGCGTGATTAAGAAACATTTAAGTATCTTTCGCTTCGAAACGCATAGGTCCACGTTTTAGTGGAAAAATAACCACAGACTGGAAACCTCGGGGTGAATCTGTGGTTCAGCTTTTTTTGTTTTTAAGTGTTTTTTGTATATTCTTTTTTTTACCGGTTGAATTCAGGATCTTTTATCAAAAGGTAGCTTGGGACGATGCCTTAGTGTTAGAAATGTCTTTTTTACATGGTTTGTTGAAAAGACGCAGAGCCATCAGTTTACTCCAATTAACAGCCAAAGGGGTTAAAGTACAACAAAAAAACTCCGGCCGCTGGTTTTTCTTAAGGAAAATCCGCCGTCAAAAAAAAACCACCTCCTATCAAGGAGATTCCCGCAACTGGCGGGAATTTTTTCAGAGCTATCAAGAAAGGGGTTTAGGGGTGACTTTACTCACTTATTTTTTGCCTGCCCAATACCACCGCTGGCTATTTGTAGTTGAAGATTTGGAAAAGCGAGGGCATTTTACCAAATTCACCTGGATTACGCGATTCGGTACTGGAAATCCAGTGAGCACAGCGATAATTTATGGAATTTTATGGGGGGGCAAATCAAGTCTTTTAAGTTATCTTCATCGTAAGATAAAATTTGATTTGAAGCCGGATATTCAAGTAATTCCCGATTTCCAAAACCTGAGATTGGACTTGAACTTTGACTGTATATTTCGCGTTAAACTGGGCTATATTATAATTGCTGCTTTTATAGCGCATTTCCGTCATCGCATGATGAAAGGAGGTATCGGATTTGGAAGATCATCCAATTGAAGGTTTAATGAAAACCGCGATGCAG
The DNA here is from genome assembly GCA_023392595.1 of Bacillota bacterium. Taxonomy (GTDB): domain Bacteria; phylum Bacillota; class UBA4882; order UBA8346; family UBA8346; genus UBA8346. The sequence goes on along the minus strand of JAEVYU010000065.1, from coordinate 43,607 downwards.
AATATTAAAGAAATGGTTGATGTCAATACCATACTTGGAGATCCGGTAGAAACACTGGATGGTAGCGTTATTGTACCAATTTCGCGAGTCACATTTGGTTTTGCAGCCGGCGGCAGTGAATTTGAGGCCAATATGTTAAAAGCCAAGGATAAAGATCGCGAACGGAATCAGGAAACAACGGAGAGTAGTAAGAAGCTTCCATTCGGCGGGGGAAGCGGCGCCGGAATTACCATTAATCCGGTAGCTTTTTTAGTTGTCGGTAAAGAGCAAACCAAATTATTACCGATTGAAAGCAATGTATTAGTGGATCGTATTTTAGACTCAGCTCCACAGTTGTTGGATAAACTGCATGAATTTATCAGTCCCAAAAATCAAGAAAAAGAAATCCATTAATTTTTTCAAAAGCAATGATCATCAAATGGTCCCCAGAATTCAAATAAACCGCGTTATGTGCGGTTTTTTTATTGATTAAAAATGAACCGGATTTTGGCAACTAATCCACCCTATAGGTCAGGAAGGTAGTTCTTCCTAAGCAAGTCCATGAATTTCCAAATAAAAAACAAAGGTATACGCAGGATTTCATGACTGTTTTCAGAAATGAACAAACAAACAACTGGGTGGAGGCTCTCTTATGAAAAAGCGGCTTTTCTATTTTTTACTATTTATGGTTCCAATTATCATTACAACCTGCGTATTTGCCGCTAGTGGAGTTGAAGTAACCGCCTCGGCAGCAATTTTAATGGACTACACTACGGGTGAAATCTTATATCAAAAAAACGCCTCGAAAAAACTAGCCCCTGCCAGTACCACCAAAATATTAACCGCGATTTTAGCAATTGAGCGCGGTAAAATGAATCAAGAAATGGTTTCAAGCACCAAAGCCAGTAAAACGGATGGGTCATCCATTTGGCTTGCTCCCGGTGAAGCCCATACTCTTGAGGATTTATTATATGGTATTCTTTTAAATTCCGGAAATGACGCCTCCGTTACCGTCGCCGAAAATTTGGCCGGCTCGGAAAGTAATTTTGCCGCCTGGATGAATGAGAAAGCAAAAGCATTGGGGGCTAAAGACAGCCATTTTGTTAATTGTAACGGCCTTCCGGAAATAAATCATTATACTACAGCTTACGATTTGGCGCTTATCACCCGTTATGCCTTACATAATCCGATTTTTAATGAAATTGTAAATACCAAGAAAAAAATTATTAGTTGGCCCGGACATAAGTGGGATCGGACGATGTATAACCATAATAAAATGTTGTGGCGTTATCCGTATGCTGATGGAGTAAAGACAGGATATACCCGCCAGGCCGGTCACTGTCTGGTTACGTCGGCGACGAAGAATAACCATCGCTTGATCGTCGTAGTATTACATAGCAAAAATGAATATGTTGACTCAACGGCTTTATTGGATTATGGATTCAGTCGGTTTCAACTTTATACCCTTTCTTCTACGAAGAGGTTAGGAGCGGTGAATGTTGCCGGAGGAGTGCAGCAACAAGTTCCGGTTTCTGCTATGAGTCCAATTAATCTGATTATCCCGAAAGGAACGGAATCAAAACTCCAAATGAATTTGAGTTTACCTCAGTCCATTAAGGCGCCGGTTGAAAAAGCCCAACATGTCGGTGAGCTTAAAGTGGAACTGGGCGGAAAGGTCTTGGAAAAATGTCCGGTGGTTGCTATAACCCCTGTTCAGCGAAAAGGGATTTTTCAGCGGTTTTGGGAATGGGTTACTGGATTATTTCAATAAATACGGTGTTAATAGGCTTGACGTCTTGTCATGCCGGTGCTATAATCTTGTATACGATGCGAGAGTGGCGGAATGGCAGACGCGCTAGACTTAGGATCTAGTGGGCAACCGTGCGGGTTCAAGTCCCGCCTCTCGCACCAATTAAATTGATTTCATCCGAAGCTATTGACTTTTTAAGATAACAAAGGTAATATTTTATTATCCTCGGATAGCCGGGGGTTATTTTTTATGCTGAAATTTTAACGGGATTTACCGGAATCATGCGGAAAAATTTGCATCGTGGAAATTATAAATTTCGTTTACTTCTGAGCTCTATGAGCGATAATAGTTTAGCAGGAGTTTCAAATCGAAGTGTCGAAATGCTGAATGCAGATAAAGGGCAAGAAATTTCAGCGTCAAACATATATTATAGTACAGATTCGGAGGAGCATAAATGCAGTTTAACCTGGAAAAACTAGAACAGAATTTTGTCATGCTGGAGGTTACGGTTGACCCCAAAGAAATCGAAGATGCTTTGGCAGAGAGTTACAAAATCGTTGTTAATAAGGTGAATTTACCGGGCTTTCGTAAGGGACATATTCCACGCCAAATTCTTGAGGCCCAATTCGGAAAAACCGTTCTTTACGAGGATGCTTTAGATATAATTGTATCCAAGGGATATTTTAAAGGGATGGAACAATATAATTTAGAGCCCATTGATCAACCGAAATTGGAAATCAAAGAACCGTTTGAAGAAGGTAAAAATTTTGTTTATAAAGCGAAAATTGAAGTATTGCCTGAAGTGAAATTGGGGCAATATAAAGGTCTGGAAATTGAAAAGAAAAAAGCTACGGTTAGCGAAAGCGAAATCGAAGAACGGCTGAAATCTTTGCAAGAACGTCATGCCGAGCTTGTGGTGAGCGATAAAAAGGAACTTGAAAAAGGTGACTTTTCGGTCATCGATTTTGAAGGCTATGTTGACGGCAAGGCATTTCCAGGTGGAGCTGCTCAGGGGTATTCGTTAGAAATCGGATCCGGCAGTTTCATACCGGGATTTGAGGAACAATTGGTTGGAATGTCCCCTGAAAATTCCAAAGACATCACTGTCAAATTTCCTGAAGACTATCATAGTAAAGATTTAGCCGGTAAAGAGGCAACCTTTAAGGTAACGCTCCATGAAATTAAGGTTAAAGAAATTCCGACGATTGATGATGAATTTGCTAAATCGGTAGGGAACTTTGAAACTGTCGATGAGTTGAAAAATGATCTTCAAGAAAAAATACTAGCCATGAATGAGCGGGAGTTGGAAGCGAATTTCAGTGATGCCGTCATCAATACTGCGGTCGAAAACGCTACGGTCGATGTGCCGGAAACAATGATTAAGCAGGAAATGGACGATTTATTGCACCGTTTTGAGCATAACTTGGCATATCAAGGTTTAACCTTGGAGAAATACTTGGAATATACTCAAAAATCCAACGAACAAGTGAAAGAAGATTTTCGTCCCGAAGCCGTAAAGCGGGTTAAAACCGATTTGATTTTGAACAGTGTTGCTAAGGCTGAAAATATTGAAGTGTCTGAAGATGAAGTTAATCAAAAAATTCAGGAACTGGCAGCAATGTATGAACAAAAGAATCCGGATAAATTAAAAAAGGATTTGGAGAAAAACGGTCGGCTCTCCGGAGTCAAACAGGCTATTTTATTGGAAAAAACTGCTGATTTTATTAAAGAACAAGCTATTGTTAAAATTGTTGAAAAGTAATAAGCATTGAATATTCGCGTACATAGGCGCACATGCTAGGAGGGGAGCAAATTGATGAATATGAATTTGGTACCGATGGTGGTTGAACAAACCAATCGCGGCGAACGGGCATATGATATTTATTCTCGTCTATTAAAGGATCGGATTGTCTTTTTGGGTGGCCCAATCGATGATAATTTAGCCAATTTGATCATAGCGGAATTGCTTTTTTTGGCAGGAGAAGATCCCGATAAAGAAATTTTCCTATATATTAATAGCCCCGGCGGGGCAGTATATTCAGGTCTGGCGATTTACGACACAATCCAACACATACGACCGCAAGTATCGACGATTTGTGTGGGTATGGCGGCCAGTATGGCGGCAATCTTATTGACTGCCGGAAGTAAAGGAAAACGTTTTGGGTTGCCTAATTCCAGAGTTTTAATTCACCAGCCTCACATTCAGGGTGGTGTCGGAGGGCAAGCAACCGATATCGAAATTCAGGCCAAAGAAATCTTGAGAATGAGAGAAGTAGGCAGCCATATCTTGGCGAAACATACCGGGCAACCCTTTGAAAAAATTGAAAAAGACGTGGATCGCGATTACTGGATGTCTGCAGAGGAAGCTAAAGAATACGGGATTATTGACGATATCTTTATCAGCCAAAAAAAGTAATTGTTGTTGAATTGGGAAATAAGATTTCCACAAAATATGCCGAAAGCGAGGTGGAGAGATGCTTAAATTTGGAGATGAAAAAGGCCAGTTAAAATGCTCTTTCTGCGGTAAAGCACAGGAACAGGTGAAAAAACTGATTGCCGGTCCCGGAGTGTATATTTGTGATGAATGCATTGAGCTCTGCAATGAAATTATTGATGAAGAACTTAGTGAAGAAGTTAATCTGGACATCGGCAATAATCCTAAGCCTAAAGAAATCAAAGAAATTTTGGACCAGTATGTAATTGGCCAGGAAGACGCCAAAAGAACTTTGGCAGTGGCTGTTTATAATCATTATAAACGGATCAACTCCGAAGAACGTTTTGAGGATGTGGAGCTTCAAAAGAGTAACATTTTATTACTAGGACCGACGGGTTGCGGTAAAACTTTACTCGCCCAGACTTTAGCAAAAATTTTGAATGTTCCTTTCGCAATTGCCGACGCCACCTCATTAACTGAGGCCGGGTATGTTGGTGAAGACGTTGAGAATATTCTCTTAAAACTTATTCAAGCAGCTGATTACGATGTGGAGCGGGCCGAAAGAGGAATTATCTATATTGATGAAATTGATAAAATTGCCCGAAAATCGGAAAACCCTTCCATAACCCGGGATGTATCCGGTGAAGGAGTTCAACAAGCTTTATTAAAAATACTCGAAGGTACTGTCGCTTCGGTTCCTCCTCAAGGGGGTCGAAAACACCCTCATCAGGAATTTATTCAACTGGACACTACGAGTATCTTATTTATTTGTGGCGGCGCATTTGATGGTTTAGAAAAGATCATTGAAAATAGGATTGGCAAGAAAACCTTGGGATTTGGCGCCGAGGCCCGGTCAAAAACGGAAAAGCCGCTGGGAGAAATTTTGCGGCAAATTATGCCGGAGGATTTATTGAAATTCGGTTTAATTCCGGAATTTGTGGGCCGATTACCGATTGTTGTTGCTTTAGATGCTCTGGATGAAAAAGCCTTGGTGCAGATTCTTACCGAACCCAAGAATGCTTTGGCCAAACAATTTCAAAAATTGTTTGAACTCGATAGTATTGAACTGGCTTTTGAACCGGATGCCCTTGATTCCATCGCTAAACAAGCTATCAAACGGAATACTGGCGCCAGGGGACTTCGGGCGATTATCGAGAAATTATTAATGGATTTAATGTATGAATTGCCTTCTCACAATGATTTAAAACGTTGTGTAGTTACCAAATCGATGGTTGAAGAAAATGGTGAGCCGATTTTAGTCGGAGTGGAGACCCGTAAAAAAAAGAAAGAAGAATCTGCTTAAATAAATTTGATCCCTTAAAAATGACTCATTTTATAATCCCAACCTTTTGGTTGGGATTTTTTATTGATCATCCCGGGTTTAAATAAGGTCATATTGGTGATACTAGTATAGCGTCATCATAAGAACGATAGTGACGTTCTACTTAAGTAAAAGCGCCTTAATTCATCTTGGGAGACGCTTTACTACTTCGAGACTGTTGTTGAAAGGAGTATTGCCAAATGGAGGTATTAGGGAATGTACTTGGTCTTATTAATCTGTTTTTTGCGATTGTAATTGGTTTATATTTTTGGAACTTACTCAAGTCGCAGCAGGGGAATAAAACTGCCGTAGACAGGGAATCCCGTAAAGAAATGGAGAAATTACAAAGATTGAGACGCATTTCGCTTACGGAGCCCCTTTCCGAAAAAACCCGTCCCAGTAATTTTGGGGAAATTATCGGCCAGGATGATGGCTTAAAAGCTTTACGGGCATCATTATGTGGTCCTAATCCGCAGCATGTGATACTTTACGGTCCACCTGGTGTAGGGAAAACTGCAGCAGCCAGGGTAGTACTGGAAGAAGCTAAAAAACAAGGGTATTCGCCGTTTAAAGAATATGCCCGTTTTATTGAAATCGATGCCACCACGGCCCGGTTTGATGACCGCGGTATTGCCGATCCTTTAATGGGTTCCGTTCACGATCCAATTTATCAAGGAGCGGGGCCTTTAGGAATTGCGGGAATTCCTCAGCCAAAGCCCGGCGCAGTAACAAAAGCTCATGGTGGCGTTTTATTTATTGATGAGATTGGCGAACTTCATCCCATTCAAATGAATAAACTGCTGAAAGTTTTGGAAGACCGGCGAGTATTTTTTGAGAGTGCCTACTATAGTTCAGAGGATACGAATATTCCAAGTCACATCCACGATATTTTTCAAAATGGGTTACCGGCTGATTTCCGTCTTGTGGGAGCGACGACGCGTATGCCGCAGGATATTCCTCCTGCCATTCGTTCCCGTTGCGTTGAAATCTTTTTCCAGCCGTTGACTCCGGGTGATATTAAACGGATAGCTGAGAATGCCGCCCAAAAAATCACTTTTGAACTTGAGCCGGGTGTTATCGATATCATCACCAAATACGCCACCAATGGCCGGGATGCCGTTAACTTAATTCAAATTACAGCGGGTTTGGCAATCACGGAAAACCGTAAAGGGGTTTCTGTAAAGGATTTGGAATGGGTTATTCACAGCAGTCAATATTCCCCTCGGCCAAGTGTTAAAATACCGTCAAAACCGCAAGTGGGATACGTTAATGGGCTGGCGGTTTACGGACCCAATATGGGTTCCGTGATTCAGGTTGAAGTCTCCGCCATTCCCGTATCTGAAGCCGGTAAAGGGAAAATTACCACAACCGGAGTAGTCGATGAGGAAGAAATGGGCGGGGGCGGAAGGACCCTCCGACGAAAGAGTATGGCTTTGGGTTCTGTAGAGAATGTGCTCACAGTTTTACGTAAATTTATGAACATTAATCCTTTAAACTACGATATCCATGTTAATTTTCCTGGAGGTACACCCATCGATGGCCCCTCGGCAGGGATTACTTTAGCAACCGCAATTTATTCGGCGATAACAGGTCAAGCCGTAGACAATGAAATTGCCATGACCGGTGAATTGTCCATTCGAGGCGGGGTGATGCCAATTGGTGGAGTGGTCGCAAAAATTAATGCCGCCAGAGAAGCAGGTGTCAAAAGAGTATTAATACCCAAAGAAAATTGGCAAAAAATATTTGAGGATGAAATGGGGATTACTGTTATTCCTGTGGAGCGAATTGAGGAAGTTATCCGGCTTGCCGTATTTAAACCGGTACTTGAAGTAATTCCTCCCATCACAATGAGTGGTGAGCCGGTTATTTCAGCCTAAAATTTTTAAAACTTACCAACGGGGCTGGTTTTAAACAGCCCCGTTTTTTGATGGGCATGTTCTGTAAGTATCTTATATTTGGAGACCTTATGAATAATTTGCTCACCGTATTTACCTTTCATTCGATATTATGTAATATATAGGAGGAGGATTTGTTTGATTTTTGGCGCCGGGCAAAAATCCCCCGTTGAGTTCTTGGAAGGAGCGCATTTTTTATAATGACGAATAGTTATCCCAGAATCGTATTGGTATTAGGTGGCGGTGGAGCCCGTGGCTTTGCCCATATTGGTGTGCTTCAAGTGTTAAAAGAAGCCGGTATCAAAGTTTCAGGAATCGTCGGTACCAGTATGGGAGCATTGATAGGATCTACATATGCCGCGGGTACGGATCTTTATTATTTAGGACAATTGGTTGAATATTTTCATTGGGAGGATCTAATTGATTTTCATCTTCCTACGCTAGGCCTAATCGATGGTTCCAAGGTAAAGGCGGTTATTGATTTATTGACCAAAGGTAAGTCCTTCGAAGAGTTGCCGATAGAATTTTGGGCCGTGGCTACCGACCTTTTTACCGGAGAAGAAGTTGTCTTCAAGAATGGTCCTTTAGCGTCGGCTGTCAGGGCAAGCATTTCGATACCGGGTGTATTTACGCCGGTTAACTTGGATGGCCGGACTTTGGTAGACGGCGGGGTTGTTGCCGGAGTCCCTGTGTCGGTGGCCCGGCAGCTTAACGGTGATATAACGGTTGCGGTTAACGTCGGGTTTGACCATACCCAACATGAGGTCCGCAACATTTTTGATGTTATGGCAAAGGTCCTGGATATTATGGGGAATACGTTGGACTCAAGGCAAATATTGCAAGCCGATTTGACAATTGCCCCACAACTCGGCAATATCGGTACTTTGCATTTCCATAGGGCTAAAGAGTGCTTGGAGATAGGACGTAAAGCGGCTGAACAGATAGTTCCGGATCTCGAAAAACAGATAGCTATTTTTATGACCCGGGAGGATAAGGTGTGTTAAAATCTGATGCTGATTTGATCGTTATAGGAGCAGGTCCTGCCGGAATAATGGCTGCATTCACCGGAGCTCGCAAGGGCGCCAGGGTAATATTATTTGAAAAAAACAAGACCATCGGGCGAAAGTTGGCAATAACAGGAGCCGGACGTTGTAATCTTACAAATTTAACGGATATGAATCAGTTGATTTCGAATACTCCCGGAAACGGACGATTTCTCTATGGCGCATTTCAACGTTTGAACCCGGAAGCGCTCATGAACTTTTTTCAAAATAGCTTAGGACTTCCTTTAAAAGTTGAACGGGGTAACCGGGTTTTCCCAGAATCGGATAAAGCCCAAGATGTGGTTGGTGTTTTATATCAGGAATTGAAAAGTAGTGGAGTTGAAATCAGAACTTCCACCAAAGTTGCTGGTTTGGTTATAGAAACTGGCCAAATACGTGGTGTCCGGCTTGATAATGGGAAAGAGGTATATTCATCCATGGTAGTGGTTGCCACCGGAGGCCTTTCTTATCCCGGGACCGGGAGCACAGGTGATGGCTATCAATTTGCGCGTTTGGCCGGGCATCAAATCATTCCTTTAACGCCCTCATTGATACCGCTTGAGACACTCGAACCTTGGGTAAAGCGCCTGGAGGGTTTGTCCCTCGTCAATGTGGAAGTTACCTCTTTTCATGAAGGTAAAAAGCTCCAGAGCGAATTCGGCGAGATGTTGTTTACTTCTTTCGGAGTTTCCGGACCGATTATTTTGAGTTTAAGCCGGAAAATTTCTCTTTTGGTTTTGGACAAGCCGAATACAGTATCGATTTCAATTGATTTGAAACCGGCATTAACCAAAGAAGAGTTGGATTTAAGAGTCCAAAGAGATTTTTCCAAATCCCTGAATAAAATTTTTAAAAATGTATTGGATGATTTGTTGCCTCAAAAAATAATTCCGGTTATCATTGAATTGTCTGGTATTGATCCTTTGAAACCGGTGCATCAGATTAATAAGGAAGAAAGGTCGCATTTGGTTGATTTATTGAAAAATTTGACCTTAACGATCCATAAACCAAGACCCATTGCTGAAGCTATTGTTACCGCAGGGGGGGTTAACACTAAAGAAATAAACCCCAAGACGATGGAGTCCAAGCTCATTCAGGGGTTATATTTTGCCGGAGAAGTGGTGGATGTGGATGCTTATACCGGTGGCTTTAATTTACAGATTGCTTTTTCAACTGGTTTTGTAGCCGGATTGGAGGCCGCCCGTAGCATTGCCCTTAAGGGGGAGCTATACTCTTGCTAAATTCCGGTAATACTAATTTTATATCCATTGAAAACTTCAAGGAGCAATTTTTTTTGGCGATAAGAGTAAGGCATCATTGGTATGAAAAAATATTTTTCAAACTACAAATGTGCGAACGTAAATGCGTCTGGATTCTCGTGGGCTTTTTTTTGGTGATACTGTTGATGCAAATTTTGTTAACCCATTCGGAGTTTCGAAGCAGGTTTATTCTAACCGAAAAATACGAAGGACAACCTGTCAAGTTTTACAAAAGTTTTAAGGCGCGTTGACTTGTAATCAAGCTTAATTTGTGCTAAATTAAAATGAAGTTTAAGTTTACCAAAGCACTGCAGCCATCGGTGCTTTTTTATTCCATGAACCAAGTTTTTCGAAAGGGGATGCCCGGATGGAAACCGGTAGCAGAGAAGTCGCCAAAGCGGCCTTGTCGATTGCTATGACAGCTTCGCGTGAGGATGAAAAAGCAATGAAAGAGGAATACCGGACCCGGGAAATATGGACCGCTGCAATTGATTATGGCGGGGAAGCAATTCCGGCTATGAAAACTTTGGTGGAGCGCGCAATCGTAGCTGCCAAACGTGAACAGGTCATTAAAGAATGCCACTTGGAAGAAGGGGCTATTGTAGGGGCTACTCGTGATGCGATGTCCCAAATTTTAACGAAATCCATCGGGTTAAACATAGGCGGGAAATTAGGAATTGCCCGCAAGGGCGACCATATTAGCGTTGCGGCATTTTTTTGTATCGGGTTGATTCATTTGGACGAGGTGGCGGTCGGCTTAAGCCACCGGGCGATAGGGTGATATTATGCAATTAAGAGCTGTTAGAGGAGCCATTACTATCCATAAAGACGAATCTGCCGCAATTGTCTCCGCTACCGAGGAAATGTTGTTAAGTTTGATGGAGAAAAACCAGATTCAACCCCAAAACATCGTCAGTATTTTTTTTACAACCACTCCGGATGTCATCAGTGAGTTTCCTGCCGTAGCTGCGCGTAAAATCGGACTTATCGATACGCCTTTGATGTGCGCTCAGGAAATTCCCAAACCGGGTGCTTTGCCTTTATGTATTCGGGCATTATTATATTTTTATACCGATTTGCAAAAATCAGAGGTTAAGTCTGTTTATTTGCGAGAAGCCGTCAAACTAAGACCTGATCTAACAGTACAGGAATAAAGGAGCTCTCAAATGAATTCCAATCAGTTGTTCAGGAACTGTATCGATAAAATTCCACCCTATATTCCAGGAAAGCCCATTGAAGAAGTGGAACGGGAGCTCGGAATCAATGGGGTTGTAAAGATGGCCTCCAATGAAAATCCTTTAGGCCCTTCAAAAGAAGTTCGGCAAACAATTACCCAGTTGTTGGATAAGGTAAATATGTATCCCGACGCCAATCACTTTTATTTAAAGGAAGCGCTGTGTCATGAGCTAAAGGTTGGGCCTGAGCAAATCTTAATTGGAAACGGGTTAGATGATGTCAATCGTATTTTGGCAGAAACAATTCTAAAGCCTACCGATGAGGTAATTATTCCATCACCGACCTTTAGCATGTATGAAACGGTAACACTATTGATGGGCGCTAAACCTGTCCTTGTAAAAAGCCCGGACGGGTCTTTGGGGAATGATCTACGGGCAATGCGCGAAGCGATAACAAGTCACACGAAACTGATATTTATTTGTAATCCAAATAATCCAACCGGAACCATTGTCAAGCGTGACGAGTTGGTTGAGTTTTTAAAGCGTTTACCGGAAAAAGTTCTCGTTGTATTGGATGAAGCATATGCCGATTTTGCCGACGATCCGGATTTTCCTGGGGGACTGGATTTAATTCGTGAAGGTTTTGATAACCTTATTGTGTATCATACCTTTTCCAAAATTCACGGCATGGCCGGTTTGCGTTTGGGTTATGCGATCGCAGCGCCTCCCATCATCGCTCAAATGCAGAAGGTCCGCGACCCGTTTAATGTCAATATTTTAGCTTTGGCAGCTGGAGTAGCGGCAATCGGAAGCAAAAAACATATTCAATTAAGTAAAGAATTGGTTTTTGCCGGAAGACGTTATTTTTATGAAGAGCTGGACGAACTGGGGATTGAGTACCTTCGGACTCAATCCAATTTCATCTTAATTCATTGTAAGCAAGACAGTCAGGAGATATATCGTTGTTTACTGCAAAATGGGGTTATTGTGCGTCCAACCCACTCATTTGGTCTACCTAATTATATCCGGGTGACATTTGGAACGGCTGAACAAAATGACCGATTTTTCAAATTATTTCGGGCTGCTTTAAAAAATTAACGTCCAAGCCGGGGTTATTTTTAGGGCTGCTTAAGTTATTTCAATAAATATAATTTAGAATAGTCGTCCAAATATTTTTAAGGATGATATGCTTGAATACCGGGTGTTCCGGTATTTTTAGTTTTATTGCGTTTTGGGGAAGCCTAAAAATTTAAGCGCATTGGCCTAAAGTTACTCGGAAAAGAATGGCGGGCCTCAATAAACCGGTAATCCCCACCGGAAATTAAAAATTTATAAATTATCTCCTAAAGGATTGACAAAGTTTGGGGAAGAATATTATGGATCTTAAGATGATTATACTTAAAATGGGAGGTCATAATCAATGGCAAACTCTAAGAAAATACCAACTCGGGAAGAGATCCCAAATGAATTTAAATGGCATTTAAATGATATTTTTGGCAGTCAAGATGATTGGGAATCGGATTTTAAAAAACTCAAAGATGATTTAGCCAGAGTAAACGAGGTTCAAGCTGATTTTCTAAACTCCGCCCAGAATCTCTTGGATGTTCTCCAGTTAAAAGACCAAATCGGCCGGTTGCTGGATAAGCTGTTTGTTTATGCGAAAATGCATAAGGATGAAAATAATGCTAATGCCATTTATCAAGCTCTTACCAACCGAATTCAGAGCCTTGCCACTGAAGTAGGCAGTACGCTATCATTTATCGTACCGGCTTTAGCAGAGTGCCCACCGGATCTTCTCCGGCAATATATTCAAGAGCAGCCGGAACTTAAAGTCTACGAATATTTCTTCAAAGAATTGGAACGGCAAAGGCAACATATTTTATCAGCCGCTGAAGAAAAAATCTTAGCCCAAACGGCTGAGATTTCCGATGCTGCCGGAACTATTTTCGGCATGCTGGATAACGCGGATTTTAAGTTTCCCGTCATTACGGATGAGAAAGGTGAAGAGGTTGAGCTCACCAAAGGCCGTTATTCCAAGTATATTGAAAGTCAAAACCGCAAGGTGCGTCAGGATGCTTTTAAGGCCTTATACAGTACATATTCCAATTTTGATAACACGCTGGGGGCCACTTTGGATGCTTCTGTGAAAGCCGACATTTTTTATGCCAAGACCCGCCATTTCGATTCGGCATTGGAAGCCTCCTTATATGATGACAATATCTCTACAAATGTTTACAATCGTTTAATTGATGTCATTCACGCTTATATCCCGGCTTTAAACCGTTACCTGAAATTGCGCAAAAAACTTTTAAACATACCGGAATTACATATGTACGATTTGTATACCCCTTTAATTCCGGAATACCAACGAACGATAGATTATGGGGAAGCCAAGCAATTGGTACTCAAAGGTTTACATCCCCTGGGAAAGGAATACATTCAGCTGGTAGAGAAAGGACTTAATGGCGGCTGGATTGATGTTTATGAAAACGCGGGTAAAACAGGAGGCGCTTATGCTTGGGGCGCCTATGATACCCATCCGTTTATTTTGGCCAATTATCAAGAAAAAGTTCATGATGTTTTTACGATCGCTCATGAGATGGGGCATGCGCTTCATAGTTATTTTTCCAATCATCATCAACCTTATATCTATGCCGGATATAAAATATTTGTCGCTGAAGTGGCTTCCACTGTAAATGAAGCTTTATTGATGGAGCATTTGCTTGCCAATTCCGTTAATTTACAGGAAAAGCTTTATTTGCTCAATCAGTATCTGGAACAATTCCGGACGACCGTTTTCCGACAGACCATGTTTGCCGAGTTTGAAAAGATAATTCATCAGGAAGTCGAAAATGGCGGCGCATTGACCGCAGAGTGGTTCTCGGAACAATATTTAAAATTGAATCAGCTTTATTATGGTGAGGAGACGGTCGTTGATCCCGAAATTGCCATGGAGTGGGCCCGTATTCCCCATTTTTACAGCGCGTTTTATGTTTATAAATACGCCACAGGTTATTCGGCTGCGATTGCCTTGTCTCAAAAAATCTTGAAAGAAGGAACGGGCGCGGTTGCCAAATATCTTGATTTCCTTAAGAGCGGTGATTCGGATTACCCTTTAAATTTGTTACGAAAAGCCGGAGTGGATATGGAGTCGCCTGCGCCGGTTGAAGATGCGTTAAAAGTGTTTGAAAAGCTGTTGAATGAAATGATTGAATTGACAGGGGCGCTCGTGTGACGGGAAAAGCATTAACTAATAACTTGGATAGGGTGGTTGAATGTTCAAACATTTACGGACGTACTTTTTAACCGGGTTATTTATCACTATTCCTTTGGTTGTCACAATTTTGCTGCTGATCTGGGCCTTTAATCAAACGGATGCCATTTTGGGAGGGCTTATTTTTCGGATTTTTAAAATCCGTGTTATGGGACTTGGCTTGATCACCCTGTTGGTTTTAATTACTTTAACCGGCCTTTTAGCCCACAATTATTTGGGACGGAAATTAATTTCTTTCGGGGAAAACATCCTCCACAAAATTCCTATTCTCAGTAAAGTCTACGGTACAGCCAAGCAAATCACCGAAACGTTAACCAAAGCGGATAAAAATTCTTTCCGTCAAGTTGTGCTGGTTGAATACCCACGGAAGGGGCTTTATTCCCCAGGGTTTTTAACTTCCGAAGCTCCGATAAGTATCAATACACAAACCAATCAGAAATTGATTAGTGTACTGATACCAACAGTTCCCAATCCGGTAACCGGGTTTCTGATTTTTGTACCCGAAGAAGATGTAATGGTACTTGATATGAGTATCGAAGAGGGTTTTAAACTCATTATCACTGCCGGAGTCATTCAACCGAAAGAAAACCGGGATTAAGGGCCAACTCCAACATATTTTTTTAAATAAATGACTAAACTTCTCCGCCAATAGACCGATAAAAAGAGAGAAGACATATAATTTGGAGTGAAACAGATGGATTTAGCGACGATTGTAGGTTTATTTTTGGCGATTGCCTCCATTGTTTTATCGGGAATCTTGGAAGGTCATGGCGAGATTTCCAGTTTGCTTGGTTTATTGAATCTTCCGGCAGGTTTGATTGTTTTTGGAGGAACTATTGGAGCAACGATGATTTGCATGCGGTTAAAGGATTTTCTGAACATCGGGAAATATATTTCGGTCGCCATGAAAGAAGACAAGATGGATATTACCGAACTCATCAGCGAGATGGTCCGTTATGCCGAAATGGCCCGTAAAGAAGGATTGCTGACGCTGGAAGAAATGATCGCCAGTGTTAAAAACGATTTTTTGCGAAAAGGAATTCAACTTATCGTGGATGGTACCGACCCCACATTGGTGCGGGAAATTTTGGAGATTGAAACTGGGTATATGGAAGAACGCCATAAGTCGGCGGCGTCATTGTTTCAAGCGGCAGGTGGATTTGCTCCGACAATGGGAATCGTCGGAACGGTTATGGGACTGATTAACGTTTTGGCCAATATGTCGGATGCAGCGAGTCTAGGGCCATCGATTTCAACGGCA
This sequence comes from Bacillota bacterium, assembly GCA_023392595.1. Classification (GTDB taxonomy): domain Bacteria; phylum Bacillota; class UBA4882; order UBA8346; family UBA8346; genus UBA8346. Next base: position 28,216 of record JAEVYU010000065.1, on the reverse strand, counting down.
TTCGTAGCGACATTCTACGGAATTTTTTCAGCAAACGTTTTCTGGTTGCCGATTGGTAATAAATTGAAAGCAATCAGTAAAGAAGAATCGGCAGCCCGCCAAATTATTATCGAAGGCATTCTCTCGATTCAAGCCGGTGAACATCCACGGGTTATCGGTGAGAAGCTTACTTCCTTCCTGCCGCCTACGAAACGGCCTGATCAAGGCAAAGAATCCATGGGCGCAAGAGGTTAATTGACATGCGAAAAAAACAAGAAGAAGCTGAAGTAGAAAACTCTGAACGGTGGACTTTAACGTATTTGGACATGATCACATTGTTGTTCGTGCTTTTCGTGGTGCTTTATTCCATGGCCAATGTGAATATGACCAAATTTAAGGCTTTGGCTACATCCATGAGCATGGCTTTCGGATCCGGCGGTAAAAATATGATTAATAGTAATAGCGGCGGCGGAACCGGAATGAGCAATACTTCTTTTATTACGGTCCGTGAAAATAATGAATTTAAATCCATGGTCAAGCTGGTAAAGGAGTACGCGGCCAAACAAGGGATTACCAAAAAGTTGGATGCTAAAATTACTGAACGGGGCTTGGTGGTAAATTTGGCGGATTCTTTGCTTTTTCAATCCGGCAGCGCCGGACTCTCACCCAAAGCCAAAGAAATATTGGACAGGCTGGCCGACATTATTTTTGCCACCAAAAAACAAATCCGGGTGGAAGGGCATACCGACAATGTGCCGATTCATACCGCCCGGTATGAATCGAACTGGCAATTATCGACGGATCGGGCCACCAATGTTATTATTTACTGGATTTCTAAATACCCTAATCAAGCAGCTAACTTATCGGCGGCTGGGTTCGGTCAATTTAAGCCTATTGCCAGCAATGATATCCCTGAGGGACGTACTTTGAACCGCAGGGTTGATTTGGTAATTTTGCGGGAAAGCGCTTCCCGCGTGGAAGTTCCGGAAACTTCAACGGATTCGACTTCAAGCCCGGCCTCGGATTCTGTAAGGGGAACCGCAAATCCGGGTCACTGATTTTTTCAGAATCATTTTTCCTAATTTAGCACATGCTAACGAGGGAATGGAATCGTTCATCATTATGTTAAATTTGTGGTTTTTCATTGCGATCCGGTCTTGAGTTTGGTAAGATTTATACAAGCAATTTTTAGAAAGGAGTCTCTTATGAAAGAAAAAATTAATGATGCTTTAAATAAAATCCGTCCTTCACTGCAAGCCGACGGTGGTGACGTTGAGTTGGTAGATTATGTTGATGGAATTGTTCAGGTGCGTTTAAAAGGTGCCTGCGCAGGTTGCCCCATGTCTACCATGACCATTAAAAACGGTATTGAAAGCTACTTAAAACAAACGATACCTGAAGTTAAAAGCGTGGAACAGGTTTAGTCCTTAAGTACAGATTTCAATGGATGGATTAAAAAAAGTAGCGCCCCCTTGAAGGCTGCTACTTTTTCTTTAATTTTATATCAATCCGGGAAATCCGGTCTGCCGAATGGCTTCATACAAAATAATGGCCACTGAATTTGATAAATTAAGCGATCTGGCCTTTTCAAACATTGGAATCCGGATATTATGGGCCGGATTTATGCTTAGGATTTGCGGCGGCAAACCTCTGGTCTCAGGGCCAAACATAATAACATCATCACTTGTATAGTTTATTTCGCTATAAGAAAACCCACCTTTGGTTGTAGCATAATAAATGGCCTTTCCGGGATATTTATCGAGATAAGCTTGTAAATTAAGATGCCGTTCAATATTAACCAATTCCCAGTAATCCAGACCTGCTCTTTTAAGGCGTTGATCATCCCAAAAAAAACCCAAGGGTTCAATTAAATGAAGTCCCGCCCTGGCTGCAGCGCAGAGTCTGGCGATATTTCCGGTATTTTGCGGTATTTCCGGCTGGTATAAAACAATATGCATTTTAAGTCCTTCTCTCATGAGTATATGATATCCAATCATCATAACAGAAATAATGATCAGAATTGTTACGATTGACTAAAAAATATTGTCAGACATGTAGGTTCTCGATCGATCTTGTGCTACAATAATGGTATTATTATACCACTCGATTTTCATTGAAAAAAGCTTTCAATATTGTTTTTAATGAGGCAGCTTATGAATTATGAAGAATCAATCCAATATATTAAGGAATGTACCAAACACGGAATTAAATTGGGTTTAGAGCGAATAACCGAAATCTTACGGAGACTTAATAATCCCCATCAAAAATTTCGTTCCATCCACATTGCCGGGACCAACGGTAAAGGCTCCACAGTTGCCATGATAAATGCAGTATTGCAACAAACAGGATACCAGACAGGATGTTATACTTCGCCTCATCTTGTTACTTACCGGGAACGTTTTCGGGTCAATGATCACTTGATTTCTGAAAAAGAGTTGGCAGAAATCGTAACCCAAATGGCCCCTGTCCTGCAAGAGGTAGAAAGAGATGGATTCGGTAATCCGACCGAGTTTGAAGTGGGGACCGTAATTGCTTTTGAATATTTCGCCCGTCAAAATGTGGACATCGCCATTATCGAAGTGGGAATGGGCGGCAGATTTGATGCCACCAATGTTTTGCAGCCGATTTTGACGGTGATTACCCATATTGCCCTGGATCATCAAGAATTTTTAGGGGACACTTTAGAGAAGATCGCTTTTGAAAAAGCCGGAATTATTAAGCCCAGTATCCCGGTAGTGATTGGAATCCAGGAGCCTGCAATCGAAAAATTTTTGACCCATATTGCTTTGGAACGCAAGGCGTCGTATAAAGAGGTTCGAAGAATTACCTTCCGGGATTTGAGTTTTTCGGAGGAGTTCACTCGATTTAGAGCGGAAGATCCATATCTTGGTGAGCTTTTGGTGAACTTAAAGCTTCTTGGGGAACATCAAGTGATGAATTGCCTTAATGTCCTGGCCGGTATGGAATTTTTGGCGGAAGCCGGCATCCAGCTACCGGTTGACGCCATATTGAATGGCTTGGCTAACGTGGTTTGGCCCGGGCGAATGGAGCGTGTAGCGGCTAAAGGTTTGCCCAAACTATACCTGGATGGGGCGCATAATCCGGATGGAGCCAACGCTTTGGTAAAAACGATTCAAACAATCTACCCGGGACAAAAAGTCCATTTATTGTTCGGACTCTTGAATAATCGCCCCGGGAATGTGATGGCTGAAATATTAGCCCCCATCACAGAGCGTGTTATTGTAACCACGGTGCCGGACCCGAAAAGTACCCCCCCGGAAAAACTGGCAAGTAGTTTCCAGGCGCTGGGAATACCGGTTCTTATTGAACCGGTACCTGAAAAAGCTTTAAAGTTGTTATTAAATTCCGATGCCGAGATTGTAATTGCCAGCGGTTCATTATATTTAGTGGGTTACCTTCGGGGGTTGCTTTATCCGTAAAAAGTAAACATCTTGAGGAGATACAGTATGAGTATGCGAATGAGTATGAAAAGATTAACTGTGATTTGTGGAGCTTATGGCAGCGGCAAAACCGAATTTGCGCTTACTTATGCTTTGAATGCCGCATCTGGAGGCCAAACCAAAAATTTCACCAAAGTCGGCTTAATTGATTTGGATATTGTAAATCCTTATTTTCGTTCGCGGGATCTCGCCTTGGAATTGGAAAGAAAAGGGTTGGACATCGTTTCGTCAGAGCCGGGTATGGAATACTCCGATATCCCGTCCTTATCGCCGCGGATTTTTTCTTTGCTTCAAGATCATAGCTATCAAGTAGTTTTTGATGTCGGCGGCGATCCAGCCGGAGCAAGGGCCTTGGGACGTTTTAATCCGTACTTTGTAAAAGAACCTTACGATATGTTCATTGTGGTAAACCCCTACCGGCCGGATACCCGCAATATCGCCGAATCTGCCGCTTTAATCGCAGCCATCCAAAATACCAGTCGTCTGAGGGCTACCGGAATGATTTCCAATATTAACTTGGGGCCGGATACGACCATGGAAGTTTGGCAGAGCGGACTTGAGTTTGTGAATGGACTTGCGGAACGTTTAGCGTTGCCTGTTGTTTATCATATGGTAGAGGAAGAATTTCTTAACGAAAATCGTTCCCGATTTTCCAATGTTCCTGTTTTCCCGGTAACTTTACGGATGCTGCCGCCATGGCGTTCCTGATAATTTGGAGAGGGCAGCGTTTCTAGGGGAAAGTTAATGATATCCGACTGAAGATAACGGCGGCTGTTATGAATCATGAATCGAACTGGATTTTGCTGTATTTATGTGATTGCATTCAGCCGATGAAACGTTTATAATTATTATCAGGTACTAATAAATTCGGAAATTGTCTTCATCCTGTCAATAACTTTTTTTAGATATTAAAATCAAAGGAGGAAATGGAATGGCCCAGGTTAAATTCGATGAAGAACGTTGCAAAGGCTGTGAGGTCTGTACCAGTGTATGCCCAAAGAAGATCTTAAGAATGGCTGATCGATTTAATTCGAAGGGATATAAACCGGCTGAAATTATCGACCAAAGTCAATGTATTGGTTGTGCTTTTTGCGCCCGGATGTGTCCGGATGTAGTCATTGAAGTTTATAAATAAATACCAATTCAAGGAGGTTGCAGAGTATGGCAGATCGTGTCATGATGAAGGGAAATGAAGCCATTGCCGAGGGAGCCATCCGGGCAGGCTGTCGTTTCTTTTTTGGATATCCCATTACTCCTCAAAATGAAGTGCCGGAGTATATGGCCAAACGCTTGCCCCAGATAGGCGGCACATTTATTCAAGCCGAAAGTGAAGTTAGCGCAATTAATATGGTCTATGGCGCTGCCGGAGCGGGAGCCAGGGCAATGACTTCTTCGTCCAGTCCGGGAATCAGTTTAAAGCAAGAAGGTATTTCTTATATTGCCGGAGCTGAATTACCTTGTGTAATTGTAAACGTGGCCCGTGGCGGACCTGGACTTGGAGGGCTCACCCCTTCACAGGCCGATTATTTTCAGGCGACCAAGGGCGGCGGGCATGGCGATTATCATCTGATTGTGCTTGCGCCTGCTTCGGTTCAGGAAATAATTGATTTGATGTATGAAGCATTTGTAACAGCCGATAAATATCGTAATCCGGTGATGATACTGGCGGATGGTATTCTGGGCCAGATGATGGAGCCGGTAACTTTATCCGAAGTTGAGGATTTAAAAATCCCGGAAAAGCCTTGGGCAACAACGGGAATGACCAAGGGAACGCCCCAACGAATCATTAACAGCTTAGGACTTGCTCCGGAAGATTTGGAAAAAATCAATATCCGGATTCAGCAAAAATATCAGGAAATTTCCTCAAATGAAGTTCGTTACCAGGAGGAGCAAACCGATGACGCCGATTTGGTCATCATCGCTTATGGAACCTCCGCCCGAATCGCCAAGACGGTGATGCTCAAGGAAAGAACCCAAGGGAAAAAGGTCGGTTTATTCAGGCCGATTTCATTATGGCCATTTCCCACCCAAAGGATTCAAGAATTGACCAAGGCCGGCAAAAGGTTTATGGTGATTGAAATGAGTGTCGGCCAAATGGTGGAGGATGTAAGGCTGGCTGTAGATGGAAAAACATCGGTTGATTTTTACGGAAAACTCAACGGAACAATTCCTTCAGTCACTGAGGTTTATGATGCGGTGCTGAAATGTTTCTCCAAAGGAGGGATGGCCTAATGGAAAAAGTATTCGGAAGGCCAGAAGCGCTGCAAGATAGAGTATATTCCTATTGCCCGGGATGTACCCACGGAATCATTCACCGTCTTGTAGCAGAAGTAATCGATGAACTAAATGTCCGCGAACAGACGATTGCGATTGCGCCGGTAGGTTGTGCGGTTACCGCTTACAATGTTTTCAATTGCGACTGTCAACAGGCATCCCATGGCCGCGCGCCTGCGGTAGCCACCGGAATTAAACGGGTGTTGCCGGATAAAGTCGTTTTCACCTATCAGGGAGATGGTGATTTGGCTTCGATTGGAACAGCTGAAATCGTTCATGCCGCCAATCGTGGTGAAAAGTTTACCGTTATTTTCGTGAATAACGCCATTTATGGAATGACCGGCGGACAAATGGCCCCAACAACCTTACCGGGCCAGAAAACAACAACCTCGCCTTATGGCAGGGATGTGGAAACAACCGGTTATCCGATTAAAATGACCGAAATGCTGAATACTTTGGAAGCACCGGCGTTTTTGGCCCGGGTCAGCACCCATGATCCTAAAAACGTCAATTTGGCAAAACAGGCGATACGGAAAGCTTTTGATGCTCAAATCCAAGGTAAAGGATTTGCAATGGTGGAAGTATTGTCAACCTGTCCGACCAACTGGGGAATGACGCCGGTTGAGGCCTTAAAATGGCTGGAAACCGATATGATTCCGAGGTTCCCCCTGGGGATCGTCAGAGATTTGAAGGAGGGAGCCTAAAAATGTTATTCGAATCGATTTTCGCCGGTTTTGGCGGTCAAGGCGTTATGTTGATGGGTCAATTGCTGGCTTACTCAGGCATGTATGAAGGCAAAAATACCACGTACGTTCCATCCTACGGCCCTGAAATGCGGGGAGGAACGGCCAATTGCTCTGTTGTGGTATCCGACGAATTAATCGGATCACCGGTTATTTCGGAACCCAACATTGTGGTGGCGATGAACCGGCCGTCTCTGGAAAGATTTGAAGGAATGATCAAATCCGGCGGCATCTTATTTTATAATTCATCGTTAATCGACGTGAAACCCAAACGGACCGATATTAAAGTTATCGCCGTTCCGGCCAATGAAATTGCAACGGAAATCGGCAATAACCGGGTGGCCAACATGGTAATCATCGGGGCCATATTAAAAAGCACTTCGATTGTGCATATTGAAACCGTCATGAAAGTGTTGCAGGAAAAGGTGCTGACCGGCAAGAAAAAAGATTTGGTGGATATCAACAGAAAAGCCATTGAAAAGGGAATGGAATTGATTTAAAGTATATTACTGGAAAAGGCTTCCAAAATCGGGGAGGCCTTTTTTTATGAAAATCTCTTGCAATACAGGAAAAAAATTTTTTAAAGGCGAAGTAATATTCAAATTTTAACATGAATCCGGCAAGTGAATCCCTTCAATTAAAACTTGCCGGATCAAGGTTTAAAGAAAGGATGAAATTTAAAGATATGAAATTGAATACCCTTTGGTGGATTGGTCTCATTACAGCGATTTGTGGAATTCTAATGTTTAAAGGAATCATTCAAATTGCCGGTTTTCCAAGTTTTTGGATGGAAACGGTTGCCGCCGGGTTTTTTGCCGCCGCGGCGTTATTTAAATGATTGGGTTTATTTTTGATATTTCCAGCGGAACTGCCATTTTTGGTCCGAATCTCCCGGATGCCACCGGAGCTCAAAAGCATTCCTTCGATCGGGAGAAAAGCATAAGCCCCCTAATATTTTCTGATGGGTATCAAATCCTATCAGAAAGCCGAATTTTTGGGATGTAAGGATGGTTTGTTCAATACACCAATTGATTTGGTCGTTCCTGTTGGATAGCATGATTTTGGTACCCTGGTTATCATTCCAGCGGTAATATTGCTCCCAGGCAATCCAGTTTTGATCCTTGTTATCACGGGCCAGGGAAACGATCCATTTCCCTTTGCCCCGGATGTTTCGCCATTTTGAAATATAATCCCGAAAGTCAAAAGTAACCATTTTATAATTCAGGGCTGCAGTATAGTTGGACCCGTCATATTCCGCCGAAACATGAAACGGACTTCCCAAGGGTAGATCCACGGAAGCGCCCAGTTTGTCTTGGCAGCTTTCGATACTTGATGGAAATGAAAAGGTTAAGGTCGAAAGAGATCCCTCAACATTCGGCAGTAAGGGGTTATTCACCGGGATAACTTCAGGGATTCTTTTCTTGATAACCGGTACGGATGGCGGATCAACGGCTAATTCGGCTACCACCGGCCGGTGATCGGAAAGGTCCCAATCCAGGGTTTGAGCCTTCAATAGACGCCAATGACGGCCCAGCCAAATCTGGTCCAAACGTACTTTGGGATTGCTGGTGGGGAAACTGGCGGCGACGGGAACGGTTTGGCCGATTTCCTCATAATCCTTTTGCAAATTGACAAAGAGTTGATCCGACGGGGATACATTAAAATCCCCACTCAAAATGACGGGGCCTTGAAGGTAGGTTAGGATTCTTTCAATTTCTTGAAATTGATTCCGTTGCTCCACTCGGCCCAGACCCAAATGAGTTCCTAGAACAATCACCGGAACACCGTTTACATCGATTGCAACTTCATCAAGTCCGCGCTGTTCCTTGCTGCTAGGCAAATAGTGATGGCGGTGGTAAATGATTTTATGGCGGGTGAGAATGGCATTTCCAAAATGATACCGAAAAAGGTTGTGGTTCATGCCGGTGACAATTTTATAGCCGGCGGCCTTAAATCCTTTTAGTTTTTGGGACTCGATTTCTTGCAGGATGATGATATCCGGACTTTCGGTTTCGAAGAACGCCAAAGCTTTGTCAAGATTATTCTGCCGCCTCTCGTCATAACCATTATGCATATTGAGGGTCATAACCTTTATTTTGTTCATTTCAGATGGAGCGTTATCGGCATATACTGCACTTGGAATAATTATCCAGTCTATGAAGAAAGCGGCACAACATAGGATGATGAATCGAATGAAAAAGGAATAATAAGTTTCTATCTTTCTAAAACCACTATTCTTGGTAGAGTGTAAATTCAGAATGAGTCCCCCTTCTTGCTTGGTGAAACTTTCTATAACATTCTTCTTCATTTTCATTCTTCCTGGTGGTTTTTTTTTCGTTTGCCGCCAAGTATTAGCATAGGGTGAATCGCTGTTGTTTGAAATTTATAATTGGGTCCGTCCTCATTTATCTTTCTTCCCCAGGGAGAAACGAACTGTTTTTCATTGCAGGTTTTTAGCTTGGTGCTGGTTGTTTTTTTATTGTTTTCTCAACATGACCTTCGTTTCTCCCGATGCCGGGAGAAAACTCGGCTCCCTGGAGCCGTCGAATGAGGGCTAGAACCCTATAGTATTGCTTACATCAAGCGTATTTTTTAGCTGGGAAAGTTGAGTTAAAAATCTGTAGTCAGATTTTTCAAAAGATGGTACGATTGTAAAAGGAAAGTAAGTTAAGTCATGGAGAAGCTATGAAACATCTCAACGCATATGATAAAGCCTTGATTGAAATCCATCGGCGAATTTTAACGATGAGTGAATTAGTCGGCGTCTCTTTAAAAGAAGCCATGGATTCTTTCGTAAGTCAGGATATTGCAAAGGCAAAAGCGGTGATTGATGGCGACGAAGCTGTCGACGCCCTTGAAGAGGCTTTGGAAATGGATTCTCTGGAATTAATCTCTTTGCAACAACCGATGGACCGGGATTTGCGTTTTTTAGCGGCTGCCATGAGAATTAGCCGTGAGCTTGAAAGAATCAATGATTACGCCTGCGATATTGCCGAGTTAACCCTGGATCTACAGCCTAAAACGCCTTTTTTTAAACCGTTGGTCGACATTCCGCATCTGGCGGAGCTGGTGCAACAGATGATGAGCAAAAGTTTAGAGGCATTTACCAAGCGCAACTCTTCCTTAGCCCGGCAACTTGACAGCGACGATGATCAGGTGGATGGTTTGTTTATTTCACTCCTTCAGGAGTTAACCGCTTATATGAAAAAAAGCTCTGAATATGTGGATCAAGCCAGTAGTTTGTTGCTGGTCGCCAGATATTTGGAACGGATGGGCGATCATATTGTAAATATTGCAGAAATGGTCATTTTTATTGACTGCGGGGAACGGCATCCCTTTAAAAGCAAATAAGGAGTATCGATGAATCCATTCCCATCATTATTTGGTCTAGCCGGTGGTTTAGGCCTTTTTATTTATGGAATCCAACTTTGTTCCGAAGGCCTGCAAAAAGTGGCCGCCCACCGGATTCAACAATTGATTCGTACTCTAACCGGCAATCCCTTGATGGGCGTTTTCATGGGTGCGGTGCTCACTTTTGCCCTCCAGGGCAGTAATGCGGTATCCGCGATGGTAGTCGGGTTTGTCAGCGCGGAATTGATGAACTTGGCCCAGGCTTTGGGAATTCTTCTGGGATCCGCTATCGGAACTTCGATTACCATCCAATTGATAGCTTTTAAAACGACCAACCTCGCTTTGCTTTTATTGTTTATCGGGATGATCCTCTATATATTCGCCAAACATTCGAGGCTGCGCAATATTGGGCAAACGGTGCTCGGATTTGGGCTGCTATTTTACGGCATGCATGTTATGAATTCCGCCATGGCCCCAGTGAAAGATTATCCGCTGATTGCCCATATTTTAATTGAATTAAATTCCTATCCGGTATTGGGATTTTTAGTCGCTTTTGTGATTACCGCCGTTATGCAATCAAGCCCGGCTTTTTTGGCGTTAATGATGTCCCTGGCAGCTCATGATTTAATCGGAATCTATTCTGTCATTCCCTTTGTTATAGGCGCTCACTTAGGTGGAACGGTAACCGGTATCATTTCCAGTATCGGCGCTCCCGGATTTGATGCCAAACGGGCTGCTGTCGCCAATTTTTTCTTTAAGTTGATCGCTGCCGCGATTTTTTTACCGTTTTACAAGATTCTCACCGGGTGGATGATCATCAGCTCCGGTAATTTAAGCCGGGAAATCGCCAATGCCCACACCTTTTTTTCTTTGGTCATGGTGATCGGCTTTTTGCCATTTACCGGGGCGATAGCCCGTTGGATGGAACGTTTGATGCCCAGCCGCAAAATAACACTGGGAGAAGCGCTTTACCTGGATCCAACCCTTTTGGAAATTCCTGAATTGGCCGTAAACCAGGCACGGCTTCAGACTTTGGAAATGGCCCGGATTTTGCGGGAAGAGATGCTCGTCAGGACGATTCCCGCCCTTCAATTTGGCGATGACAGGGCTGTTGATCGCATTGATGAAGTGGAACCGGCCATCGATCAATTATATAGCAAGATCAGCAGGTATTTAACGAGTTTAGGCAATAACCGGATTTCGGATCAGCTGATGCAGCAAAGCATTGAAATTTTATATGTTGCCAATGACTTGGAACATATCGGGGATGTTATGATTATCATGGGTAAACATATCCGTAAAATCAATATCGAAGGCATTGCTTTTTCCCCGGAGGGGCTTGAAGAATTGGAAAATATGTTTGCCCAAGTCCGTGAACGGTTGGATTTGGCTTTAAAGGCTTTTGCCGATCATGATCAAAAAGCGGCGATGCGGGTGATAAAAGAGCATCCCCGAATTTTGCGCCTGGAAAAAGAACTCCGTTACAGTCATTTTGACCGGATGCAGGGCGGTAATGAAAAGACCATTGCCACCAGCGCCGAACACTTGGAGCTGATTGAAAGTTTTCTACGCATTGACGGACATGCCGTCAATATTGCCCAAGTCGTGGTGGGGATGGTTTAGTCTTGGAGATTAAACTTTTCTGCTATAAAGAATAATTATTATTTTTTCTCTGTGTCTCCGTGTCTCTGTGGCTAATTTATGGGCTCCAGAGACACGGAGGAGATTGGAAAATTGTTAAGTTAGAAATGTTGACTGAATCGGAATTCATCAACGGTTTGTCCATTCCGGATATCGATGATTTGAATTTTTGTTTGATCCATCAAGGCGATGGTGGGAGTTTTCTCCTCGTTTTTCGGCAGAGCCGGGCTTCCGGGATTGAGATATAGGGTTTGTCCAATTTTACGAATTTCGGGAACATGGGTATGTCCGGAGATGATGATGTCATAAAAACTGCTTATTTTGGCGGGTGTGGATTCCGGGGTCCAATGATGACCATGATGGGCCAGGATCTTCCATTCCGGGGTGTAGATATGGGCATAAGGCGATTCCAGGGGGTAGTCCAACACCATCTGATCGACCTCGGCATCACAATTTCCTTGAACAATGACCAGGGATTTGGTTAGCGAATTCAGTTCCACAGCCAGACTTTTAGGGTCATGACCTTCCGGCAAAGGATTGCGGGGTCCGTGATATAAAACGTCTCCGCAATGAATGATTAAATCGGTTTTTTGCAAGTACTTTTGATAAGCTTCCCGCCAGGCTGTTACTGAACCGTGGGTATCGCTGATAATTCCGATATTCATCGTAAGTCCCCTTTATGAAAGATTTTTATCTAAAAAATTGACGCTGTTTATGGCAAAAATAATCCTGGAAAGAAACTTTACCGCCAGAGGAGGGTCTTTCCATTATATTTTAACAGGATTTGTTGATAGAAATGTGAAATTAACAAAGAAGTAATCCGTTATTTATGGATGGATAATTCAGCTTCAATAGGATAGGCGTCCTTGAAAAGGAAACTATTGGTGTTGATCAAGTCCGCACTTATTCTTTGGGGGAATGAATATGGTAGAAGGCAGAAAGAAGAGTCATTATTTAGGATTGGTTTTAGCGTTCGTTGCTTTTTTCGGATGGGTCATACTCCCTTCCGTCCGGGGAGAGGCGCCCGGGACAGATGGTCCCCTTGGTTCCTTTACCCGCATAAGAATGGAAAACGGTTTAACGTTAATTGTCAAGGAAGTTCATTCGGCTCCGATAGCGGCGGTTGATATTTGGGTCGGCACGGGAGCCAAAAATGAGACCCCGGAAATCGCGGGATTATCTCATTTTTTCGAACACATGTTATTTAAGGGAACCGCCAAGCGGAAAGTGGGGGAAATCGCCCAGGAAATCAAGGGGGTCGGGGGCTATCAAAATGCCCAGACTTCCCTTGACACCACCCATTACTACGTGGTGGTTCCCAGCAAAGAGATAGGATTGGCTTTGGACGTGCAGGCCGACGCCATTATGAATTCTTCTTTTGACCCGCAGGAAATAGAGAAAGAACGCCAGGTAATCCTGGAAGAGAAGCGGCTCAAAGAAGATAACCCCCGGGGGAAATTGGGACTCCTGGCCTATCAGGCCGTGTTTAAAGGAACTCCGTATGCCAATGATGTTTTAGGAGATGCGGAAACGCTGGCGAAGATTAACCATGATACTTTTATGAATTATTACCGTCAATATTACATTCCCGGCAATATCGTAGTGGTGGTGGTCGGAGATGTAGACACCCGGCAGATTATCGATCAGGCGAAGAGTTTGTTTAAAGATTTTCAAAACAACGGTAAAGCTCAAGCCAGGAAGAAAGCTTTCGAATTTAAAATACCCAAGCTCGTGAAAATTACCAGAGTCGATGCAACCATGCAAGTGGATCAAACTTACCTTTATTTCGGCTTTCCGGGTCCGGGTATGAATGATCCGGATGAGGCGGCCTTATCGGTTCTCGGTGTCATCCTCGGCGGCGGAGGGGGCTCCCGGTTCCATCAGGAACTGGTGGAGAAGAAAGATCTGGCCAATGAAATTGGGGCCGGATATCAATCCTACCAAAACATCGGAATGTTCGCGATCTATGCCCAAATGCAAAAGGGAACGACCATGGCTTTGGAATCGGAAGTTCAAAAAATGATTTTCCAAATCATCAAAAACGGCGTCAGCGGAGAAGAGTTGTCCCGGGCCAAAGCCATTGTCCGGAGCCAAATCGCTTATGCGGTGGAAAGCAATGCCGATATCGCCTCGATATTAGGCGAATACCAGGTGGGCGGGGATGCGTCCAATGCGGCGGCATCCGTAGGAGAGATCCAAAAGGTAACCGCCAAAGATGTTCAGCGGGTCGCCAGGAAGTATCTCAATCCACAAGCGTATGTCTTGGCCACGGTTAGACCTTTGGAGGTGAAATAATCCGATGATACACTTTCGAGACAAGAATAGCAACCCATACAAAAGAATTGGTGTTTCTCTGGGATTGCCCGTTTTGATCTTGGGCTTGGCGATAGCCGGCGGATTCTATCAACCTGTGCAAGCGGAGACCCAGCCTCAAAAACAACCGGCTGTCATCAAGAAAGTATTCGCAAACGGGTTGACTTTATTGGTCAAACGGAATACCGCCAATGAAGTAGTGGTTGTCAATGCCTTTGCCGGAATGGGGGCTCTCTACGAATCCACCCGGGAACGCGGCATCTCCAAACTGATGCAAAGAGTATTAATCAAGGGAACGACGACCCGCAGCGCCCAGAATATTGTATACCAAACCGAATCCCTCGGCGCTTCCATCAGCAGTAATATTGTCAATTATAATTCGGGGACGGTTTCTCTCAAGACGACGTTGACCGGTTTTAACACCGGTTTTGAGATATTTTTGGATACCCTGATGAATCCTAACTTTTCCGAGAAAGAGGTCGCCAAAGAGAAAGCGTTGATGGTCCAGGAGTTAAAAGCTTCAACGGATCAACCGGTTGGAGAAGCGTATCAAAATTTTCTCAAACTCTTCTATGGCAACTCCCCCATGGGGATGACCCCGGATGAAATCGCCGGAAATGTGGCCGGGATGACCCGGGACGATCTTCTTGTCTGGTATAAGAAAATTTATCAACCGGCCAATCTGGTGATTAGTGTGGTCGGAGATGTGGAGCCCCAGAAAATCGAAGCGACTTTGGCTAAAACTCTCGGCGGATGGCGAAAAGGGGAAAAATCGGGACCGGAAGAGGTATCCGCTCAAACAAGGACAGAAAACCGGCATGTGATTGGCTCCCGCAATTCCCAGGCCATCTTTATGATTTTAGGTTTTCCTGCGCCTCCAATCGGAGACCCCGATTATCCGGTGATGTCGGTGATTCATTACATCATGGGCAGTGACATGGGCTCCAGACTGTTTGTGGAGTTGCGGGACAAAAAAGGTTTGGCCTATACTGTCAGCACCGGTTATGAGGCGGCCAATTATTCTTCATACCTGTATACGTTCATGGCGACGGCCCCGGGAAATTATCAAGCGGCGAAGGCCGGGATCCTGAAAGAGTTTTCAAGGTTGACAACGGAACCCGTGTCTCTCCGGGAGTTGGATATGGCCAAGATCGCCCTTAAAGGCGGGTATCTTATGGAGCACGAGACCAATTCGGCGCAGAATTATTTTCTGGGAAGTTATGAACTGTCGGGGCTTGGATATTCCTTTGATGAAGAATACCCGAAGCTGATTGATGAAGTGAGCGCCGCCGATATCCAAAGGGTAGCTTCCAAGTATTTTCAGCACTATTCACTCAGCGTGATTTCACCGGTAGAGATTAAGGAATAAGCGCTTTTTTCAATTGAGCCACGCCGGCCACGACTTCCGGGTGGCTCAATTGGCTGTAACCCAAAATTAGTTTATGGGTATGACTCTTTTTTTCCAGCGCATGCTCACTGACCGGGTGGACGATGAACCCGGTTTTTTTGATATTCGCCACAATTTCTTCATTAAAGGAAATCCTATCAAATTCGGCAATCAAATGGAGACCGGTTGATTCTCCGGAAATTTTTAAACCGTCCGGGAAAGCTTTTTTCAAATGGCTGATCAATAAATCGCGTTTGGCGCGGTAGGCCTTTTTCATTTTGGCGATGTGCCGCTCCAAATGCCCCTCCTCGATAAAACGGGCCAGGGTCAGTTGGGCCAAGATCGGCGCGTGATTGTCCTGTAAATGTTTTAGCTCCCGGCAACGGGTTATCAAAGCGGGCGGCAGGATCATGTAGCCCAGCCGGAGCGCTGGAAATAGGATTTTACTGAAGGAACCGATGTAAATGACCCGGTTAGGATCCAAACCTTGCAGCGAATGGATGGGCGCTCCCTGGTAGCGGAATTCGCTGTCGTAATCATCCTCGACAATATAACATTCTTTGGCCCGCGCATATTGAACCAGTTCAATTCTTCTTTGGATGGGCAATACCACTCCAAGGGGGTATTGATGGGAGGGCGTCAGCATGATCAGAGAGGGATTCAGGTTTTGGGGCAGCAGGGAGGTCCTGATGCCCGACTCATCGACCGGAACCGGAAAAATGTGCTCGGTATGGACCTCAAATAAATTCCGGATTTCACGGTGAATGGGATCTTCGATAATGTATGAACTGTCGGAAGTGAGCAGGGCTCTGGTGATAATGGACAAGGCCTGGACAGCCCCACAAGTGATAATAATCTGTTCGGGCCCGGCGTAGACCCCGCGGGATTTTTTTAGATAACGGCATAGGGCGCTGCGAAGCTCCATTCGTCCTTCCGGAGAGTCGTATCCAAAAATGTCGGCCGGAGAGTCCAAACAAACGGCTTGCTCCAGTTGGCTCCATTTTTTCCTCGGCAAAAGGCGCAAATCCGGGATTCCGGAGCGGAAATCGATTTGTTCCGTTTGGGACCGGGAATTTTGGAATTCCTGGATCGGCACGGGGCTTTCGGTTTCGCCTTCTTCCAAAAATGCGCCTTCCGCTACATAGGTACCGGATCCCGGCGCGCTTTCCAGAAAACCTTCGGCGATTAGCAAATCATAGGCCTCGATGATCACATTCCGCGAAACGTTGATTTGGCTGGCTAATTCTCTGGTAGCAGGCAATTTTTCACCGGATTTCATTTCTCCATGTAAGATTTGAGCGCGGATTTGTTGGTAAACCTGTTTGGTTAGGGAGGCCTCGCTCATCTTTTCGATTGATAACCACATGTCTTCCTCCGGAAAAGTGGTACTATAAATATTCTCTTTTGGTGGTTCTTTTTTAGCCACTTCTCTTATGATACATTATACTAAACTTATTGGGTTACGGATAGGAGGTACCGGAATGGATTTTAAAACGATTACAATTCGCTGCGCCGGGACGAAGGATATCGAAGGCATTTGGCATTTGCTGCATGCCAACTGTATGGGATGGAGGCAAGAGAAAGTAAAGGAGAATATTGACCACTTGCTGGTGATGGAAGAGGGGGAAGGGGAGCGGTTGCTGGGTATCCTGTTTGGGGAATTTAACCCGTATCATAAGGAAGTTTTTTGGGTGGCCGTTCATCCCTTATATCCGGAAGAACCCCTCAAGCAAATGCTGATTGGGAGTTTACAAAGGAATCCTGGAAGAAATCAAAAAAAGTTACCGGATTCCCGAGGATTTCCAGATTATCTGTTGTCCCGATCATTCCTAAGGCATAATGTTTGAAAAGGAGACTCATGTGAAACTATGAAAATAACGGTTATTTTAGGACATCCATACGTGAACAGTTTTAATCATGCCATTGCCGATAGGGTTTTAAAAACACTTCAAGAAAACCGCCATCAAGTTTTTTATCATGATTTATATGGGGAAAAATTTGATCCGCTTATAGCGTGTCAGGAATTGGTTGATGATGTTTCCGGCGATGAAGTCGTACAACAATATTGTGATGAAATTAAAAAGTCTGATGGAATCATCATAATCCATCCCAATTGGTGGGGCCAGCCTCCGGCAATTGTGAAAGGTTGGGTTGATCGAGTCTTACGGATGGGTATAGCTTATAAGTTTGAAGATGGAGATCAAGGCGGGGGTGTTCCGGAGGGCCTGTTAATCGCAACAAAGGCAATCGTTTTCAACACTTCGAATACCCCCGAAGATAGAGAACTGAAAGTATTCGGCGATCCTCTGGAGCGGATTTGGCGGGATTGCATTTTTGATTTTTGCGGTATCAAAAAATTTGAGCGAAAAATTTTTCGGGTAATTGCGGAAAGTACTTATGAACAAAGGAAAGAATGGCTTGCTGAAGTTGAAAAAGTTATTTCGGATGAATTCCCGAATCAACGTTGTGAATCGGTTAACTGATCCATCATAAACTTTTTCAACATTTGGATTCCGGCTTTGTCCAGTTCAGGTGAATATTCCAGCAGGCCGATGTTGGCCGGCAGCATTTTTCGGACATCGTCGAAAACCGCCCGGGAGCTAATGAGATAATCAACCCGGGTGAGCATTTGCCGGAAAGCATCCATCTCATCGAGGCCGCAGTTCTCGACGGTGATATGGTCGATACCCGCATCAGCAATGGCTTTTTTCATTTTTTCCGTATAGGCCCGGGTTATACAGACGATGCCGGCCCGGGATCCTGCCGGGAGGGCTTTGATTTTCAAGAATGTTTCCAGATAGGGCGCGGCCATAACCCCGAATACCGGTTTGTGATAGGGCTCCAACAGGGCTTTGACATCTTCAAGATGCGTAAAGTGGGTTACGATAAAGTCGGCATTTTTGATTTCTTCCTGGAGGATTTTATCCGGGAGTTCATGGAGCAAACACCCGTCAACCTCGATCTTCAGCTCCTTTTGGAGCGTATTTCGGTAGTGGTCCAAATCCGCCTGATTGCACTCGACCATGAAGGCGCGGGGGGATTTTCTATCGGAAACCGGGTCTGGAGACTCCAGCCCAAGAATGGTTCGATTAAAAATGACCGTAAAAAGATCCTCGGTGGTGAAGCCCAGCGCTTTGGCGCCTTCGATCGCTTCCTGGGCCAGGGCGATTAATTTCTGATTATCTTGAAGATTGGCGGGAGGCAATTTATCAGCGATATAGGTTCCCTGCCCTTGCTTGGTCATAAGCAAACCCTCCTGTTCCAATTCCTTATAGGCGGCAATTACCGTGTTGCGGTTTATCTGCAGGTAAAACCCAAGGTCTTTTGGGGTGGGGACCTGGCTCCCCGGCTGTAAAGCGCCGCTTAGCAAGTAAAATTTGATTTGTTCCTTTAATTGTTGGTAAATAGGAAATTCCGAACTTTTATTGATTTTAAATTCCATCGCAATCCCTCAGTTGAATGAAATGAGTTCCTTTATCCATAAGGATGGATCCCGTTTCCTCCATTTTTCAAGGAAACGGGATTTTGCCGAAGGAATTCCGGGCTCCCGGCAGATTACAGCCGTGAATTCCCGGATCATCGCTTCCCTTAGGGACTTTTCCGGATAAAGCGGATGAACGGCCACCCAATGGATAACCACTTTCCTTTGTTCATAAGTTCCACAAAGGACTCCCAGAATCCTTTGCCTGTAATGCAAGATATAAAGCCGGTCCAGATCGGCCAATATTCTTTCCTCGCTCATCATTTGACTGTTGGCGTGCAATAAATACCATATGGACCGAAGATCCAAAGAATGGGCTTTTTCAAAACAAATTCCCTCGCTGGTCATGGTAGTTCTCCTTCATTCCGCTATCTTCAATTTTTTAATTCCGCTGCGGTTGGGGCACACTTTACGGCAAATGTAGCATTTAATCCGCCATTCGCCGCCATTGTGTTCTCCGAAAGCGTGATTTTTGCACAAAGGCTGATTGATGGAGATCCCATCCAAGGCTTTTACCGGGCAGGAATCCAGACATAATCTGCAGTTTGGAATGCAGCCTTCATAGGATGCCAGAGGGTCGGCCGGTAATGCTTCCCCGACGAAGACCCCGCTTAACCAGATCATGTTGCCGTACTTTTCGTTGACCAGAAGAGTGTTTTTGCCCATTGTGCCAAGTCCGGCCAAAACCGCAGCATGTTTTAAGGAAATGATTCCTCTGAATTTATTGGTTTTAGCGTCCCACTCGTCCGGTCCGGTGGAATTCATCGGGAGGGCGACGGCTCCGTTATCCTCCAAATACTCCGATAATGCAACCGCCCGGTGGTTCATTTGCGCCATTAATTCATTTCGCACCGTCGTGTAGGGTACGGTTGATTTGGCTTCCAGGGTGCTTTTTAAAAACCGGGATGCCAGGATGATGACGGACTGGCAGGAGGGCAAAACATCCTGAGGATGAAAGCCCTCCGGAGCTTCCTTAAAACGGTCGACCGAAGCGACGCCGCACAAATCCGCCCCCAGTTCATAGGCTTTCTGTTTGATTTCAGCAATGGAAATGGTGATGGCCATGGTCGATTTCAACTCCTTGTCATTTTACTCGTCTTGGATTATTTATAGTTTACTAGTTAACTAGATAACTATATATTAAAATACTTCCGCTGGATTGTCAAGAAATTGATGGCAGTTATGCCATGAACCCATCATGAAGCAATCCGCTTTCCCCCTGGCGGCAAAAAGAGATCTTGGGAAGCCGGAAGAATGATTTCCGTGACGGAATGAATTCAATGGATGACGGAAAGAATTATTTTTGTGAGGGAAGTAATTCGTCGAATAACGGAAAGAAAGAATTTTGTGACGGAATGAATTCATTGGATGACAGAAAGAATCATTTCTGTGACGGAATGAATTCATTGGATGACAGAAAGAATGAATTTTGTGACGGAATGAATTCATTGAATGACGGAAAGAATGATTTCCGTGACGGAATGAATTCATTGGATGACGGAAAGAATGAATTTTGTGACGGAATGAATTCATTGGATGACGGAAAGAATGAGTTTTGTGACGGAATGAATTCATCGGACGACGGAAAGAATGAATCGGCTGAAATCCTGGCCGACAATGAATCACGAAATCCACGAAAGGGCATGAATAGAGGATGGCCGGGCGGTGGAGTTGGATTTCGAACAATTTAGCGTTTTTCGCGGTTTTAATCGTAAGAAAGTCTGGAGAAAAGCATTTTTAGAATAGTCTTATATGCCGAGGGCCGGTCCGGGAACGATCCGGTTGAGTCATTGGATTGGAAACAACGGTTCGTTTGTTCAGGCTGATTTTTGTTGATGGGTAAGTATTTGCAGATTTGATACAAAATCTTTACATTTTAAACCAAGAAGTGATCATTGTTTGCAGCGATATTTTTTTAGGAACCACAATTTTTTGTTGATTTGGAGGGATTTAGAGTTGTCGGAACAAAATCGACACACTTTTGTCAAAAAAATGTGATAATATGGTAATGGGTTAAAAGTGTTTTGAGACTCCCCGGGATTTCTTCGAAATCCCGGGGACTTTTATTGAAGAACAGTCTGATGATAAAGAGCGAAAATCCACGATGCGCTCTTTTTTTATTGCCTTTTGAAAGGAGGTGACAGTAAGATGGCAACATTTGCAGAGCGGACCTTGTCGGCTGAAAACTTAATAGCCGGGCTCGGCGCTCACCTGGGCGAGCTTGGCAAAAGAGGAATCACTCAGGAAGTGATCGCTGAAATGAGCGGCTTATACAATGATGCAATCCGGAAGAATGAAAGCCGCAACGCCTTAAAGGCCCGCAGTCAAGAGGCGACAGCCGAGACGGAAGTGATTATGAATCATTTGGAAAGTATGTGCAGCGACGCCAAAAAAATTGTCCGGATGGAGCTCCCCGAAGAGACCTGGCCCGAGTTCGGCTTCAGGAAAGGCCAGTTTTCCAGGCTTACTCCGGCAGGTAACTCCTGAGAAGACCATGGGGCTGTCCCAAAAGGAAATCCGTGCCTGACGGCACCCATGATCAAGAAATACAATATATTAAAATCAATCGATTCGAGATGAAGTCGCGCGCCTGCGTGCGCGCGATATATATTGTATTTCTTATTGATTTTGAATTGCTTTTTAGACAGGCTCGGTTCCGGCGTCCTCCCGCAATAAGGGGGGATTGCCGGGATAAAATTATCACAGCGATCAAGCAAAAGTGATCTTGATTGATATTGGATATTTTTCAACAAGTTAAAAAGGAAGGTTATTTAAAAGAATATAGAGAATATTATAACGGATCGGATTCGATTGTCGATTATTTTTTATCCTTCAACGGAATAAACGAGGGCAGGGTGGTATTAAAAGAAGCGAAAATTGATGAATTTCGCCGTTTTATTCATAAAAAGCTGGAGAGTGAAGGGAAAATTTTAGTATCCAAGGACACCGGAATTTTTATCTGCCGGAAGTAGCTTGATACATCTGGGCGCCGGCGTCATACTGTCAAATCTAAAGTCAACCAAAGAGAATATCAAGATCAAAGATTTAAGTGGGGGACATTTTGAACTTCATCAAGTGTTGTAACACTAAGGATGTCAGTAACCCCGGGACGTTAGCCGCATAATAATGCCTCTGGGGAATAGTCAAGATAGCTTTGAGATTGTAAGTAGAATAAATAAGAGAAAATTGAACTCCTGGTTGAAATTGGGTATAATGATAATGCAAACGACCGTTAAATGAGGTGAGTTAATGAGCTTAGCTGAAAGATTTTTAAAAGATTTTGAAGAACTTCCGGAAGACAGGAAAAAGGAAGTTATTGATTTTATTGAGTTTTTGAAAATGAGAGATAAAAATGAATTAGGAAAGTTAATGGATTCCATCATAGACGAGAACCGAAAAGCTTTTAAGGAACTTAGTCAATGAAAAAGATTGAACTCGAAGATGTTTTGGTGTTTCATCGAAAATTAATTGAACAAACCGGCGGTTCGGATGGAATCAGAGATTTAGGGTTAATTGAAAGCGCCTTAAATAGGGCGTTTATGACTTATGAGGGTAAAGACTTATATCAAGAAATTGAAGATAAAATATCGGTTATCACTTATAGTTTGGTAAATAATCATGGGTTTGTGGATGGTAATAAAAGAATAGGGGTGGCAGTAATGATACTGCTGTTTCGGTTGAATGATATAAAAGTAAACTATTCACAAAAAGAATTGATTGATTTGGGTCTTGGGATAGCTGATGGCTTCTTAAAAGAAAATGAAATAAAACAGTGGATAAAAAAGCATATGATTTGAATGCATCGAGTAGAGCGTATCTTAAATAAATGGCAGTCAGAAATGGAGAAGATACGCTCTACTTAAGTAAAACGTTCACAATCATTGAGTGCGCGTGCGTGCGCACGCGAGTTATTTAGAGAACGTTTTACTAGAAATAAGGCAACATTGTGGGCCTTATTTTTTATTAGGACTGGAAAGTGAAGGCAAAATTTCAGTATCCAAGGACACCGGAATTTTTATATGCCGGAAGTAGGGTATTGGATGAGCCGACAATAAAAACACCGCACTTATGAGGTGACTCCAATAAGCAATCATCTAATCTATCCGGAAAACCTTTTGGATTTGAATCAAACGATTGCAGAATCTCTCTTCGAAAATGTTCAGTATGTTTGGGAAGTTTTACCTAAAATTAAGGAATTTATATGGGAATTAGCCTTTAACCTTTCAACTGACTTTGAAAGAGTCGGAGAGGACATTTTGAGCGAGATGAAGTCGCCTAAAAGCGATTATAAGTAAATAATTCGGGTCTATTAACCATCGATATCTGGAGGTTTTTTTAATGCTAGTATTCAAATCGTTGCTAAATTATCCGAAAGGTACACTTGAAGCAATTCTTATTGAAGCTTATTCACTTTTTCATGAATGTTATCCGGATTACAGTGAAGAAAATCTAAAAAGTTTTAATGAGTGTGATACCTTTTTTTATGAAAATCCTAAAATCGGTGAAAGCTGTAGCTTCGTTTCTGAATACGAAAATAAAGTAGCTGGAATGTGTTGTTGGGATCCTAGGGAAAGTCCAATTGTTATAATAGGGCATAATTGTATTCTGCCAAAATTGAGAGGCAAAGGACTTGGAGCATATCAGATGAGAATGACTCTCTATAATTTAAAGGATAAAGGATTTACTAAAGCCAAAGTATCTACAGGCATAATTGATTTCTTTATTCCGGCTCAAAAAATGTATGAATCAGTTGGATTTAAAGCAATAAGTCGAGATAATTCAAACGTTTCAAATAAAAAAATGTTATATAACAGTGTGTATTATGAAATGGATTTAAAATAAGGGAAAAAATAAAGTCAACAAAATCCGTCCGCCTAAGATAAGAGCTATCTAAGGTGAATGGACTTCTACAACTCATGGACGTTTAACGAAATACTGCCTGAAACAGGTCGGTGTCGCATCGTGCGGCACTTTAGAAAATCTAAAAAAAAGGGTTATAAAATCAGTAAAAGTATTATAAAGGGAGGGATTTTTTGATGAATACCCTTCTCCAAGATGAACAAAAAGATCGACCTGCATTCAATTTACTGGAATATAAAGATTATGAGCAATGGTTAAATGGGCCTCATGGCCAATATTATAGCGGACGCTGGGAGTATTATAAAGAAGTATTAAATATCATACAAAATGAAAATGTTAATAATGTATTGGAATTAGGACCTGGGTTTTTTCCAATTGTTAAAAATTCAGATGTAATGATAAATCCAGAACAAGATCAGTTTGGAAAACCTCTAAAAACAAATGGAAAGACAATTATTCATGATGCTACCATAAAACCCTGGCCTATCAAAGACAAGGAATATGATTTGTTTATTGCACTGCAAGTATGGGAACATTTGGATAATAAACAGAGCCGGGCATTTAGAGAAGTTATAAGAATTTCCAATAAGGCCATTTTAAGTTTTCCATATCAATGGGATGGTGGAGAGGAAAAGCCAAGTCATCGGGCTCATCGATTCATTGATCAAGAACTTATTGGGGATTGGACATTAAATATAAAACCAGAGAAAATTATTGAAATACCAAGAACTGGAGACGAATTTAGTAAGGGTCCCAGAGTAATTTATTTTTGGATATTTAAATGAGTGGATATTTTCATGAATCAATTTATCCCGATCCATCCTTTTTGTGAACATAAGGACCATGTAACACTCAGCCATGTCGGTAACCCAGACCGTTATTTGCAATGTGTGAATTATTTTCGCGGCCTTCCGGGCCGTTGGTAAGTAATGCATGTTCCAGAGATGAAGTAGTGTCGGAATGAAGTTTGTTGTTACACATTAGGCAAGTATCCAAAATAGTGTTGGTTTATATGGGGAGTGTGGAATGGGAACCTGTTGTGTATTGGCTCTGATGGACTTGGATGGATATCCAACAGCGTCCACAATAACTGCCTCAAAAGCAGATGGTATCAATTGGATTACCTTCTGTACCGGGTTGGGAGGAACAAGAACCAACCGGATTAACAAGTGCAACCGGGCTAGTGTTTGTTTTAATGATGACGACTACAATATCACACTGATTGGTACAATGGAAATATTGACTGACCTCGAAGTAAAAGGGGAAATGTGGTATGAGGGCCTGACGAACCACTTCAGTGGACCGGAAGACCCGAATTATTGTGTTTTGCGCTTTAAAACAGAACGCTATAATCTTTTGATCGATTGGAAAGAAGTAAGAGGAACAATATAAGCATAATGTACAGATGGGCTAGGGCATCAATCGCCAAGAGATGGTCCTGGTCGTCAAAGGCTCCCGGTTTGATAGGGAGAGGCTCCATCAAACCACGGAAAACACTTTTGCCAAGTCTTTCATTTCTTTGGGACGCGGGGTATAAGCTTTGTAACCAACGGGAATCAGGCTAATAAACCGCTCATCCGGGGGAACGCTTAAAATCCGGTTGATTTCGGCTCCGGCAATAGCCGGTTCGTTCATCCAGCAGGCTCCATATCCTTTTTCGTGGATAGCTAAGAGCATATTTTCAATGGCGGCCCCGACCGATAACAGATCATAATTGGCATAGAGTCTGATAATGCTCTCTTCGTCATATCCTTGCGCTTTTAAAGCGTCCATTAAGGTGGGGTCAAAAAACTTGACCTTGGTCATAAACACCGCGATTATCAGGGGAGCTTTGGCAAAAAAACCGACTGCTTTTCGTTTGGCGGTTAAATATTCTTCGCTCAGTTCGTCGTGTTTGACAGCGAGGAGGGCTTCGGTTTTTTGAATAACGGCGGTTTGGATTTGGGTAATTAGGTTTTGGTCTTTGATGGCTAAAAATCTCCAGCATTGACTGTTGCATCCGCTGGGAGCACTGACCGCGGCCTGGATGAAATACTCCAGATCCTGATCGGGGATTTGCTTTTCCTCAAATTTACGAATGCTGCGGCGGGATAGGGCCAGGTCTAAAAAGTTTGCCATTTGCTTACCTCATGGATTCGATTTGGTGTTGAATCGATTATATCACAGATCGCCGGGTTAAAGCGGGAGGTTGTTTGGGATGGTGAATAAGGGAAGTTCGTTGTCTTAATTTTAATGGGAAATTTTTCCTGATCAAAAAATGCTTCGAAGCCCAAAAGATCAGTTCTCCCGCCAAGGCGCGGAGACGCAGAGAAAAGGCGAAAACATTTAAACAATAACAAGCGATGACGAGCGGGTTTAACACGAAGTTGTTTTTAAATAAAGGAGTGAAGGGTTATGAAATTTAAGTATAATGTCCTCTTGGATGTTGAGCCGGAATGATTCCTTCGATTAACTTCAGAAGAATAATAATATGAAGATAGGTATGTTTTACATTTTAGGGTCCGTTATTTTGCTGAATATCCTTATTTTTTTCATAATGGAAGCAAACTATTATAATGACAAAATAGTCCTAAGTTTAGCTTTTTTTGTTGGAGTACCTTTCATAATAGGCTTTCTATTTTCTTTGATATATACATTAGGATTAATCGTTGTTGAAATTATTAAGCTTCTGACACGAAGAAAAATAGATTGGAAACCTTTTGTGCTTTTAGTTTGTGAAGCTTTTTTTATATTCATATTTCTATTTTGGCGGACGCTTTGTCCTGTTCCGGATTATTATAAGACTCATTTAAAAGACTTGGAAAGATTGGCGCTTCATGTTCAAACAATAGTGAAAGAAGAAAACCGAAAGAATCAGGAATCTATCATTACGATTCCAGAAGGATTAAATAGTATCAAAGACCGATTTGTTCAGGCATATATTGAAAACGGTGTATTAAAAATTAATGTCAAACTGACTGGCAGTTTGTTTGGAAGTCATTCATTTTTGTTATATCGATCGGATGGAAAAGATCCAGATAACAGGGATATGCCTTTTAAATATCGACGTCCATATTTTACGAGGAAAAGTAAAAACTGGTGTTTTATTGACTATAATGACTAAAAAGCCGTTTTTGGATGATTGCGGCGTTTTGTGTCGCATCCTCATAAGGGTACGGAAAGATTGATGTTATATTTAGAGATATTATGCAAAACCATTACTTCAGAATATCCAAGCGAATGGGTTGGTTGGAAAAAAGAATAAGCTATGGAATTATTCACGAAAATGACTGGATAGTGTGGGTTTCCTGTCCTGTCATAGATTTAAGGGGTAAAGATAAAAAATTACATGGAATTACTTTGGAGGGCGATATATTGATTTTTGGAATATTTTTTCTAGCATTTGTACTTGCCGGTTTTATGATTTTCGATATTTTACTTCGAAAAGAGTATCGCGAAAATTATGATCTTTGGGAAAGAGATGGAAAGCCATTTGGAGTCTTTTGGGTTCCTAGAGAATCAAGAGGATTTTTTTTACCCCGGTTTAGATGCCAAATCTCCCGGGGAAGAATATTATCCTCATGGCTTTTTTCAACGCCGTTATGGATGAAATATGATAAAAAGGCCTTATTGTTAATAAGGATGTATCGTATTCTTTCAATAGGAGCAATATTAAGTTGGATTGCAGCTTTGCTCAATATGATTATGAAAGGATAATAGTGTTTGGGTGGTGGTTAGAAAGTGGATGTTTTCCCTGGACAATCTCAAATTAGGGCCGAGCGATGGCGGAGAAATTCGAAGATGATTTTGTTTTAAGATAAATTGGATGCAATGGGAGAGGGTGGCTTTGCAGATGCGGAGAAAAATAAAGTTATTACAAGTAGATTTCAAGTCCTATGTAAAGTTCATTTTTGTTGCTCATTTAAGCGTAGGTTTGTTATTGGGATGCTTATTTTTAATTTTTGGTCTCCTGAGTTTATTTACGGAGATAAAAATTGATGGAAACTTAGCGAATTTACGTTTTCATGGATTGACGGCATCCGGAATTGGAATGGTTTGTTCATTTTTATTGTTACCCATTATTGGAGTAATTATCGCCGCAATATCTTACTGGGGCTTTAATTTTGTACTGAAATATATTAAAGGGTTATGTATTGATTTGGAGATCGGGGAGAATTCAGATCATCAAGTCATAAAGGTGAAGAAATTGGGTCTGCGCGGGTTATATAAACTGTTTACATTGATTGCAGCTCCAACGGGCGTTTTTTGCGGGATGCTATTGTTCGTGGCAAATTTATTAAAAATGGATGTAACCGTTTGGAAACCAAATATTTTATTAATTTATGTAAGTGGGCCTTGGTGGTCCGGCTTATTCAATATCGTTACATTACCAGTTTCATTTATCATAGATGGTTTATTGATTCCAGTGTTATTGTTTTTGGTTTTGAATTGAGCGCTGGGTATGACGAAAGGATTAACTTTGCGTGGTGAGTTTCAAGAGCTTGATGGGTGGGAGGATAAAAATTGAATTGAGTCGTTATTTCGAGAACGTTTTACTTAGTTATAGGGATATGTATTGGCGGATTATCATGACGATTCGGCCGTCTAGACCTCTCTCTTGCTCTGATATGGAAGTGTCTGTCAAGCCCCATTCAAGGTTAGATTTAAAAAATTGATTTATAAAATTATTCAGCAGTTAGAATCGGTACTCGACGGTATGTCAACCTGATATACGTGGGTTGGTTAC
>JAEVYU010000062.1 GCA_023392595.1 Bacillota bacterium | reverse complement strand
GCCCTTTTTCGGGTGAATACCCCTAGAAACAGTAAAGTATGGTGAATATTAGCCTTTAAATGCTTCAAAATCAAAAAATTTAATCAAGAAAAATGCTGGAAGGTTAATTAATCAGTGGTTCCCTAAGTACAAAAAATAATCAATAACTTTCCCCCATGACTACTCACTTTCTCCAAACAATCCCTCCTGCCCGGCTCCACCCTTGGAGGGGTATCTCAACCGCAAGTGCTCATAAGCGAGCCGGGTGGCGACCCTGCCACGGGGTGTGCGGTTAATAAATCCGATCTGTAAAAGATAAGGCTCACAAACATCCTCAATCGTCTCCGATTCCTCACTGATGGAAGCGGCAATGGTATCGAGGCCCACCGGGCCGCCGTCGAATTTTTCGATGATCGTCGACAGCACCATCCGGTCTAGGTTGTCCAGGCCTATTAAATCCACTTCCAGCATTCTTAATGCCTGATCGGCCGTTGGCTTACTAATGACTCCGTCGGTTTTCACCTGGGCAAAATCCCGGACTCTTTTTAACAAACGGTTGGCGATCCTGGGTGTCCCCCGTGAACGCCTGGCAATTTCCGAGGCCCCGCTGTCTTCAATATGAATCCCCAAAATAGAAGCCGAGCGGGTGACGATTTGGTGCAAAGCTTGCGCATCATAAAACTCCAACCGGTTGATAATTCCAAAACGGTCCCGGAGCGGCGAAGTCAGAGAGCCGGCCTTGGTTGTAGCGCCGATTAAGGTGAACTTTGGCAAATCGATCCGCACCGAACGGGCGCTGGGCCCTTTACCAATGATAATATCCAGCGCAAAATCTTCCATGGCCGGGTAGAGAATCTCTTCCACACTATGGTTGAGCCGGTGAATTTCATCAACAAACAAAACATCGTTGGGCTCCAGGTTGGTTAAAATAGCGGCCAAATCCGCAGGCCGTTCCACTGCCGGTCCGGAAGTAACCCGGATATGGACATCCAGTTCATTGGCGATAATATGCGCCAGGGAAGTTTTTCCCAAACCGGGCGGGCCGTAGAGCAAAACATGGTCCAAGGCTTCATGACGCTCTTTGGTGGCTTTGATAAAGATTTCCATGTTTTCCTTGACCTTATTCTGCCCGATATATTCCATAAAACGCCGGGGTCTAAGGCTTAGTTCCGCTTCCGAGTCTTCCGGTCTTTTGGTTGCTCCAATGATACGTTCTTCTTCCATCCATTTTTCACTTTCTACCTAAATTTTTGAGGGCTAACCGCACCAGTTCCGGACTGGTCAGACCCTTATTCTCACTCAATAAAGCTTCCACGGCCGTAACGGCCTCCCGCTGGGGATATCCCAGTGACACCAAGGCATCCACCGCATCAGCACTGACACTAAAGGTGCTCTCCAATGTTTTCACATTCGATTCCGGAGTGCCCGCACTCTTACCCAGCTTCCCTTTAAGTTCTAAAATTAAACGTTGGGCGGTTTTTAATCCAATTCCCGGTACAGCCGTTAAAATCCGGTGATCTTCGCTTTGTACCGCCTCCCGGAAACGGTCGCCCGGCAGATTTCCCAGTATCGCCAAGGCGGTTTTAGGGCCAATCCCCGAGACTCCGATGATCTTTTTAAAAACATTCAGATCGGAATTTGACAAAAAGCCGTATAAACTGGCTCCATCTTCCCGTAAGTGAAAATGGGTATAAATCTTAACTGCTTCCTCCGTATGGCTTAATACTTCCAATGCCGGGAGCGGCATGTTGACCAGATAACCCACACCGGCGACTTCGATAATACAGTTTTCCCCGCCTACACTGGTTACGGTGCCGGTTAATGTAGCAATCATCAGGATTTCCTCCTCAATTGACTTCAATTCATACCGGATTTTAGAATCCGGAATTCAGAAGCCAGAATCAAACCACCAAAAAGGAAAAATAATTCTGGCTCCTTAAGCTCCTAAACTATCGGCTTCTTGCCCCCAAATTCTCTATTTTGCAAGAATGGGCATGACATATTGCGATGGCCAAAGCGTCGGCCGCATCATCGGGTTTAGGAATTTCACCCAGGCAAAGTAAAACCCGGACCATCTCCTGAATCTGCATCTTTTCCGCCCGCCCATAGCCTGTTACTGCTAATTTAACTTGTAATGGCGTATATTCCGCCACCTCGTATCCGGAATTGGCCGCAGCCAGCAATATGACACCGCGGGCGTGCCCCACCGCCAAAGCAGTCCGGACATTTTTATTGAAAAACAGCTCCTCGATGGCAATTGCATCCGGCCGATACTCCCCAATTATTTTGATGGTTTCAAGATAAATATGATGCAAACGACTGGCTAATGAAAGCTCCGGACCGGTACGAATCACTCCGAAAGTCACTTTTCTTAAATGATTGCCTTCGTATGAAACGAGCCCATAACCGGTAATCGCCGTTCCCGGATCAATCCCCAAGATAAGCAAATAATTATTCCTCCATCCAAAATTACACTTCTCATTCAATTCGCTTTTGGAAAAATAATTCCTGCGTTCATCGACCCTTTGTTCGATCTTCATGAAAAACTTGATCATGATAAACCGAATCTGCCATTCCTAAAATTTTATCTCCCATCCAAAATTTTATCTCAGCAGGTTAAAGCCGATCATGACAATCCGCTTCAAAATTTTCAGGTAGGAGTTTGACGACTTAAAGTCGAATCAAAAAGAAATGAAAAAATTTTTCATCTTTTGGTTTGATTTTCCGCTAAAGAACTTAAAAAAAAGGAGCAAAATAGAATAATGAATATTTCCGAATCCTTTCAAAACATCTCGACGAGCTACCCGGAACGTCAACCCGAATCGGCTGGAGCCAAGGCCGTATATGATTGCATTAAACAAGAGACCTCAAATTGGGAATTTCATCCTACCACCATCAAAATTCCAGTATTTAATTTTTCAGTCAGTCTTCTTGCCTACGCCGTACTTAGCCTTTTAGCTATCGCTTTGAGTTTCTCTCACCCCAAAGGCGGATTTGTGGTAACCCTCATTTTATTTTTATTGTTTGCAACTGAACTGGTCCATCCGATTTTAGCGAGAGTAAGGAAAAAAGCGGCGGAAAGTTTACTCTTGACGATTCCCGCCCGGAGTAAAGAAACCCAAAAAATCGTGATCATGAGTAATATGACCACCGATTATTTCAACGCTCTGCCCGGAAAACTTTCCAACCGGGTTTATCTAGGACTCATTTACGGAGCCGGTTTCATTGCTTTGTTGATGGTAGCCGGCAATTTATGGTTTAAGCTTCCAGTCCTTTTGTACTTTGCCATTGCCGCTTTATTGATAGTAGTCGCTTTAAAGCTCTTTGCCAAAGTCGAAGGACACCCGGCGGGGCTTGACAATTGCGGGATACTATTGGAATTAGGCGCCCTTTTGATGAAATCCAGGCCCTCAACCCTCTCCGTTTCTCTATATTTTTCCGGAGCGAATTCCTTGAACTCCGGCGTACTGGAGATACCCAAACTTTTATATAAGGCGCCGGAGCTGACTTACGTGGTGACCTTATCCAATTTCCCGGACAAACGAATCAATGTGGTAACCACCGATGGTCTGGCAATCCCCAGGCAAAGCGATCCATTGTTGGTGGAAATGTTGATGGAAGTGGCTAAAGAAAAAGCAATTCCCGTGCAAACCATTAAGCTGAGTGAAATAAGCCCTGCCTATGGCTTAAAATTGAAAAAAAAGAAGGCCATTACGTTAACCAATCCCTTGCAAGGCCCCGATGCCAATCACAATATCCGGGAATTACTTTCCGGGTTGATTCGAAAACTCGATCACTGAAATTTAGCTCATAGTACTGGGCTTTCAGCAAATGAGGCCCGCTTCCTTTGGAAGTGGATTGCCTCATTTTTTACATCCATCCGATCTTTTGAAAGACTTTGGCCAGAAGGGGAGTATGAATCGATAAAGCGCCGTAAGGACACATTTCCTGACAACAACAGCAACGGATGCATTTTTCTTCATCGATCACAATTTTATCGGGGTTGCCAATCGCTTTGGCCGGGCACACCGATTCACAGCGACGGCAGTTGGTGCAGAGTTTGGGATTCAGGACCAACCGTTGCCGCAGCATCCTGCCAATAAAATCACTGAACACCCGGTTTCCCAAAACACTGGCGGAACGAAAGGCCGGAATTTGAAAATCTTCGATTCGGCAATCCGTAACCCTGTCCCCCAGCACTTCTATTTTCTCCATCTCTGTCCCTGAAAGCTGAAGGGACCGGGCAGCTTGGAAAATGGGAAACTGTTCCGGTTTCTTCCCAATGATTTCAACAACTACCCTATCAACCGCCAGCGGATTGACACCAGCCACCAATAGGTTCAATTGCCGGACCCTTCCATTTGAAGGGCCGTTACCATCCATGCCGCTGATCCCATCCAAAATATGAAGCACGGGATTGACCGTCAAAGCAATTTCCACTAACAAACGGGCAAATTCCCGGGTATCCTTGCCGACTTCGAAATGCCACTGGGCTTTGTTATGCCCAGAGACACAGCCAAATAAATTTTTAGTGGCTAAAGTTATCCCCATTTGGCCATGGGATTTCAGCTTGGGCAGGTTGATGATCCGGTTATATTCTTTGAGCTGTCCCGCGAGTTGCAAGTTTTTAAAACGCCGTTCAAATACGGCTGAGCGGCTGCCGTCAAATGGAGCCAAAGCATCCAATTCAACTATCCGGACCTGTAACCGTTTCAAATCGTCATCAAGACCCAGCCTGTGAATGACCCCGGCAGCGCTGCCGAGTCCCGGACTATCTCCAACCCCGACTTCACAACCTAAATCCTTTAATAACATTGCTACCGCCAGAATCATTGCGGGATTAGTGGTTGCAGCGCTCTCCACCGGACGGGCCGAAATAAAATTGGGTTTTAATAAAACCTTGTCACCCCGTTTGCAAAAAGCCTGCAAACCGCCGAGGGGTTTCAGCAACTCCTCGATTTTCGATGCCAGTTGGTGATCATAAGAGGTTACTCGTAATAAAGAGACTTGTTCCATTCCGGTGTCCTTTCCTACTTGAAATCTGCCACAGAGGCCCCCCCACCCCAGCCCCAATGTCATCAAGGGATAATTCCATATTTTGCAAGGATTCCAATTGCCTATTTTGACCTCACCCCGCCCTCTCCGGCGATGCAACTCAGAGAAGCAAATTCACGGCGAGGGATGTTAGAGCAGTAAACTTGGGCCTTTTTAAAAGCCAAAAATTTGAAGCCTAAAAGATTGGCATGAATTTCATTCGATACACCACACCTCTCCCCGTCGAATAGCCGTCATTGAAGCCGCGCGCACAACTTCGCCGGGGAGAGGCCGGGTGAGAAGTCGGCATTTAGACCCGAGAGTTTTGGGAAATTTCTCCATGATAGCCTGACCGCCGGGCCTTTGTGGTTAAAAGACTTCGCCACTCTTATGTCCGCGCCGCCGTTGTTTCAAATATTCCTCAAACCGCTCCACTGAACTGTTGAGGACCAATTCCTCCGGCATCCCGATCTCGTCCAGCACCTGAGATACTTTGTCAAACTTGCCGACATCAAAACTAATATGGGCGTCGCTTCCGCAGACAACGGGCACCCCATGATTTTTACACTGGACAGCGATCTCCCGGCAGCGGGGAGCGCTTCCTTTCCTGAAATAAAAAGAACTGTTATTCAGTTCAATGGGTTTGTGATATTCCTTGGCGGCCCGGACAATTTTCTCGATATCAACCGGGTAGTAAGGGTTGCCGGAGTGACCGATGGTATCAATGAGAGGATTCTTTAAGATATTGATAATGGCTCCGGTATTCTCTTCTACCGACCCGGGGGATATGGAGCCGTCATGCAGGCTTGCCAATACAAAGTCCAAGTGTTTTAAATATTCATCCGGCATGTCAGTCCGGCCTGAAAAGTCCAAAATATTGGCTTCGACCCCTTTGAGAATTTTTATGCCGTATATTTGCCCGGGAAGAGCTTTCAAATTGCCGAAATGGTACAACTGCGGGGCGCCGATCATGGTTGGCCCGTGGTCCGTGAGCGCGAACATTGCGATCCCGTTGGTCGATGCTTCCCTGGCTATTTCTTGAACGGTACTGTAGGCATGGCCGCTGGAAACGCTATGGGTGTGACTGTCTACCACGATTTTCAAAAGTGAGTCCCCCTGTTTTTAAGATGTCTTTGATTATTTAATATCTGGCGCTTTCTTCAAAAAGCTTTGCGATTACTCTATCCATCATATCAGAAAATGGCCGGATGGATCAATAAAGCATTGCTGAAATGAGCAGTTATTTATATAATACTTTCATAGGATTTTCATTAAAATTTAGGTAGGGTATGGACATATGATTGATGTTCAAAACAGAAAAGATGAGCGGGGCATAGAAATTCAGCGGGTTGGAGTGAAGGATGTCCATCTGCCCTTTCAGATCCGGATGAAAAACGGCGGCTATCAGAATGTTCAGGGAAATGTAACCGTATCCGTCAGCCTGGCTCACCAGTTTAAAGGTACCCATATGAGCCGGTTCATGGAGCTTTTAACCGCATGGAGGGACAAGCCCATTGCCGGAAAAGAAATCCGTCAACTGCTGGCGGAACTTTGTAAAAATTTGGAGGCCCCCGCCGCTGAGATCAGTCTCAAGTTCCGTTACTTTTTGCCGGTGAATGCTCCGGTTAGCGGGACCGTGGGCGTTCTGGACTACCTGGGGGAGTTTTACGGCAGACTGCATCAACCGGATCATACATTTGATTATCGGTTGGGAGCCGAGATCCCGGTCATGTCTCTTTGCCCCTGCAGCAAAGAGATTTCGGAGTTCGGCGCCCACAATCAACGGGCCGTTATCCGCAGCCAGGTCAAATTCGCTTATCCGGGGAAAATCTTATGGCTTGAGGACCTGGTGGAATTGTTGCGGGTCCAGGGAAGTTGTCCGGTATATCCTGTGCTGAAACGGGAAGATGAAAAATTCGTCACCGAGGCCGCCTATGAGAACCCCAAGTTTGTGGAAGATATCTTAAGGGATTCGGTCATTGCCCTTCGTTCGGAATCCCGGATTCATAGGTTTCAAGTGGAAGTGGAAAGTTTCGAGTCCATTCACAATCATAGCGCATTTGCTTCCCATGTGGAAGAAGGGAAGGAAGTTGAAGGGTAATTTGATGATAAATTTTTATCGATAACCTTTGATTTCCCTTTATAAGTTACTTTCAGTGAAGTATAGATTAACTGCCCGTCAAAATAAATATTGATATCCATGCTACCGGACTCCCCGAAATCCAATGTTTTTGCGTATCAATACTTCAATCCGCTCTTTTGAAGTATGATACACCAAGGTACCCGGTTTGGCGTTAACCAGTTCACGCGTTGCCTCTTTGGAGTCATTTAAGGCTCGAATAAGGGCAACATCGTCAATATACTTTCGCTCTCCCTCTATATGGCTCTCAAGAACTTGTAATAATACATATTTATCAGAATAAATTTTCTTTACTTCTTCCCATTTCACAAGAATCACCTGCCTAAATTCCCGAATGAATGAGCTAAAAAAGATTTCCCAAAAATTTTAGAACTTTCAATATCATTATATTATTTCCCCCGGCGGTTAACAATATCAAGATTTATAAGGATTACCAACCGTGCCACCCGAAAGGCTTTATTAAACGGAATGATCGCAATCAAATCAAAGCTATTGCTAGTAAAAACGTTCTCTAAATAACTACTCATTGATTGTGAACGTTTTTCTTAAGTAGAGCGTATCTTCCCCATTTCTGATTACCATTTATTCACAATACGCTCTACGAGTTCACCAGCCGGGCATAAACCATCAGGGGGTAAAAGGAGATTTTATCGCCGGATAGATAGTAGCCGTTGATGCCATCGCGGACCCACATGGTAATCCATTCCCGGCCGGTATCGACCTCAAGCCGGTCGCCGCAGGCCAGATCATGACGCACGCCGGGGTAGGGATAGATGGCGTAATGGCCACGGGGATGCAATAGAACAAAACCTTCAATGGACATGGATACCAACCTCCAGTTAAAAACAGTCTGTAACAACTTCATTGGCCGGACAGGCCGATTTAGGGGACTTTTTTGCCGTTGCTCAAGATGGAATAGACGATGTATAGAATTTCATGGTGGACTCCTTCCTATTTCAAAAGGGTAAAAATTTATCACAGGTTGTTAAGTTGGCTTTAAGTTTCTTGATGTTAACCGGCAAAAATGCTCTTATATCCATATTAAAAGAGGAACACTTGTGCCAGAAGTTGAAATTTGATAAAATAAATTGATATACTAATTTTTGCCATAATCTAATAAACGTACATTAAATGATAAGTACATCTCGTTTTATTTTAGAAATGACTTATATAAATTTGCCCAATAGGCAATTTATATTCTATATTATATTTGCCCATCAGGCAAATGTCAATAATTTTCTAATATTTTCTTGCGGAGGTAATTTTTGAAGATCAAAACGGAATTTGGGGCAAGATTCAAACAGCTTCGTAAGGAATTGAATCTCAGTCAAGAAGAAGTTGCCGAGAAGATTGGAATTGATGTTTCATCGATTAACCGGTACGAAAAAGATAAAAGAGAACCTGAATATGCGACATTACTTAAAATCGCCGCTTTCTTTAATGTTAGCACCGATTATTTACTGGGATGGACAAAAAATCGGAAGAGGTTATAGCGAGATAAACCAGTAACATCACTCTCACTAAATATATCAATGCCCATCTTAAACCTCCTATTAAATCCCCATCCTCAACAATTCTCTTGAATGCACAATCCTTCCCTTCCTGCCAAAGTTCGGTTCATCTTCTTCAATGAAAAAAGTCATCAGATATTCTTCATCCTTCGGCGCAGATTGTAAAATGATGCCGTCGGGATTTATTAAACAAGTTGGGGCCAATTGATGATTGGAAATACTATTTGCCGACATGACGTACATTACATTTTCCACTGCCCGGGTGATTAAATGGGATTTGATAATTTCATATTTAGATAATTGTTTATCATCACCAACATCGCAAAATGAAACCAGCGTCAATATCACATCTTCCTTGAACAATTTCCTGAAATATTCCGGAAAGCGCACTTCAAAACAAATCCGGACTCCAATTTTAAAACCGTCTATTGAATAAATACCGGGATTATCGCCTGGAACAAAATTTTGCGCGTCCCACCCCCACAGGGCTCTCTTGCCATAAAAGGGTAACTCTTCATGATCCGGGGTGATTAATTCGTTAGCGTTAACATTACTGTTTCCGGCACGACGAATAGTGCCTAAAGCTATATACATGTTATTTTCCACGGCCAGTTTTTTAATTTTAGAAATGGCCTCATTGAGTAAATCAAAAGGAATCGAGTTTACACTAGCTGTTTCAACTGGTGGATAACCACATAATGCGCACTCCTGGGTAAGGAATACCCTCACCTTTTGTTTGGCGGCTTCTTTGATGCCGCGTTCGAGAGCGAGCAAATTATTTTCCAGGTTACCGCTACCATGAAATTGAAATGCCGCAACTTTAACGTTTTTGCCTTTCATATTCCCCGCCTTTTATTAATCCAAGAAATTTATCCCAAAAGGATAAGCATGATGCCGCCATTAGCGTAAACTTATCAATACAATTCCAGCTAGAAAAAACAATCAATTTGTTTATGTTTTACTTTTTACGAAAAATTCGGCATTTCCATTTTTCTTCCTGCATAATTCTGTAAACACTCCACGGCTTTTCTCTCCGCTCCTAGGCCCAATAAACCTCCCCACCATTTGAGGCAAGGAAGCCGAAAAGCACCGCCTCTTTTCACGGAAGAAAAACGGCGGCCGCCTTCGGAAGCCTCAGATAATTGCCAGTCGAAAGACCATGGATGGTGAAGACATTCAAAAACCCTGGAGGAATAAGGGAGGTTCGGAATCCGTAGGTGCCGACGCCTTTTTGGTGACTTTTTGGGCGCCTCAAAAAGTCACTCAGCCGGTGAAATCCGTGGACCGTCAAAACCGTCATTCATTTGTTCACCGTCAAATACAATTGGTTATAACTTTATATTTCGGAAATAATATGAATTAAAACTTGAATCAACAATCATTCTATAATACAATGGAGGCGAGGAAGTGTTAAAAATGAGTATTACTTCAAAACCCGGAGATCCGGCCAAATCTACACTTAAAAAACTTCTGCTTACATCTCCCCATAAAGATCTGGAAATCCCCATTGTTCGTCCTTCAGAAACCGGAAGGGAAATTGGGAATGGGATATTTGATTGATACTTGTTTTATTTCCGGATCGTCCCGGTATTATATCGCTTTACTCCCGGCAATCAACTTATTAATCCCCATCCTCAACAATTCTTTTGACTATACCTAATTCTTCCCTCCCTACCGAAGTTTGAGACATCTTCTTCAATAACAAAAATTAAAAGATATTCATCGTCTTCGGCACAGATAAGCATCGCTCCACTCCGGATTATCCCCAAGTTGCCTGCTTTAGCGATCAATCGTCGCCATAACCCAGTCAGGATAACGATTCCCAGAAATCTTTCCCGGGGCCAAAGCCTCGTCTAACATTTGCATCTGTGAGACGTCAAGCCGGACACCAGCGGCAGCCAGATTTTCTTCAAGGTAGTTACGGCGTTTGGTACCGGGAATCGGTACGATATCTCCACCCTTATGGAGTAGCCAGGCAAGCGCAATTTGAGCGGGTTTTACATTTTTGTCTGCGGCAATATCGTATACAATCTGAGCAGCCTTTTTGTTTCCATCATAGTTGCTGCCCTGATAACGGGGATCGGTGCGTCTATAATCGCCTTCCGGATATTCTTCCGCCCGCCTGCCCTCTCCTGTCAGAAAACCGCGGCCAAGCGGGCAAAAAGGCACCAGGCCGATACCCAGTTCCCGCAAAACCGGTATGATTTCCGGCTCCAGATTGCGTTCCCATAAAGAATATTCGCTCTGCAGGGCAGAAACCGGATGCACAGCGTGAGCCCGGCGGATATTGGAGATACCCGCCTCCGAAAGCCCGAAGAACCTTACTTTCCCCTCCTTCACCAGATCACCGACTGTACCGGCCACCTCCTCCATCGGTACGGCCGGATCGACGCGGTGCTGATAGAGCAGGTCGATGTAATCGGTATCTAGACGGCGAAGGGAGCCTTCTACCGCTTCCCGGATCTGCTGGGGCCGGCTGGCTCTTTCGGTACCGACTTGCTTTCCGTCTCTAAATAAGAATCCA
The DNA here is from genome assembly GCA_023392595.1 of Bacillota bacterium. Classification (GTDB taxonomy): domain Bacteria; phylum Bacillota; class UBA4882; order UBA8346; family UBA8346; genus UBA8346. The sequence continues at coordinate 98,407 of JAEVYU010000062.1, read as the reverse complement.
AATTTGGTGGCGATCACCACCTGATCCCGCCGGCCCTTAAAAGCCCGGCCAAGCAACTCTTCGTTGGTAAGAGGGCCATAACCCTGGGCCGTATCGAAAAAGTTGCATCCCAATTCAATGGCACGGTGCAACGTGGCAATCGACTCTTTCTCATCCGCCGGCCCATAGTACTGGCTCATGCCCATACAGCCAAGGCCGATGGCGGATACTGCCAAACCTTGACTTCCAAGTTTCCGTTTTTCTAAAATCATATCCATTCTCCTTTGCCTCTTCATTTACTTTCTATTATCTTGTATTTTTCAAAAACCGGTTAGTTCATTTCTGCCTAAAAATTGCCCGATTCTGCAAATACTCGATTTTTTTATTTTCCGATGTTGAATGAAACTTGGAGACAAGATATACTGAGAGGCATTAAGCAGTGGATCTTTTGCATCAAAGGCAGGTGAAAAACATTGCATGACCCAAAACAAACACCACAATCAACGGTTCTTTCCGGCAATCCCAGTTCAATCTGTCAGAAACAGCTTCATGAGCTGATTGCCATAACCGAACAAATTACTCAAGCCGAAGGGACTACCAAAACAGGCATCGATTTTCTTTCGGTTTGCCGGCACAGCTACCAGGCCCCATTGATTCCCAATGTATTAAATCCGTCTCTTTGCCTCATTCTGCAGGGAATAAAAAGCTTTCATTTAGGAGGAAATATCCTCTATTATCACGACGGCGATTATCTGGCTTCCATCATCGATATTCCCGCTTCGGGACAAGTTATCGGCGCAACGAAAGAATCGCCCTATATCGGTTTGCGTATCGATTTTACTGCCAAAGAGATAGCTTCCCTAGTCATCGAGGCTGAGGTTAACGTCAGGCAAAGGAATACCGAACTTGGCCCAGCAGCTTTCATCGGTAAATCCGACGTTGAATTTCTGGAACTTCTTATCAGACTGCTGAAATTGATTGATAGACCCGGAGAAGTCCGTTTTATTGCCGGACTCATCAAACGCGAATTGATTTTTCATTTATTATCGGGGGACTATGGACATCTCTTTCTTCAACAGGCCGTTTTCGACCAGCAGGCGGACGGTATTGGCAAGGCCATCCACTGGATCAAAGAAAACTATTTCCACTCGTTTGCTGTCGAAGATCTGGCTAAAAGGAGCAATATGAGCGTTTCCGGGCTCCATCATAAGTTTAAAGCCATCACCACCATGAGCCCCTTACAATACCAAAAACAGCTTCGGCTTTTGGAAGCAAGACGCCTCATGCTGAGCGGCGGGATGGACGCATCGACTGCCGCCCTGGAAGTGGGTTACGAGAGCCCCTCACAATTCAGCCGTGAATACCGGCGACTTTTTGGTCGTCCGCCTGCTAAAGATATAAAGGCTGTCCGTAAGAATTCCATTTTGCAATGAGAACGATGTTGCAACGTCAGAGAGGTGGCGGACTCTTCTTGAGTCCAAACTACAGGGGGATTAATTGGGCCGGAAGAAGCCCCGGGCGGTTTACGCAGCAAAATTCCGGCCGAAGAGGAGGTTTTGTATCCATGCAACAAAAGGTAGCCAAACAGGGTGATTTGATTTAATAGATCCCGCAAATCCCTTTATAATTACAATACTCGCACCGTTCCCCTTTCTGATAATCCCGCCACTGGTCATGTTCCTCAATAAATTCCATAATGGACATGACTTCCCCCTTGGTTTGGGCAAGGGATACTTCATCCAGGGGAACCGCCACGGTCTGATTGGGATAGAGAAAATAAAGCAGCGCCTGGTCGGGTAAACGGCCCCATAGGGCCTGGATTGCCAAAGCATAAAGTTGCAATTGCCAGAAATACGGAGCAGCCTTTTTGCTGACTTCACCCGCTGAAATCCGGTGCGACTTGTAGTCGACTAAGGTCAAAGCGCCGTCCCTTGTTTGGATCAAGCGGTCAAAGCGTCCCTCCACTCTTTGGTTATCATCCAATTTCACAATGAAAGGGACTTCGTCCCAACACTTTCCCCGGGCTTCCGTGAACCGGCTGGCCCGGAAATTTTGCCACATTTGCAATAGTTCGGCTTTTAAGCGCTCCGACTCCGGCCCGGTCTGTCCCCTGAAAGTCTGTTGCCATAAATCTTCAGGCCATTTTGTGCTTCCCGATTGAAACACCTGATGCAGAAAACTGCCGATCTTCGCTCCGGCGCTGTCACCGGCGGGATTTTCCCTGTCATGAGGACCGTCCTCAGCCAATTCAAATTTGAGACCAGCTTGATACTGCCAAAAATATCGCCGCGGGCAATCCTTAAATACGATTAATTCCGTGACCTTAAAGGACTTAGCGGGTGATCCGACCGGCAACAAAGTAGCGGCGGTTTCCTGCACTGTCTCTGCTGGAACTGCCTTTGAAAGTTCGGCGATACTTTCTGCTAGAAAACTCGTTTCCTGCGCTTGAATTGTTGAGAATGGAACTTCCCGGGTAATTTTAATTTTGTTCCCCTGATAATCGAGGAACGGCTGATCGGTATCCAGAGGTATCAAAAGCTCGAACCATTTCATCCAGTTATTTGCGGTTTCAATGGTTTGGCCCTTGCTGCGGCTCGCCCCCGAACCCGCCATGATCAATTGTTGCTTGGCCCTGGTTAGGGCCACATAAAGCACCCGCTTTAATTCCGAAAGTTCTTCCCGGCGATCAAGATCCCGGATTTGCTGCCACAAAGATGACGGGTAACTTTCGTTTTCACCGAAACGGATGCTAAGGCCGAGACCGGCCGACTTGTGGAAAGCCAGCTTTCCTTGAGCGGAAAGCAGAAATTGACGATCCAAATCCGGTAAAATCACCACCGGAAACTCCAATCCCTTGGACCGGTGAATGGTCATCAAACGAACGGCATTCCCGGTCTCAGCCTGGGTTTGGGCTTCCCCTTCCACCACCTCGGCCTCTTCCAATTTTTCAATAAACTCCAAAAAACGCCGTAAATCATTGAAACCTTTGCCGGTAAACTCATCGGCTTTTTCCAGCAGTTTGTCCAGATTGGCGAGGCGTTGCCCGGCATGAGGCAAGCTCCAGATTACCTCCCGGTAGTTGGTACTTTGCAAGGCGGTCCGGATCATTGCAGCAATATTCAGATACTCCCGGTTTTTTTGCAAGCCTAAGACCAGCCGGCGGAATTGGCGCAGGCGAACTCTTTCCGCAGTAGGAATCTGCTCGCAGGCGCGTTCGGAAAACTCCTCCCCTCCGTAAAATTTTTCTAAAAGATTATCCCCCTCGCTGAGCCATAGGAGACTTTCCGCTGATAAACTGACATAAGGCGAATGAAGCAGGCCAAGCAATGCCACGCTATGATAACGCTGCTCCACCAAACGCAATAAGTTGAGTTGATCGACAACTTCGGGGCGCCGGTAAAAGCCTCCCCCGCTGGCTGTATAATAAGGAATTCCCCCTCTTTGAAGAGCATGTTGATACAAGGTCATGGAAGTGCTGGCCCGGAAGAGAATAACGATATCACTATACTTTAAATCAGCTTCTCCCGACCCTACCAATTGGGAAATCCTTTCGGCGACCATCCGGGCCTCAGCTTCCCGGTCGCAAGCCCCGGTCAGTAAAAATTCAATATTTCCTTCCTTATCTTGACTGGCTGCTTCTAACCTTTGATAATCAAATATCTCGTCTTGAAATAATTCACTGAAAAAAGAATTTACAAAATGAATAATCGTAGGGTTTGATCGGTAGTTTTGGGTAAGGGGAATGATTTTCCCTCGCCGGTCTTGTAAATCCTCGGCAAACCCTTCAATTAAATCGGCTTCCGCCCCCCGGAAACGGTATATCGACTGTTTGATATCCCCAACCACCATCAGCCGGCCTTGATGATGTTCCTCCCCTACCAGCAGGTTGACGATCTCAAATTGCAGGCTATTGGTGTCCTGAAATTCATCCACCAGTAAATAACGGATCTCTTGCCGCGTTTCCAATAAAATATTGGGATTGGTATGGAAGAGGTCTCGTACCAGCCTTATTTGATCCGTAAAGTCCATGAATCCGAATTCTTTTTTGACGTTGCTGTAAGTGAAATCGATTTGATTCAGCAAAAGGCCAAGAATTGTCGTTCGAAGCAATGCCTCCCGGTCAACCAATTTCTGACCGTAAGCATCAATCAGCGCATGTATGGCAACAACCCGGTCTTTAATCGTATTGGGTACCGTTTTGGGCAGACCTTTCTTGAGCTTTGTTAAAATGGATAGGACCATGTCCGGTGAGAAACTGGATTTCAAAACATCCTGTTGGCTTTGATATTCCATCCGGAAAGCATCCACCACTTCCTGCGCTTTTTCGGTCAGCTTCACAGTCCGGCAGAAATCCAAAAAATCGGCGATTTCTTCCTCAATATTGCCGAACCCGTGATGGATTTGTTCAATCGAAGCTTGAATGCTGCGGATGCTTTTTTGGATCACATGATCAAAACGGTCGCCGCTCTCGCGGATCCGCCGGTAAATATCGGCCAAAATACGGATAAAATTCTCCCAACCAAAATCAATCGCCATTTTGGTGAGGGCTTGACTATCCAGCGCCTCGTCATGGAAACTTTTCAGTAAAGAATCTTCAATAGCCTGATGTAAGTATATGGTTTCTTCCCCGTCGCCCAAAATCGTGGTCACAGGAGCAAGACCAATATCTAACGGATGTTCATGAAGCATCCCCAGGCAAAAGCTATGAAAGGTAGTGATCCGGGCACTCTCAAGGGCCTTCAACTGATTGGCCCAAAAATCTTTCGCTTCCGGATCTTGTTCTTCCAAGCTATGATTAAGAATTTCCTGTTGAATCCGGTTACGCATTTCCGCTGCGGCTTTTTTGGTGAAAGTAATCGCCACGATCTCTCCCACAGTGGCCCGGCGTTCCTCCAGCAAGCTTAAATATTTATTTGTAAGTACACTGGTCTTTCCGGTACCGGCTCCCGCCGTTACCAAAAGGTCAGTGTCAAACTCCTGAACCGCCTTGGCTTGTTGTTCATTCAGCGGATGTTTCATCTTTCACTTCACTCTCCCTTTCATCCCGGCGGCAACAGGTTTGAAACTCGCAAAAAGCCGGACAGTCTTCACTGTTTGGGAAAAAGTCACCCCTGCGGATGGCCTGGACAGAGACAGCCAGGGAATCTCTCACCGTAGATAACCAATCCTGCCACTCTTTTTCCCCGAGTAAACTTTTACCGCCCAGGCGCAATCGTAAACGGTCGGAATGCCATACTCCTCCCCGGCTGCGTGAAGGTTCCTTTAATCCCAGGTAACTTCCTCCCACTGCTTTACCCTCTCCGTAATATAAATCTTCAAGAGCCATAAGGTATACGGGGATCTGATAATAATCGGCACTCAGGATCTCTTTGGTTGCCGGACCCCGCCCCGATTTATAATCATAAACGATAAAACCGCCTTCCCCATCGGCATCAATCCGGTCAACCTTTCCCCATATTTGAATGGGAATCTCTTCCGCCACCAATTGATAGGGACGGTCGAGAGAAGCCGGGTCGAAATCCCCGCGCACCAAACCGAAACCAAATTCCAAGAAACTGATTTTAAACCGTCCATTGGTTTTTTCAGCCCAATCGAGCTCCGTCCGGAGCCAGCGCTGTAAAGTATTCCAAATTTGGGCTTCTTGCAATTTGAGTACCAGTTTCACCAGATCGTTGGCGGCATTTTGCAACCATTCCCGGTAGAAGCTATGGAAACATTCCCTTAGGAAGTTGTGATATTCCTCCCGGTCTTTCCAAATTAAGCTCTGGCCTCTGTACCTTTCCGCGAAATCTTGTAAAACCTGATGATATAGGTTCCCCAAGTCCAGATTATCCGGCAACATTTGAGGCCGGAGAAAAGGTTTGACCCCTAGCATTTGTTTGAGGAAAAAACGATAGGGACAAGTATGATAATCTTCCAAGGAGGTGATGGCAAAAATATGGGCGGCGCCGAATGTCCTGGCGATGAGTTGATGAGACTCGTCCTTGGAGAATAATGAGCGCCCCTGCAGGCGCCAACCGGATTCCTGCCAGATTTGTTTCGCCAGTTGCTGATATAAGGGCTTTTGAAGCAGCTCAAGGCAATCAATTTTTTCCGTTTCCGAAAGCTCGCTTGTTGCAGCCATTAGATGAGTTGCTAAGTAACTGCCTTTTTCAAAACTCGAATAGCAGCCTGTTAAACTTGTTGGCGGTTCCAGAGCCAATGGATATGTTTTGGCCTGTTTGAAAAGTTCAGGACAGTATTGCCAAATTTCCTCCAGGAATGATGAAGGATTTAATAGTTGACCACTGCTATCCTGTGTTTGATATACGAGGTACAAGCGCTCCCTTGCTGTTTGCAACGCCCAATAAAATGCCATCTTTTCCTTGGTTTGATACTCCTCGCCCGTCTCCAGATCGACCCCTAAAGTTTGTAACTCCAGCCGCTCCCGTAAAGATAATTTCCAGTCATTGATATAATACCGGGGAAAAGATCCTTGCTCAAGACCGGTAATAAAGACAAATTTAGCCGAAAGCCCCCGGGCTTCCTGAGGGATCATCACTCTAACAAAGGAACCGGCGGGGTTCTTTCCTTTGATTTCCGAATTCAGTATATGAGCCCAAAAATTGTGAAAATCCGCCAGACTCATTTCCGTTCTTAAGGAAGGCAACAGATCGATAAAGGCCGTAACTTCTTCGATTGTGGCGGCTGCCTGTTGTAAGGCAGTCAGGTTCCCTAATTGCAAATGAAAATCAATTTCACCCCGTAAAGAACTCCCGATAGCATCCTTTTGGGTCTCACTCAAATACCGGACGGCAATTTCCAAGTATTCTTTTAAGGTAGCGGCCAGCGGAATACTTTCAAGCAAAGCAAGGCCCTGTTGCAAAGGCAAGGTATCCAGCCCTATTTCCAGGGAATAACTTAACCAATCCTTTTGAAAAACCCCCAGCCAACGTTTCTTGCCCGACAAAGCTCCATATCTGTCACCCAACTCTACTAAAACCCGGTCTCCTACCCCGGCCTTGTCCCCGGCATATTGTTGCCGGATGAAAACTTCCATCTCCGGCCACTGCCAATCGGAGTCCACAATGGCCAAGGCTTGGGGAAAATGATTTGGGCCCGGAAACTCGCTCACTTTCTTCACTCTGGGCGGTAGAGCTAATTGATATTCGGTAAAAATTGGGCGGGCCGTTTTCATAAACTCTTGAGGGTGCGGGGAAAGGATCAAAAAATCATCCATGCTGCATCCAGGGTTCTCATGTAAAATCGTAACGATTTGCAAGGCGATAGCCATATTTTGTTTGGAAGATCCGGCTGTCTGCAAGACCTGCAACGTAGGATCATCCGGTGATTTGGAATATGGCGGAGTCGGATTTACCCCGAAACTTGCTTGTAACCAGCTTAATGCATTGTTACCGCAAGATACCGGCATCTCCGGCAAGTGACGATAGGCGAAACGCCTGGCTATGAAATGGCGAATTTCTTCTGCGGGCGTCGGATCGATAATGATTTCAAAATCAAACCACTCACTCAAAACCTCAATAAACCGGTTTTGTAAAGGAGTTAAATCGGTAAAACCGTAAAGGATGGACAAAGGACGTTCCGCTTGCATCCGGATTTGTCCTTTTAATCGTTGCAGCTTATCCAGGACCGCGTCTTCCTCGCAAAAGCCGCTTTTAATCAGCAATTCTTGAAAAGATTGATATAAAAGAGCTAATTGTTGCTCCTTCTCTCCTTTGGAAGATGCCCAACCTAAAAAAGTTTCAGGTGTCAAACAACTTCTTTTCCATTCCGCCATGCCGGCCAAAACAGCTTCCCGGTAACCGGCATTAAAAGAAGCTCTTGCCAAATACGTTATCTTCTCTTGTCTTTTTAATGACTCAAAAACTTCTGTGAGCATCAAATCCCGGATCAGCGGCGATGGGGCCGACTGTGCCAAGGCGAAACGCTCTCCGATTTCTTGGATGAATCCCTCAAATAAGAGGAAACGGATACCGCCAAAACCGTTTACGCCCGGCTCATTCAATAACTCATTTTGGATATGCCGGAGCAAGCTTAGGGTAGGGAAAATAACCAGCAATGAAAATTTCTTTTCCTGTAAAGCCTTTTTTATTTGTTGGATTATCCAGCGGTGCTCACCAAATTCGCCGCAAATGGGATGGATGATTGCCAAAACGAAAACCTCCGGATGGAGAATTTTTAAGTGTGATCATATTGATTCCACTTAAAAAATTTAAATCCTCTCCCCGGGAAAGTCTTCATCTTGGCCCAGGAAAATTTATCTCCTTGATTGGTGGATGGAAACAAAAATTTAATCAATCCATTACCAAATCTTTTCCAAATTCTTTTCGAAATATTGTATAATAAATTTATAACGAAAGGGGTGAGTGCCATGATAAATGGCCATTTTCCCTGCGTTCCGGGTCTCTGACCCGATATATATATAAGGGTTGTCTTCGAGTTCATCGAGACAACCCTTTTTGATTCATTCATCCCATACAGAGGTATGGGAATGGAATCGATAACTTTTGTTTTAAATTCTGTGGAGCTGATGATTGGATATGGAAATAGTAGCCCGGTGGCGACATTAAGAACCTAAATTGCATTTTTAAATGTGATAATGCACCATACCTTTATTTTAAATATCCTCATATATTATCTATTATAAAGTGATGATTCAAGAGGTGAATGGAATGTGCGACCAATGTCAACCAGTCATATATCCTCCGCAATTCTGCATTCATGATTCTTATACATACCGGATTGTTACCCATGTTCATCCGGTTGTCCATATCAATCGTGAAAACATAGTTAACGTACCTCAACATGTTTATCAGCCAATTACAAGGAATATGGTTGTTGATCCGGGTTGTCCGGGAAGATGCCGTTAATACCAAAGCTTTCTCATAAATCCTAACGATTTAACCCATTTGGGGCTGTGGCAAAGTAATTTCATACGCGAGAAATACATCCATTGAATTCAACATATTCGATGAGTTATCCATCATATTTCTTATTGTTTTCGAATTACTTTTTAGACAGCCTCATTTCTTTTTGTTTGTTCAAAGATTTATAATAGGGCGCCATTTTAACTCACACCTTCGGCAAACCATATTTTGATTTCCCGCTCGGCGCTTTCCGCTGAATCCGAAGAATGAACGATATTTTCGGTTTTGGAAAGGGCAAATTGCCCTCGAATGGTACCTGCCTCCGCTTCTGCCGGATCAGTCGCCCCATTGATTTTTCGGACCATCTTGATCACATTATCTCCTTCGATAACCAAAGCGCATACCTTTCCCCTGGTAAGGTAATTGACCAGTCCTTGAAAAAATGGTTTATCTTTATGCTCTGCATAATGGCTTTCCGTTATTTCTTTGGATGGCCTGACAATTTTTAATGCAATAATGTTAAGCCCTTTCCGCTCATAAACAGAAATAATTTGGCCCAGTAATCTTCTTTCCATTGCATCCGGTTTCAACAGTACCAATGATCGTTCCACCATTTCATCCCCTTTGTGATTTTGCATGCCATTTTGATTATTTTACCTTGGTATTGGAATCAATTCAACAGATTTGTTGATTCTTTTTTATTTCATCAGCGGACCGATGGCAGTTCATAAAAGTTAGATCAGATGATAGCGTTTCAACATTTCTTCCACAACCGTTCCGGAAATCTTCCTGAGGATCCATTTCAAAACCAATTTCTGTTTGAATGGAATTTCTATCTCCGTAAGTTTTCTTCCATCCATCATCCTTGCCGTCGAGTCCAGTAATACCCGGATATCGTAGCAGGAAGCAAATACTTCAGGTACCCCGCGGTCGATGTCCAGTAAGGCGTAAACCGCTTCCATGGCTGTTCTCACCGAATATTCCGTCGTAAACACCGTGTCCCGAACCGTGTCGGCAAACTGGCCGATAAAAGCGAAATTTATACTGCCGTCCGGCACCACCTTCGGCCTGTCTCCTTGGGTTCGCGGCATGAAAAAAGCGGTAATATACGGCATCATGCAGGGAATACAGCGGGCCGACTTGCTGGCCAGTTCCTGAAGGCGGGATTCAGGGACGCCCAAATGGTAAAGCCATTCCTGGGTAATTTCCAAACCGCTGCACTCTCTCATCGGCTTATGAATAAAATTGCCCGGGATATCGATAAACAAACCATAGAGCCATACCACAAGCTCCTCTGGGGGTTGTTCCTTAAAATGGGGCTGCCTGTTTAAGGTGAAGCTCATCAGCCAGTTGGAATCTCTGACCGTGATGATGCCACCGGTGACTACCCTTCCGCTGAAAGGGTCCCGCTTGCAAATTTTCTCAATATAAGGAGGAATTTTTCCATCCAGTGTGGTAATGGTGGCCGACTCCCAGTTTGTTTCCTTGGTGTTCGTGCAAAACTTATCGGGTCTCCCAAAAGCCGGATCTTGTCTGGCAATGTTTCTCCAAAGCCTCCAGCATCCTTCGATGGAATCATCAAACTCCGGTACGTGGTCCTGGTCGCCAAAAGTCGAATTTTCGGTACAACTTCCGTTGGTAATCAGCACCAAATCATTTGAAGTCAACTCCAGGCATTCTTCCTTACCTCCATGCTCATAAAGGATTTTCTTAGCAAGTTTTTTGCCATTTTGAATGTCAAAAACAACGTTGGTTACTCTGGTGTCATATTGGAAGCGAACCCCGTGAGATTCCAAATATTTTACCATGGGTTTAATCAACGACTCATACTGATTGTACTTAGTAAATTTTAAAGCGGAAAAATCCGGCAAACCGCCGATGTGATGAATGAATCTTTGGATATAGAGTTTCATTTCCAAAGCGCTGTGCCAGTCCTCGAAGGCAAACATGGTCCGCCAGTATAGCCAAAAATTGGAGGAAAAAAAATCTCCGCTGAACACTTCCGAAATTTTCTTGTCATACAAATCTTCATCTCTGGTCAAAAATAGCCTTACAATTTCCAAAGAAGCTTTTGGACTTAAGCCGAATTTCCCATCCGTATGAGCATCCTCTCCTCGGTTCCGGATGACCCTCATCAACGAATAGTTCGGGTCTTGCTTGTTCAGCCAATAAAATTCATCCAGGACCGAGATCCCTTCGGCCTCCAAAGAGGGAATGGAACGGAACAAATCCCACAAACACTCGAAATGGTTTTCCATTTCGCGGCCACCACGGATGATGAATCCTTTTTCACTGTCCCGAATCCCGTCGCAGGCTCCCCCGGAGAGGGCAAGTTCTTCGAGAATATGAATCCTATCGCCCTTCATCCGGCCGTCCCGGATTAAAAAACAGGCTGCGGCCAAAGAGGCTAAACCCGCGCCAATCAAATAGGCCGATTTTTGATCCACTCCAAAGGGTTTTAAGGGACGGGCAAATGCTTCATAATTGCCGTTGCTATAATACTTCACAGTTTATTCCCTCCATTTTTATTTTTAATAAATCCCGCCATTACTGGATTGCCGTCGGCAATTTGTCTTCTTTTACAAAGCCACGACTTCCGGTAATAATATTAGCCCGCCATCGCCATACTATCCAAAAATTCCAGCCACTTCGGATACTCAACAAAGATCGCCGGACGTAACCAGCAGTACCGGCCGCTAAGTCATTCATAGCGATCGATTTTCAGCGACAGTCTTGTCAAATCATTCCCAGCATTATATAATTTCCTCAAAAATAAGGGGGAAACAAACGAATGGAACAATTTGATAACGCCACCATCGTTAAAAAAGCCAATGTTTATTTTGACGGTAAAGTAACCAGCCGAACAGTGATCCTGGCGGGTGGAGAACGAAAAACCTTAGGCATCATGTTGCCCGGGGATTATGAGTTTGGAACCGGGGATAAAGAAGTGATGGAGATTCTAAGCGGTAAATTGGAAGTTTTATTGCCTGGCAGTACCGGGTGGTTATCTTTAAAGGAAGGAACCACTTTCGAAGTGCCTGCCCATTCCAAATTTCAGTTGAAGGTCAAAGAAATAACCGATTATTGTTGCTCCTATGTCAAGAACTTATAACAGCATAAAAACAAACGGTCAAAAACACCGTTTGTTTTTATTTTCAAATTCATTAAAATAGGTTGTCTCAGTTTCAAATCAACAATTTACTATCGCGCCTTGTTTTTTATTACATCAACCCAACGTTCGATTAACTCTTGACTCTCGATATTATGAATGTTTCCGGAAACGATTACCGGATATTCATGGGTAGAGCCGGTCTGAGGCATCGTCTGAATGTCGCTATTGCGATCCAAAATTTTAAGTGATAAAACCGCCATTCCCTTTTCTCCTTTCCATTGGGTAAAACGTTTATCCTATGTGATAAAATTAGAAGTGACGTTTTACTTGAGTAGAACGTTTCATGGCTTAGTTTTAGTTCCTTTGTTTATGAAACATTCTACTAGATTTCTAACAGTATATGAAGCATTCAAAGGGACTGGCCATATGAATTTAGAATAAACATTTAGTCATTTTGTAGTTTTATAGAGGGCTTTTTGTAATAATCCTGAAACAGTGGAAAAATGATAACCTTGTCGGGTAAGTACCGGGAGTATGATTTTCAAAGCCATAATCGTATTGGAACGGTTTCCGCCCTGATCATGAAAGAGAATAATATTACCTGGTTTAACTGTTTTAATCAAGCGCATTGCAATCGTCTGACCGCTGATTCCGGTCCAATCCCGGCTATCCTGCCCCCAAGTCCAAATCACAACTTTGTATCCCAGTAAACGGGCAACTTTAACAATTTTATCATCATAAAATCCACTGGTTGGTCGAAACAAGGTCATATTTCCACCGGTAATTTCAGCAATGAGCTGATGAGCATGAAATAAATCGTCTCTTAACTCCTCAAAAGGAATATGGTTCACTTCGGGGTGGCTATAGGTATGATTTCCAATTTCATGCCCTTCGCGATGTTCCCTGAGAACAATTTCCGGATACATCTGGGCTTGTTTTCCCATCACAAAAAAGGTGGCTTTTGCATTATATTTTGCAAGTAAGTCCAGTATCTCCCAGGTGAAAGTCGGACTTGGCCCATCATCAAATGTAAGAGCCAGCAATTTTTCCCGAACACAAACATCCCAAACAATAGCCCCTATTCGTTCCCATTGCTCCCTGTCTTTATATACCTTGAGCGGACGGTTTGTAAAGGCCATCAAACAGCAAGCCATTATCATCCCGCAGATTATTCCATGAATCACAGACTTTTTAATAAAAATAATCTTGGATCATCCCATGTTTATCAAGTAGCCGGAAGGCGCATACCCAACCTCGGCTCCGTTACAGTTTATTCATAAGTAAACGCCGATTATGATTGAATATTTGCAATTTTTTCCCTAGACTCCATTTTATCAATCACCCAAAAGCATAAACTCCCCAACATACGTAAAACCGCGCATACGATAAAAGCCCATTTAAAATTCATGATGCTTAAAAGTCCCACTCCGGCAATAGGGGCAATAATTGTCGACAGAGTAATCGCCGTATTGTAATAAGCAATGTAGGATGTTTTGCGTTCTTCGGGAGTTACTTCCAAAAGTGCGTTGAACAGAGCCAGGTTCACTCCTGAGAATATGGCTCCGACCAACAAATTGAAGGCGGAAACAACATATAAACTATGGGAAAATGCATAAATTGCCGGAACGATAAAAATAAAACTACTGGCATAAAACAATGTTTTAAGATTACCATGCCGACCCAAGACCCTGACCCAAAATCCATAACCCACCAAAGAACCACCGGTATTCATCAGACTCAACACACTAACCCATAGATTATTGGCATGCAGTACTTTCACCTGATACCAGCTAAATAAAGGCCAGGCGATCTGCCAACTAAAATAGAACAAAATAGAAGCCATCATATACCGGACAAATCGCGGCTGCGTTGTAAATTGGCTAATCAATGCGGAAATGATTTGGGTTGGAGAATTTTCCCTTTTTTGAGTCTTATCAACGCATGAGGTAACACTTTCTTCCGGCGCAGGTTCTTCAATCTTACTGAAAACATATAATTCGATCATTCCAAGAATAAAGGCTGTGGTGAAAAAAATCTGATACCCAATGGGATATTTTAAGCGATCCAAAACAAGTCCGGCTATAACTGTCAATGTAGTACCGACCAGATTCATGATCCGGTTCCGGGCAGCAAACGCCGCCACCCGGTACTCCGAAGGAATTATCCGGGAAATAAAAGATTGCCAAGCCACATTGCCAATGGAACCCGGTAAATTCATTACTGCTATGATCGCCACAAACAGCATCGCTCTGACGGAAGGTTCAAAAAAAGGGATGCAGGCGACAACCAGAAAAAAACACCGATGAGCCAGCATGAAAACAAAAGTCAAAAATTTCTTTCGGGAGCTCCGGTCGATACATCCGGCCAGAGGAATCATGGAAAGAAGGCTGACTGCAGCTGGAGCTGAAGACAACAAAGCGACCAGGAATTTAGAAGCTCCCAGCTTGATCGCAAAAATACCCAGAAATGGATTGACCATATCCAGGGCAGCCACATTAAACATGCCATGAATTATATTGAGGCTGATATTTCGCTGCAGTTTTTCACTGGGATTGGAAGAATCCGAATTGAAACCTTGGAAAGCAAGTCCGAATTTGGAGATAAGTTTGCCCAAAGAATATCCTCCCCAATAACAATAAGATGGCAATGGAAATAGCTTTTCGACTCGATGCAACTCAAAATCGGCTAACCCCAAATATTTACAACCGCTTGCGCACAAACTAAAATACTGTCTGCTTAAACCTGTCGGTTTAATGCAGCTATCACAAAATTCGAAGCGCGAGGCACAGTTTGAAGCCTTTCTTTACAAAACATTATCGGCATTTTCAGCGGTATAATGAGATCATCCGGGTCATCAGCACCCATGGGTTCGGCTATTTACTGGAGTTAAGCCCCATCCGCAAAGTCGTGCCCTGGCCCTGGCGCCGGAAGGCAGAGGACTCCCCCTTACACATTGCCGGGCGATTCCGGATGATGTTGGCGGAATTGGGCCCAACCTTTATCAAGTTAGGCCAAGTTTTAAGTACACGCCCCGACTTGCTCCCCGCCCAGTTTATATCCCAGTTGGAATTATTGCAAGATCAGGTTCCATCGGTCGGCTTTTTTGAAGTACAGCAAACCCTGGAAACGGAACTAAGACAGTCTTTGGAGTCAATTTTTAAGGCATTCAATTCCACCCCTCTGGCTTCCGCTTCGATTGGCCAGGTCCACGAAGCCACTTTATTAACGGGGGAACGGGTGGCTGTCAAAGTTCAACGGCCAGGAATACAGAAAACCATTGATACAGACCTGGAAATCATGTGTGACGCGGCAGGCTTTCTGGAAGCCCGAACCGATTGGGGTAAGCTTTACAAGATTCAGGATTTTATTAGTGAGTTTGCCCGGACGATCCGCGACGAACTCGACTACATCATCGAGGCGAAAAACGCCGACCGCTTTCGTGAAAATTTCAAGGACGATAAAGATGTCTTGATCCCGAAAGTACATTGGAAATTAACTACAAAAAAAGTCTTGGTCCTTGATTACGTTGAGGGTTCGAAAATAAAGGCTACCGCCGAGTTGGAACAACACGGCATCTGTAAACCGGAAGCAGCCCGTAAACTATCGAAAGTATTTTTTAAGCAGATCCTCATTGACGGATTTTTTCATGCCGACCCCCATCCAGGCAATATTTTGATTTCCAAAGAGGGAATCATTCTATTGATGGATTTCGGAATGGTTGGCCGTCTTAACGGATGGCTGAAAGAGCGTCTTGTCAAAATCCTCCTGAGTATACTCCGCAGAGATGTTAATACTCTTTTAATGGTTCTAAGCGAATTTTCAAGCAAGCCGTTCAAAGGGGACCAACACCTTTTAAAACGGGAATTATACTATTTATTAGATCGCTATTATAACCGCCCGTTAAAAGACATCGAACTGGGTACCTTATTCCGGGAACTGTTAGAATTCTTCTCCCGTTTTCAGATTCGTCCTCCCCAAGAACTAATCCTGATCGCCAGATGCTTCGTACTACTGGATAATATCATTACCCAACTTGATCCTGATACCAGCCTGCTAGAACTGGCCAAACCTTTTGGCCCACGGTTGTTTTTGGAGAAATTCACCCCGGAGAACCTAAAAAAAGCCTTATTAGACTACTTGTTGGATCTCACCACGGTAGTGACTACTCTACCCGGAAAAGCCACTGAACTGCTGCAAATGGCCGGTGACGGGGAACTGAGATTAAGAATTGAACAACACCACTTTGACTTATTCATCTCCCGGTTGGTGATTTTGGGAAACCGGCTTTCATCCAGCATCATTATTGCGGCAATCATCATTGGCTCATCATTGATCTCCTTCAAAACTTCCGCTTCCTTATTCGGTCACTTTCCCATTGCCGAAATCGGGTTTCTGACTGCCCTTGTCATGGGAATATGGTTGCTGATTTCCATGATCCGTTCGGGCCGCATCTAGTCATTATTCCGGTAGATCTTCCTGGCGATAGCCGACCATTTTTTCCCTTGATATTCAAGCGTCAGTCTCTCTTTATATAGACGGTTTCTCCACTTTCCGCCCCTCCATTCCCAGCGGCAAACCGAAACTTCAACAATAGCTTGCTTAAGTGTTCGGCGAATAAGCCGGGTTCCTTTAACTTCGGCCAAGGGTCGCATCAAAAGTTCCGTAGCGGCTTCTAGTCTTTGCTGGCGATCCTTCGCATAATCCCTCATCATAAAAGAATGGGCCTGTAAATTCATCCCGGCTCGCGGGGGACCCGCTTCGATCTGATATAATTTTTGGACTGCGATGATTGGGGCGGTTTCTTGGTCACTCTTTCCATTCGTTTGGGAACTGATAAGACATATAAAAAGAGCCAAGAAAATCAATCCGGCTGTCGTTCCCCACACCGGATACCGTATCTTTTTCCAACGAATCTTTCTTTGAAATTTTTTCTGTTCTTTCTTTATGAATACCTTTGCCGTAGCTGGAGCCAAAAAACTTTTTTCTTCCAGCGTGTGACGCCAAAAGGCTTCGAATTGTTGGATGGTACCCCGTTTTTCGGGATTGGGATATAATAGAATTTTAATCTGTTCCGCCAGGAACGGATGAAGAGAGGGTTGAAAAATCACTGGGGAAATTATGTCACCCTTGAATAAAGCTTTCGTGGGCCACCCATGCATCATTTCAAAAGGAAGTCTATTCGTCAAAGCCAGATAAATAATTAATCCTAAATAAAACAAATCACCGGATTCAGTTAGCTCCGATCCGCCATATGTTTCCGGTGGCCGGCAATTTTCGAGACCCAGCGGAAGCTTGACGAAGGGCTCAGTCAGATAGGGCAAATAGAGAGGATCAACCATATAAATGCCGTTTGCATCCCAATATAACCGACGCCAATCAGGCCTTCCAACAACAAAACCAGCCCTGTTGAAATTCTGATAAGCTTGAATCAATGGGTAGAGTCCAGTTATCGTGTGTGCTAAATCCAAAGGAGGCTGATTTTCAAAAGAACGAAAAAAACTTTCTCCATTCCGCGATTGCCACCCGAGCCAAAACTTACCGCCAAAAAAATCAGGTCCACTAACGCTTAAAATTCCCAAATTACTCGCTTCAAGACATTCTAAAATTTTATTACGCGCCTGTATGCCTAGCCGAAACTTTCCGGCTTCACCAGCCGTAAACTTGGTGACCACCGGTTCAAAACGGTAAATTTTCATATTCAGCAGGTTTTTAGCATACCGGATGGTATGGCCGTCCTCTTTGCGCTCACCTAAGAAAACCCAATGTTCCAAAATACTGCCCCATCTTTCATTTTTCCATTCAATGGTTGGAAAAGGATAGTAAAGATAGGGTACCCAAAAAAGGCTTCTCAAATAAAAATCCCAAAATAAAAAGAACCCTTGGAATTGTTCATCCCGGATAAAAGCATAGCATGATCAATGTTACCAGGATTGAGGCTAGGATCGACAAAATCACTCCACCCTTCAGCCAGGCGCAGAAGGCGGCAGTTCCCAAACCGGCCAAAGCGGCCAAAGGTTTACCGGGTGTAGCGTCTACAACTCCGGGAATGATTAATGCACCTAATGCAGTATATGGAATAAATTGCAAAAAACGCTTCAAAAAAGGGGGTAAGGGGCGATCGGCCAAAGTAATTAGAGGAATTAGCCTGGGGATGTAAGTAACGGCCATCATCCCAAAAATTATCAACCATATTTTCATCATAATCCTCCATGAATTCGAGTAACCTTCTTTACCGGGCGGAGACCAACTGATCTTCCTTATGGATGAATGGACCGGAAATCCGGGAACAACGCCTTAGATTGTATCCTCATCTTTTATCAACACGGCCCCCAGAATTGCTGCGCATACCATTGCAGTAATAATGCTCCAACCGGGAGGCATTATTTTCAGCGCAAGGATCAGAAGATGAAGGGCTCCGGAGCCGAACGCAAGGAAAACTATGCTCCATGAGCGTTTAAACTGAGGAACCAAAATCGCAGCGAACATTGCATACAAAGTGATTCCCAAACTCGCCTGGAGAAAAGCGGGCAAAGAAGAACCGACAAGAAACCCGGCAATCGTTCCTCCCACCCATCCACTGTAGGAAATGCCCTCCAACCCTATTAAAAACTTTAACCCAGGTTTCTTTGATAAAGTCGATGCCACTGAAAAAGTCTCATCCGTTACTCCAAAAGCGACAACCGCTAACTGAGGTTTTTTTTCTTCTTTTAAATGGGCAGCCAGAGAAGCACTCATCAGCAAATGACGAAAGTTTAGTAAAAAAGCGGCGATGATGATTTCCCCCACTGCGGCTCCGGCATTCAATAAACCCAGCGCCATAAATTGGCTGGCACCGGCAAAAACGAACACTGAAAAAGCAATTGTCGGTATAAAGCCTATACCACCAGCCTTAGCCATCAGGCCAAACGCCATCGCCATTGGGAAATACCCCAAAAAAATCGGCAGACCGGTTTTCATGCCTTCTTTGATTTCGAGTCGCCTAAAACCCATCATTTTATCTCCTTATTCACTCCCAACAGGGTTATGTCCAAGCTCCAACTAAGGGATTATTTCCAACCAGTAACCATCGGGATCTTCAATAAAATAAATCCCCATATCCTTATTTTCATAACAAATACATCCCATCCGTTGATGAAGTTGGCGGGCGTCTTGAAAATCATCAACTTTAAAAGCTAGATGAATCTCGTTGTCACCTAGATTATAAGGTTCTTTGCGTTCCCGTAACCAGGTTAATTCCAGTTGGTGCCCGGTCTGACCGTCGCCTAAAAATACCAGGATAAAGCTTCCGTCGGAAGCCTCTCTTCTCCGGATCTCCTTTAGACCAAGGGCCTCTTTGTAAAAAGTCATACTCTTTTGAAGATCCAGCACATTGAAATTGTTATGATCCATGGTAAATTTCATCGTGAACCCTCCATTCTTAAATATTTTGATTAAAATAAAATCGCCCTTCGTTGGACGATTTTGCTGACTTCGCATTTTATTAAAAACCAATTTTAATTTATACCTATTTTATTATAAACCGGATTGAAATTGAAGTAAAGAATTTTTGACCCCCAACCGATATAAAATCCGGTCGCAATTATGTAGATGAATCACTGGATTTTGTGAAATTATCTTTACATCATGCAAATTCTAATCCCTCTGCCCAAAAATGTGCTATACTAATTCTTGATAATCTTTGAGAGAATTTTTCGACCGTTTTCCGGTCCGCTACGATGGGCGCCGCACACCCTGGCCAAGTTTTTACTCCTTGTCCATGCCGGCAAGGGCGGATAATTACTTTAAAAATGTAATCGGAGGCTGTTAGGAAAATGAGTTTTAATTATCTGAGTCCCAAAGCGGAGACTCGCAAAAGCGATATCTCCAATTACGGTACATTCGCCCGTGAAAAAATACAAAAAGGAGAACTCATCGCTGTTTTTGGTGGATTTGTGATGAACACGGACATCGTCAAAAATTTAGCGGAAGAA
Source organism: Bacillota bacterium (assembly GCA_023392595.1). GTDB lineage: Bacteria > Bacillota > UBA4882 > UBA8346 > UBA8346 > UBA8346. The sequence continues at coordinate 78,479 of JAEVYU010000062.1, read as the reverse complement.
GCCAAATATATGGTATTGCAGGTTGACGATCATCAATTTATCGGTTCCAGAACCAATAAAGAATTTGGTAATGGTGATTATGTTAATCATTCCTGTGATCCCAATTCGGGCATTAGAGGTCAGATTGATTTAATTGCCATGAGGGATATCGAAGCCAACGAAGAAATTACTTTTGACTACTGTATGACCATTTCGGACGTTTTATTTGACCGGATGGAATGTCACTGCGGCGCAAAGAATTGCAGGAAAGTCATCACTTCTGATGATTGGAAACTTCAAAGTCTCCAAGAAAAGTATAAAGGCTATTTTTCCTATTACTTGCAACAAAAAATAGCGAATTCCCACGGGCAAGTGAACTTTCATCTGCCTGCTCTTTAATAGGCCCAAGAAGCCAACGACACTAGGAAATAATAATCATGCAAAATGTTCTCACCGAACAAGTTTTTATCTTATTTTTATTGATGATGGTGGGCTTCATCGCTCGAAAAAAAGACCTGTTAAATCCCGTTCTTGATGCCGGTATCACCGAGATTTTGCTTAATATCACCGTTCCGTGCATGATTGTTTCTTCATTTCATCTTAAGTTTTCTACGGAAATTTTGCACAATGCCATCACGCTTTTCGTGGCCGCATTAGTGGCTCATGGGTTATCAGCTTTAGTTGCCTTTCTAATTTCGTTGAAAAGCCCTCAGTCTGACCGGAAAGTCCTACAATTTGTCATAATTTTTTCAAACACCGGTTTTATGGGATTGCCGGTTTTAGGCAGTTTATTTGGTCCGATGGGGGTTTTTTATGGTTCCATTTATGTAGTGGTCTTTAATATTTTAGTTTGGTCACTGGGAGTATGGATTTTTACCGGAAAAGAAGGGGTTCGAGTCCGGAAAGTATTGACCAACCCAGCCATTATCGCGGTATTCATCGGGTTCCTTATTTTTATACTTTCCGTTCCGCTTCCGGCCCCATTGTTCAAAACCTTCGATATGGTTGGATCAATGACTACACCCTTATCCATGATTATCATTGGCTCGATGCTGACAGAACTGAAGGTGAAAGAATTATTAACCGGTTGGACTATCTATTACGGTGCTGTTTTTAGACTGTTCATCATGCCTTTCTTTGTTGCAGTTTTGCTACACGCTCTCGGAGTTCGGGAAGATTTGCTGAAAATCACCGTTACGTCTGTAGCCATGCCGGCAGCCACCATGACCGCTATTTTTGCCGAAAAATATCATGGAAACAGTTTACTGGCCTCACGGCTGGTTTTCATAACCACCGCCTTATCGTTAGTGACTATACCCTTGGTTATTATGCTTATTTAATATTAAATTCATATAAAAGAAGGATGAAACAGACAATGCCAATTAAACGGGCTTTAAAATGGGTTGCTTTCTGGGCCGGTTTGGCCCTCCTTTTTGATTTAGGGATTTATTTCTGGCCGGCTAAACAAATTGCAGCATTTTTTCACTTAAAAGACTATGTTTGGCCGGGGCAGGAATACGCTTTACAATTCCTGGGCGGTTACATCATTGAACAAAGCCTGAGTTTGGACAACCTTTTCGTTTTTTTACTCGTATTCAGCAGCTTTAATATTCCGGCGCTTTATCAAAGACGAGTTCTCAACTACGGAATTATCGGCGCCATCATTTTACGGTTGATCTTCATTGTGCTTGGGGTTGCCGTTGTCGACCGTTTCCACTGGATACTTTATATTTTCGGTTTATTATTAATCTTTAGCGGTTTTAAAATGTTTTTTGGGGAGGAAAAGGCCCCGGAGTTCCAGGGTAATCATCCGGTCTTCCGGATACTTGGAAAACTGATTCCGGTTTCGGCAACCCTGGAAGATGAAAAATTTTTCATCCGCAAAAATCGTATCCTTTATGCCACTCCGCTTTTGGCAATCCTAATCATTATCGAATTTTCAGACATTTTGTTTGCGATTGACTCCATCCCGGCGATATTTTCCATTACCACCAATCCTTTTATTGTATACACTTCAAATATTTTCGCTATTTTAGGTCTCCGGAGCCTTTACTTTGTTTTGGAAAAATTGCATAGCGCCTTCCGGTATGTCAAATATGGGGTTGCCTTTATTCTCATATTCACCGGCATCAAACTGGCTGCACTCTTTTTCAAATTTGAAATTTCTATCGGCTTATCCATAGCAGTCATTTTCGGAATCCTGGTTCTCAGTATAGTTGTTTCAATACTCCATCCCGAGAAGGCGTAGATTTAAAAATAAAGCATTATTAGCTTTTTCATAATTCCATTTCCCCATGCCCAATATATGCAATCTGTTTTGATGATACCGATTGAGAGTTTGACGATGCCCCACACTAATCACCGTAGTGTTTTTTAACTTATTACGGACCAGTTGGTATAGGAGACCCTCTGTCGGTTCATCCAAAGCCGATGTTGCCTCATCAAGGAAAAGCCACTTCGGTCTCTGCAACAATGCCCGGATAAACGCAATGCGTTGTTGCTCACCTAGGGAAAGGATTAGCGACCAATTCTCCACTTCCTCCAGTCTAGAGATTAATTCATTCAATTTACAGACCTTCATCGCTTCAATCAGCATTTTATCCGATATAGCGCCTGTCCTTTGGGGGTATAGTAAAACGTCCCGCAAAGAGCCCAATGGTAAATATGGCTTTTGAGGCAAAAACAAAATTCTTTCATTTTCAGGCCGATCCAGTTTTCCCCCGGCAAATGGCCAAAGGCCTGCGAGAGTCCTTATCAAAGTACTTTTACCGGAACCGGAAGGGCCGGTAATTAAAAGATTTTCACCGCGGGCTATCTCAAATTCCAATTGCTCGATCAGGGTTTCACCATCCGGTCTCAAAATGGTCATCCCGGAAACCGAGAATTTCGAATTGCTATTATATCCCTTGTTGATGATGGCTTTTTCCGAAATACGCTCCGTCTCTCGGAAATGGTTTTTAAAGTCAACCAAACGATCGCGGATGGCTTGCCATTCGGCGATGGACGAATAACTGTTAACAAAATAGGATAGAGAGTCTTGGACCCTGCCAAATGCAGATGCGATTTGAATTAATCCCCCCAGTTGAATCTGATGGCTGAAATAGCGCGGGGCTGCAACCAAAAAGGGGAATATTATCGCCACCTGAGAATATCCTGAAGTCAGCCAAGTCAATTTCTTTTGCCGCTTCATCAAAGTTTGGAAATTCTTAAACACTTTGAGAAAGCGCTCTTGAAAGATGTGTTTTTCATTGTTTTCCCCATGATAAAAGGCTATGCTTTCTGAGTTTTCTCGTAACCGGACCAGGCTAAAGCGAAAGTCCGCTTCATAACGTTGCTGTTCAAAGTTAATTTGAACCAGCGGCCGACCAATTTTGGATGTCAACCAAGTGCCGATAATGGCATAGCCCAGAGCTGTCCATACCATATATCCCGGTACTCTCCAGACATTTCCTCCCCAGGAGATTGGTAAAGACCCGGAAAGTTGCCATAGAATGAAAATAAAAGAACTCAGGGTCACAATAGCTTTTAAACACCCAAGCACCAGATTTAAGGTTGAAGAGACAAACATCCGGATATCGTCACTGATGCGTTGATCGGGATTATCTGTGGGACTGCCCACCAGTTGCAACCGGTAGTAATTTTGCTTCTTAAGCCATTGGCCTATATAATGATCCGTCATCCACCGGCGCCAGCGAATCTCCAGTACTTGCTGGAAATACTGTTCGTATACTGAAATCACAATATAGATCCCGGCTAGAATTGAAAAATAACCCAAAGCGTGCAGAAAAACACTTTGGTTATATTTTTGCAAAGCGTTATAAAAAGTGTTATTCCAGGCATTTAATAATACTAAAATGTATACATCACCCAAATTGAGGGCAATAATTAAGGCGAGCAGTCCCCGGGCTTGCCATTTGTTATCAGAGTTCCAGTATTCACTGATTAAACTCCAGGTCCCTTTTGAAAAAATGCGGCCGATTTTAATCATTCATTCGATCCTTCCCAAAAATCGTTTTCATAGCTTACGGCGTGGAATTTTCCGCAAAAAAATTACTCTTCATCAGCTAAACGGCCTTTTATTTTCATCAGTTGCAGGTTCATTATTCCAAAACTGACAACCATATCAAAGCGATTCGGTTTCTTCTAAAGAATAAAAAGGATTTCGAAGTTTTTTCCCGAAAAACATTGGTAAGAATGGTCTTAATTTTTAAAAGATCATGTTCAAAAAAATCTCTTGAGGTGGTGCAAGCCCATGGATTTCTTTAGTTTTGCCGCTCAAATCTCACCATTTGCTGCAACTTGTTTTACCCTAGGCATCCTCTTGTTATTGGTCGAGATGATCCATCCGGGCTTTGGAGTTCCCGGTATTACCGGGATTGCTTTGCTTTTTTTAGGCGTATTTCTTTCGGCCCGCACCTGGACTGAGGTATTGGCTTTGACCTTAATCATCCTCGGACTCATCGGACTCGCTCTCTCGTTCGTTTTCAATTCAGCCAAAAGCGGTTATCTATCCAGAAAGCTCATTCTGCAACAAAAATCGGTTAAAGAATCCGGATATGTGGCAGTTGCTGACCAAAGTGAGCTTTTGGGAAAAGAAGGTACCGCGCTAACGGTTCTACGTCCGTCCGGAAAAGCCGATTTTGATGGAACAATCATCGATGTGGTCACCGAGGGGGATTTCATCCCGGAAAAGTCCAAGATCTGCGTAAAAAAGGTTGAAGGGAGCCGGGTGATCGTCCGTACTTTGGAATAAAAAATCATAGGAGGTATATGAAAAATGGAACTTTTGGGACCGATTTTCCTGATCTTTGCCATCATCATTGTGTTGTCGATTTTTTTCAGTTTTTTCCCGCTCGGTTTATGGATCTCCGCCCGGGCCGCCGGAGTGCAGCTGGGAATTTTTAATTTGGTCGGAATGCGGCTGCGACGGGTTATCCCCGGTCAAATCGTATTGCCCCTCGTAAAAGCCGTAAAGGCAGGCCTGGATGTGAATGCCAATCAACTTGAAGCCCATTTCCTGGCCGGCGGCAACGTTGATAAAGTAGTAAATGCTTTGATTGCCGCTCATCGTGCCGATATGAATTTAAAATTTGAACGGGCGGCTGCTATCGACCTTGCCGGGCGCGATGTTTTAGAAGCCGTAAAAATGAGCGTCAACCCCAAAGTTATCGAGACCCCGAATGTTTCTGCGGTTGCCAAAGATGGTATCGAATTGATTACCAAAGCCAGGGTGACGGTAAGAGCCAATATCGATCGCTTAATCGGTGGCGCTGGCGAAGCCACCGTTCTAGCCCGGGTAGGCGAAGGCATCGTTACCACAGTGGGTTCTTCGCCCTCCTATTATGAAGTGCTTGAAAATCCCGACCGGATATCGAAAACCGTGCTTAGTAAAGGGCTTGACGCCGGTACCGCTTTTGAAATTTTATCCATCGATATCGCCGATGTTGATGTAGGCCGTAATATTGGCGCCCAACTGCTTACATTAAAAGCAGAGGCCGATAAGAATATCGCTCAGGCAAAAGCGGAAGAACGCAGGGCGATGGCTGTTGCCAAAGAGCAGGAAATGAAAGCCGTGGTCGTGGAAATGCAGGCTAAAGTTGTAGAGGCCGAATCCGAAGTGCCAAAAGCCATGGCTACTGCTTTAAGAGAAGGAAAAATGGGAGTCATGGATTACTATAACATGCAAAATCTTATATCCGACACCCAGATGAGAAATACCATCTCCAATTCGGGGAAACCGGACGCTCCTGGAAGTGAAAAGAAATGAGAGACCCTTGGGAAACAGACGAGCCAGTTAAAGACGACACCCCGGTAACGCCGGAAAGCAGCGTGAATGCCGATCATTCCGCAAGCGCGCCATCGGTTGAGCATGTTGCCTTGCATCCGCCGCATATTGAAAAAGTAAAACCGGTTGGAGGAAATAACTTTTCCCAATCGCAGCCCGATACTGCAAAATCCATAAAACCCCCTGGTTTTCTTACATTAAACCGGGATAATTTCCTGCAGGGAATCGTCTGGGCGGAAATTTTGGGGAAACCCCTTTCCAAAAGGGGACGACGCTAAATCCAATAAAAAATGCCCTTTCCGGAAAAGAAGGGGCATTTTTGTTTGCCAGTGTCTCAAGGGAGTTTAAACCAGTCAAACGGTTTAACGCTCTTTATGGTCTCAACCAGTTCCACCCGTACGCCGGTTCCTTCCGGAATTAATTTGAGCTGACCAAGGTACTCATTATCGCCATGATACACGTCAACCAAAGTTTCTTCCGCTATTTTGGGATCCCGTACAAAAAAGCTGGTCATATTTTTACGTTGCCGAGGATCAATGATACATCCCAGGGCCTTTTTGTCCTTTAGGTAAACACTTAAACCATATTGATAACTTTTGAGTTCTGCGCCTTTGCTTTCACCGGTTCGGATTTGTTCCTGCAAACGAAGAATTTCTGTCTGTTTTTGGGCTAATTTGTTCTCATAAGCTTTTGTGAGCTGGTCAATTTGTTTTTGTCCTTTCATTTGCAGCCGTTGCAGGGATTTCTTATCGCTGTTTTCAAGATCTGCCTGTTCCTGAACTTGTTCCTTAATCTTTTGAACTTCCTGGTCAAAAGAATTTCGCAAATTGCGTATTTCGCCCTTTTTACTATCGAGTTCCTTATTTTTAACCGCAATTTCTTTGGCCTTTGTATCAAGTTCGGCGCTTTTTTTATGCAACTCCTCTTCCTTTTCCTTGGCTGCGCTTAAAGTTTCTTTTAGGCGCAAATCCTCAAAATCGGAGATATCAATACTCACTTGCTTCGATTTAACTTCCAAATAATGCGTGGTATAAATCGTAGCACCGATTAACACCAAAATAAACCCAAAAAATATGAAATATGGTTTGAGGTCCCGGTTATGCTTGGTTTTAGAAAACTCTTCCTCCAAAGAATATATTGGGGGCTGTTCCGATTCAACCAACATATTTTTAAAAAAATGGTTTTTACTGAATTCTTCGCTTATTTTGTTTCCAGGTTCCATATTCCGCTCCAATTCTCAGGGGCTCTTCCGCTTCCTGTTCTTTTCGTAAATTCTTCCGTGACCGGCAAATGGGTTTGGCCGAAAAGTCGATGAGCTTCTTCCCATGACCCCTGATAATAAAATGCGCGGGCCTGATCAAACCGTTGTAAATCCATGCTCATCTCATTATTTAAGCTCGTTTGCGGTATCGGCCAGTAGATTTTTTGGCCGACTGACTTTCCCTTAACCTGTACAGTATCGATTTCTAAGAAATAAAAGCCGTGATCCGGCTGGTTTTTCTCAATATCTTTTTTGATATACTCGGAACAAATTACCGGAACCTTATAAAAACGGGTTAACCCCTCCAATCTCGAAGCGGCGTTAACGTTATCCCCGATTACGGTATTGGTCATCCGTTCGTAAGAACCGATATTTCCATAAAACACATTCCCGCCATCAATACCCACCCCTACTTCAACCAAAACAGCCCGGTATATCTGCTCATCCTGTGGAGTTAACTTTCCTTGAACCCGGACGATTTCTTCATAACGAAGCTGCATTTCGTCGCGTAACTTTTTAGCCACTTTCTGGATTTCATATCCGGCTAAAACGGCTTGATATGACTTATTGACCGCTTCATGTTTTTCTTCAACTTGAACTCCGAATACGGCCAAAACCGCATCGCCGATAATTGAGCCAATAATGCCGTCATATTGAAAAATTGCCCGAATGGCCCTTTGATAATGGAGATTTAAAATATTAATAATATCGGTTCCTAAGGTTTCAGTCATCATTGTGAAACTTTTAATATCGGAAAAAAGCACAGTCAATTCTTTTTGTTCCCCTTTTAGGAGGACGATTTTCTCACGGTAGGCCTGCGTGGCGACATCTTTATTGACAAACCTCCTGAATACGGTTAACAAATTATTGATACTACTTGATAAAGAATTGAAAGCCATCCCCATAAAAGTAATGTTATCATTGGTGGCCCCTTCAAGGGAAATCTCCCCCAATTGTTGGCCTTGAATCATGGTCATGATGGAGTCGGTGATGATTCCAATAAAACGGGTGATATGGCGGATAAAATAGATGCCAATCAGGGTGCAAATCAGGGTTATCAAGGCAATAACCAGGGATATGTCCCGGAAAATGAGCCATGAATCGTGATAAAACTCATTCATCTCCTCAGCCCGAATTAAAAAAGCATCCCATTTAGGTATCCGCTTATAGACTCCATAGTACTCTTCCCCATGAAACTTGAAACTTAATGTGCCATCGGAAATACCCTGACGAGTATTGGTCACGATTTTTTGCAGCGCTTTATGGTCCGTAAAATAATGTGCTTTAGGAATTTTCGAGGCTTGAAAGATTACGGGGGAGCGCCTTAAATCTTCAATTTTAATGCCAATGGTGATAGACTTTTTTTTCTTATTCTTAAACTGGCGAAGGCCCCGGGCCTCAATAGCGGCTACCGAGGAACGATAGGCTGCCGGGTCCTCATTGGAATACTCATAGATATCATATTGGGAATTGGAGAAATCGTAAATCTCCTTTAAATCATTGACCAGAAGCTCTTTCATCATTTTAATCTGCTGAGCCCGGTTGAGCGTAAGATTAATATAATTCGTGGTAAAGCAGGCCACCAGGAGCGATATGGTGAAAATAATAATAATCCGGCTGGTGATGGAAGTAACTTTGGTATTTCCAATTTTTTGAACATAGTTTTGTTTTTTTGATGTTTGAGACATTTTGGTCATCACCATTTCTTAAAAATAAAAGCTTGGAAATAAAATATAAAAACAAAAAACTAATCATGGAAAACTTGGTTTGGTTCTAACCAAACAATAATTCTTGGTTTTTCAAACACCCAATTAACAAAAAATTGCCAATGATTTCATTGCCGTCTTCCAGGTAAAACCAATATTTTATGTATTATTTATATACAACATATTTTTTTAATTTACCTTCCAAAATGATAAAAATTAACCAAAAAAATAGAACGATCTTTCGTTTGATACGTTCTAAAAATATATGCCCGGACTTTTAGGCCTATGGATTAAAACAATTCATTTTTGGCACAATTGGATAATGATCGTTAATTCTTGATTTTTCATTAAATCGATGCGAATTCCCGGTTCAATCCGACTCCATGGCAACTCCAGGCTGGTAATGTCATAGGTAATCATAAAAGTTCGTTTGGGATAATTGAATAATTTCAATAAAATTGAATGAGAACATCCCAATGTCTCCTGTAATAAGACGACAGTTCGGTCATGGGAAAACTCCAGTGTTGCAATTTTGCAGCCGTCAATCCCGATGCCCCGTCCGGTTCCTAAATCCAAACAAGCCCCTCCGATTGAAAGATATTCCAAACATGGAACGACTTGAGGCCAAGCCCACTCCTCGCCGATATCCCGGTAATCGCCCCGTTTGACAACGGATTCCACGTTGTAAAACCAATTGGTATTCAGAAGCTGTTCCGGCTGCTTCCGTCCGCAATTTTCTCCCTGTGGAATCGACCAACGACCGTCCATGGCGAAATAAAGCATTGCCAAACCCACTTCGGTATATTGGGATTCTCCGCTGAAAAGTCCGGTTAAAATCAACGCCACATTGTTATAAGGGTCAAAATGTTGATTCTCCGGGGATACGGAAGTGGCTCCCCAGGTATCGACTTGATGCACTAGGGCCAGGGAGTCCTGGGGGAAAGTCTTTATCCGATAGGCCCAAGTATATGTCAGAACGTAATCGGCAATTTGCTTGGCGTCATTTAGATATTTCGGGTCTCCGGTCAACCGGTATAAGAAAATCGCAGCCTCAAGTCCGGAATATGCCGCTTCTTTATCCTCGGTATCGGCATCTAAAGTTCCCCCGTAAAAAGCCTCTTTTTCGATAATTTCCTTCCGGTATGCCTCATAAGCGCAAACAGCAGCCTGCTCATAGTCCGGACGATCAAAAATCTTAGCGGCTTCAGCCAACACCGTAATCACGGTCCCGGTGGCAACTATCGCCGGACGTGCCGGAGCGCCATCGGAAAAGTAATACCGGGCGAACGCGCCATTATTTAAACGGTGCTGAAGCAGCCAATCCAATTGTTTTTCGGCTACCTGCCGGAATAAAGATTCGGACTTGCCGATAGCTTCCGAAAGTGAATAACACCGGACAAACGCCTGAACAGCTTCGGCCATAACCCTGGTCGATAAGGCCTGCTCACCGTATTCCCGGCGGAAACAATAGTTTTCCCCTTGATAACAAGTCAAAATCAGATCATTATCTGTTCCATGTTGGGCCCAGTGTTGGATTGACCGGTAACCCCTATTAAGATCCGAATTTGACCCATTATCGGATTTCTCAGGCTGGCTCCAATTTTGCAGCCACCAATCCAAATAAGCCGCTTCTAAAGAACGCCAGATAAAACCGATTGAGGCATAATCATAAGCCATATTACAGCGATAATGTCCGGGTCCTATTTTGGAATCGTAATAAGCTACGTTTAAAAACCGGATTCGATCTTCCAGCTCAACTTGAAGGGGCCTTTGTTGTTTCAACCTTTGCTCTTCCGCTTCAGTCCAGACGTGCCAAGAGATCGGGGCATAGGCACGAGTATCGCCGGACCCGCCAAACCAAACATGAAACGGCATCCTAAGCCGAGTCGGACCCGACCACTCCAAAATCCCCCGTTCGGCCTCTTTAAATTCATTTTTTTTAAAATAAACCGCTTCGGATTCGGAAGTACCATGCCCGTACTCCCAAAACGGGTATATGAAACTCAAAACAACCGATTGATTCCCCGATGGCATCTCCCAATTTAACGAGGCCGGAAGCTCTTCAACAGCTCCTTCAATAGGACCGTCGCCATATAATCCTACCGCAAAACTGCAACCATCATCCTGATAGAAAATATAAGGTTGGGCCATGCGGTCCGCCCGGACTCCCAAGTCCTTATCCAGCTGAGGATGAGGATATTTCCCTTTGCCATACGGGTTGCCATTATAATTAAAAGTGGGAATCAACCATTGTTTCCGGATTTGCGGATGAACTCCCGAAACAAGAAACAACACTTCAATATTTCCTGAAAAATTGCCATCGTGATGTTCAATTTCCAGAATTCCCCGAAGGCATTTAATTCCCGCCTTTGGTTCCGGATGTGGCTTCATGTGCAAATCAATCACACCGCCGTAATCAGGAGTTTTGTACCTGCCTCGGAACACCATCGGCTGTTTTTGATTTTGAAATAAGGGGACTATGTGAGTACTGCCGTCCCGGTTGTGCATACGGATGGATAATAAATCAAACTGAAATTTATCCGATTGGAACAAACAGTTTTTATCAAAAAGCTTCTCATCGAAAGAAACAGGTAATTGACCTTGAATAATCATTTTGGCAAGCCTCTTTAATTTTTGATAGCTCCGGCAGTAAGTCCCTCTTGAAGGTATTTCTGACTAAACAAGTAGATTAAAATGGACGGTATCGTCATTAAGATCAGTGCCGCGTATAACTCTGCCACCATCTCCGGCGTTTGGCCCCGGGTTGAAGTAAAATAGGAAGTAGCCAAAGTAACGGTATACAGACTTTCCTTCCGGACAAAGAGTAATGGAATCAAAAAGTCGTTCCAGGCATAAATGAAAGTCAATACGGAAACATTCACGATAGCCGGAACTCCCAGGGGCATCATGATCGTCCGGAAGGTCCGGAAGCTTGAACTACCATCGATCTGTGCCGCTTCCAGCAGGGAATTGGGTACGGTATCAAAATAATTTTTCAGTACCAGGAGCATAAACGGAGCGTTGAAAGCAACCAACGGCAAAATAATGGCCCCATAGGTATTCATCAGTCCAATCACTTTCATCGTGAAAAATATCGGAGTCATAACAGCCGCCGCCGGAATCGCCAGGCAAGCCAACAGTGAATAATAAAGAACTCTCTGCCCCCGGAACTCCATTTTGGAGAAGGCATACGCCGCCAGCGAAGCAAAAGCCGTAACAATTCCTGAGGTACATACGGCAATAAACAGGCTATTGAATAACACCCGAAAATAATGGACTGCAGGATGATGGATGACTGTCAGATAATTTTTGATGCCATTGATTTTAAAAGATTCCAGGATAGCATGAACGATCGGATAAGCCCAGATTACCGTTAATAACGCTAAAACAGTAAAAACAGCAGTTTTACCGGCTTTGTTTACATTGGAGAACATGCCACAACACCTACTCTATCTCTTTTTGAGTTTTTTCGTAGTAACGGATTTGAATAATCGACATCAAGAGGGCCAGTGCCAAAATGACCACCCCAATGGCTGCCGCGGATCCCCCATTAAACTCTTCAATGGAGCGCTTATATAAAAACGTGGTTAAAAACTCCGTGGAACGCCCCGGACCACCCCCGGTCAGCATGACCACAATATCAAAAGTTTTTAAAGAGCCGACAATTCCCAGTACAAACAAGGTCGAAGTGGTTCCTTTCAACATGGGGATGGTAATTTTAAAAAGCGTATTCCAAAACCCGCAACCGTCAATCTTGGCGGATTCATAAATATCGTTGGGAATGGCTAATAAACCCGAATAATAAATCAGCATGCTAAAACCCATCCACTCGAAAATGTTAACGATGATTATGGAAAGCAGTGCAAAACGGGGATCCCCCAGCCAGGCTACTGCCAAGAAGTCTAATTTTAAAAATCTCAACATTGTATTGAGGCTTCCTACATTAAAATCCATGATGATCCGGAAGATAGCCGCAATGATAACCGGTGCCATTACAACCGGCATGAAAAATACGCTTTTAAACAAATTAACGAATAACGGTTTGGAGCGGAGTAAAATTGCAATCAATAAGCCTAAACCTGCTTGAATGCCTACCGTACAAAATAAGAATATCAAATTATTCCATAGCGAGATATAAAGAACCCGGTCAGTGAAAAGGTCACGATAATTTTGAAGCCCCACAAAATTCATTACCGAATCGATCCCGTTCCACTCTTGAAAACTGGTGTGAATGGTAAATCCAATACTGTAATAGAGAAAAATCCCCGAACAAATCACTAAAGGTGCAATATACAAATATGGAGTGAATCCTTTGGTATAATGCCTGCTTAACAAGTTGCCACCAACTTTCGTCCTGTGAAATCGACTGTTCCCGGCAAAAATGCCGGGAACAGATTAAAAAGGAGGGGTACGTCAACGCTTAATTTTTTGAGAAATTGCTTGTACTTCTTGAAGGGCCTTGTCAATCGGTTTTCCGGCCGCTATATCTTGCAAGGCGACTCCTAGCGCATTGGTTAATTCGGGATAACTGAGCAGCCTTTTACCCACCGCATTACTGATCTTTTCGTTAACATACTTAACGGCATCTTTCTCGGACTGGAACTTGAACTGGTCCAGCGAATTGATTTCAATTCCTTTTTTGGAAGGGCTGCCTTGGATCCAGTCGGCCATGATTTGTTGCCCTTCGTCCATGGTCATGAAACTGAAAAGCTTCCAAGCCGCATCTTTATGTTTCGTTGCCCTATTCATGGCAATGGCCGTATCGACACTGGCGACTGCTTTGGACGCATGAGGGCCGATCTGAGGCAGAATAAAACATCCGGTGGCTTGTTTCTCAATCTTGGTCCCTTGTTTTTCACCACCCGGGAGGGCATACCCTACATGCCAAGACCCAGTCATAAACATTGCTGATTTTCCGGCATAATAGTACTGGTCGCGGGCATCCGGGTAGGTCGAAATGCCCAAAGCGCCTTCTTGAATGATCTTGTCATCAAACATGCGTTTCCAAGCTTTCATGGTATCGACAAAAACTTTATCGGTCCATTTCACCTTACCGGCTTCCGCCTGGTAAACTTTACCCGGTGCAAATTGATTGCTAAGCGCTACAAGGACATCCACATCATGCCAAATATCTTTAGCGCCCATGGCAACGGGAATATATCCTTTAGCCCGGATGATGTCGCAATCTTTTTTCCACTGCTCATAGGTAGTGGGTACATCCTTAATGCCGCATTCTTCAAAAATCGCTTTATTGTAAAGCACAAATTCTTGCGCCGTAAAGTTCATCGGCAAAGCGACTAACTTTCCATCCTTGGTTTTGGTTTCTGTAAAGGCCACGCTCGATAATTTATTCTCCCAACCCTTACCCCATTTAGCATCCGCCATGGGCTTGACCGGCATCAGGAAATTGGCATATTGATTAAGCATTCCGCCGACTTGCATGCCCATAATATCGGGACCTTCACCGGCCGCCATCGCCACCTGGAGTTTCTTTTGAAAGTCAGGCAACTCGCCGCGCCAAAACTCGATTTTAATATCGGGATACTTTTTATTAAATGCCGTTTCAATCGATTTATACTGAATATCCGTGGGAACCCAGGTCCAGAAAGTGACGGTTTCGGTTTTGGCTGCATATCCAAAAGCACAGGAAAGAACTAAAACGCCAATCAATAAAACCCCCAGCATTTTTACTGCTTTCATTAACTTTCCCCCTTATTTTTGTCTAGGCTTACGGTTTCATGAAACCCTCTACGATCTATTATAGCGGGTAAAAAAAACTGGAGGACTCAATATTTTTTTGAATCACTCCATTTTTTTGTTTACTTCTTTTTTACAATTCCGTTCATAATCAAGGGGCGTCAGTCCGACTTGATCCTTAAATACTTTAAAGAAATAGTTGTAATTGTTAAACCCCACTTCTTTTACAATAAATTTGAGTTTTCCGGACTGATTTTCAATCATTAATTTGGCGCGCTCCACCCGGACCCAATTTAGGAACTCCACAAAACCTTTGCCGGAATCTTCTTTAAACACCCTGCTCAAGTAAGAACCGCTGACCCCGGCGAAACTTGCGGCATCATCCAGTGAAATATCTTCTGGATAGTGATTGTAGATGTAATGGACCGCTTTTTCGGTGTATTCCGAATAGCGATCCCTCCTCCCCGTTTTCTCAAGCAGCTGGCCTAATTTACCGTAAAGCCCTAAAATCATCTGTTTTAAATCATCCAGCGTCTCCAATTTGGATAGTTGGAGATAAGGAGACTCAGGACCGGAATAAACCAATTTTTCAAGATTGTATTCCCGCGCCACCCGGGTGACTAAATTCAGCAATTCGATACAAATCATTTGCGTGGATTGGTAATTGATTTTTTGGGCGGCGATATCGCTAAAGATTCCCTCAATGAGAATACTTACCCGAGAGATATTGAAAGATTTTAATTCCATAAGCAGCTTTTTCTCCAACGCCACATCAATACTGAAGGCACTCTGCCTGGAAGGCTCAAAGCCGCTGTCCCGGTAAACATGATCCTTCCCCTCATAGAACTTATTTTTTAAAAACTGTTCCGCCTCATGGTAACTCTGCGCGATTGTTTTGAAACTATGGGTCGTCCGTCCGACACTCAAGGAGACGGTAAAATTGAGATACCTGGCGATACTATTGCGGATCCGCTCAATACAATTATTGATCTGAGTTTGGGAATAGGCTTGACTGTGACAATTTCCAAAAGAAAAAATCACCACAAACCGGCCGCCATTAATCTGAAAAATCAAAGATTTTCCATAGTCCTTCAATATTTCCGAAGCCAGATCCAGGAATGATTTTATGACCGTATCCAGCTCGGTCAGGGTATACTTCGTTTGCAACTGGGTAAAGTCATCCATTTCAGTAATCATCACCGTCAGGTATTCCGGGGTCAGCTCTATTTCCAAAAGGTCCATTTGTTGCCCAATCTTTTCCGGGTCCTTAAGGGTCCCGGTGGTCAATTGTTGCAAAAACTCCCGTTTTAAAGCCTCCTTTCCGAGTTGCAACTGCTGAGCTACACTTCTCTCTCGTGTCAGCGTCTGACTCTCTTTTTGAATCCTTTTACAGGCTGCTTGGAGTATGTTCAATAACTCCGTTTCATTCACGCGGTGTTTTAAAAGGTAATCGATAGCGCCTAATTTTAGACTTTGACGAACATAATCAAAGTCCTCGTATCCACTGAGAGCAATCACGATCACTGCGGGATGATTTTCGACCAGGTACTCGATAAGGCCGATACCGTCCATTACCGGCATGCTGATATCGGTAATGACAATATCGGGGGCGCTTTTTTGGATCATTTCAACGGCGTTGGACCCGTTGGATGCCTCCCCGCAAATGATATAACCGTGTTTTTCCCAATTCATTAAGCGCTTTAAATTTGTACGTGCAAAAGCGTCATCATCCACCACCATCACTTTATACACCAGCATCACATCCTTCACGAGCGCTTTCCCTAACCGGCAATGTAATGGTAACCGTGGTAAAAACTCCCGGGATACTTTCAATTTTCAGCCCATAATCCTCCCCGAAATACATCTTCAACCGTTCATTGACATTATAAATTCCGATGCTACTGAAACGCTGTCTATCCTTATTTTGATCCTGCCGGAAAATGCTTGCCAGCTTTTCTTGAGAAATGCCGACTCCATTATCCCGCACCGTAATTATTATATTCCGACCGTCCTGATAACCTTTAATGGCAATCAGGCCTTGATGTTCCAAAGGATCAATTCCATGTATCAAAGCATTTTCGACGATTGGTTGCAAAATAAACTTCGGAGTCAACATCTCCAAAATAAGGGGTTCGATTTCGTATTGAACCCTGAATTTATCACAATACCGGTATTCCTGAATATTCAGATAATCTTTCAAATACTCCAATTCCTGTCCGAGAGTGATGAAATCGGCTCCAGCCATGCTGACTTGAAGTAATTCAATCAGTGATGTTACCAACGATTCGATATTGACGGCTTTGTGACTTTGCGCGAGCCATCTGACGGTATTGAGGGTATTCGAAAGAAAATGGGGGTTAATCTGAGCCTGATAAGCTTTTAATTCCGCCAGCCGTTTCTGACGCTCATTGTCCTTAACATCTTGCAGCAGTTGCTGGATTTCACCCACCATGGTATTAAATCCCCGGCTTAGTTCCTCAATTTCATCCCCGGTTCGGATTTCCACTTTGGTATCGAATTTCCCCTGACCGACATTCTTCATGGCATCCCGTAACCGGAAAATATTGCGGGTAATCGTAAGCGCAATAATATTAGCGGCGACCATCAACAAAAATAACGCCAGCAACGAAATATAAAGAGTCTCATTGGTAGCCTTTGCAAATTCTTTCATCATACTCTCTTGGGAAATGACTCCAATCGTCGTCCAATGGGTGTAATCGGACTTGTAATAGACCACGAAGGTTTCATTCCCTTCCAGCCAGGTGCTGAAACTGCCCTCGGGATTTTTAAGCCTGGGCAAAAGCTTGTTATAAAAAGTTTTTCGGATATTCCGGCCCAAGAACCGGTTTTCCGGATGATACACAAAATCGCCGTTTTGATCGATTACAAAAAGGGCACTTTCATGAGGTATTTTGGTGCTGAAAATCTTTTGGATAATGTCATAGCGGAAATCTATCAGCACGACTCCCAAAAATTTGTTATCGTCAAAGATACCTCTGGCAACAGTGATCACATTTTGATTGGGAAATTCTCCGGCTTTACTAGCGCTCCGGGTGGAGTGGGTTTTAATAAAAATACGGCTGGTACTTGAGGTGGACAGCCACCGATACCAGGGCTGATGCACAACTTCATCGGCGGAAAGGGTTGTCCCTTGAGAATATTTTTTCCCGTTAGCCCCCACAATCAAAATGCTTGAAATATAATATTTATACCCATATAAGCTGGCAATGAAATCATCGAGTTTCCGGTCGATTAATAATTGCTCGTAATTGAATGAATTGGCCCGGGTGGAAAGGACCTCAACCACATTGGATTTATTTAATGAAATCACGGTGCTTAAATAATCAACATCTCTCAAAGTCAATTCAAAGTTATCATTGGCTTCCTTGATTAATTCATGAGTATAAGTTTTAACGGATTTTATGTTGATTTGGGTTGATTTCACATACCATCCGAAAGAAATGAGCCCCATCGCCAGCGCAAAGATAGCGGCCAGGCTCAGAAAAAGCTTCGTGCGAATACTGCGAATTGAAGACACCCCGCTTTTAAGCTTATTCCATTTATAATTGGGCGAATCGCCGCAAAATCCTATCGGGCTTTCGAAAATCTTTTGGAAAGCCTGTAAAATAGCCAGAGAACAAAAAACGCCCGGTTGATGAACCGCAGCGTTTCAGTTTTTCTTCATTGAGGATGGGTATGGGAACTCCTTCAAGATTCCTTTAAAATCATTTCCGATGGCAAAAACGATTTTCCTTCTCAATCAAAAAATTTTACTTGAGCAAGTAAGATTCTGCCTACGCCAAACCCTTGTTGTCATACCGGTTACTATATGGGACGATCCGGATCAAATGGACCTCTGGCGGACAACCTTTCATGAATTAACCCTGAAACTTCTTGCATTGTTGTGACCTCCCTTGCAATTTCACATTTTTAACACCGAGCGGAAATGGACCTTAGCCTCCATCATTTTTTCAAAAGCCAGCGCCGCCTGTTCCAATGGAAATACCTCCACCATCGGGATAACTTTAAAAAGCACACTGAAATGAATGGCCTCTTCGATACTGCCTCCGGTGGAGCCGCTCAGGGAACCACCTCCCAGAACAAATCTCGGTTGAATCTCAATCATATCCTTGGGTGAGGAAACGATAATCATTTGCCCGCCCCGCCCCAGACCGCCATATATTTCGGAAATACCCTTGCCGCTGGGGGCTGTGGCCAGTATCACCCGGGCTCCGCCCATTTTCTTCAAAGCCTGAGCCCCGTCCGTAACTGAAGCATCCATGTATTGGTGAGCCCCCAGTTTCAGAGCCATAGCCTCTTTCTCCTTGCCTCTGGAAATCGCCACGGTTTGGAAGCCCATTTTGACGGCATATTGAATCGCCAGATGGCCCAGGCCGCCGATACCGAAAATGGCTACCAAATCGCCGGCTTTGGCATTACTGTTCTTTAAAGCGCCGAAGGTGGTCCGTCCGGCGCAAAGCAAAGGGGCTCCTTCCACCGAATCCAACTCCCGGGGTATTTCCACCAGCACTTCCGAGCGGGCTATCATGTATTCGGCATAACCGCCATCAACGGTAATCCCGGTAATCAAGGAATCCTGACAGCCCCAAAAATCACCTTTTTTGCAAGCGCTGCATTTAAAACAATGCCCGCCATGCCAGCCGACGCCTACCCTTTGTCCCAGATGCCATTCATCTACCGCGGAACCCAGTTTCGCAATCACGCCGATCACTTCATGGCCGGGAATTCGCGGATACTGCAGGCCGGGAAAGGTTCCTTCCTTGACAATGGCATCCCCGTGGCATACTCCACAAGCCTCAACTTTAATTAACACTTCATTCGCTTTGGGCTCAGGAATTTCCCTTTGAACCAACTCCAAATCGCCGCCTGGTTTACTGATTTGAACCGCTTTCATCAATGGCATTCTATTCCTTCTCCCCTTTCACGCAACAGAACACTTATTGAATTAACGAAACCGTGCCTTCTTTTCTTTGAGGCGGGGCTGGAATTTCTCCGGCCGGGTAACCGAATGCCCCGGCACTATATATGGTATATCCGTCGGGAATCGCCAAAGAGTTTGCCATCGCCTTGCCGGATTCTGCATTAAAAGTCATTGAGATGGCATTGATCCAGCAAGAACCCACTCCCAAAGATGCAGCAGCCAAGAACATATAACCCATGGCGATAGCCGAGTCGTACTGGGGTGTTGCTACTTTGGGATCAGCGGAAACAATAATCAGGGTGGGTGCATGATAAAAAATACTGAAATTTTCGTTCTTGGCCCGTTCCACAAATTGGGGATTCCCTGATTTTAAAAGTCCTTCTTTCACCGTAGCATTAATTTTTTCCAACAACTCCTTTTGCTGGATGACACTAAAATGCCAGGGTTGGGTATTCATCCCGCTGGGGGCAAACCTCCCTGCTTCCAGTATGGCTTGTAATTCCGGCTCTTTAATCTGTTCCGGTTGATAAGCCCGGATACTTCTGCGGTTTAAAATCGTTTTTAAAGTTTCGTTCACTGCGAACCATCCTTTCGAAACTAAATTTTTATTTGTGGCGTTCCGACAACGGTACTCCACCTACCCCGATATTCTCCGGATCATGCTCGTCAATAATGACCGTAAAGGCCTGGGCGGGAACATTGGTTACTTCCACCATGGTTTTAGTCAGCCTTTCAATAATCTCTTTTTTCTTTTCCTTCGATTGGTGAGCCAACTGGACTGTAATAACAGGCATCAACAACACCCCTTTGTTTATTGATTATAAGATTACTCTTCCCCTAATACTGCATGGGCTTTGGGCATCCATTCACTAATGAGAATTTTTTGAGGACACTTTTCCTCACAAATCCGGCATTGAACGCAAACCCCGGCCCGTTCTTTTTCGTCCAAAAACCGGCTATACACAGCCCGGGTCGTTTGCAGGTCTTCATGGATAAAGCCCTCATTATAAAGGCTAAACACCCGTGGAATATTGACCCCGTTAGGACACGGCAGACAATAACTGCATCCGGTGCAGGGAATGGCGGTTCTTTCTTGATACTTTTTCCGCACCTCTTCGATGAACTGCAATTCTTGACTGCTTAAAGAATGAATTCCCGAACGATTGGCTGAATCAATGTTTTCCTTCACCTGATCCATGGAACTCATGCCACTTAAAAGTAGCGTAACCTCGGGCTGATTCCAAACCCATTGTAACGCATAATCCGCCGGTGATGACTTGGCGC
Organism: Bacillota bacterium; assembly: GCA_023392595.1. Lineage (GTDB taxonomy): Bacteria > Bacillota > UBA4882 > UBA8346 > UBA8346 > UBA8346. Next base: position 57,825 of record JAEVYU010000062.1, on the reverse strand, counting down.
CGGATTGTTCGAAGATGTCCCGGATAGGCTTTGGAGGTTTAGCCAATTTTCCGCCCAACAGGGGTTCCATAATAACCACCGCCAACCCTTTGGAGGCAGCATCATGAAGTCCCTTGGTTCCGGCTTGGTTGGCGGTATCCATATAATTATATTGGATTTGACAAAAATCCCAATGGTCATAGCCATCCAGAATCATTGGAAATGACTGATATTGATCATGAAAAGAAAAGCCCAGATGACAAATTCGTCCGTCGCGGAGCGCCCTTTCGGCTTGTTCCAAAACATTGTGCTTCAGGATAATTTGTTCCCATCTTTCTTTATCCAGGGCGTGCAGCAGGTAAAAATCAATATGATCCGTTTGTAACTTGGTTAACTGTTCATTCAGGTACTTATCGAAATCCGACGCCTGATTGATTAGCCAAGTTGGAGACTTCGTAGCGAGTTTTACCTTTTCCCTATAGCCGTCCTGTAATACTTTTCCGACAATGACTTCACTCTGGCCATTGTGATAAGGATAAGCGGTGTCTATGTAATTGATCCCCTGGTCAATCCCATAGCGAATCATTCCCTTGGCTTCTTCCTCATCGATGTTGCCGCTCATCGGATTGTTATCCATAGTCGGCAAACGCATGCAACCAAAGCCTAGAACCGATGTTTTCCAATCCAGCCTGCCAAATTTGCGATACTGCAAAACTACTCATCCTCCTCAGCATATTGGGGTTAAAGCTGAATGTTATATAGCTTATTGCAAATTTCCCAATGCTTTTATATACTGAATTATATCGAATATTCATGATAAAAATAGTATGCACTTTTAAGTAACTAACTAACTCATTGGTGAGTTAACTCTAAATGAGTTAACTCTTAGGAGAGTAATTTAAAATGATTCAAACCACAGGCAAAAATTCTTGTCCGGTTGAATTCACCCAAAAGGTAATCGGTGGTAAATGGAAGCCGGTCATTCTGTGGTACCTCGCCACGGACGGCATTAAACGATATGGAGAAATTAAAAAAAGCTGGCGAACGTTTCCCATAAAATATTGAGCCAGCAGCTTAAAGAATTGGAATTGGATAACCTGATTCATAGGGAAGAGTACCGCCAGATACCGCCCAAAGTCGAATACCGGATAACGGATAAAGGCCGGACTTTACTGCCGATTTTAAAAATGATGCATTTTTGGGGTTTGGAGAATATGGGGATTGCAACGGAGGACCAAGAAGAAAATTGCGCAAGCCATTGTGAAGCAAGCATACCGGATGTACCTATGAATCAATGAAATGAGCTTCAATACAATTCCAGCTCCACCACGGTATCCGTTTCGTCCGGCAGCCGGGAACCTGTAAAACTAATGAAAATGTCATCCTTAAAATCTGCGGCATTCCGGTTTAGGAAGACCAGAACCGCCGCAGCCACAAATCCCGGCACTACTTTGGTCAAAATCCCGATACTTTCCCATGGTATCTCCCCTTTGGCATCCAGCCTCAGGTTCACAAGCAGATTGCCGTTTTTGCCGACACACTTAGGAACTGGCTTAAAAGAAATTAGATGGCTTTCAACCGCTCTCTAAATTTCCACTCGATAAAATTTTAAAGAGTAAAAACAATATCTCCCGCTAAGGTGTCGTCGCCAAAATTTGTCGCGGCATAGGATTTTAAAAAATATCCCATCCCGTTTTTCTCTGCGCCTCAGCGCCTCAGCGGGAGAATAAAATCGGCCTATCCATCAACCATTATTGAAAACAGTGTCTAAACTTCTTTTTGGCAGCATCTTTCTTTGAGAAATATAATCATCAAATTCCCGTTTCAACGGCAAAACAAGCAACCCGGTGCCCGGGAGCAACTTCTCTTAATTCAGGGGTCCTCTCCCTGCAACAGGGCCTTGCCATCCGGCAGCGGGTTTTGAAACGGCAACCGGGCGGAGGATCGACCGGACTGGGTACATCGCCTTCCAGAACAATGCGGCGCCGGGATGCCTCCAATCGCGGATCCGCTATCGGCACGGCCGATAATAGGGCCTGGGTATAAGGATGCAAGGGGTTTTTAGCCAATTCGCCGGCTCCCGCAAGTTCAACCAATTTCCCCAGGTACATTACTGCAATCCGTTTACTGGTATGCCTGACCATGGAAATATCATGAGCAATAAACAGATAGGTTAGATTCATTTCCGATTGCAATTTTTCAAGCAAGTTGATGATCTGGGCCTGGATCGAGACATCCAGAGCAGAAATAGGCTCATCGCAAATCATAAACTCCGGTTCTACAGCCAGCGCCCTGGCAATCCCGATCCGCTGGCGCTGTCCTCCGGAAAATTCGTGGGGAAAACGGGAGGCCTGTTCTTTGCTGAGGCCCACCAGTTGCAGCAACTCATGCACCCGGTTTAGGGCCGCCTTTCCGGAAGCAATTCCGTGAATCGTAAGCGGTTCCTTTATGATTTCCGCTACAGTCATCCGGGGATTTAAGGATGAATACGGGTCTTGAAAAATCATCTGCATCCTGCGCCTGTAGGGCAGCATTTCTTCATCCGAGAGCTGCAGAATATTTTTTCCGCCAAAAATTACTTCTCCTCCACTGGCTTCATAGAGCCGGATCAAGGTCCGCCCGATGGTGGTCTTGCCGCAGCCGGATTCTCCAACCAGTCCTAAAGTCTCTCCTTTAAGAATCGCGAAGCTGACATCATCAACGGCCTTCAGGATTGATTTTCCTCTGGTAAAAGGGCCTTTGGAAATGGTAAAGGTTTTTTGCAAATGCTTGACTTCCAGTAAAGGCTGAAAACTTTGCCCGGGAACATTCATAGGGAAGCGCTCCTTTCCATGGAATGTTCGACTTTCGCCGCTCGCGGATCAAGCAGCCAGCAAGCAGCCCGATGTGTTACGGAAGCGGCTTCAAAATCCGGCGGGATTTCTTTTTCGCAGATGTTCATGGCATACTTGCAACGGGGCGCGAAACGGCACCCCGGCGGCGGAACCAACAGGTCCGGCGGTTTGCCCCAAATCGGGGTCAGTTTTCTTTTCTGATTTTCTTCAATATCCAAACGGGGAACCGCTCCCAGCAATCCCCAGGTATAGGGGTGCTTGGGCCGATAATAAAGTTCTTCCACGGTGCCTCGTTCCACAATTTTTCCGGCATACATCACGATTACTCTTTGACAAAGTCCGGCCACTACGCCTAAATCATGGGTTATAAGAATAATCGCCGTTTTTAAGGTATCCTTTAAGCCTTTCATGAGTTCCAGGATTTGCGCTTGGATCGTTACATCAAGCGCCGTAGTGGGTTCATCGGCGATTAAAATTTTGGGTTCACAAGCCATCGCCATAGCAATCATCACCCGTTGGCGCATACCGCCGGAAAAATGGTGGGGATATTGGCAGAATCGCTCTTCAGCCCCGGGGATTCCCACCATTTTCAGCAGTTCAATCCCCCGGAGGATTGCCTGTTTCCTGGATAACTTCTGATGGAGCATCAAACTCTCAATCATTTGTTGTTCAATGGAAAGGACCGGATTCAAGGAGGTCAACGGGTCCTGAAAGATCATCCCGATCTCATTGCCCCGGATCGCGCACATTTCTTTGGGGGATAGCTTGGTTAGGTCCCGACCGTTCAGATCGATCCGGCCATCCACAATTTTACCGGGTTCTTGCAATAGACCCATAATCGACAAAGCGGTTACGCTTTTCCCGCAGCCGGATTCGCCCACCACGGCCAGGGCTTCACCGCTATGGAGCTGAAAACTGACGTCATCGACAGCTTTCACTTCCCCGGCATAAGTATAAAATGAAGTCCGTAAATTTTTCACATCCAGTAAAGTATTCATGTTTCCATCCCCTCACTTCCGCATCCGCGGATCCAAAGCGTCCCGCAGACCGTCCCCCAGGAAATTAAAGGCCAACATAATGATACAAATCATGCAGGCTGGAAAAAAGAGCTGATAAGGAAAGGAACGTAAGCCACTGATGGCATCCGAGGCCAACATTCCCAGGGAAGCCATGGGGGCTCCGATCCCGAGTCCGATGAAACTAAGAAAGGCCTCAGTAAAAATCGCTTGCGGAATATTGAAAGTAGCAGTCACCAATATCGGTCCAATCGTATTGGGTATCAGATGCCGCAGAATAATCCGCATCCGCCCGGCCCCAATGGCTTTGGCCGCTAAAACATAGTCTTGTTCTTTGAGGCTCAAAACCTCGGCCCGCACTATCCGGGCCATACTGAGCCAGTAGGTGATGCCAATCGCAATCAGGATATTTTGCAGACCGGGTTTTAAAACCACCATCAATAAAATAACCCATAACAGCAAGGGAATTGCATAAAAGATATCGACAATCCGCATCATGACATTATCGACTTTCCCGCCGACCAGCCCCGAAAAACCGCCAAATAATACCCCGATGGTCAGGCTGATCATGGTGGCGAAAATTCCCACAATTAATGAAATCCGGGTTCCATAAAGACAACGCACCAGTAAGTCCCGGCCCACATTGTCCGTTCCAAACCAATGTTCCACCGTAGGAGGGGTATTTTGAAAAATTAAATCTTGTTTGGTGTAAGAATACGGAGACACAAAGGGTCCCAAAATAGCAGCCAGGAAGATAAACAAAATCACAAAAAGCGAAATAACCGCTCCCTTATTTTGTTTTAAACGGCGCCAGGCATCTTTCCAGTAACTGGTCTCCGGCCTCTCGGCTCCCTCTTGTACAAAATCCAATGGGTCTTGCCGTACTATCGGTTCAAATGCGCGAGAGTCATCCATGTTCTCATTCCTCCTTGGACGCCAGTTTGATCCGGGGATCGATCACGGCATAGACGATATCAACCGCCAGATTGAGCAGCAGCAATATGCCGGCGTAAAAGACCGTCAGGCCCAGGATTACGAAATAGTCACGGTTATAAATGCTGTTTACAAAGTAATTACCGAGACCCGGGATGGCGAAAATTCTTTCAATCACAAAGGTGCCCGTCAAAAGGTTAGCCAGCATCGGCCCTAGAACCGTAATGAACGGAATCAAAGTATTTTTCAGCACATGCCGCAATACCACCGTTGCCTCGCTGAGCCCCTTGGAACGGGCGGTCCGAATATAATCCTGGGATAACACTTCCAGCATGCTGGAACGGATCAGCCGCGCGAAAAATGCCAAAGGGAGAGCGGATAGAGCCAGGACCGGCAATACCAAATGGGCCGGTGTCCCCCAAAGCGCCGCCGGAAACAGTTGCCACTTATAGGCGAAAAGATATTGCAAAAGCGTAGCCCCAATAAAACTCGGTATCGAAACACCCACGATCGCCACCAGCATGACCAGATTATCCTGCCATTTGGAATGCCGTAAAGCTGCCAGGATGCCGGCTGGAATCCCTAAGGCCACCGCCACCAAAACCGCCAATAGCCCGATGGCCGCAGAAACCGGAAATCCCGCCCGGATCAGATCATTCACCGAAGAGTCCGGATACTTGTAGGACGGACCCAAATCGAAATGAACGATTTTCTTCAAATAATCAACATATTGCCGCCAAAGGGGGTCGTTTAAATGGTAATGTTCCTTGATATTTTGGGTAATCTGTGCCGAGACCGCCTTTTCCTGATCAAAAGGTCCCCCCGGAATCGCATGCATTAAAATAAACGTGATCGTAATGATTAACAATAATGTGGTCAAGGCGGAAATCAAACGGTCCAAAGCATACCTAGCCATTGTTTCACTCCTTATTCAAAACAACAAAACCTCTAGGAAAACGCCTTTTCCGGAAATAGAAAAGGCGTAAAATTAGGATATGTTCGTTAAAATGGTCAATTTAAAAATATCTTTTCTCTGTGCCTTCACGCGTAAATACGCGTGTTGTCTCTGTGGCTAAATTATAGGCCACGGAGACACAGAGTCACAGAGAAAGAGCAGACTATGAACCAGACATAGAGTTTTTAGATCAACCATTATCAATAAGCTTTAAATGCTTTATTTATGGGCCTCAATGGTGACTCTCGAAAAGTCGATCAAACCAACGGCCGAATAACGGACTCCTTTGACCCAGGGTTTGATGATATAAGGCCGGGTGTAAAAATAAATCGGAATCACCGGCATTTGGCTCATCAAGAGTTTCTCCGCCTCGTGCATGGCCTGATACCGCTGTTTGGTATCGAGAGTCGTTTTGGCGGTGTCGATCAATTTATCATATTGCGGGTTGGTCCAGCCGGTATAGTTGTTGCCATTGCCGGTAGCCCACAGATCCAGGAAGGTCATGGGATCAACATAATCCCCAATCCAGCTGGAACGGGCGATTTGAAAATTCCCTTCCCTCCGGGACTGCAGGAATACTTTGGATTCCTGGTTAACCAGTGTGGTGTTGACGCCCAATTTCTCATGCCACATCTGTTGAATCACTTCAGCAATTTGTTTGTGGGTTTCATTGGTATTGTATAAGATTTCAATGGTCGGGAATTTTTTGATATCGGAATAACCCGCTTCCGCCAGTAACTTTTTGGCTTGGGCGACTGCATTATCGGCGAAACAGGCGCCGCCTACTTTACGGAACTCCGCTTTGGGAATGCTATCCGGTATCCCGTAAGGCACAAAGCCAAGAGCCGGTTTTTCACCCGCTTTGGTGATATATTTGACGATCTGCTCCCGGTTGATGGCCAGAGCCAAAGCTTTACGGACCCGCGGATCATTTAACGGCGGTTTTTTGGTATTGAGCATATAGTAATAGGTGTTAATGGTGGCACTGTACTTGACCATGCCCGCCGCTGATAACCGGGGAATTTCCGGCCGCGGCAACTCATCGGAAAGGTCGATTTGACCGGTATCGAACATGGTTAAGGCCGTGCTTTGTTCTTCGATCGGATAGAAAACCAATTTTTTCAATTTGACGCGGCTCTTGTCCCAATAATTGGGATTGGGCGCAAACTCCAATTTATTATGGCGGGTCCAATCCGTCATTTTAAAGGGGCCATTGCCGACATAGGTTTCAGGGTTACCGGTCCATTTGTCGGGACTGGATTCAACCGTTTTCCGGTGCACCGGATAAAGAGCCGGGTTAATGGTTAAACCCAGGAAGTAACTGCAGGGAGCATTTAAAGTCACAACGAGGGTGTAGTTATCTTTGGCATTGACACCGACCTGGTCGGGGTCTTTGATTTTACCGCTGTTGTAATCCTCGGCATTTTTTAAATAAAATAGCGTGCTGGCATTGGGTGAGCCGGTGCCGGGGTTAAGCAGTCTCTTCCAGGCATATTCGAAGTCCTGCGCTGTGACCGGGTCCCCATTGGACCATTTGGCATTTTTGCGCAGATAAAAAGTGTATGTTTTACCGTCCGGCGAGATCTGCCATTTCTCAGCCACGCCGGGCTGGAGGGCGTCCCCTGCGCCAAAAGTGGCCAATCCTTCAAAACAAGCATATTCGACTCTGAATTCCTCGATACTGGTTGATTTAGCCGGATCAAGGTTGGCCGGTTCAAGCGCCAGATTGTAGTTGAGGACCGCTTCCGCAGCGCCCCCATTCTTGGCGGGTGATTTCGCAAATACCGCCGTACCGATTAACAAGGCTGCGATGATGGGCAGCCAAATCCACACCGATTTTTTCATCGAGCATTCCTCCTGGCCGTTAGGTGAAAGTATAAGGAAAAACTTCTGTAAATTAAGTTTAAGCTTTTTTCGACACCCTAAATAAAAAACCTTTATATTTGAGTTGGTAATATAATCTTTATACCGCATAATACTTCAAAATCAATATAGTAGGCAATGATATATTTTTGTTAACAATTTAATTTCCGATTTCCACTGATGATTTTTTATAAAAAAGCCTTGTTAATCTATTGGTATAGTAGAAATCATAGTTGGCAAGTTCTGCCTTATCTTGGACGGTATACACACTGGCTGGCAATTTCAAACCAACGAATCATTAGTTTTGATAATGATCTGGTCGACCCAAATTTTTATCTGGGTGAAACACGTCCGCCATTATAAACCTCGATTTCAACAACTTTAACAAAAAGATTGCACCCTTTATTTAAATCGCTTATATGGATGCTTAAACCACACCTTTTGTGTATGAAATGGCGACATTTAAGACATTTCTTGCGTTTGTGAATAACACCTCGCTGCCAAATATGTTTTACTGCTTGAAAGGTTCTTGTCTTTTTTAATGTTTTAAAGTCATTAATTATATTTGGAAACAACTTTTTATTAAATACAAATTGTTTTAACATTTTAAATTGAGAAGAAGTCACAAAATTTATATCACATAGTTTACAATATCTTCTCTCAAGATTCTCTATTTGTATATTAACGTTTTCACTGAAATTAAATGTTACTATACCAACTCTTTTACCAATTAGTTGACTATTACAATATGGGCATTTGACATAATTAGTTGTCACTTGTAATAGATTATTAACGCTTTTTAGTGTATTTAAGGCCATAATATCACCTCAATACATATCATTATGATTCTCTTTCAGATCTTTTGGCCGTGCCCAGGAAGGGACGGTCTGGTCTGGCATGGCGTATATCGTCCACCAGTTGCAGAAGTCGTTCGCGCCTAAGCCTCATCTTCGAGCAATCATTCCCGACGGATCCTACAGGACTTAACGCGGGTGATTTGGGTCCAAGCCCCGGAACTACCAGATTCATAACAATCCGGCGCGGATCCTACAACTGGTTGATATCTGCCGTATGCCCCTTACCACGGATGGTTCTTTCATTCCATTACTAAAACGGTTTTGATTCTTTCCCGGATTGAGTTACATACATTTTCAATTCTTTCATTTATTAATGTCACGTGTTTTTCTGCCTTTTCATAATCATCAAATCTAATGCTATCGGAAAATTTATATTGAGCACCTTCACTATTTGCAATTTGTATTATCTCGTTAACCGATTTATAGACCTCTTCCGAATAGAATGGCCGACTTTTTTGAAAAACACCATTTACATCAGTAAACGCCTTGCCAAATTCTTCTAATCGTCTTTTTTTTCGCTCTTCTTCAGTTTCTCCTTCAATCACATAATCAATTATTGGCCTTAAAAATGATGTTGCTCTCTTTAATTCTATTAATTTCCCCCATAACTCAACATAAATGGAAAACTCTTTTTCAAACTGCAATCTATGAATGAATAAATCTTTTTCGGAAAAAGCTCTTACTTTTTCGAGTGCAATATTTGCTTCTTTCTTTATTGCTTCAATCTCGGTTTGAAATTTAAATCGATTTTTTTCAATAATTTTCGATGCAATAATATTTCCTATCCAAGTTGACAAGCCAATAAGTGCAGTCCCAGAGACAAATAGATAGATAACAACTTGTCCTATGGCGGCGAAGAAATCTTTTAGACTCATTTGAATATCCCTTCTTTTTCAAGCGGCCCACGATCGCCGCGTTTTAGGGGCATATGGCAAATATCGTCTCCGCGTTATGGCGTCCATACAGCTTAGTGACACTTCGACTTAGCTTTGTGGATGTGGCCACGATTACTTCATGAATATGCTTCTAAAAAAAACTTCATGATTCAGCTTTCTTCTTCGAATACCGCTCCCCGTAAGCAGTAACGCAGTGTTAGATGTCGTATCAGGCCATTGACAGCGGTTATTCACTTACACGCTGGCCGAACTAGGATGGTTAAAAATTGTTCTATTTATAATCAACTGTTTTTTAAAATATACTCATTAATGTCTTCAATAGAAACTCCTAATTCCAGACCTGAACTAAGAATTTCAAAGTAATTTTCTATCTTGACCTTTTTTGAAAAAATAAGTCTTCTACTTCGTTCGAATGCCTCAATGAATTCCTGAGGAGGAACTGGAGTTTCTCGAATCATTAAATAAATTTTATCTAAGACCCAATTATATCCATATGTCGACGAAATATCTAAGATTTTATAAATATCAGCTACAAACATACTAACTGTTTTATAATCAACCTTTGTTATAACCGATATGGTTGCAACAGCTCTTAATGCAAAAGGGATTTCATCAATAGGAATCTTTTTAAAACATAGTAAACGAATTATTTCTGCTCTTTCTATAGGCCCGAACACACCAATATCAAGGTTCTTAGCAATTTGTTTCAAATCTTTTTCAATTTTTTTATATTTGTCTGTTCCAGCACTAATATTTATTGAAGCTTGCCTATATATCTCTTCTTCCTGAGCCGCAAGCCTTACACTTGATATCATTAAAGAAATAAAAGTGAATCCTAACCAAGAAACAATAAATACTATAAACCTTTTAGATGTCCAATCTACTGTAAAAACAGTCAAAAGGCCAGCTACTAGTGACAAAGCAGCTTCCCCATAGTTTTTTGACTTAATATAAATTATGATCGAGACAAATAAAACAACTAAAACGGTCGCTCCTTTAATAAGTTGTGAGTTAGAAATAACAAAATAAGCTATCCAATAAATAATAGCACTTAAAAAAACAATAAAAAATGGTAACAATTCATTTAGAGCTTTTATTAGTCCTACAAGTGATTTAAAAGAATCAATTAAGGTTGATGTATTTTCATTTTTAGGCATGAATTTAACTCCTTTACGTTACATCTTAAGCTTCTTCGAATCTCCTGAATTGGCTGTGTCCACGATGGGCCAGACAACGAAGGTCCTATATATCACATAGCGTCTCTGATGTTCCCGTCGTCCGCCCGGCCTATGCCTAGCCACTTCCTCGATTCAGCTTTTCCAGGCGGATCTTACAGGACTTGGCCAGGAGGATGTGGCGCGCCACTTCATGAATAAGCTTCCCGAACCAGCTTCGTGCTAATTGATTAAGCTTCTTCTGAACCTGCCCGAACCTTACTATCCACGCCCGCTAGCGGGACACATCGTATTAGATAAAGAGCGGCTCTGGACAACAGTTCTTAGCTTACACGCCAGACGCACCAAGGATGGTGGGTGATCGACAAATCAAAACTACTAACATTTTTAATTGCCAGCCTAATAATATAGAAAATAAAAATCCGCTTCTAGTTTTGGGATAATGTTATATTTCTCTAGTATTAGCTCTCCAATTTTACATATGGCTTTTCTATGTACATCTGTAGAGCTTAATGCTTTATCGCTTAATGTGTTAAAACTATTATCTTTTTCGTTTTTAATTTTTAAAATAATTCTGTGTTTCATTTTGATATCATCATATTCAACAACTTTACATGTTTGTAAAGCTGACCTATGTTTTAATGTGTTGCAATAATTAGAAACCCATTTTCTCTCATCACTACGATTGAAGCTCCTGAGATGTGAAAATAATTTTGGGTTTTTATTCTTAAGTTGTTGCCCGTAACTTTTCTTTTTATCAAAAAAGTCACTAAAATAGAAACTATCTTCTTCTCCGCCAATGTTAATGTCATAAATTATAGCAATGAATCTAGCGGTGATATCTTTTGCACTGTTTAATGCATAAATAAGGGAATCAAATTCACATTTTGCAACAAAAGCGTCCAATAAAAGTTCTCTACCAAAATCATTTTCACAAACTTTTTTAAAATTCTCCAACACTTCAGATAAATGATATTGGGCTTGATGCATTTTAAATTGAATTGAAGAAATATACGCATTTACTTTAATGCGTTTTGGATATTTTACTATTTCATTCCAATTATTAAACTGCCATATTCTATCGATTTCATTTTTTGCAATCTCGATCTCCATTTTGCTCAATTCCGCCTTAAAATTATTTTTAAAGCATTTAGGCCTACTTAATTATCTTTCACCGTGCCCTCGACGGGCCCCTCGCAAAACGTTATTTCGTCTAACGTCTTGCGTTCCCGACGTTCGTCCATCTTAGTAGCGACGCCGACTTTACCGGACGGATGTAGTGCGGCAGACTTCATGAATTGTCTTCATCAAATCATCATCTTGAACCTTCAAACCAGCGCCTGAAGCGGGAACACATTGTTATCGTGCTGTGCGTCGACCCAAATTTGAAGGTTGCTAAGACGGCAACCACTTACGAAAGAATTTATGTATTATCCTATACCTTGTTATTAATTTTGTCGATTTTACTCCATCCATAAAGCCTTGCCGGTACATGGCCGTTATAACTATACCACTTTGTTCGGATTCTGCTTCTTCATATCTGTATACCAAAGATTGGGATTGTGGAGGTAGGTTTTCCATTATTGCTTTTTGAACTTCAATAATCTCAGAATTTAATTCCCGATATCGTTTGTTGTTAAATAAAATCTTTTGTCCTATCTCTTCAGTCCGGTTAAAGATAAGGTCTTTAAAGTATTGATCGAATTTTTTTAACATAATGAATGTCCCCCTTTGTCACGTTGGATGATGTCACTTTGAATTCACCTATAAAATATTATAATTCGATATCAAAGTGATGTCAATATGAATGTATTTATTTTGATGTCACTATGTTATAATAACGACATCATATGAAAAAAGGGGATTTGGTAATGCCCACAGACAAAAGAGTTTTCACTCTACGTTTACAAGAAGACAATTTCAATAAAATCAAATATATTGCAGAGAAAAATAAACGTTCTATTGCAATGCAAATTGAATTTTTAGTTGAACAATATATATTGGAATACGAGAAAGAACATGGGAAAATTAATTCCTAACTCCTTCTTCGAGTACCGCGCACGATTAGTTCAAGCTCGATGTTATCGACTATGCATCGCTCCTAATTTAAAGGTTATTCTAAAATCTTTTACTGCTCTTAATAATACTTTCTCTTTCCATTCTGGATTATCTTTTGTAATAATATCGAAATTCATAGGAATCCAAACTTGTCTTCTTTTCAAAGTGTTACATTTTTGGCAAGCATAAACTAGGTTATATGGCTTAGCAACGCCCATTTCATATGCAGGAATTATGTGTTCAACAATACCATTAGTTTTTGTTATAACACCACAATATTGGCAAGTGTAGCAATCTCTTTCACGTATAAATTTACGGATATTTTTATTTTGAAATATAGTTTCAGATAAACCCTTGGTACGAAAATATATGATGTCTGCATGTATGGCACTTTTAGAACAATTAAACTCCTCAGAAAGTTGTTTCTTTATTTCAGAATGAGTTAATTTTCCTTCACACAGTAATAATTTAACCTTTGCTTGCCTTTCAAAAATATTTTTATGTGCCATAGTTTTCTCCTGAAATGATTACACCTAGCGGCCCGGAAGGGCGACGGAGATATCAAACTGTTGCATTCCCGCCTTATATCCTAACTCGCGCCTGTTTCGATTCTATCCGGTATGAGTCGTATATGAAAACTTCAAAATTACTTCGACGACTCATCTTTTATCCCCACCAAAGGCTCCAAAGTACTCTGTATCGAACCGCTATCTGTTTTGTTTCCCGGTGTTAAATTCTTCATCAAAAAACATTCCCTATTTACCTGTAATTTCCTGCCTTCCATCCAATTTACTGGAAATATTAAAATTGAGCTTTGAAAAAACAAATCATTCGGAGGTGTTTTTAAAAAAAATCCTGTAAATCCGTAAAATCATGTCAATCCTGTTTACGTTCTTTTCGTTAGGCCGCAGTATCATTTAACCATGCCCTGTCAAACATTGGAACGGCAACCATGTTACGATAACCGATAAGGATATCTGAAGGGGTGAGTTGATAGACCTCCAACTTTGCTACGCGATCTTTATGAGCCTATTTATCCTCACACCCCATTCAAACCAAGACCCGCTATCTTTAGGTAGCGGGTCTTGGTTTGACTTCTTCCGACACTAATACTTTATCATCTTTTTCGTGACTTTGGGTGCCAAAAAAATGCCGAAGTAAATCATGCAGAGCAGCGCTTTTGGCGATTCTTTTCTATTTCAAGCCGGTTTTTCTATTGAACCGATGAATAAACCCATTTCAACGATTATTTTTTCACTCATCCAATCATCCGGTTCATTTTTTCAATCGGTTTTTTCTTTTTCCGATGATCAAAACGATTTCAACAATTGTTTTTCCCCTTCAACCAATCATCCGGTTCATTTTTTCAATCGGTTTTTCCGATCATCCAATTGTTTTTTCTCATCATCCAATCGTCCGGATCATTTTTTCGATTACTTTTTTCAATCATCCAATTGTTACAATCACTTTAGCAATCGTATCTCCAGCGGAAAATCCCATTCGCATTCCAAAAATACTGATTTCATCCTTATACCGATTGAATCCATTCCCCTTAAAAATAGGCGGTAATGGAAAAGAACTCAAAAGTAGTAACATGCTCCTTGGTATCCGCATTGTACAAATACCCGACCGGCAGAAACTCCATACTCAATTTGAAGTTTTGGGTAAAAGCCGACCTGCCGGAACTAAAGGGGCAAAATCTTACCCCATAATATTGGGAATCCTTTTGATCAAGATTGGTGAGGTAAACGAAGGAAATGTTGGAGTGAAGCGATGCCTCCGGTTTCCCAAAAGTGTATTGCGGTTCCAGCGAAACAAGATGATCGGTGAAACTGTCCGGCGCAATATCCCATGCATATTTTACATTGATCGCAATTTTAGGATTGAAACTAAAGGATGTGCCCAAGAATAAGTAGCTTCCGCCGCTAATATCCTTGGCTTTGGAAATGCTCTCCTGAAGCATTTGGATGCCGAAATGGTAGTCCTCGTCAACTGCAAAGGCCGGCGCCGCCCAGGCCAAAATCAAACACAAACCTATGTTCAGACTGGTTCTCTTCATTTTTTTACCTCCGCTTTTAGTATCCAAGCCGGATAACCTGTCGTTACCGCTGGAAAAACCATGGGATTTAATTTACAATAATTCTTTCCCCACCAGTCAAATCCTGTTCCATATTTGTTTTTCGGTTTACCGATTTTACGATGAAAAAAACAGGCCCCAAAATACGGGATCTGCCATCATCAATGCCTTGACAAATTGTTTTTATACCCGGATAACTTTTTTGCAATACCTGTTACTCTATCCGGATTAGGACGGCTTTAACTCAAAAAGCCGTGCGCAAACCGGTTCCGGGAATGACACGGTTAACAGCGCCGTTGCCGGATTCCATTCAAACTCACAATGATGTGCTGCGGGGTAGATACATTTTACGTCGACAGCCCGGCCTTGCAAATGCTTAAGCGGTATCCCGCGGGATTGTTCATGACTGTTGATCCGCCAAACCGCCAGATAGTTTTGAGCTCCGGTTTTCAGACCCAATGACACCCAAGGATCGCCGAAATTTGCCAGTCCTAAAGGCCAAAAGGGCAAAGCGTCCTTAATATCCCGGCGGATGGTTTTATAACAGCGGATCCCTTCACGGACCAACTCTTTCCGCTCCGGACTCAGCTTGACCAGATGGCCGCTTTGATGTATCCGCAACAACAGGGCATTAACCATGTTAAAAATGACTTCCTCCTTGTCGCCTTCCAACAGGGGATATGACCATACCGCAGCCTGCTCAGGTGTTAGCGCGCTCGGCGCATTGGCCGCAATGACGGCATATTTCAGATAATTTTCCTGATCGCTGGTGGACTGAATACTGTACCGGCTTAACATGGCGTAGTCCATCCTGAGACCGCCGCTGCTGCAGTTTTCAATCACCAGTCCGGGATATCTTTGAAACACTTTATCCAGCCAATTCAGATAAGCGCGGTTATGTCCCAGCAAACCGTCGCCGAAACTGTCGCTGTCAAGTTCGGTGCCGATTCCCGGCTCAATATTGTAATCCATTTTAATATAACCGACGCCATATTCGTTCACCAGGCGGTCAATCACCGCATCGGCATGGGCGATCACGTTCGGATTGCGGAAGTCCAGTTGATAACGGCTGCGGTCGGCAATCCGTTTGCCGTGGCGGATAAAAAACCAGTCATCCGTTGCCGCCTTCACTTTCGGGCATTTGATCCCCATGACTTCAAGCTCCAGCCATAATCCGGGCACCATTCCCCTGGAGCGGATATAATCCAATACTTCCTTAATGCCCCCCGGAAAACGTTCCGCGGAAGGCAGCCATTCCCCTACGCCATCCCACCAGTATCCGTCCGAATACCATCCGGCGTCAATGCAATAATACTCACAACCGGCTTCGGCGGCCGCGTCAATTAAAGGAAGTTCCTTTTCGGTGGTGGGTTCGGCCCACAAGCAGTTCATATAATCATTGAAAATAACCGGCAAATTTTGGTTGTCCGCATTGGGCCGGCGGATAATTCTCCGGTACCGGGTCAATTCTCCCATGGCTGTACTGATGTCTCCAAGGGTGGAACCCACAGCCGCCGGAACACTCACAAAGCTTTCGCCGGGATTCAGCTTTTTCCACCAGTGGGACTCAAGCTCCGTCGGACCGCTGAGTTGAAGGTAAATGTGATTGTTCTGGTCGCTAATCTCCCAATGCCATGAACCGTTGTGTTCGATTTGCCAGAAAAGGTTGGTTCCAGTCGCGGCGTTTTCCAGATACCCCAGGGGTAAATATTCCTTGGTGGACCAATTGCCGGTGTTGGTTAGGGAGATGCATTTGGAAGAACGCTGTTCCCCCTTGGCTACCGACTGGGAAAAACCAAGTTCGGGAAAACGGTAACTGCGCCATTGCAACTCCCGTTGCCAGGAGTTATGCGCTATCGACAACTTCATTTTGGAGTCGGTATTTTCCAGGCCTTCTTTGGCGATTCCGGTTAAAGCAAACGAAGATACATATTCAAGACCCAGGCTGTCGCCGCCCTTGTTTTGAAGAGCCGTCCATGAGCGCACCAACGGTATCCCGTTAAAAAACTGAAAATGGCTGGTGACTTCCAGGCCGGTCTCTCGATCAAAGGTCACGATCTCCAGCTTTCTTCCCCATTCATTATGAAAGTCCCGATGGCTTCGATATTGCAACCGGTAGCCGGGGGCCGTCACCGTATATTTGGTGCCGTGCCGTTCTTCCGGCCGGTCCAGGCCCGAGACCATCACCTCCACCAGCCTGAAACCAACTTTTTCATTTTCACTCCGGATGGTGGCTTCTTGAAAGGGCATTGCTGAGAAGTGCAGCAGCTTTACTTTATTTTCAGCTGTGATCTCCAAGACCATATATAAACCGTTTTCTTTGATATCTATGATTTGCCCCATCATCATTTCGCTCCTGATCTCTTTATTCCCCCAAGAAGAGTTCGCTTTCACCAATAAAGGCCTCGGGAATCAGTTTCAATCCGAGAGCGTTCCCTTCGGTCCGGCCCCTGGAAACCGACAGCGGGTTTTGAGTCAATCCGCGGAAGATGATGTTCCATGGTTTTCCGGTACCTTCAGCCCGGATGGCGATTTTGGAGCCCTCCCGATGCAGCGTTACTTTTAATTCCACGCTGCCGGTTTGGTTATAAACGGTTGCGGAGACGGTTTCTCCGGCGGTTAACTCAAAGGAATGGAGCGTCACTCCGTCGGCGAAATCATAATCCGGCCTCCGCTCATGATTTCCCAGCGCAATCAAGGAATTGGGCCGCACAAAAAGGGGCAGGCTCAGGAAATCATACTTTTCAGTCCGCCATTTTCCGCCTTCCACTTTGGAGCCGCTTAGAAAATGGGTCCAGGTCCCCTCCGGCAAATAGTATCTCACTTGGCCATCCTCCCGGAATACCGGCGCCACCAGCAAGGAATCACCCAGCATATACTGGCGGTCCAAATAATCGCAAGCCGGATCATCCCAAAACTCCAACATCATGGCCCGCATGACCGGTATTCCCGTGTCGGCGGCCTCACAAGCCTTGGAAAATATATACGGCATCAGCCGGCACTTTAACTTGGTGAAGAAACGCACCACGTCCACGGCCTCTTCATCATAAAGCCAGGGAACCCGGTAAGAACTGCTGCCGTGCAAACGGCTATGGGAAGATAACAAGCCAAATGCTACCCAGCGTTTATAAACATAGGCCGGGGCGGTATTTTCGAAACCGCCGATGTCGTGACTCCAAAAACCGAAACCGGACAAACACAACGATAGACCGCCTCTGAGGCTTTCCGCCATCGATTCGAAGTTGGCCCAACAATCACCGCCCCAATGAACCGGAAATTGCTGGGAGCCTACTGTGGCCGACCTGGCGAACACGGCGGCCTTCCCTTTGCCGAATTTTTCTTCCAGCAGGCCGTAGACCAGTTTGTTATAGAGATAAGTATAGTAGTTGTGCATCTTCAGCGGGTCGGAACCGTCAAAATATACCCCATCGGTGGGAATCCGCTCGCCAAAATCGGTCTTGAAACAATCGACTCCCATATCGAGCAACTGACGCAAATATCCCCCAAACCACTTACAGGCTTCGGGATTGGTAAAATCGACAATGGCCATCCCCGCCTGCCAGCGGTCCCATTGCCAAACATCGCCGTTGGGCTTTTTCAGGAAATAACCTTGGGCCATCCCTTCGTCAAATAACTTGGAACTCTGGGCGATATAGGGATTAATCCAGAGGCATATCCGCAGCCCCTTCTCTTTTAAGCGGGCCAGCATCTTCCGGGGTTCCGGAAACACCCTGTCATCCCAGGTCAAATCGCATAAATGAAACTCCTTCATCCAGAAGCAGTCAAAGTGAAAGACATGCAGCGGCAAATCACGTTCCGCCATCCCGTCCACGAAATGATTGACGGTTTGCTCATCATATTGCGTGGTAAAGGAAGTGGTCAGCCATAAACCAAAGGACCAGGCCGGAGGCAAAGCAGGCTTTCCGGTAAGGAGCGCGTAATTCATCAATATTTGCTTCGGGGTCGGCCCGTTGATTACATAATACTCCAAAAATTCCCCGGCCACGCTGAATTGCACTTTGGACAACCTCTCGGAAGCCACTTCAAAAGACACTCTTTCGGGATGATTCACAAAGACCCCGTAACCTTGGTTAGTCAGATAAAAAGGAATGTTTTTATAGGTCTGCTCCGAATTGGTGCCGCCGTCTTCATTCCAAATGTCAACCGTCTGCCCGTTTTTTACGAAAGCCGCAAAGCGTTCCCCCAGTCCATAAACACACCCTCCCACTCCCAAATGGAGCTGTTCCCGGATGTAGGCGGGAGCCCCTTCATGAATTCCTCCCTGGTTTACAATATAAGCGGCGCTCCGCGGTCCGCTACCGGTAATCAGCCGGGTTCCGTCCCAATAGTCCACCGACCAGCCCGGTCCCTTCTGAATTTCCACCCGCAAGTTCCCGCTGGTTAACGAAATCGCTGAATCATTTTCGGCGATTTCAGGCGACGCGCCTCTGCCCGGTTGCTGAAGTTCAAACCGGGGCCCCCTTTGGACGGGGCCTTTAAAATGCCACATTTGCACTCCAATCACCTCCGGCAGCGGCGAAAAGAAACGCAACGTCATTGCGCCGGTATCGACGGTATTGGCGCGGTTTTCGATCCGTTGAAAAGGAGCCTGAATGGTCAGGGAATCCTTATCTTTCTCCCATTCGTAGACCTGAAATGGATATTTAACGGTGATTCCCTCGCGAATCAACCATTGTCCGTCGGAAAATTTCATCCCAATCCCTTCCTTTTTTACCCCAAATAGCAGTATTACCGAAAAGATAACGCGCCCGCGCGCCCTTTCCGGTAATACTGTCGCTTCACGATGAATGTAAATCGATTATTTTACGCCGCCCAGCTTAATCCAGGCTTGTTGAATTTCATTGACGGCTTCATCCCGGGTTTTTGCTTTGGCAATATACGCTTGAATGATTTCCCCGAATTTCTGATGAAAACTGTCTAACGAGTAATTGATGGCCAAAGCGCCGGCCGGCTCTTTCTTCATGATTTCCTGAGCCGCTTTGGGTATCTGCAGATCCGGCGCGGGTGCGTTCACGACCGGCGGCACTACCTTGGCCACTTTGGGGAACCAGGTATTCCGTCCGTAATTGGAAGTATACATCCAGTTAAAAAACTTTTTAGTCTCGGAAAGAACCTTGGAATCTTTGGCTATCCGTAAAGCTTGGTCTGCGCCGTAAATAATTTTGGAATTTTTAGGGTCGTTATTGACCGGATATCCCATAATGCCAAGCTTAATACTGGGATCCATTTTCAAAATGCCTTCCTCGGCCCAAGCGCCTTGCCCGGTAATCATGGCTACTTTGCCAGTGCCCATAGCGCTGACTTCCCCGTTAAAATCGCATTCCAAAGGTTTGGGCAAACCGTACTTCACTGTTAAATCCACAAAGTCAAAATATTGGTATAAAATCGGATGAGCTTTAAAAGTTGTTTTCCCGGCGATGAAATCCGCCACTAACTTGCCGGGATCGTTGCCAGCTGCGTCCAGGAAATGTTGGAAGATATGTTTGTGGACCCACCATTCTTTATAACCGTTACCGAAAGGAGTAATTCCTTTAGCCTCCAGCTTCTTACAGGCTTCTTCCATCTGGCTCATGGTTTTCGGTACTGCCGTAATACCGGCTTTGGTAAAGAGTCCTTGGTTATAAACAAGGGCAAATACGTTTCCCTTGATCGGCAATCCTAAAACTTTTCCGTTAAAGGACATATCATTGCGAATCGTTGCGGTCATTGCTTTGGCTAACGGTTCCTTGGTAAGATCGGCCGAATATTCGGCATAAGCTTCGATTTCGCCGCCGGCGGTGGTTTGGAAAACGTCAGGTGTGTTCCCGGCGGCAATTCTGGCTTTCAAAACCGTTGGCAAATCCGTTTGCATGATTTCCAATTGGATCGTGACGTTCGGCGCCACTTTTTTGTATTCCTTCACCAAGGCATTCATGGCGTCTGAATATTCCGGAGAACCCATAAAAACTTTGATAGTAACCGGTTTAGGCCCCGCAGCACCGACTAAACATCCGAGCATGCTCACGATTAACAACAGGCACACCGCGAAACTAAAAACCTTCTTTTTCAATTACGACTCCTCCCAGCATTTTTTATTATAGTACCCTCAGACAAGCCGGGGCCATTTGCCGATACTCTCCCGGCAAACGCATTCCAACTTGATATTTTTATCATATGACAAAACCGTTACGGATTAAATGTATTTAAGTTAACACTTTAGGGTAAAAAAGTGTTTACTTTGCAATTCATTACCTTTCGTCATTTTGTTTCAAAATCAATGACCGGTAGTCCGTCGGCGATATCCCGAAATAATTCTTAAAGGCCTTACTGAAATAGTTATGATCATGATAGCCTACCATTTGCGATATATTCAGGATCTTGATGCTGGGGTCGCCGAGCAATTCCTTGGCGCGGCTCATCCGGATCTTCAATACATATTCGTAGATGCCGAAACCAAACTCCTTTTTGAACAGTTTCATTAAATAAACCCGGCTCAAGTAATATTTTTCCGTGAAAAACGATATTTTAATTTCCTCATGATAATTCCGATCGATATATTCTTTGATCTCATTAATATTAAAATCCTTGCTGGATTTGATATACGAGCTGATTTGGTTATAGAAATATTCCGCCAAGCTTACCAGCAATTCGGAATAATCTTCAAAGGAATGATAATCCAATTCGATGGGGCCGATTCGCAACGGGTTCCGGTCAATCCGGGGATTGCCGGGCGGCTCGCCATATTCAAGGGCAATATTATCCATCATGATCAGGAATTCATCCAAATTCCGCGTGGCGTCCCGGAAACTGAAAAAGGCTGAGTCCTTCACTTTTTTCAAATATTGACGGATAATATTTTGAAGATAACCCAGACTGCCGTTTTCAATGGCATTGCGGATCAAGGCATTTTGGGTCAATATGGACTGAATTTCCTTGGTCATGGGCTCATCCTCTTTAGACCATACCCGTCCTTCCATAGCCAACAAATTATGGCTGTTGATGATGGACCGGGCGCAATGATAAGAATCCCCCAACTTGTCCAAATCCGTCTGAAATTGACCGATCCCGGCAACTCCAATTATCCCGCAACTATTCTCCATATCTTCCACAATGGCCTGTAATTGTGAAAAGACCGCTCCTTTAAATTGTTCCAACGGGGCCGTTCCCATGATCACGCAAATGATTTCCCGTTCATTTTGGGGGTTCCGGAAGCCGAAGAATTGTTGCCCATCCCGGCTCTTCTCATGGATCAATGTTATCAAAGAGGTGAGTAACTGGCCCCATTCATTGTCATAATGGAAGCGGGCTATTTTGGCCAAATTAGTGATTCGAAAAATTGCCGCTCCCAAGAGATCCCGTTCCCGGTATCCGATGATTTGCAAACTTTCCGGACCCAGGAGGGGAGCGCTATCCTCCTGGAGGAGGGATATAAAAATCTTTTCCTTCAAACTCGGCAGGGACAGGTCTAGCTTTGAATGAATATCTTTGAGGGCCTTTTCTTCCCTCTTCCGCTGTTTTAAACTAAAAACAGCCTTTTGCAATGCCAGATTTAGTTCTGTTTTATTAATCGGTTTTAATAAATAATCAATCGCTCTGGACTGAATCGCTTGGTGGGTATATTCAAAGTCGTCATACCCGCTGATGACGATGTTCAATGTATTCCGGCACTCAACTGCCGCCTTTTGTAAAAATTCAATGCCGCTAAGTTCCGGCATCTTCATATCGACCAGGACGATATCCGGCTTTTGATCTCTCAACAATTGCAGTCCGGTTCTGCCGTCACCCGCCTCAATAATTTCATCGACTTCCAATCGGCTCCATTCTCCCAGGATGCGGATGGCTTCGCGGACGGGTTCCTCATCATCAACAATCATTACTCGAAACATCGGGATTCAGGCCTCCTTTTGGGGCACTTCAAAGGTAATGAAGGTCCCGTTTTGATTGGTGTTGAGAGTCAAATGAAATTCCTCGCCAAACATTAATTTCAAACGGGTATTTAAATTGGTCAAACCAATACATTGATTACCGCTTTCCCCCCAGCCCCGGGACAGAGAATCCTGAATTTGCGCAAACCGGTCGGCTGCAATCCCCGGGCCATCGTCCCGCACCGATATCCTGGCCTTTCTCCCTTCCAAGTTGACCTTCAAAGTGATGGTCACCGTGGAGCTCATTTTCTCCAGGGCATGTTTGATGGAATTCTCAACCAGTGTCTGCAGAGCCAATTTTGGCAATTCAACCCTCAACGCCCTCTCTTCCACTTCCGACTGAAAGCGCAGTCGGTTGCCGAATCTGGCTTTTTGCAATACCAGATAATTTTGCACATGCTTCATTTCTTCTTCCAAAGTGACAATATCCTTACCGCTGATGCAGTAGCGGAAAGTGGAAGCCAGGGCATCCACCATTTTGCTGATATCCGAGTCATTACTTTTCAAAGCCTTGGTAGAAATCGCCTGCAGCGCGTTATAGAGAAAATGGGGATTAATTTCCGCTTCCAGCGCCTTTAAAATGGCATTCTTCTCAGTCAGTTTCATTTTATATTCTTCATTGATTAAGTCATCAATCTTTCTCACCATCAGATTGAATTGCCCGGCCAATTGGGCGATTTCGTCATTACCGTTGATTTTGACCTCGGCCTTAAAATTACCGTTGCTGAACCCTTCCATTTTGGCGGCAAGTTTTTTTAAGCGAAAGGTAATGGCTTGCGAGGTGATACTTACCAAAACAACGGCCACCACCAAAAAAATTCCACCCATCAAAAAGCTCAAATTGCGGTTAGTTCGGGCGGTTTGATAAATCAGGCTATAGGGGATAAATTTCACTAATTTCCAGTTGTCGCCGGGAGAAATATTACAAACCACCAGATACTTAAGACCGTTCATTCGCCAATTAAAGGTCCGGCTGCCGGTGGAGGAGAGCTGTTTTAAAAACCGCTTATTTCGAAATACGGCCTTCCGGTGGGAATCGTCGGCGTAAAAAAGATGATTGGCAGAGTCCAACAGCGCCACATGCTCTCCGGGATTGACCGGAATCCCCTTCAGTATCTGGTCCCGTTTGGATGCATTGAAATAAATCGACAATACCGCCACCGGTTCCCGGAAGGTGATATTAATGATCTTCCGGTGATAAGCCATGAAAATATCATCACGGATAAAAGAGAAACCGGTTTTTTTCGTGGAAAACAGGGGTTGAATGTAACAATTTTTCTCACTGCCGATGGTCAGGCGGTACCAGTTGGAATCGGACAGTCCCTGATCATGAATGGACTTTACCCCGCCGTAAATATCCGAACGGGAAATATAATAACTCTTTTGCGAAGAGATTAAATACAAGGTGACACACTCGATATCTTTCCCGGAATAAAACAAATTTCGCAGGTAATTTTCTAAAAATATTTGGGCCAAATAGTCGGTGGGTTCATTTTTAATGGCATCAATCATTACATCATAATTGATATTGGGCAGGGACAGCTTTTCGATTTGCCCAAAATAGTCCTCAAAATTCTGATTCACCAGTTTTAACGTATTGCTATTACTGGCGATGTTATTTTGAGCCGATTCATGTTCCAGCATTTTATAGGATATAAATGTGAAGGAGACTGCGATCAGCAAAATAATGGACGTAAACAGCAGGATCAGTTTGTTCACCAAACTGCCGGTACACTTCAAGAAAAGACGGTGACTGGCGTCATAGACAAAATTCCATAACCTGGTAATCAATTTGGACCTCTCTGCGGCAATAGTTTTAAAACCGGGAAAGAAAAATGGGCACACGAAGCGAATTCCTCATTTTGTGTGCCCATCCCAAACGGCTCAAAGAAATCTCTATTTATATTTCCCGACTTCGTTCCCAATTCCTATCGGCGGTTTAAATAAGACCGGATCGGACCCTAAAAAAGCGCCGCCCGGTTTTATCCCTTGACCGCCCCTGCGGTGACGCCCTTAATGATGTTCTTTTGCATCAATACAAAGAAAACTAAAGAGGGAAATACCGCCATAATCACTGCAGTCATCGCATATTGCCAATCGCTGATATATTGGCCCAGAAAAGTATAAACAGCCAAGGTCAAGGTCTGCGTATCCTTTGATCCGTTAATCATCAGCAAGGGCAAAAGAAAATCATTCCAAATCCACATCACGTCGATGACCACCAGGGTGGTCGTCACGACCTTCAATTGGGGAAAGATAATCCAGAAAAACATCCGGAAGGTTGAAGCGCCGTCTACCAATGCGCATTCATCAATCTCCTTGGGAATCGACTTGATAAAACCGTGGTAGAGAAAGATGGCGATCGGCGCGCCGAAAGCCCAATATTGAATGCCCAAGCCGAGTACGCTGTCGGATAAATGGACCATTTTCGCAAGCTTCAATAAAGTAATCATGATCGTTTGAAAAGGGATTAACATGGGGGTAATGCAAACAAGATAGAGAATCCAACTATAGCGGGTCTTGGTCCTGGAAAGCTTATAAGAGGCTATCGACCCGAAAAATACAATCCCGAAAATCCCTACCGTGGTAATGATCACATTATTCAAAAACAGCCGGGGATAGTTAATATATTGCCAAACATAGCCGTAATTTCCAAAAAGGAATTGCTTGGGCAGAGCGATGACATCGGTCATCACTTCTTTATAACTTTTCAACGAGTTGCCGACCACTAAAAAAATGGGATATAAATAAAACAGGGCCAGAACAATCAGCACGATTTCCAGGATCATTAATCCTTTCCGGTTTTCCTTCATCATACCTCAACCTCCTTACCTTTAAAATAGCTCACTTGCAGCAAGGTAATGACGATTACCGCAACAAAGAGGATCATCGATTCGGCAGTACCATACCCGTAATTGTTGTATTGAAATGCTTCCCGGTAGATGTTAAAAGTAACGCTGGATGTGGTCCCGCCGGGTCCTCCGCCGGTCAAAGAAAGGATGACATCAAAAACTTTAATGGAATTGGTGAGCGCCAGGAAAACACAGGTAGTCACCGAAGGCATAAGCATCGGCAAGGTTATGCTGAAAAATTTCCGGACCGGTCCGACTCCATCAACAACCGCGGCTTCCATGATATCCTGCGGGATCGATTGCAGTCCCGCGATATAAATCACACTGTAAAATCCCACCGACTGCCATACCGAGACAAAAAGCACCGAAAAAAACGCCAGATTCGGGACGCCGAGCCAGCTCAATTTGAATATTCCAAAGCCGGTCATCTGGCTTAAAGAATCAAAGCCCATGGAAAAAATGAACTTCCAGATAAAGCCGACAATCACCAGACTCAGGATATAGGGGATGAAAAAGCCGGCCCGCAGCAAATTTTTAGTTTTAATGTTCTTAACCAGCAACACGGCTAAAACCAAAGCCAGTACATTAATGATGATAATGTATAAAATACCATACTTCACTGTAAAAATGGAGGAATGCATAAAGTCGGCATCGCCCTGAAGAATTTGGATATAATTCTTGAGTCCCACAAATACCGGGTTTCTTTGAATACCGTTCCACTGGGTCATGGAATAGTAGATATTCATGCCGAAGGGAATATAAAATGCAAAAAAAATGAAGATCATAATCGGTAATACATAAATGACAAACTCCAGTTTTTCGAGGGCTCTTTTCCCAATCTTGTTCACATCAATTCACCTCCCCTTTATTTTAAATGAATATCCTCTTTGTTAAAATGTATTTAAGTAAACAACAAAGGGTAATATTGTGTTTTTTAAGAGGGGAATTCATGGTAATCGGAAACTGGCCGTATCAACGGTGAGGATGAACTACAATATACATTCACAAAAAGGGGCTGCCACTAAATATTTTTTGCAGCCCGTCATCAATTTTGATAAAATAAGCCTTACATACCCTTCCGAATATCGCCAAACCGGAAAGATGCTTTCTATTTATCGAAATCAACAAAAGGGGACACCATCATGGATAGAATTGTCGAAGTCACGGGTGGAATGGGTGGTAACGCTTTTTTAGTGCGGGGAGCGGAAAAAACTGCCCTAATTGATTGCGGCATGGCTTACTGCGCTTCCAATCTGATCCGCAACATCAAGCAGGCGCTGGGTCAACTAACGCTTGATTACATATTGATCAGCCATTCCCACTATGATCATATCAGCGCGATTCCTTATTTAAAAAAGGAATGGCCTCATAGCAGAGTGCTCGGGGCGGAATATGCCAAGCGGATTTTACAGCGGTCAAATGCTTTAAAAACCATTCAAGAGCTGAATCGGCAAGCTGCCAAACTCTATGGCGTCGATACCCTCATCGAATACGACGATAACTTACTGAAGGTCGATGACATCGTGACGGATGGGGATCTGCTGGAGCTGGGCGCATTAACCGTTCAAATCATCAAAACAGAAGGCCATACCCGGTGTTCCTTATCATTTTGGGTGAATGATGAAACATTGTTTACCAGCGAATCATCCGGGTGTATGACCCGGTCCGGCAAGATTTGCCCGGCATTTATCACCAGTTTTTCGGAGACAATGAATTCGATTCGCATCTGCCAAAAACTAAACCCCCGTTTTATCATCTCCCCACACTTTGGCCTGGTAGATGAAAAAGATAGGCCAAACTATTGGGAAAAATGCCTGTTAGCCGCTAGGGAGGCCCAAGAGCTCATTCTGCATTTTTCAGGGCTGGGATATGATGAACAGGCGATACTCGACGAATATGAAAAAGCCTTCCGGGATGCGTCAAGCGAGACCGTACAACCCAGGAATGCGTTCCTGCTAAATACCCGGGGGATGATCAAAAATGTGCTGCGGGAAAAAGGGCAGGGTTTATTTTTTTCCCTAGATAAAGGAAGCGTGGCGCGTCATAATTAGGAAGTACAAGCAGTAAATTGTCCACCCCTAATTACAACGAAATACTTTACCTGATAATCAACTCAATTAAAAAAGCCGGTACTCGGCCGGCCCTGTCCGGTTATTCTATCGTACGGACGGCATGGTATGCTTCATGCACAGCAGTCATAATCTTTCTGGGCGAAGAAGCATCGCCGACGATGGCGAATGATTTGACCTTACCCTCCAATTCATCCGCCAATGCATTACAGGATTTGTATCCGGCCGCGATGATTACCGTATCACATGGTAAAGTAACTTCTTTGCCGTCTTTTTCATAGGTTACGTTATCCTTCGCGATTTTTTTCACTTTGGCCGGAGCCACAATGGCGACTTCCCTTTCTACCAGCATATCCCGCAAAGCTTGGTCGTTGTTTCGGCAGTGATTGGCGATCAGCAAAATATCATCCAGCATTTCAATGATGGTAACCTGGTCTGAAGTCTCTTTGACATAAGCCGCAGTCTCGCATCCGACGAGACCGCCGCCGATTACCACGGCCCGTTTGCCGGCTTTGACTTTGCCCAGGAGTACCTCCGACGAAGGAACGGCATTTTCAATACCCTCAATCGGCGGCATCAGTGAAGTGGAACCGGTGGCCAATATCACTTTGTCAAAATTGCCCCGGATGATCTCTTCCACGGACGCGTCTTTCATCAAACGGACATGGACGCCCAATCGGTAGACTTTGTTTTCCATATAGGAGATCAACTTCAGCACGTCATGTTTAAAAGTAGGCAATCCGGCAGCCCAGAGATTGCCTCCCAGACGGTCGGACTTTTCCCACAATTCAACCTCAAAACCCCGTTCAGCCGCCGTTATTGCCGCCTCCATTCCTCCAGGCCCGCCGCCGATCACTAACACGGACCTTTGGGAGCTATTTTTCTCCGGCAGGGCATAATCTTTTTCAGCGTAACACAACGGATTGACGGAGCAATAATAGTGTTTTCCGGTAAATCCCGCCAGTAGACATTCATTACAACCGATACAGGGGACAATGTCGTAGGTGTGGCCTTCTTTTACCTTGTTGGCCCAATCGGGATCGGCCAGCATCTGATGGGCCAGCACCACATAATCGGTTTTACCCTTTTTTAGGACATCTTCCGCCATTTGCGGATCAAACAATTTCCCCTGCCCCAAAACAGGAACGGTAACCGCTTTTTTGACTGCCCTCACAATCTCAATTTGATGTCCGGCAGGATTGTAAACGGTGGAGATGGCCTTGTACCACGCCTCATAGCACCCGACATCGACATGAATGGCGTCTACACTGACTTCTTCTAGTATTTTAGCCATTTCGAGGCCTTCCTCAAGTTCCCTGCCACCCGGAACACCATGATAGGCCGTAAATTTAACCAGCAACGGAAAATCTTTGCCGCAATATTTGCGAATGGCTTCGATGCATTCGGTGGTAAAACGCATGCGGTCTCTCAATTCTCCGCCGTACTCGTCGGTCCGGTTATTCCATAGTTTCGAGTTAAATTGATCAAGCAGGTATCCGCCGTAAGCATGTAATTCAACGGCGTCCGCCCCGGCGGCTTTAGCTAAGCTTGCGCCGAATCCGACCTTGTCGGCCAGGTAATGAATGTCCTCAGCCGTCAGCGGTTTACATTTAAGATTTGGAAACCAGAATGAACTGCATTCGCTGGCGGAATAAGGCGGAGTAAAAGGATCTGTAAAAACCATACGGCCAAGTCCGGGAGAAACCTGAACGCATACTTTGGCTCCATAATGATGGCAACGTTCAACCAGTACCGCCAAACGATCGACGTGGTGAAAATTGCTTAATTCCGTACAGGGGCGATCTTCGTATTTTGTAGAGACTACATTCGCGCCGGTAATAATTAAGCCTGCACCGCCTTTGGCTCTTGCGGCGAAATAATTGATGGCGTTGATGTTATAGCCGCCGTCAGCCTCGCCGGTAGTTCCCATCGGACCCATAACGATTCTGTTCTTCAGCTTCATAGTCCCAATGCTGCTTTTTTCAAATAATTTGAACACGGTATGATTCCTCCCTTTTATTCTGCATGTTATTACCATAGTAAGGTTTTTATATTACCGCGGTAATACTATTTTAATCCTTCGTTATTTATTTGTCAATTTGTTCATACCGCCTTATTTTTTCTGTTATAATAACTAATGGAGGCATCGCTATGGAAAAAAACCCGACTAAAGAGCGGATTATCAATACCGCTTACCAATTATTTCAAAAAAAAGGCTATGATAAAGTAACCATCAACGACATCTGCAATGCCTGCAAAATTACAAAAACCACTTTTTATTATCATCTCCAGTCGAAAGAAGCTATTATTTCAAACTTTTATGATTCGGTCACGCGATCTTTGGCCAGCCGGATGACGGATGTTATTTCCGCTGAAAACCACTGGGAACAATTAATGATTTGTTTTGAAACGTTAATTAACAGTTCCGAAAAAATCGGCCCTGATTTAATCGGACAGCTTTTGATAATGAACATTAAACATGACGAGGGAACCTATGATTTTGATGAGGATTTAACGAAAATGGCGGTTCTGTTGATTGAAAAGGCCCAGAAAGCAGGACAAATTAGAAACCAAAGTCCTGCGAAGTCCTTATACCGGGCCTCGGCCTATGCATTTTTAGGATATGAAACCAAGTGGTGCATCAAAAAGAAAAATTTCAACCGGATAGAGCAGGTACGACAGGCGCTTGAAAACATCTATGATGTGATGCCATCTTTACGGATGGATTATCAAGTTTCCAATCCTAAATCGAAATGATGGAAACAATCTACCCCTTTCTTATCAAAAAGAGGTTTCGATTCCAATAAATAACTTATGAATAGGAAGCGGATGCCAAGCATGTCTCAACAAGGATTAAAACCAGTGTACGGAGCCATTAACGTTCCCTTGGCCATTTTTTGGGCCAAACCGGATCAGGAAAAAACTTACCGGGAGCTAAGTTGTCAGGCTGCTGCCGATCCGGATGCCTGGACCGGAAAACTGACAATCGAGGAACGTTTATGTCTATATGGCAAAGTCGACACCATGGCCCTTTATGGAGAACGGGTGGCAATTCTGGAACATCAAGGGGATTGGCTAAGAGTGGCGGCTGTTTCTCAACGGACAACCCAAAACCCCCTGGGATACCCGGGGTGGATACCCGCCGGACAAATAGCGCTGAATGACAATTATCTCGAAGAACAGGTACTTTTGAAAAATGTTGCCGTTACCGCGCCAAAAACCCTCTTGGTGAAGAAGGGCGGTTTGAATAACTCGCGCTTTTTCCTGAGCTATCAAACCCGGCTGCCGCTTTTGGATGAAAAAGATGCCAGCCTGGAAGTCCGGCTACCGGACGGAACCCGTGGGCTTCTATCGGGCCGTGAGGCAAAAAAAACATCCGGGTTTTCCTTTTCCGGTCTTACCATTGTTGAAGAAGCCCGGCAGTTTTTAGGGCTCCCCTATTTATGGGGCGGCACCTCCGGCTGGGGATTTGATTGCTCCGGCTTTATGTTCCGGCTTTATCAGTCTCAGGGTATAGCGATCCCCCGGGATGCCTCGGAACAGGCGGCAACGGGTTTGGCGGTTCAAAAGGAAAACCTGCAACCGGGAGACTTGCTCTTTTTTGCCAAAGATAAACTGGCTGAAAGGATTCATCATGTTGGAATGTATATCGGAAACGGACAGATGATCCACTCTCCGAACAGTAAATCATTGATTCGCATCGAAGCCTTTGAAGCCGGTATTTATGGTGAGGAGTATTGGGGAGCCAGGCGGTATTGATGATCCCTTTTACATTTTCCCTTTTTAACAGCTCTTGGTTGTTGGCAAACATTTATTTAAGTTTCCGCCAATTCCTATCGGCAAATCATCGCCTTTCTTTTCAAAGATTAACGTCCCGCATCTTTACTCCAAATTCATTGTTTCTAAAGCAAAAAAACTTTTTTCATTTTTTAATGAACTTTTTCCGAACTTGCCGCCTCTTATAGAGTGATGGCCGCATGAAAGGAGGCAGAAGTTTGGAGCTGACCACAGTAATCATTCATTGCCAAAATGGAGATCCCGAAGCTTTCGAAGAGCTTTATGACTTATATTGTGAGAAAGCGCTGAAAACCGCATACTTAATCGCCGGGGAGAAAGGGATTGCCGAAGATATCATCCAGGAGACTTTTATCCGCTGTTTTAAAAACATCAAGAAATTACGAAATCCGGGGATCTTTAATTCCTGGTTTTACCGGATATTAGTAAGGTGCGGTTGGCGAATAACCGCCAAATATCGCACCCATAACCGAGCGGAAATCGTTATGGAAGAACAAACTAACGAGAGAGAAAGGATCTACTGTATCGAAGAATCCATTGAAGCGCAGGAAGCCTGTTGTACGGTGCAACAAGCCGTAAAAAGACTCAGCCTTCCCCTAAAAACAGTCGTTATTCTTTATTATTATGACAATATGAAGATTCAGGAAATCTCCACCATATTGAACTGTTTTCAGGGAACGGTCAAATCACGCTTACATAATGCCAGAAAGCTTCTTGCGAAAGAATTGAGACCATACTTCATGGATGGAGGCGATTTCAATCAAACCTGTCAACAAAAGGAGTTGCAATCGAATGGGTGAAAAGAGTCTCGATGAATTAATTAAAAAATCCCTAGAGTTGTATACTGATGATATCCACATATCGCCGAATATATTGGGACGAATCCAATCAAGAATGGCAATCCGAGACACTCTTCCGTTCCGGAACTGGTTTACCGACTGGAATCCCAGTAACAGACTTGGGCTTGCGTTAGGCGTTATTTTGATGATAAGCGTCATATGTTGTATGTTATCGAAAGACACCCGGGCCATGGCGGCTTCGGCGCTAAAAATGGTCAAATCGATATTTGTGTTGGAAAATGAAGGCAACCATTACCGGGTGGCGGAAAAACCAGTCGAAAAAGTCGGCCTGACGATCGGCGTCTCCGAGTTTACCCAGCTGACCGATGCCGAGATTGCAAAAAAAGTTGGCTTCAAGGTAAGCTTGCCCAAGACCCTCGCCTATGGTTATACTTTAAAAGATAAAGCACTGGGAGTCCGGCTGAATAAAACGGTGAATTACGACATGGGAGTAGCGCTTAACCAGCGACTGAATCACGCCATTGAGGATGATCAGGAATTTAAAGACTTAAGAGCTTTCAAACCTGAACGGGATATTTGCGGGGTATATAAAAATAAGCAAGCGGCAGTTGTTTTTATTAATATATCCAAATCATTGGCCACAGCTGTTTTCGATGAAAAGACCGTTACCATCGGTGCTGGTAAAATTAAAGCAAAATGGCTTGAATCTCCATTTCCCGTGTATCGGTTAAAAAATGAAAATGGGATTAAAAGTCCGGATATGACCCAAAAGCCAACAGACATTAAGATAACACACAGCCTATATTGGGAATATGGCGGGCTCAGTTATTCCTTAAATTCGCATTACCCATTGCGCGGCAAGGATTTAACATTGGAGGAAGCGGTAAAAATAGCCGAATCGTTTATTCAGGGGCAATGCAATTAGTTTCGGAATGTCACTTGCCTTTGGCTAATGCAATGATATCCTCGGGGGTCCCCTGAATGATAAACGGCGCCCGCCTCGGCTCCAACCACTGAAGGATTCGTTCCAGGTTCTCCTCCGACACGACGGTACAACCCGCAGTCGGCTGATCTTCGCTTTTCCAGACATGAAGAAAAATGGCGCTTCCCTTGCCAGGCTCCCGGGCCGCGTTATAATGAATGACGACCGCATGGCGGTAGGAAATTTTCTCTTGATAAAGCCACTCGGCGCTCTGCCAATCCTTCGGGTCGCCATCATGGTAATGGACCCATTTGTTATAGTCGGCCGACCGGCTGTCATCCACCCAGTAATCTTCCGGAGTCAGGCAGACATAAGGGTATCTCGTCCCCTCAGGAGCCGGAACGAGACCAAAGGCTATCCCCAATGAAAAAATACCGCTGGGCGATTTACCATCACCTTCCAGGGTTTTCCCCATCCCTCCCCGGCCGATATTGGCCGACATGGCGGCAACCATATTCCATTGCCCGTTTTGCTGTTCATACAAACCCACATCCGCCTTGAATCCGCCGCAGCTCATTACCACCAGAGCCTGTTCCGATGGAAGCCTGCCCAGAAGCTTTAAAATCGCGGTGTTGTATTTGGTTTGAGAAAAATTATCCGCTATACTCTCTTGAGTCAAAACCGTCACTCCAATTCCTGTCCCTTTCGGCTCTTTGGTTACCGGACGAAGCCAGCCCCTCGATTTCCGGCTGAATCCCGCGGTAAGATGTGTTTTCCGTTCCCCACAATCTTGGTTTTTGCCAAAGAAAAAGGTCATATTAAAAATTGCTATATATATAAGGTATATCGGCAACTTCTTCCCGGGTTAATAGGTATAAAAAAACGGCGAGACAAATGAAGAACAAAATTGTTTTTTTAGCGGTTGAAATAAGCGGCAATCTTTTGTTCAATCTTCCAAGCGCCAAACGTAGAATTATGCTGTGCATCCCGGAAGCCTCCTTTTAAATAAGACAAATCCGATCCATCAATGAATTCGGTTTGTGATTGTTTCAATATTTGTTTTACATGACCCAATAACCTCTCATACCGGGGAATAACCTGCGGTGAGTAATGGCGCGCCAGAATTCCATTATAGGGTCCGATAAAAACCACCAAACGAATGCCCACCCGCTTGGAGAGGTCAACGAACGCAGTCAAAGCCCGGTATTGAAAATCAGATTGGCCGACTCCCGGGATTCCAGTTCCCGGATTTTGTTGGAAATACTCCCGGCTGACATTATGAATCAGATCTAAGCCATCCTGCCACATCTCAATTTCCCTCGGATCCGGGTTGCCGTAATCGTGGCTTTTCGGGGCCGGGCCGCCTTTCAAAAGGCTCCGGAGATCATAGGAATAATACGTCTTATAATCCTCAAATTTATTGGAAACGCCCTCCCGCCAACCTTTCGGCTGATACCGGCCGAAATCATAAGGTTCAATAAAAGGCCAAACCCCAAAGCTTTTGGCCGCCGGTAAGACTTTCAGGACCAGGGAAGCATCATTGTAGCGCTCATAATAATGCTCTGAAAAGCGGTTCAAATCATCCCGCCAATAAGTCGGGTTTAAATAATACAAAACAGTCAGACCTTTAAAAGATTCCGGATTGGCCAAAATCGGCGGAAACCAAACATAGGAACAACGGCCGGCGCCCCCCAGCACCGAAAAATAGGGTTGGACGTTTCGATCCCGGTTGAGGAGCGCCCAATAGTTTTCACCGCTCAAATGATTGTCCGTCTCGGAAGTACCGAGAACCAAAACTCCGTTATGCTTTTTGACAGCTTCCAGAAAGCGCGGAAAAGTCCGGCTATTCTCGCGGATATACGTACCCTTGATCGTCAGCGCCTGGGGTAAGGTAATCCATTTCATCATCAAGGGAATGAATAAAACAATCATCATGGCTACCAGCACTATTCGGCCTAATCTTGCCTGTTCAGCCAAATTCATCTTTTCCATCTCCATCCGGTTCAGCGTAGTTCGGGACATGGACCGATATCTCCGTCCAATCACTGAAATATCCCTTTTTCGAATTGGTGTAACGAATCCGGATACAATACACACCCGGCCTCAGGCTCTTGACTATTCCCCGATCCGTCTCTTCTCCGGTAATATGGGCAAAGCGAAAACGGCCCGGCCGTTGCTCTTCATACCGCATCCAAAGGTTACTTCCCAAAGGCCGGTATTCGATATCCACTTTGGCATCATAAGTCGGCGGATGATATTTGAGCTTGATGATCCACTTTTCCTCAGAAGCGCGGTAAACTTTGGCCTGTAAATCATCGGCGGTCAATGTGGCATACCGTGTATATTCGGGAACCGTCACCGGCAGGATAACCGAACATTGATAATAACTTGCTTCCTCTTGATAGTCATCCACCCTGGCTTTGCCCGGGCAACGAAGTCGCGCATCAATGCGCGCGAAAATACCGCCAGGGCGGCTGTTCGACTTAGAATCTGGATTAAAAGTATTTTCTAAGTAGGATACCCTAAGCTCATATCGCCCGGGTGACAAATTATCATAAGAACTCGAATCCCTCCCTTTGATTCCATAAACGTCAAACTGACCGCTATCAACCGCTACATCATCCGCATAACGGATCCAGTCGTTTCCTTTCGCCCGGATATCCAAATCAATCTTGCCCCGGCTCGAGATCGGTTGATATTTCAGTTTAATTCCCCAGGTATAGGTGTCGCCGTAAAAATAATAGGGCTCGGCGGAGATTTTCAATTTAGCGATATCCCGGATCTCCCGGATCTGAGGGACCGAATAATTGAAGAACAGCCATCCCAATGAGACATAGCAAAATGTCGCTCCCACCGATAGAACCGTGAAGACGACGCGGGCAACTTTACCATTCATTGGTTGTAATTCCCGGCTCAGGGCAGTCTGGCTCCAGAGCTTGTGGACGGATAGTCCCAGCCCATGCCATAAACCCCAGAACACGAAGTTCAAACCGTTGCCATGCCATAGACCGCATAGTAAAAAGGTCGTTAAATAACCAAAAACCGTACCCGCCAGACGGGGGACCCGGGCAAAATGTTTTGAGATCAAACGTACCAGGGGTAAAAAGATATATTCCTTTAAAACAGATGACAAACTGATATGCCAGCGTTTCCAAAACTCCCCGATATCTCCGGCGAGGTAAGGAGCATTAAAATTTTCCGGCACTTTAAAACCAAGCATCATGGCGATTCCGATCGCCAAATCACTGTACCCGGAAAAATCAAAATAGAGATAGAAAGAATAGGCAAACAAACTTACCGCCATATTGATCCAAAAAAAGTCGCTGATATGAACCTGCCCGAAATCTTTGGCATACGGAATCAACAGTGGCACCAATATGAATTTTTTGACAACTCCCTCAAATATACGAAAAAAAGCCGCCCTGGCGAGCAAGCCTTGATTGCGGAAGGATTGTTGCTTCAGCCAATGCGAGAAATTTTGATAACGGTCAATCGGCCCGGATAAAAAAGTCGGAAAGAAAAAAAGATAATTCAAGAATGTAACGGGGTTTAATTCGGGTAACACTCCCCGGTACGAATCCACCAAAACATGAACCAGCTTGAAGAAAATATACGATAATCCAATGGCCCCGGTGAGGCCCAGCGTATCGGCGAGTCCTTGAAAATGCCATGAGCGAAGGAACTCTTTGGGCCCGTTATATTTTATCACTATCCACCAAAGGATTAAGAATGCCAAAGTTCCCAGCAGCAAGCCGCGGGAAAGCGCCAGTCGGCTTCGAAGGCTCTTTTGCTGATCCACGCGGTTTTTTTGAAAATAGACGGCAACCGTATAACAAATACAGGCCACAGCAGCACTTGTCAAAATTGTAACCGGAGGAATCAGATAGGCTAATACGAAAATATTGGCAAACAGTAAAAGGGCTCGCTTATAGGGAAGCACCGCTGAAACGTACTTTTGAATCAAAAAAAGTAAAATGATTCCAATATATAAAACCGTTACTCCTAATGAATCAAATATCAATTCAAGTCATCCCTTAGCTGTGAAAATATCTTCTTGCGGTTTTATTGATGCAATCCCTTAATCTCTCCAAACCCAAATCCCGATGTTTCCGGAAGTCGAATTTGATATTCATCGAAATTAGCCCCGCCGGGGATGGGATCTTCACTGCATAGCGACGGACCGTCCAAATCGATTTTGGTAATCACCCGTTTGGCTGCAGCCAGATGTGCTGCCGCTGTTACACTGATCTTTCCTTCCAGCATGCACCCCATCATGCATTCAATACCGTTGATTTCGGCTAAAGCGCAAATTTTTAACGCATTATGAATCCCGCCGGTTTTCATCAGCTTGATATTAACCAGATCAGCCGCCCTCATCTGCATGATTTTCAAAGCATCAAGCGTCGAAAACACGCTTTCATCGGCCATCACGGGAATATCAACATTGTCCGTAACATGTTTCAGGCCCTCCACATCATGGGCAATCACGGGTTGCTCAACCAGTTCGATGAAGAGCCCTTCATCTTCCATCTTACGGAGAGTCCTTACGGCTTCTTTGGGTTTCCAACCTTGGTTGGCGTCAATTCGCAAGGCCACTCCGTCACCTACCGCTCTACGAATCGCTTTGATGCGCTCGATATCTCTTTGGGAATCTTTGCCGACTTTTATTTTCAAAGTATCGTAACCCAACTTAACAGCCTCAGCGCTATCTCTTGCCATTTGTTCAGGTTCGTTAACACTAATGGTAATATCGGTCCGAAGCTCGCTGCGGTAACCGCCCCATAATCGGAAGAGCGGCGCGTTATAAAGTTGCCCGACCAAATCATATATGGCTATATCGACCGCCGCCTTGGCGCTGGTATTCTTGACCATGCATCCGTCAAGCCGTTCCATGATGGCCTCGGTATTTTCAATCTCCATTCCGACCAATTGTTTACCGATGATATTTTTGACTGCAAAGGAAATTGAAGCCGTGGTGTCACCGGTTATCACTGCAGTTGGGGCAGCCTCCCCGTATCCCACCCTTCCGTCATCGGTGGTAATTTTCACAATGACATCATCAACAGCCTCTACGGTACGAAGAGCGGTTTTAAAGGGTTTTTTAAGCGGGATGGCCATTCTCCCGGTGATGATTTCGACTATCTTCATTTCAATGCCTCCCAAACTAATTTTTGGTTTTTAATCACAAGTGAAGTAATCATAGACGATTTTAGAAAGTTTTCCGATAGTTTGCCGCGCTTCGTTATTGGAGAGGGCATTCCATATTGAAACTACGAAAATATAATCGTTTTTCTCATGATAGACAATGGCGGCTTCGTGGGCAATCCCGTCAAGTTCTCCGGTTTTATGGGCGATCACGGTTTCATCCGGGATATAAAGCCTCATCATACTATTTTCCAATTGTTTCTTCATAATTTCAAGCATATAAGTACTGGAAGCCCTGTCAATGATTTCTCCCAAATACAACCGTTCCAAAAAGCCCGCCATATCCGAGACAGAGGTGAAATTTTCACGTCCCGCTTTACGGGCCTGGGTGTCCATCATCTTCCGTTCCAACACCGTATTCCGCATCTTATTGTCGATACAAAAATCATTAATAAGGTCCATACCCACCCTGTGGATTAAAATATTGGCCGCCGTATTATCGCTCTGCACAATCATCAGGGTCAATAAATCTTGCAGCGAATATTGATTGCCGGTTTCGAGCAGCGTCAGGATACTGAATGCCACTTTATCTTCGGCCTGTACGCAGACTCGCTCCTGAAGGCGTAGTTTTCCTTCTTTTACCTGACGGATCGTTTCAGCCATGATCGGCAACTTGATCAAACTCGCCGAGGGAATTTTTTGATCCGGACTATAGGCAGCAGTTTCGCCGGTTCCTAAATTCTTAACGGCAAAGGCGCAATTCATCTTTTTAAAATCCACCGCTTGCAAAATGAGCTTTTGGAGCATGATTATTCCTCGATTCTTCGGTAACTACACCCTTGTTTGAATAGGTTTCAATAGATTTCCGGGAAATCCTGCTTTCGCCGGGAAGGATCGCCTCAAAAAATTGCCGGCAAACATATGCCTCAGAAAGAAAATGCAATATCTTGAATCCATGTTTTTTGTGTGTCCCATTATATTGTTCTGAATTAATTTCTAAGGAGTCCCCCACCCCAGCTTTACTGGGCACATGAAAGAATGAAAATAAAGAGATAGAACGAATTAACCACGAAGAGCACGAAGACTAAAGTTTCCCCCTTTTTTCTTCGTGGCCTTCGTGCTCTTCGTGGTAGGAATATTAATTTTTGACATATTTTTTAGATAGCAACTTTTTTAAGAATAATTATCCTTTGACTATATACGAAAACTTTTATGTTATTAAAATGTTACTTATTTACAAAAAGTTTCCTCCGATAACAAATTTCAATTGAATCTAAGTTATATATGTGTTATAGTTTATTTGCAAACATTACATAAACATTACAAAATAACCATTTCTTCAGGAGTCTTTCGATGGTTCAGGAATTATTCAGTATAGGCATTGATATCGGTACCACTTCCACCCAAGCGATTTTCAGCAAATTAACATTGACCAGTCAAGCCGGCATCGCCACCATTCCTGAACTTAAAATCGTCAACAAAGAAATCCTTTACCGGAGCCCCATTTATTTTACGCCGTTAACGGATCATGATCATATCGATTTTTTAGCGCTCAAGGATATTTTGTTTTCGGAATACCGGAAAAGCGGTTTTAACCCCCGCGATATTCAAACAGGGGCCATTATCATCACCGGTGAAACCTCGCGAAAGGAAAACGCCGACTCGGTATTGGATAACTTGGCTGAGCTAGCCGGAGACTTCGTGGTCACGGCCGCCGGTCCGGATTTGGAATCCGTCCTTGCGGGTTTTGGCGCCGGAGCCGGGGAATTTTCCAAAAAATATAGCGGTCCGGTGATTAACTTCGACATCGGCGGCGGAACCACCAATGCCGGAATTTTCTTTAACGGTGAAGCCATTGATAGTTTCGCCCTGGACATCGGCGGACGGCTTATAACGTTCGACGATAACCAAAATATCACTTATATTTCAAACCGGATCGCTCCTTTGCTCCAGCCATTCGATTTGAACTTAAAGGTGGGAGAACCCGCTTCTTTTTCCGAGCTCAAGCGCTTATCGGGGCGTCTGGCGGAAATGTTTTTGGAACTATTGGCCATCCGGCCCATGACCTCCGAAACACAAAACTTATTCATCCTCCATCAACACCCGGCTGTACCGATAGAAGCCGTATCGTTTTCCGGGGGTGTAGCCGAATACGTTTACAACGAAGCAACCATCGCCGGAATGGCCGATCTTCCTTTTCACGATTTTGGCCCGTTATTGGGACAGGCAATCCGGGAAACGATGAAAGCCGCCTCCATCAACATTATCACACCCCGGGAACGCATCCGGGCAACCGTAGTCGGAGCCGGTAATCATACCATCCATATCAGCGGAAGCACCATCGCCTTTTCCGAGGAAATCTTACCCCTGAAAAATATCCCGGTGATTCAGCTTTTCCATGGGGATGAGCCCGAAGAACCGGATTTGTTGTGCCGGAAAATCGCGGCCAAATCCGCGTTATATCCTGAACAAACCGTCGCTTTCGCCTTACGGGGCAGGCAAAGTCCAAAATATACGGAAATCAGAGCCATGGCCGACCAAATCGTAGCCAGCTTGCCGGCAACCAATTCCCGCCCGTTGATCGTGATTGTGGAGCAGGATTTCGCCAAAGCGCTGGGGCAAATCTTGCGCAATCTTCTTCCTTCTCACAAACCTTTGGTATGTCTGGATCGAATCCGCGTTAAAGGAGGCGATTATATCGACATTGGCGCACCGGTTGCGGGAGTTGTTCCCGTAGTGATTAAAACATTAATTTTTGATACGTAAGGAGGATTTTCAAATGAGTAACGAGCTTGCCAAAAGTTTGTCTCCGCTGCAATTATGGGGAATCGTCGTCGGAATGGTTATATCCGGCATGTATTTCGGATGGAATTACGCCTTGCAATACACAAGTCCCATAGGGTTTATGATTGCAGTCGCCATTGTAACCTTGTTTTATACCAGTTTTATGTTCAGCTATGCCGAGTTATCGACTGCAATTCCCCATGCGGGCGGTTCCATGGAATTCGCCAAACGAACCATGGGACCGTTCGGGGGGTACATCACCGGCTTTGCCGTATTCCTGGAATTTCTATTTGCCGTTCCGGCCATTGCCCTGTCCATCGGCGCTTACATTAATTTCTTAACTCCGGCCATTCCGACTGTGGCTGCTGCCGTGGCCGTATATGCAATTTTCGTATTAGTCAATTGTCTGGGGGTCAAAACTGCCGCTACGGTTGAACTGGTCATCACCATCATCGCCATCGCCGGTGTAATCATTTATGTTTGCGGTGGAGTCGGCCATATAAAATCCGCCAACATTTTCACCAAGGAGCCCTTTTTCGGCGGCCTTCCCGGAATTTTTGCCGCCATTCCCTTCGCCATTTGGTTTTATTTAGGGGCCGAGGGAGGAGCCATGGCGGCCGAAGAGTGTAAAAACCCCAAAAAAG
The DNA here is from genome assembly GCA_023392595.1 of Bacillota bacterium. Lineage (GTDB taxonomy): Bacteria > Bacillota > UBA4882 > UBA8346 > UBA8346 > UBA8346. Next base: position 16,246 of record JAEVYU010000062.1, on the reverse strand, counting down.
ACATTCCGCTCGGATTCAACTTGGGTATCATCACCCTGGCAATCATGGCGGTTGCAACACTGCTGGTGACCACCGGAATCAGCAACGCCGGCAGTATCAACAAAGTGGATTCACCTCTTCCATCCGCCCTGGCGCTGGTTTATGGCCCGGGAAGGTTTTTTCCCTTATTTCCTTTCTACCACCACCGTCAAACATAAAACCCCGATTTGGGCATTGATTTTGCCCAGCCTGGTAGGTTTAATTTTCGTATTAACCAAGGCTACCGCCACCATCATCGTTTTATCCTGTATCGGTGCGGTGGTCATGTATGTAATGAGCATGTTCTGCTTTTTCCTGCTCCGTTCCAAAGAGCCTTCCTTAGAAAGGCCCTATAAGGTAGCCCATATCAGTCTGCCGATGATCGCTCTGGTTATATCGGTGTTATTCGTGGTGGCCGTAACCTATGCGAATTTATCAACCATGCTTTGGGTCGGCGTTACCTTTGCCGCAGCCGCTATCTTCTATTTGGCATATGCCAAAGCCCATATGAAAAAAGTTGCCGCGTTAAAAGGGCAAGAAGCAGCCTAAAGTGAACGGTCTTCCGGTAAAATTCCCCCTATCCCGGCCAGTCGCGGTAGAATTTTTCTCCAACAACTTGCCGGATTTGATAAATTGCAATTTTAGTTCAATTAAAGCAGGTGGATTTCGATGCGATTGAAAACCAAATTGTTTGATAAGATTTATCAATTCAAGGATCTCAAAGAACTTCTCGCCAAAGCCAACGAAGAAAAATCTGGAGACAACCTGGCCGGTATTGCCGCCGCCAATACTGCCGAGCGGATTGCCGCCAAGGTCGTTCTGTCTGAAGTGACCCTGGAAGAGCTTTATAATCACCCCGTCGTTCCCTATGATGAAGATGAGGTTACGCAAGTGATTCAGGATTCGATTCATACTACGGTTTTTAATGAAATAAAAAACAAAACCGTTGGCGAATTTCGGGAAATGGCATTAAGCCTGCCCGGAAGTGAATTAAGACGCTTATCTGCCGGGCTCACTTCAGAAATGGTGGCTGCCACAGCCAAACTGATGAGCAATTTGGATCTAATTTACAGCGCCCAAAAAATTGAAATTCCGGCCACTTGTAACACGACCATCGGTAAAGTTGGCACCCTGGCGTCCCGCTTGCAACCCAATCATCCTACCGACGACTTGGATGGGGTCATGGCTTCGGTACGGGAAGGAATCAGTTATGGGATCGGCGATGCCGTTCTCGGCCTTAATCCCGTCGAAGACAGCCTGGACAATGTGGTCCGGATTTTGACAGCTTTTAAAGATTTCATGAATCAGTGGAAAATCCCTACTCAAAACTGCGTCTTAGCTCATATAACCACTCAAATGAAAGCGGTTGAAAAAGGCGCGCCGGTTGATCTGATGTTTCAAAGTATTGCCGGTTCACAAAAATCCAATGCCGCTTTTGGAATCACCGTCAAAATGCTGGATGAAGGATATGAACTGATGAAATCCAGGGGCGCCGCCACCGGCCCAAATAGGATGTATTTTGAAACCGGCCAAGGTTCGGAACTCTCCTCCGAAGGTCACCATGGCGCCGATCAGGTTACCATGGAAGCTCGCTGTTATGGACTGGCCCGCAGGTACCATCCGTTCCTCCACAACACGGTTGTCGGATTCATCGGGCCGGAATATCTCTATGACGCCAAGCAAGTGATCCGCGCCGGTTTGGAAGACCATTTCATGGGAAAGTTAACCGGTATTCCCATGGGAGTCGACGCCTGTTATACCAATCATATGAAGGCCGACCAAAACGATATCGAGAATCTTTTGGTGCTGCTCACCGCGGCCAATTGTAATTATTTCATGGGCATCCCGGTGGCCGATGATGTAATGTTAATGTATCAATCCACCAGTTTCCACGACATCGCCGCGCTACGGGAAATAACCGGAAAACAGCCGATCCAGGAATTTGCCGCCAGGCTTGAGGAATTGGGTATTTTCCATCAAGGCAAATTGACCGGGCGGGCAGGCGACCCTTCGATATTTTCCGCGAACTAACATCTGTAAATAATCGCAGGAGGATAAACAATGATTTCTCCAGACATCATTCCGGATATTTCCGAGCTTGACCTGACTTCACGGGTCACGGTTGATAAACCGCAGGACAGGGAATATTGTTCACGCTTGAAAGCCACCACCCTGGCCCGGATTTGTGTGGGCAGAGCGGGCGATCGTTATAAAACTGAAACATGGCTCAGGTTCCGGGCCGATCACGCCGTGGCAATGGATGCGGTCTGGTCTGAAGTGGATGAGTCTCTGCTGGAACCCTTTGGCTTTTTTAAAGTTCAAACATTGATTGGCAATAAAGATGAATACTTAACCAGGCCCGATCTGGGCCGCAGGTTTGCTCCGGAGGTATTGCAACGGATTCAAGCCCAATGTTTACCCAACCCCGATATTCAAATCATCGTGGCCGACGGGCTTAGTTCCCCGGCCATCAATGAGAATATTCAAGATATTTTTCCCATGATGATGGATGGGTTTCAGGCGAATAAATACCGGATCGGCACCCCCATTTTCGTTAAATTCGGGCGCGTCGCCACGATGGATCGAATCAGCGAAGCTTTAAACGCTAAAGTCACTTTGTTATTAGTCGGCGAAAGGCCCGGACTAGCCACCGGTGAGAGTATGGGGTGCTATATGGCCTATGAATCCAGCACTTCCAAACCCGAATCCCAGCGGACAGTGGTTTCCAACATTCATAAACACGGCACTCCGCCGGTTGAGGCCGGAGCTCATCTGGTTTCACTGGTAGAAATCTTGATGCGCGAGAAAAAAAGCGGAGTCGATCTAGAACTATAAACAACCGGGCTAACCCAAAGCACCTTAAAATCAAAAAGATTTACAATGGCATCCTTCGGTTAAAACTAAACCTTTTATGCGCTCTACAACTCAATCGAACGCCCCCTGCTTTGGGTACATATCTTAAAGATATCATAATCCCATGGTAAAAATGAACCTATCCAGTTTGAATATCAACCTGATAGGTATTTTTTTGGTTTGCCTGTGATTTAATCAGTATTTAGAACGCTTTTGGAGATTTATGAAAATAAGCTAAATTTTTACCATTGATCTTGATTATTCGGATCTTTTTTTATATAATTTTCATCGTTATTCTAAAAAATGAATTGGGGGATTGATATGGGAAAAACTTTGATTATTGGTGCTGGGGGAGTATCAAGCGTTGTTGTACACAAATGTTGCCAAAATCCAGAAGTTTTTGAAGAAATCTGCTTAGCAAGCCGAACTTTATCCAAATGTGATGCAATTAAAACACAACTGGCCGGAAGCAGGACCAAGATCCAAACCGCAGAACTCGATGCGGACAATACTCAAAACGTGATTCGTTTGATTGAAAGTTTCAGGCCGGATATGGTTATTAATGTTGCCCTCCCCTATCAGGATCTTTCGATTATGGATGCCTGCCTCGCTACGGGAGTAGACTATCTCGACACCGCTAATTACGAACCTCCCGACATTCCAAAATTCGAATACAAATGGCAATGGGCCTACCAAGAAAAATTTCGAAATGCCGGTATAACAGCACTTTTAGGAAGCGGTTTCGATCCTGGTGTGACCGGCGTTTTTTGCGCCTATGCTCAAAAACATTACTTTGATGAAATTCAAACCATCGATATCGTGGACGCCAACGCCGGTGACCATGGATATCCTTTCGCAACCAACTTTAACCCGGAAATTAATATTCGGGAAGTCACCGCTAACGGCCGTTATTATGAAAACGGGGATTGGATAAAGACCGGCCCCCTGGAGCTGCGGCGGACCTACGACTTGCCTGAAATCGGCCCCCGCAATGTCTACTTGCTCTACCATGAAGAATTAGAATCCCTGGCTATCCATATCAAGGGAATCAAGAAAATCCGTTTTTGGATGACTTTTTCCGATAATTACCTCCACCATTTAAAAGTGTTGCAAAATGTGGGCATGACCTCAATCAAGCCTATTATTTATGAGGATCGGGAAATTATTCCCCTGCAGTTTTTGAAAGCCATCCTGCCGGATCCGGCTTCACTGGGCCCCCGAACAAAAGGGAAAACGAATATCGGGTGCATCATTCAAGGCGTCAAAGACGGCAAGCCCAGATCCTATTATGTTTACAATATTTCCGATCATGAGAAATGCTTCGCCGAGGTCGGATCACAGGCTATTTCCTATACTACCGGAGTTCCGGCTATGATCGGCGCCATGTTGATGCAGGAAGGCATCTGGAAAAAACCCGGCGTCTTTAACGTGGAAGAATTCGATCCCGATCCGTTCATGGCGGCCTTAAACCGGTACGGACTGCCCTGGAAGGAAGATTTCGCGCCAACTTTAATCGATTGAGGTAAAAAGATGGATCTTGATTTGAATTCACTCCCTTCACCCTGCTATATTGTGGATGAAAGATTGCTGCGCAAGAATTTGGAAATCCTCGACTCTGTCCAGCGCCGTACCGGATGTAATATCCTTTTGGCGTTAAAAGGATTTTCGATGTTTTCAGTCTTTCCCCTAATATCCAAATATCTAAAGGGCGTCACTGCCAGCTCATTGTTTGAGGCCAGACTGGGATTTGAAAAAATGGGCCGCGAGGTTCACGTCTATGCCCCTGCTTATGTAGAGGCGGAATTTGATGAATTGATGCGCTATTGCGATCATATTGTCTTCAATTCGTTTAACCAATGGCTTCATTACAAGGATAAAGTGAAAAAAGCGTCCACCAAGATTAGCTGCGGGATCCGTATCAATCCGGAGTATTCGGAAATCGCGACGCCGATTTATAATCCCTGCTATCAACATTCCAGACTGGGAGTCACCCGGAGCAATTTTCAGCCGGAAGCCCTGGAAGGCCTTAGCGGGCTGCACTTTCACACCATGTGCGAACAAAACTCGGACACGCTGGAACGCACCATTCAAGTGGTGGACCAAAAATTCGGCGCATTTCTTCCCAAAATGAAATGGTTGAATTTTGGCGGCGGGCATCATATCACCAGGTCCGATTATGATCTGGATACCCTGGTCCGTTCAATCATGTTTTTTAAGGACAAGTACGGCCTGGAGGTCTATCTGGAACCAGGCGAGGCGGTGGCTCTCCATACCGGGTTTTTGGTTGCCTCGGTTCTGGATATCGTTCATAATGGGATGGATATCGCCATCTTGGATACTTCGGCCGCCTGCCATATGCCGGATGTCCTGGAAATGCCTTATCGGCCTGAAATTATTGATGCCGGAAAACCGGGAGAATATGCTCATACTTACCGGCTGGGAGGACCTACCTGTCTGGCGGGGGATATTATTGGCGACTATTCTTTCAAACAGCCTTTAAAACCCGGAGACAGACTGACATTCTGTGATATGGCCCATTATTCGATGGTTAAAAATAACACCTTTAACGGGGTCAACCTGCCGGCCATTGTCCGCTATACAGAAACCGATGGGGTCCAAATCGTCCGGCAGTTTGGCTATGAGGATTATCAATCAAGGTTGTCATAAAGCGCTCAGGGCCACAAGTTTTTTGAGCCAATTTCCTTGCCCGATGATACTTTAATTTCGGGATCGTTCAAGCGGAAGGGGCCTGCCTGTGCGTTGTAAAAATATTTTTTTCCATCTTGAAAATATTTTTTCCTCCAAAAAATAATTATTTCTGGGGAAAAATAATTATTTTCCCCTAGAAATAATTTGTTGAGTCGTCCAACCAATCGATCCGGTCACAGAAATAATTTATTTTGCCGTTCGAAGGTTCGATCCAACGGCGAAAATAATTTTGTCTGTCACCCGCTCAATCGATCCAACTCCAAAAACAATTGCTTTGGTGACTGGATAGGTTTATTGAATCCCATAAATCATTTATTCCGGGACCGGATCCCTGGAGCCGACGCTAAAAAAAATTATTTCTGTCATAGAAGTAATTTTTTCTTCCAATAAAAAATCAATTCCTTCATAAAAATAATTTTTTATGCCCCCGGGAAAATTAGTCCCGCCATGAAAATAATTTTTTCTCCTAAATAAAAAATCATTTAGGAAATTTATTTAATCCTCAATATCTATCGAATAAATAATCGAATGATCCTCCCGGTTTAGAAAAATCTGTAGTTGGTTATCCTTCATGCTGAAAGGAACCTTTTTCTCCGGCTCTCCCAAAGCATTGATTGTGGATACCTTTATCGACCTGTAAGACTTTAAAAGCTTGATGTTTAAGTCGGCATTAAAATTTTCAATCCATTCCACGTTCCGTTTAGCAGTGGGAATGGCCATCATCTTGATGCCGTAACTGTCTTTCGATGGATCGACTTTCATCCTGGTTTCATAATCATAATAATCCATATTGGTATAAAACTCCCGCCCGTTCAGGGTCACGATATAGCTACCCTCCCCTCCGACGGTGCCGTTTCGGTTCACAATCGTAAACTGGAAATAACGGTCCTTGCCATCAAGCCCCCTAAGAGTAACATTCGTAAAATCATAGCTCTCTAAAACATTCCAGCCAATATAAACTTTAGCCTTTTGGGCATCATATTTGAAATAATCCTGTTTATAATCAGCCGCCGAATTTTCCCAATGAAAAACAGGGTCCCTGCCCTTACCCCTGAACTGAATGGCGGAAAAATCCGTTTTACCTTTGGGCACCAACTGCAAAGCGACGCGTTTGGTTTTGAATAAGTCGAATAGCCCTTCCTGCCTGCCCGCGAGTTCGTTCAGATACGGATTGGTAACGGATTTAAGAGACTTCATCTCATTGAAACTCTCGTTTTCTCCCAGCGGCCAGATTATTTCTTCGGGCAGTACGCTACGATGGGGATCTCGAAAAATTATGGCTGCCGCCGGATATACGGCTTTACAGGCAATCTTGGTATAGTGACTGAAGTAACTTGGGGGATCGATATCTTGATTATTGAGATAGTTGAAACTAAAAACCCCGTCATAATCTTGGAGCTTCGAAACCACTGTCAGCATCGTAGGCGTTTCCGTGGTATGCAGATTGGGAAAAGGATGGTTATACTCACTGACGGTAAAGGGTTTCCCTTGTACATGGTACATAGCGATTTTATCGAAGTTGGTTTTCGTTGAAGCCACCATGGATAGATTTCGTACGTAATAATCTTTCCGATCCCAAGGCTTTCCGGGAAATGACGGGTGTTGCCAGTAGGCATGAATATCAACGTAATCGTAGATCTTTGCCAACTCGGGAAAACTATAATCAATCTGCGTTCCGGTAATCGGTATTTTCACACCGATATCCTTTTTCAAAAAATCAACCATCCCCGACCAGTAATCGATTTCGGTTTGACGGAAAAAGGCAAGCAGGTCATTTTGGTATGCTTCCGGATAGGCTCGAAAATTAATGAGCTGGGGAATGGTGAGGCTGGTAAAGGCTGTCACATTTTTAAGCGGGTCAAGCTGATACTTTCCCTCATAAAGCCTGATTTCATGAATTACCAACTCGGAACAGTTATCAAAGTTCGTGAAGGTTATTCGCCCCAGATGGTCAAGATCTTCCAGGGAAGTAAAAGTGATTACAAATTTCTGGGCGCCATCATTCTTTAAATGGATCTGTTTATGCAGTCCCGCATTTTCATAAGGCGCTGCTTGACGCATAGAATTAATCCCAAATGAAGCGCCTCTTTTACCGATAACCTCAAAGATCAAGCTGTAGTCGCAGCCCTTTTTAAAGGAAAGGCCGGTGCGGTAAAATTGAAAAAAATAGTTTTTCGCCAAATCATTTAAATGAACCACGGCCCCGTCATCTTGAAAGGTAATGGTCCCTTTTTGGGCATCGCTAATCTGGACTTTCCATTTGTTTTGAGGGTCCACCGGCAAAATTCCCGACATTTCCATGGGTCTGGGGATATTCTCCTCCACCCGCCATGCTTTCCGAAGCCGGTTTAAATTGTAGTATTTATGGAGTAAAAATTTTTGGAAACGATTATCTAAAACTTGGCGATAGCTTTCCGGGATTAAATCGATTCCACCCCAGATGATCATGTTCCGGTAAAAACTATTTTCGTTATTGATTTCAACCATTGCCGTTACAGGATCGTCCTTATAGGCAAACCCCGTATATAAATTTCTGTGATCCAGAATTGAAGAAGCGTACAGTTTCTGCTTACTGATAAGCTCAGGCAAGAAAGTATCCAGACCCTTGGCATATTTGAAAGCATTCTGTTCCCGGACCAGATGATACAGAGGGTCGTTTTGATCGCTGGTATATTGCCACGACACGTGCAAATTCAGATCGACATATATCCCCTGTCGCTTCAGGCAAAAAATCAAATAATCCAATCTTTTTAATGATTCAGGATCGAGTTGACTGAAGTCCTTGACATATTGTCCCCAGATATCACGGTTATCCATATGGTGCAGCCGTACGATATTGATACCCAAAGCCCCCAGCTGGGCGGCGAGCTTCTCCGCCAATTCCTTATCCGGAAAACAGGCGTCAAAGGTTAGGTTGGTCCCAAAGAAATTGATTCGTCCCTGGCGGGTCCAAAAATGTCCGTTTTTAATAAAAACCCGGCCATTACGATCAATACTATAGTCATTAAGGGAACTGACATCGACGGGAGAACCCTTTTTCGGATAATCCAGGTGATGATCCCAGGGAATCGTGTCCGGATAAGGCGAGGCAAACGGCAGGGATATGGCTAAAACCGACCACAACAGTATTTTGTGCATGGAAGTTCAACCTTCTTTAAACATTGGTTTTACTGTGAAATAATTCTTTCGGTGCTATGGAAGTGGTTTACTTCGATTGATTCTAATTATATAAAATATTATCGAGATTATCAAATAACCCCATTGGTAAAGGCGGGGTTGATCAAATCGGTATCCGGTGTCAATGGCGGTTATTTTAAAAACGGCGGGAAAACTATTGCAGTTTTGCCCGCCAATTTTTCATTACGGCGTATCCTTGCGTTAAATCAGAAATGACGGAAATAGCTCCGCCCTGTGTCTACCGGTCCTGGAGTTTGGCGCATCCATCGTTGGCGATGGCTCGGCAAATCCAGGGACCGGACGAGATGCTTCCGGGTGAAGGGGACATCGGGAATATTACGGGGCAAAAATCCGCCATTGCTGGTTATAACTGGAACTTCCGGTATATTGGCCGACTACTGCGCCATCACTGGTCAGACCCATAGAATCCAAATATAAACCGGTCGCCCGGTTAATGATTTTTACGTAACCGCTGCCGGCATCGACAATCTGCCATTGCTGGTTATTGCTGCTACTGCCGGTGTATTGGGCCACGTTAGAACCGGTGGAGGTGCGGCCCATCCCATCCAAATATTTGCCCCCGGTACGGCAGGCAAATTTAAAATATCCACTGCCGGCATCCACCAGTTTCCACTGTTGATTATAACTGGAACCACTGGCGTACTGACATAAATCGGCGCCGTCCGAGGTGGAACCCATGTTGTCCAGACATTTTCCAGTTGCGCGATTGATGATTTTACAGTATGAAGTTCCGCCATTCATCCAATATGAGCTGTAAGTAATCGGCAAAATAATGCTGCCGGCAATATACATTTTATCAACGCAGACAGAGCGGCTATATGGATTGCCATTGGATAATTCCTCCGTATGGTACGTGTACCACCATTGATTATTGAAATAAGCGGCTCCCTCGTGATTGGTACCGGTCCCGGTGGCGCTGCCGATGACCCCGCGGTGGGTCCAGGGGCCGCTGATACTACTGGCGGTGGCATAGTGAATCTTCGAAGGCCAGGGCGAATCGGCATACATCAGAAAATAAGTTCCGTTGGTTTTAAATATGAAGGGAGCTTCCAGGTAAGTGTATCCACTTCCGGTCAGACCGGGGACATCCATCACGCTGCTGGCAAGGGAAATCATATCACTATTGAGTCTGACATAACGGCAATTACCGTCGCCGCCCCAGAACAGATAGGCTTGTCCATCGTCATCCATAAAGACACAGGGATCAATATCCCGCGCTGCATGTCCCGGCGTATTCTTGTCGATGAGTGCTTTCCCGAGAGGGTCGGTATAGGGACCGGTAATACTGCTTGCGGTCAAAACTCCCACCGCGTAATCGGTAGCGATATAAAAATAGAATTTATTATTGCGATTGATAATGGTTGACGCCCAAGCCCGGTTGCTGGGCATCCAGCTATAATCTGCAGGTTTGGCAATCACCCCGTGATCCGTCCAGGTATTCATGTCGGCGGAAGACATCAGCCGCCAGGCATACATATTAAAGGCTGTCGAATTGGCCTGATCTTGGCCACAGACAATATAAAAGCGGCCATTATAAACATATGGATTGGCATCTGCCGTATAAACACCGGTGTGAAGGGGGTTGTCCGCTTGCGCAAAGGCAACGGCCGAAATAAAAATCGACACCAGAAAAACCACGATCAGGCTTTTGCTTTTGATTGGAAGATGATGTTTCGCAAAACGTTTCATTTTCTACACCCTTTCTTTTTTATCTTTCCGGGAAGGAATTAATTTCTAATAATTGTAATTTAAATTTACTTCAATCTTACCTGGCTTCAATAGATTTTTTGATTATCCTATGATTTTTTCAAAGGCCTTCTTTTGCAGCCGATTTACTTTTCACTCTCAAAAACTTTTAAAACGGCATCCAATTGAATATCCGCTGAAGAAGGCCCGATCATGACGCGGTAATGACCCGGCTTCACATAAAAACCGCTCCGCTTTTGATCCCAGTATGCCAATTCCCGGGTGGGCAAATTGAATTTCACGGTTCGCCTGACGCCAGGGAGCAAATGAATCCTGTCAAAGCCTTTTAGTTCTTTGCTTGGCCGTTTTACCTTCGGTTGCAATTCTTTGACATATAGCTGGACCACTTCGTCGCTAGCCACGGTTCCGATATTTTTCACCTCGACACTGACGGTAACCTGGCCGGAGTTCTTCATCCCACTGGAACTCAGACGCAAATTGCTATATTGAAAGCTGGTGTATGTCAATCCATAACCGAAAGGATACAAAGGTTTACCTTCAAAATACATGTATGTCCGTTTGCCATTGATAATGTCAAAATCAGTAATAGCCGGTAATTGACTCAGTGAACTGTACCAGGTGGAATTCAACCGGCCGGCTGGAGCGTAATCGCCGAAAATGGCGTCGGCAATCGCTGTTCCTTCCTCTTGTCCCCCGTGGGAAGAATAGAGGATCGCCTTCACGTGAGGGTTGTTTTCCACCTTGCCGATAGCCATCGGATAGCTCGAAATAACCACCACAATCGTGTTTTGATTTACCGAAGCCACTTCCCGGATCAGCTCTTCTTGGGCCGGAGGAAGGGTAATTTCTTGACGGTCTAAGGTTTCCCTGCCATTCAACATCGGCTCGTTTCCCACCACCACAACCGCGGCTTCGGCTCCCCGGGCTGCGTCAGCGGCCGCTGTCAAACCGCTCGCCAATAAAGCGGGCTGAAATTTTTCATTATCTCCAACCGTGACCCCGGTAGCATCCAAAGCGGCATTGGCATCCACCGTTACGTATTTCCCCCCGTTAAGTCCGGTATCCCAATGGGAGACTTGATAATTATATAATGAGCGGGTTCCATCCGCCTGAAGCTCATAATTGAAGTTTTGATAAGTAAACCACTCCTGAGCCGCAACGCTGTTGTTCTGAACCCCGGGCGCATTCGCGGTGTTGAAAACATTCCCGTTCCAGTTGCCGTTGCCGGTTAGATAGCGGTCATTGGCATGGGAGCGCAAAAGATATTGGCCCCAGCCGAAATCATATAGATCGAACGTTTCATTGACGCCCACCCCAGCAGCAGTGGCCGTTAGCTGTCCGCCGCTTGCGGGAGCGGTCACATACCGGGAATTTCCCACCGATTTCAGGGCAATTTGATCAACTCCTCGGGTAAAGATAATCTTATCCGGGCCGATCTTGGCTTGAATTCCCGCTAAGACCGATTGGGTATAAGGAAAAGGGGCCGAATAAAAATCAGTTAATACCTGATCGGCTAAAGGCCCGATCACAGCTATTTTTCTCAAATGATTCTTATGGAACGGCAAAATTTCGTGACTATTCTTTAAAAGTACTATTTGTTCCCTCGCTGCCTTAAGGGCTAATGCAGCATGCTCGGCAGAACCGATTTGCTCTGTGCCTAAACCTTTATAAGGGTTATTCCCCCCAATATCAAACTCACCCGTATGAAACCTCACGCGTAAGATGTTTTTGACTCCTTTATCAATATCGTCCATGGTAAGTAATCCCAATGCCAGAGCATCTTTAATATGAGCAATGGTATTGGTATTATCACTATCGTCCTGGGTCATACTGTCCACTCCGGCTTTGATCATCCCGGCATGAGAATAAGCAGGGTCACTGTAAAAATGCTGGGAATTAATCAAATTACTTGGGGAATAAGCATCCGTAACCACAAAAAAATCCTTCCCTCTGGCCCATTTATTCTTGACCAGAGTATTGATTTCCGGGGAGACAGTATTGGGGATTCCATGGATTAGATTATATGAAGTCATTAATGATTTAGCAGCCCCGGCCTGGACCGGATATTGAAATGATTTCAGATAGTATTCGTTTTTGTTCCGCTCATCGATATTCACGGAAAAGGTATCCCGGTTTGTTTCAAGATTATAGGCATAAAAATGTTTTAGCGTCGGAATCGCTTTATAGTAAAAGGGATCTTCGCCTTTAATGCCTAAACAATAAGCGATCGCCAGTTGGCCTACTAAATAAGGATCTTCACCATATCCTTCTTCAAAACGGCCTGCTCTAGGATCTCTTTCCAAATCAACGACCGGCGCCCACAATGATAACCCATTTTTCACCGGATCGAGCCGATGAAATCCTCTCGCTTCATCCCCGACCGCTGAACCGATTTGTTTTATCAAATTCCTATCCCAAGTACATCCAAATCCTGTGGCCTGTGGGAATACCGTTGCCGCGCCCAGCCAGGCAATCCCATGCAGCGCCTCAGTGCCGGTACGGAAAGACTGAATTCCCAAACGGGGTATGGCGGGTATCCATTGATGGAAAAAAGTGATTTTTTCAGCCTGCGTTAAGCGCGCCATCAAATCGCTTACTCTGATTTCTAAAGGAAGCGCCGGATCTTGAAATGGATAAATATCTACCGCCCATGTCACCGCGGAGTAAAAAACACTTAACAAAATCAACAGTCCGAACAATAACCGGAAATAACGAAACGAATGATTTTTCATCTCTGGTTCCTCCTATCGTTTTAACCCTTACTTTGACAACCGGCAAGTATAGCAGCCCTCCTTTCCTGGCGACCATTGGAATCAACTTAAAGCCCCCGGAATTGAATGTAAAAACAACCCTTAATGCCGGGACAAATCGGCCTGATTGAATCGTAAAGGTTTTCAAAACATTGTCGCCAAATAAAAGGGAATTTATGATTTTGATGGAATATCAATTCTGCGGATAACTTCAAAAACAGGCCAGACATACGACTGAAGCCCAATATCCCCAAAGACTCCGATCACTATGCTGAAACTGACAAAAGTAATGAGGCAATGGCAATAATAACAGTTACAACCAAGGTGGCATTTGACACAATACCGGCACCGACAGCCGCAAATCCCAAAACGATTCCCGTTGTGACACCCAAAGTTTGGCTCAGGGTTTGCGGTAACCGTAAACTGGCCTCACGAAATATTTCCAGAGTTATTTCCATCAGCAAAAGCTCCATCAATAATGGAAAAGCAACCCCCATCCGGCCTTTTAGCCCTTTTTACTGTTTCAAATGAATAAACCTCGGCGCTACCCCTTAAATAAAGGATAGTTCTGCCTGATAAGAGATCGTCTCCCACATCCTCCAAGTCATGGCGGATTTTTTTACCTCTCTCCCGCACAAACGGCAATATCCGCTCCCAATTTCGGTTATTACGCGGAAAACCTTCGCTCCCTGAAGTCCCCAACGGACCAAGAATATTGTTTTATTGTTTTGAAGTTGATTAGCATCAATGATTGAAGATATATAGGCTACGGTTAGACGGCTATCGGGTAGGATTTCGAATGCCAAGTCGTATGGTTACCCAGTAAATCGCGGAGGGAGGAAATATATTCCCGTTCTCCGGGAGGAATCAATTTCATGATTTTTCCTGATCGAATGATTGAATGAAAGAACTCGTTGAACGAAGGTCGATTTAAAAAGTATTTTTGGCAGTTTTAGGGAATTCAATATATGAAGAATCAATAATCGGCTGAATTGTTATGGAAATACATTATCGGCATCCCCTCAACCGCGTTTTCTATCAAGATGACTTGAATTGGTTCTTTCTAAATTCGATAAGTTCGGGAAAAGCCTTCACAAACGCATTAACACACCTGGGATCAAATTGTTTTCCACTTTCCCGTACAATAATTTCCTGGGCCCGGGCAAAATTGGTAGCAAAACGGTAGTGCCGATCTGAGGTTATGGCATCAAAAGCATCGGCCACAGCGATAATTCTGGCAAATAAATCAATCGATTCCGCTCCCGACAGCCTCCCGGGATATCCCTTCCCATCGGGCCTTTCATGATGCTGTAAAATAGCCTGTTCACACCAATTCAACTTAAGCGGAGCAATAATTTTTGCTCCTTCCTGGGGATGTCTTCGTAAAATCGCCCACTCGCACTCGCTTAAAGGCTGTTTTTTCTGTAAAATTTCCTTTGGAACTAAAAGCTTTCCAGCATCATGCAAAGTTCCCGCTAAACCTAGCCGTTCCAAACTTTTACGGTTCATACCATACCATTTTCCAATGATCTTGGCAAAAATTGCGACACGTTTCGAATGTTCGCTTGTAAAAGTTTCATGAACTGCAATCGACTGAATCAATGATTTTACCGTAAGATTAATATCCAAAAGCGAGCGGGTCATCCATGCCCTCCACAAACTAATCATGATAAACCAAAACGCCGCCAATTTAAAAAGATAGCCGATGAAAGAAGCCCAATCATTCATTGAACTGCTTCGCCATAAAAATACTTCACTAAAAATCAATAAATGTAACCCTGTTAAGAACGACCTTTTTCCAGATTCAATTACCCTGGCTTCATAAATCAATATTTCCTTCTTCAAGGAAAATTGGTGTAAATATCCCCCGGTTAAAATCATGAGGATAAACGATGTCATTGTTACGAGAACGTAAGTTAAAGTTAAGAGCTCCCGCCTATGCTGAGGCGATAAAAGTTGGACCAAAACTAAAAAAACCGTAATCAGGCTTGTTGCAAACGATAATACCACACCCAGGCTAATCAAAGGGTTCACTGTTTTTCCCTTCGATTTTTTTAAAAAAACGAAGGCAGCCATCAGCAGTCCTAAAATTAAAACAAACCGGCAAAAAAGCCAGAACCAAAATAAAGCCCCGCAATTACGAAAAAATGGGGTAATCGAGAACAATGGCCTATCTTGAATGTATCCAATCGTTAAAACCGGCCCCAGATAAAGAGTATACGTTGCAATTTGATTTCTCCAGGAAAAAAAATTAAACAAAATCTCTATCAAAATAGCAATGACCAATACCAGGATGAAGATTTGCACCATTATCCAGCTTGCTCTGAAAAAAGGAACCATCCTTGCCAGAAAACTACCCTTTAATCCTAACCCTAAAATCACAACCATAGAATAAACGGCAAAATATGCTACGATTGTCTTTACACGAAACCGGGCCGCACTTGGCCGAACGAACGGAGTAAAAATCATACTTAAATTACACCTACTTCATGAATTTTACAATTGGTCCAAAAAACACCTACAAGCAACACTTTTGTTAATTTATAACATTTTCTTTTACTTCTCAATGGACGATTGGTAAAAAATAACTGAAATTTATGTAAATGCCATTATAAGCAGCATATTCCTGTAGCTGTGCATATTATATTTTTCACTTATATTTTCTATTGAAGTAACTCATTTTCTTTTTTAGTTCATTCATTAAATATTAATAATCAAACCACATTTTTATTGTAACAACAGTCATTTCATCCAGACCTGGTTTGGAGTATAAAAAAAGCCCTCGCTTGGTGTCGGAGACTTCTATCAAAAAACATCGTTTTAAGGATCTTATCAATTTTCTGCCCTATGTGAGTTAACAAATTTCTTCCGTTATCATTTTCCTTTAAACTTGAATCCGGCAAGTAACCCCAAAAACCTCAGTCGCATTTAAACTTGCCGGATTCAAACAATGAACCCGATCCGGCCAATTTTTCTGCGTCATCGCAGAAAAATTGTCACTTACTTGCCGG